>JBDRQI010000001.1:0-133992 GCA_043826355.1 Candidatus Omnitrophota bacterium
CCCGATGAAATCCTGGCCACCTATCCGGACGGTTCAACGGCCGTAGCCCTGCGCCGACTGCCTTCCGGCGTCTCAATCTTCGTCGGCGTGCCGGGGTTCAGCACCGACCTGATCCGGCTGGCGGCCCGCGAGGCGGGAGTGCACCTCTTCACGGATGTGAACTGCAACGTCTACGGGAACGGGCCGTACCTCTCGCTGCACGCATCGCAAGATGGACCGGTCACGCTGGACACCGGCAGAGCTGACGCGGTGAGGGACGTGCTGACCGGCGAGACGCTCGGCCGGGGACCGAAACTCGTCCTGCCGATGAAGCTGGGACAGACGAGGGTGCTCCGGATTGGTGTGAAGCGCTGAATCGGATGGTGGGTAATTATAAAGACCGCCCTACATTCCTCGAAGCCCTTACCGCCTGGCCCCCACCACGCCTCGGGTCGGCCAGTCGCCCCGTAGAAGGCAACGGCCGCCTATGCGGGGCCCGCTGGTATTGCTTCTTAATCAGTCGCAATTCCTGACTTCGCACTCCTTAAATCCTTATGAACATAAGGATTCAAGCCTGTCACACCCGACTTAAAAGGGCTTTCGGACCTATTTTCCTTTTGGTTTGGCACAAATTTGGCACAAACTACCTTTTGTCTTGCGGATACATATTTTTAGAGGAAATGGTTTTCAGGGAGAAAGTCAACCCCCCCATAGCAACATTAAAAATATGGTTAATTCGAGATAGAAAGTTCCAACCATTCCCTCACTTCCTGAGGGGTGGCAATGTCCCGCTTGGCCGCCGAGGCATAGTTTAAAACAAGGTTAATTAAATCGAGATTGGTTGCCAATTGATTTGTTTGCTGGTCCAAATAAATATTGTCTTCCAAACCAACCCTGATTCCTCCTCTACTGATTGCCATTTTGTGGACTATTTGCTGAAAATGACCGATACCAGCGGCTGTCCAGTAAGTATGCGGAGGTAAGGATTTCAACAGAAAGTGAAAATTCTGTTCAGAGGCATGCATTGTGCCCAATGAACCTAAGATAAGATTTGAGTACAACGGCAATTTTAAAAAGCCTTTCCGGAAAAGATATTTTGTATAATCAAGCATCCCTATCTCAAATATCTCCAATTCCGGTTTTATGTCGTTTTTTAACATTTTTTCGGCTAATCCCATAATAGTTGATGGTTGGTTTACGCTGCTTTGTTGAGGAAAGTTCATGGAACCCATGGTCAGTGAGGCCATGTCTGGTTTTACGGAACCCAACATATTTAAAACCGCCGATCTTTTACTGAAATCAGAATAATTGCGGCCGCTGGTAGTTACGCAAATTATTAAATCAGGACATTTATCCCGTATACGAGATATAGTCTCGGCAAAGACTGTTGGGTCCGGAGTCGGTTCTTCATTGTCATCTCGAGCATGCAAATGAACAATAGAAGCTCCTTTTTCTGCTGCTTTGAAAACATCATCAGCTATTTCGATAGGTGTCGTGGGAAGATTGTGATTATCTTTTTTTCGAGGGATCATTCCGGTCGGCGCAAAGTTGATTATGATTTTCTTGGGTTGTTCTTTCCGCCAAGAAATTTTAGTAAGATCCGCCTCAAGAGTTGTCCACTTCGGTATATCTTTATGGCCGAAGGAGTGTATCTTTGGTACCTTACCTACCTCTTTGTAATTAAAATGCTTTTTATACCAGGCAATAATTTCAGGTCTGTCGGCGTTAGTAATTATTTTAGTACAACCAAGTCCGGCAAGAATCTCCATCCGCATCCGCTGAAGTTTTTTCCCTATACCGCAATGGATAAATTCCGGATGAACAGCCATTAAGGTGGTCTTCCCTGTTTCGGCTGACAGGAATGTAAATCCTGCCGCTCCCACCGGCTTGCCTTTCGATTCGGCAATTAAAAAAAACTTATAATTCAATTTGTCCATCTCCGGAGATGGGATATGGTGCATATTGTAAGGTTCCATCAGCGAAATAACGGATGTAATATCGGTTGAACGGGCAAAGCGAATTTTATAAAAAGACATAATTTTTATGCTTCCAGTATTCATGAACTAATTTCCATTTCGAACCCAACTCAAAATCATGCGACACCGGAGTAAATGAAGTTCTTCCGCTCTCAGGATAATTTGTCAGTGCGCCAAAATATATCCGGCCATTTACCAGGTATAGGTCAACCCGAATGAAGTCAAAAGGTGTTCCTAAGAGTTCGGCCAGGGATATCATGGAATCAAGCTGTACCGGCTTTTCCATATACTCAGCTGTTTTCTTCCTTTTTTCGGCGGCGTTTCCTTTATTCCAAAATATACAAGTAATATTTTTGAAATAATCGCTAACAATTTTGAATCCCTGTTCGCCAAAATTTTGGTCTCCTACAAACAATAGGGTAATTTTCCCATTTTTTTATTATCAGATTTGTACATTTATACCCTTTTTTCGTAGGTTGTATGAATCTGTTCCATTCGTCTAGACAGAAATCGGTAGTTTTTAGGTGTGAAAAAGTAGTTTCGGTGCTCGCAATTTATTTTTTTTGCCAACCTATATTAAACTATTCCAAATATTTATTGTCAACTGATCGCGGTTTGGTATTAGTCCGGAATTTGTACAAAAAAACCACAATGCAAAAACGCTTGAAAGCATTGTGGCCCTGAGGTTTACGAAGTAGGCCGCGCAGAACTCGGTGGCAAAACCCGACACCCAACTTTCCACCGAGAGTCAAAGATAAACCCTAAACTATACTACTTGACAACTCGGCTGTCTCGACTTCACTGCGTCTCGACTAGGCCACCCGCTGGTATTGCTCCTTAATCAGTCGCAACACCTTACTTCGCTCCCATCGAGTCCTGCTTTCAGGTGGGCTTAAAAGTAGGCCGCGCAGGACTCGAACCTGCCACACCCGCCTTAAAAGGGCGGTGCTCTACCTGATGAGCTAGCGGCCCAAACAAAAGATTGGATTCCCGCCTGAAATGTGCGGGAATACGGGTTCCCTATCCAAAGCTCTGGATAGGGCAGCGTTTATTTTTCAAGGGTCTGCTCGCGGCCGGGGCCGAAAGAGACCATTGTAATCGGTGTTCCACTTAATTCTTCAATCCGGTCCAGGTACTTTTTGGTCGCATCCGGAAATTGGGACCATTTCCGGACTTTGGAGATGTCGCTTTGCCAGCCCGGCAGTTCTTCGTAGATTGGCTGAGCTTCTGTAAGCGCCCGATAACCGTTAGGAAAATCTCCACTGCGTTCCCGGCCGACCTGATAGGCAACCGCCACTTTGATTAACGGCAGGGTGTCCAATACGTCCAGCTTGGTAATAAAAAGATTATCCAGACCATTGACCATAGACGCATATCGTACCAGGACTGAGTCAAACCAACCGCAGCGACGCGGCCGGCCGGTGGTGGCTCCGTACTCGCTGCCTAAACCCCTTAATTTTTCGCCGATGTCCCCGTCCGATTCGGTTGGAAACGGTCCTTCGCCTACCCGGGTAGTATAGGCCTTGGCTACGCCGATTACCCGGTCCATCTTAGTCGGTCCGATGCCCAGACCGGTGCAAGCGCCGCCGGCAGTGGAGTTGCTGGCGGTTACGTATGGATAAGTGCCGAAATCTATGTCCAGGAAAGTGCCCTGCGCACCTTCGCAGAGGACATTTTTTCCTTTGGCTATAGCATCGTTCAGATACTTTGCGGTATCGATTACCATCGGTTTGAGTTGTTCCCGCAGGGGCGCGTATTCTTCGATAATCTTCTCCGGCCGGAATATCTCTTTTCCGTAATATTCTTTGAAGAGATAGTTCTTCATCTGGAGGTTGATGGCCAGTTTTTCCCGGAACGTATCCGCATCCAGAAAGTCACCCATCCGGATGCCGATGCGCGAAGTTTTGTCGGTATAGGTGGTGCCGATTCCCCGGCCAGTAGTACCCAATTTCCCCTTTCCCCGGTACTGGTCTTCAACCTGGTCCAGCATCCTGTGGCTGGTGAGAGTCAGATGACTGTTGGCGCTTATCCAGAGACGGCCGGTTATGGAAATATTTTCTTTTTTTAAAAAGTCAATTTCGGAAATGAGCGAAATCGGGTCGATAACTACGCCGTTACCCAGGATACATTCCGCCTGCGGGTGCAGGATTCCGGAAGGTATCAGGTGGAAGATGTAGCGTTTACCATTGACGACCACGGTGTGGCCGGCGTTGGCGCCGCCCTGATACCGGGCGACCACCTGATGATTTTCGGCGAGATAGTCAATAACCTTGCCCTTGCCTTCGTCGCCCCACTGAGTGCCGATTACGATAGTTACCATAGTGATTGTGTCACCCTGAGCCGAGGTTGCGAAGGGTCTCGCAGTAAAAACGAGATTCTTCGCTATTGCTCAGAATGACAAATATTTTTGTGACGGCTTATTTTAATTTGCTCTTTATCGCTTCACCCATCTCCCGGGTACCGACCACGCCTTCGGTTTTGCCGGGTTTCAGGTCGTAGGTTACCGCTTTGCCTTCACGGATGACTTCCGCAATCGCTTTATCCAGTTTTTCCGCAGCTGCCTGTTCACCCAGGTAGTCAAGCATCAGGCCGGCTGCCAGGAGCAGGGCGGTCGGGTTGACTTTATTTTGTCCTTTATATTTAGGCGCACTGCCGTGGACCGCTTCAAAGAGCGCCACGTCTTCGCCGATATTGGCGCCGGCTGCCATGCCCAGGCCGCCGACCAGGCCGGCACAGAGGTCGGATAAAATGTCTCCGTAAAGGTTCGGCAGCACCATCACGTCGTATAGTTCCGGTTTCTGGACCAGCTGCATGCACATATTATCGACGATGCGGTCTTCAAAGGTAATAGCCGGAAATTTCAACGCCACCCTCCGGCAGCATTCCAGAAAAAGCCCGTCGGAATATTTTAGAATATTGGCTTTATGGACTGCAGTCACCTTTTTACGTCCGTTTTTAACCGCGTAAGCAAAAGCAAAACGGGCAATCCGTTCGGAAGCGGTAACCGAATTGGGCTTCAGGCTGATGCCGGAATCCGGAATGATTTTCCGTTTCTTTTTTTCTTCCACAAACTTAATCAGCTCAAGGGTCTCTTCCTTGTTTTTCTGAAATTCTATCCCGCAGTAAAGGTCCTCGGTATTTTCCCGCACGATGACCAGGTCAATCTTCGGGTATCGGCTGGGAGCGCCTGCGTAGAGCTTAATCGGACGCAGGTTTGCGTATAGTTTAAAATGCTGTCTTAAGGCGACGTTGATACTGCGATACCCTTTTCCGATCGGAGTGGTGACGGGTCCTTTAAGACAAATTTTATTTTGGCTGATGGAAGCGAGAAGTTCTTCCGGCATCGGCGAGCCGTATTTCGCCATCGCCTCTTCGCCGGCCGGCATCTCTTCCCACTCAATCGGAACGTCTAACCGGTCAACGATTTCCCGCGTGACCCGGGTAATTTCCGGTCCGATACCGTCGCCCGGCACCAGGGTTATTTTATGCATTAATTTATTTTTCCTTTATTTTTGCTTGCGCCTTTACTTCCGGTGTTTTTGTCTCCGCTGTCTTTTTTTCGGTTGGCGCCGCCGCTGTCGTTGTCCCCCGGTCTTCTTTTTCCCGTTTTTTATATGATTCGCTCCGGTACTCGGTGGTGTAAAAGCCAGCCCCCTTATAGATGACGCCGGAACCGGTTCCCACCAGCCGGCGTACCTTTCCCTTGCATTTCGGGCAATCTTTTAAGTATTCTTCGGTCATCTTCTGAAAGACCTCGAACCGGTTGGGGCAGTCACAACATTCGTATTCATAAGTCGGCATAGAAATTTCTCCTTAAAACTGATTATTTTAGCCGAAAACGACAAAAACGTCAACCTTGCCAGAAGTTGCACTCCCTTCGTTCCTTCGGCGTATGGCAAGGACGAGTGTCATTCTCAACCTTCCGGTAACTAACCTGTTTATTTTTTTCTGAATGGCGGGAACAAGCGGTTTTTTAAAAAACGTTTAAAGAGATGCCCAGAGCATGCCGCGTTTGACTATTTCCAAGGCCTCAGGTACTTTAAAATCGCTCGATACGTGACCCAGGGAGGTGTAAAAGACCCGGCCCTTGCCGTACCTGCGTTTCCAGACCACCGGCATAACACAACCCTTGATCCAAGGAGCATCACCACATTTTCCGCTGAAAGTGGTGGTGGCCAGTACTTCGTTGGATGGGTCGACGTGCATGTAGTATTGTTCGGAGCGCATCCGGAAATCGCGCAGACCGGCCGTAATCGGATCGGCGTGATTAATAATATTAACCTCATAATCTATTATACCGCCGGGATGCGCCACCCACTGCCCGCCGGTCATCCATTGATATTCGGTGTTGTTGCGGAAGGAATCCGCCATCCCGCCGTGCCACCCGGCGATGCCGATGCCGGTTTTAAGCGTGGTGAGCAATCCCTGTTCCTGTTCGTCGGTGATGACTCCCATGGTCCAAACCGGCACAATTAAACTGAGCGAAGCCATCTTCTTGCGGTCCAGGTAGGTATCCAGAGTATCGGAAATTTCCACTTGGTAATCCTGACTTTGAAGGAAAGGTAGGAAAATATTCACGCACTGTTCGGGTTCGTGACCTTTCCAGCCGCCCCACACTATCAGCGCTTTTTTTTGGTTCATTAGAATCTTCATGAAAATAAGTTTACCGGCAAAACTTCCGGCTGTTCGCAACTGCTGGTGATCTTAACGTGTTTTCCTGATTCGGAGGCAACATGGAAACCCTGCATTATATCCAGTACGTGATACGCCATCTTTCCGTTTGCCCGGTGTTTACCGCCGGAAATGATGGCTTGAGCCATATCCGCCACGCCTAAGCCCCGGCTGTTGTCCGCGTACCGGTTAATTAGCGGAACATCAACCCATTCTTTTTCTCTTGCCCGGAGAAGACGGATTGGCCCGCCAAAGCCGTTGGGGTCAGGGGTGCTCAAGGTTCCCTCTGAGCCATAAATTTCAATCCTGGGCAGTTGAGCGCCCCAGACATCAAAACTGGTCGTTATCGTTCCGATGGCGCTGTTGGCAAAATCCATAATTCCGGCGATATGGGTTGGGGTGTTTACCCTGATTGTCTTTCCGTAATTCGGTTGGCTGGTAATAATCCTTTCCGGAAAGGTAACTTTATCCGAGCCGGTGACCCGGCGTACCGGACCCATCAGCGATATCAGGGCGGTAAGGTAATACGGCCCCATATCAAACATCGGTCCAGCCCCGGGTTGGTAGTAAAAATCCGGGTTTGGATGCCAGGACTCATGGCCGTGACAAACCATAAAAGCGGCCGCGGCCAATGGTTTTCCGATAGCGCCGTCATCAATTAATCTGCGGCAGGTTTGAAAACCGGCCCCTAAAAACGTATCGGGAGCGCAGCCCACAAGCAGGCCTTTTTTGTCAGCGGCTTTAAGAACCTTAAGACCGTCTTTACGGTTTATTGCCAGCGGTTTTTCGCAATACACATGTTTACCGGCCGCAAGCGCAGTCAGGTTTATCTCGGTGTGGGTGTTGGGAATAGTCAGGTTTACCACGATATCAACATCCGGGTTAGAAAGAAGTTCTTTTACGGTGCAGGCCGCGGGAATGCCAAATTCATCGGCTCTGGCTCTGGATTTGGCCGGATTAAGGTCAGCGCAGGCAACAACCTTCAGAAAACCGAAAAGTTTTCTGAAATTTTCTAAATATATCCCGCTGATGTTGCCGCAGCCAATTATGCCTATTTTTATCTGTTTTGTGCTCATTATCCACTTCTTTTTAGATTAGCGGCGAGATATTGGGAGAAAATTTCCAGAACCTGGTCCGGCGAAAAGAACTCGCCTTTGGGTTCAGACCGTTTTTTCAATTCAACCTTTCCTTCTTTTAAATTCTTGCCGATGGTTATCCGGAAAGGAATTCCGGTCAGGTCTGCGTCTTTGAACTTTTCGCCGGCCTGCCTGGCTCGGTCGTCCATCAGAACCAAAACCCCCTTTTCCTGCGCGGCGGAGTAGAGACGGTCCGCAGCTTCTTTAACAGTCGGGTCCGCATAATTGACCGGCAGGATGAGCAGGTGAAAAGGCGCGACCGAAAGGGGCCAGACGATTCCGGACTGGTCGTAGTTATTTTCAATGACGGCCGAGACCAGCCGGGAGACGCCGATGCCGTAACAGCCCATGACGTAAGGCCGCTGTTGGCCGGTTTTGTCCAAAAAAAGTCCTTTCATCTTTTCGCTATAGGGCGTGCCGAGTTTAAAGATGTGGCCGATTTCCAGTTCCGGACACGCTCCTTCCGCGACGAATTCTTCGGAGAATTTTCCACCCATGGCGCCGCTGTCCGCGCCGGTTACCTTATATTTGATGCCCAGGCGATTGAAGATGCGGTGGTAGGCGGCCAGCATTTTCTGGTAACTGACTTCAAGCCCTTGTTCGTCAGCGTCAAAACTGTAGGCGTCTTTCATCAGGAATTCCCGGCAACGGACCAGGCCGAAACGCGGTCTCATCTCATCCCGAAACTTAGTTTGAATCTGGTAGAGGATTAAGGGTAACTGCTTGTAGGAGTTTATTTCCCGCCGGACCACTTCCATGATCACTTCTTCATGAGTGGGGCCAAGCAGGAGTTCCCTTTCGTGCCGGTCCTTAAACACAAAAGAGACGATGTCTTTGCCCAGGAGTTTGTAGCGGTCAGATTCTTTCCAGAGACTGGTCGGCTGGAGAGCCGGCATCAGGAGTTCCACTGCGCCGGTCGCATTCATTTCTTCCCGGATAACCCGCTCAATGTTGCGCAGGGCCGCCAGGCCGAAGGGAAGGTAGGTATAGATGCCACTGCTTAACTGCCGTACCATCCCGGATTGCAGGATAAGGCGCTGGGAAGGCGTATCGTCGCCTTCAATTGAGGCTTCTTTCAAAGTCGGTAATAAATATTGGCTCCAACGCATAGTAAACTCCTTTGGGTTGATTTCAGTGATTTAATCACTGAAATTGTTCTCTTTATAATCTCCAAAAATCATCTTGTTCATATCCATGATCGTTCTTTCATCGCCGCTACCAGTTCTGACACGGAAAGGATGTAAGCGGCATTACGGAAATCGGCCTTGCGCTCTTTGGTCAGATATAGTACTTCGCCGAAGGCCGGTTCCACCTTGGAATCGATAAACTGGTAAACCTCTTCCGCAGACGTCTGGTTACCGCTTTTAGCGTTGCGCCATTCCACGTAAGAGGCAACCACACCTCCGCTGTTGGCCAGGATGTCCGGTATCACCACAATCCCCTTTCGGCCGAAGATTTCATCGGCTTCCACGGTGGTTGGTCCGTTGGCGGCTTCCACGATCAGTTTGGCGGAGATTTTTTCGGCATTTTCTTTGTTCAGGACGTTTTCCACGGCCGCCGGAATCAGAATTTCCACCGGCAGTTCCAGGAGTGCTTTGTTCTCTATTTTTTGCAGGTTGCCGGCCGGGTACTCCGAGATGAGTTTGCCCTGCCGGATAAAGTCCAGAATTTGGAGGACAGGCAGACCTTTTGGTGAGTATAATCCGCCGGATACGTCGCTGAGCGCCACGATGTTAGCGCCTTTTTCAAAAAGAAACGAAGCGGTATAACTGCCTACGTTACCGCAGCCCTGGATGGCGATTGC
Source organism: Candidatus Omnitrophota bacterium (assembly GCA_043826355.1). Lineage (GTDB taxonomy): Bacteria > Ratteibacteria > UBA8468 > MWAK01 > MWAK01 > JAHJUB01. The sequence goes on from JBDRQI010000001.1 coordinate 9,567, forward strand.
GGCATTCTTGACCTCTTTTCCCAGAATCTGGCGGCAGGCAGAGGCGGCAATGGTTGAAACGCCTCTTCCGGTTGCTTCCCTGCGGCCGGGCAGGCCTCCTAATCGGGGCGGTTTTCCGGTTACCGATTCCGGGTGGTGGGTCTCCCCGTAAATTATCGCCATATCCGAGGGGGTGGAACCCAAATCCGGCGCCGGTATGTAGGCGCCGGCTGTCAATTCATCCCGGAGCATGTGGGCGTATTCTTTGATGAGGGTGCGCCTTTCAAATTCCGAGATGCTTTTCGGGTCAAAGGCGATGGCTGATTTTCCGCCTCCGAACGGCAAGCCCATCAGCGCGCATTTATGGGTCATCAGTTCTGCCAGGGTTCGGGTTTCCGCCAGGGTAACGTTGGCGGCAAAGCGCACTCCGCCTTTGGCCGGGCCCAGCACGGAATTATGATAGACCACGTACCCGCTGTAGATGAGCATCTTGTTCGGACCGATTTTGAGGTTTACCGAAAGGGTGGTTTCTTTTTCCGGACGCTTCAACAACATCTCGGCGGCCTCCGGTATTTCCATAAACTGCTTCAGTTTTGGGAAATCAATACCCATAGTTTTCTCCCGCGTTTATTTCCCGTACTGTCAAAAAATCTGTCCATTTTTAAGGGTAGCCGCAGTTTTAGCCTGCGGCTCTACCTTAGATACGGTCCAGCGGCCAGATAAAAATATTGAACGGGCTCTCCGAAAGAGTGCCGAAGAGTGCGGAAACCTGTTCTACTTCCGTCAGAGTTTTCAGGGAAGCGCTATCCGGAATTTTTCCTTTTTCGGATTGCGGCGCAAAGAGGTAAACGGTCTTTTCCGGGTCAACAATTTTTAACATCGTTGAGGAGGTGATGTTCCATTCCGAGGCTGTCTGCAAAATCGGTTCCGGGATAACCGATTTTTCCGGAAAGAAAAAAGTTAAAGAAGAAAGGCTGAAACGTTCCATCACGTATCCGGCGATTCCCATGATGGTCCGGGCAGATCCGCCGAACTCCACGCAGCCGTTACGGCCAGACTCGCCGGAAAGGGCAAGATAACCAAAATCAGTGTCTTCACCCGCAGAGAAGAGCAGAAGACCGGGTTTTTGATAAAGCAGAGCATATTCTTCTTTTGTCCTTATTTTCCGGTAATAATTTTTCTCGTACGCAGCGATTATTTTAACCAGGAGGCCTTCTTGTCCGGAATAGCGTTGAGGAAAAACGGGCTTTACGCCGGTTTTTCGGAGACCGCGCTGGTTTATGGTGAAGTTCAGGGTTTTTCCGGCATTTTCATAACCAAAGGCTTGGTAGCGGTGTCGGTCTCCCCCAAGGATGGAGATGGGAAAACTTTCTTCTTTCATTCTGGCTATAGCGTGTTCCATCAGTCGGTTCATAAGGCCCTTGCCGCGCACCGAAGGTGAGGTGGAAACACTACCGATGCCGGCCACCTTTACCGAAACCGGTCCCAGGGCTAAGTCAAGCGGAAAGAGGCGGACCAGGCTGACAATTTTTCCTTCATCCCTGATCAGGCAGACGTGTTGATAATTGGTCGTATCCCCCTGCCAAACAGCAGGATAGGTATTTGGAAAGAAGTTGCGACTATGGCCGTAAGCGTCTTCCAAGAAACGCTGAATCTCTTCGTAATCTTTTGTTTCCGCGCCGACTATTTTTTCCAATTTACACCCGGATATGTTATTTATATTGTAATTTTACCATAATCCTTCAATAAACAGTGGTTTTTTGCTGTATTTTCAAATTTACCCGGACCGTTCAAAAATAAGCATTTTATTTGATTTCCGGAACTTTCAAATACGTACCTGCCGGGTTTCTTGAGTACAAAGGTGGATTTCGACAATATGAACTCGACTGATTTTATCCCTTCCGGGATTGAAACCGCGTATCGGTATTTTTTTGACGATACCTTGTCATATTTAACCGTAATTAAACCGGCAGGAGTCGGGACTTTGCCTTCTGCCCAGGCTAAACCGGCAGTTTGCGGTTTGATGATTACCTCGCTAAATCCGGGTTTTTGAGGCCTAATCCCCAGGATATATGCCGGCAAAAGATACGCCGGACCGCTGGACCAGGCGTGTGCCGAAATGGGCCAGCGGGAATCAGCGTCGTTCCAAGCAAATTCCCAGAAAGTTTCAGCTCCTTTCCGGAGCATTGTGCCCCAGCAGCGGCGGATCAATTCCAAGCCGTCTTCCGGCCTGCCTTTCTCGAAATGGCCGGCTGCTTCGTAGGCGCACATTAAAGGAGAAATAACTTTTTTCCCCGCCAAATTTCCATCCCAGTCCATCTCCGCGTCAAAAAGCGTCGAACCGTAAGGCGACCAGAATTTCAATTTTAAAAGACTTAGTATTTTTCCGGTTTTTTCCTCGTCAGCCACGCCGAAAATTACGGCGAGAACATTACCGTCCTGGGGCGTGTACTGATAAAGGGAATCAACGTAAGCGCTTTTTTCTTCAGACCAAAGTTTCCGGTTAATTGACTGCTTGACTTTTTCAGCCAATTTCGCGAAACGGATGGCGTGTTCATTTTTTCCGACCACCCGCGAAAGGAAGCTAATCTCTAATAGAATTTTATACCAGAGGCAATTTAGTGAAGTTTTATAACCGAGTCTATTTTTGGAACAGGTCCATTCATTGATGCCGAATCCGGTTTTTATCGGACGCTGGCAGATTAAAAGTTCAGAATCTGTTTTTTCCAGGTACCAATCTATTATTTTCAGCGCCGGAGGGTATTGTTGTTTCACGAAATCAGCGTCCTTTTTGTATAAGTAGTGTTCGGATAGACAGATTATATGCCAGGCAGGGTAGTCCCATAATTCTTTTTCCTGGTGGACGTCTTCCACGTAGCCGCCTGCATCCGAAGGCTGTTTTTGGCTGAGTGAAGATTTCATCAGGGAACCGTCGCCGAACAAATAGTAATCAACCAGACCATCTATTCTGCCGTCACCGGAGAAGAAAAGCATCTCGTGGCGCGGGCAACTTTCGTATTCCTGGTGCATATTAACCTGAAGAGTATACCGGCTGACCTGCCAGATTTTGTTGAGGAGCGGATCGGAAGAGTTAAACCAGCCTGTTTGCAATGCCGGATACATGCTTGGTTTGAGGTCAACGTTGTCTATTACTACCGGTCCGTAATTCCCCGAGACCGTTATTTTTACATAGCGAAAAGCTCTTCGTCGGACATTAAACCAATCTTTTTTTCCGGCCAGCTGCGTTTCTATGGCCAATTTTTCAATAAGTTTTCTTCCGCAGGGGGCGTAATCCGTAAAATCAGCGCAACTTTCCGAATAATCAAACTCACACCTGAGTTGTCCGGTAGTTCCGGCGGCAAATCCGATGGCCAGGTAACCGACAACCAGACGACCGAAATCAAAAATGGCTGAATTTTCCTTTCCGGCCAGGGTAATATTTCCTTTTTGGTAAGGTTGTTGTTTTAATTTGAGGTCCGAAGGTTTTATGTGCACGGGATTTATATAATCGGGAGCACCGGCCTCCTTTTCCGGTAGTTTTGCTTTAACAATTTTAACGATTGACTTCGGCGCAATCTTCGCCGGACTCGATAAATTTTTCCACAAAGCGGCCGAAGACCAGAAACACGCATATTCTTCTCCGGTAACCCGTCCTGTTTCCCGCGCAGTCGGCCAGTTTTGGTCATTAAACGCCGGTTTCTGCCAGCCTGCCTTTGGCAGGGGAGAAGATTTCCAGGACCGGTCGGTAATAAAAGTAGATTTTTTTCTGCCGGTGAATGTATTAACTTGAAGGGCAACCCGTGAAAATAACCGGCCCTTTTTTTGGTAATCAGCCTTTATTTTCTTCTGAAAATAGTAATCGGCCAATGCCTCTTTCTGATTCTGAAAATAGAACGAACCGAGATGAAGGCTGATTACATTCTCGCCCTTTTTTAAATATCCGGTTATTTCGTGGCGATTGGTCCGGTCCGGCCAGCGGCTGGCGGCGCTTTCAACGAACCGTCCGTTGACGTATAGGGCGCAGACGCCGGTTGAAGTGAACAGAACCTCTGCGAAATCCGGCTTACGCGAAACGGCGATGATTTTGCGAAGATATTCCCATTCGCCGCCCTGTTTTTTTTCTACGGTAATCCAAAAAGGCATTTCCATTTTTTTATCTCCAAAATTGCACCGTTTTTTTAGTTGCATTATTAATTGTTTACGATGTAATGTTTTAAAATTTTCCGGAGAAAAAGAGAAAGAAGGTTATGATTTTTTCCGGATAATCGTAAGGGCGGCGTCCGGGCAGATTAGGGCGCAACGCAGGCAGCCGGTGCATTCGTTGCCGGAGAATTCTACGCCGTAGTAGCCCTTTTTGTTCTTCTTCTCCGAAACCTTGAGCTGTTTCTTCGGGCAAAAGTAAACGCACAGGCCGCAGCCCTTGCAGTACTTGCTGTCTACAATTACCCGAAATTTAGGTTTAGTTATGGCTGGCATATTTATGCGGTTATCGTTAATTTATACCGTTTACCGGGTTCAGTTTGCCACGTTAATTTATCAACGGCATTCTTCGATTTCATTATCAGCCTGTTTTTACAGGTGACGGTTACTTGACCGGGAACCGGTAGTTTTAGACGGCACGGTCCTCCAAGATTTGAAAAAACGCTGACTGTTCCCGGCATTCTTTTTTCCCACTCAATACCCACCTCGAATCCGTTATGCGCACAGAGTCCGGTTATTTTTCCTTTAGGCCATGAATTTGGAAGCGCAGGGAGAATACGGATAATTTCGTCACGGGACTGAAGAAGCATTTCCGCAATGGCCGCCGTTCCTCCGAGATTGCCGTCTATTTGGAATATACGCGGAGGATGTAAATCAAGAAGCGAATTTGTGGCGGATTTTGTTAAAAGATTAAACAAACTCTGGAGCGCCCGCTCTCCCTCGTAAAGTCTCGCAAAACAGCAGGCAAACCATGCGCTGCTCCAACCGGTGTATCCGCTTCCGTGCGCCAGACGCCGTTCCAGGGATATTTTTGAAGCGGCAGCAAGCCGGGGAGTTTTTTCCGGGGTAATCTGTTCTCCCGGGAATAGCGCAAAAAGATGTGAAATATGCCTGTGCCCGGGTTCGGCCTCTTCATAATCAACCAGCCATTCCTGTAATTGTCCGTATTTCCCAATTTTGAGCGGAGGGAGTTTTTTTAGGATATCTGTCCATTGTTTTCTTTTTTTGGTGTCCGTGTTGAGAATTTTACTTGTGGCAATGGCGTGGGTAAGAAGGTCGTGGATAAGTTCTATGTCCATCGAAGACCCGATGCAGAGAGAGACAGGGCACGTTCCACCGATAAAGGTGTTTTCCGGGGATTGTGAGGGGACAGGAACAAGATATCCTTCGTGGTCCGGAATAAGATATGTTTCATAAAAAGCAGCGACTTCTTTCAGAAAAGGGTAGCATCTCTTTTTCAGAAATTCCTTATCCCGCGTGTATTCGTAGTGCCACCAGAAATGCTGGGCGAGCCATGCGGCTGCTCCAATCCATGTGTCCCATCCTTTAGATTCGGGAGTGGAGCGTCCCCAGGGGTCAGTCTGAATGGGCAGCCAGACACCTTCGCAACCATAGAGTTTTTTGGCCGCAATCTTTCCGTGGGGAATAAACCGTTCCACATGGGCGAATAAGGGCTCGGCGCATTCAGAGAGGTTGCAAATTTCGGCGGGCCAGTAATTCATTTGAAGGTTGACATCATGGTGAAGGTCACATTCCCACGGGGGGTTGAGTTCTTCGTTCCACTTACCCTGAAGATTTGCCGGAAGGTCGGCTCCCCAGGAACTCGATATCAAAAGATACCGGCCAAAGTTAAAATAGAGGGCGTACAGGGATTCGTCGGCTTTTTGAACTCTAATATTTGTAAGACGTTGAAAGGTGGATATATCATCCCGGGGACTTCCGATGCTTAAACTTACCCGGTTGTAGCGTTTTTGGTGTTCGGCGGCATGAGTTTTGAATAACACATCAAAAGAAGAAGGAACTGAATCAAGTTGTTTTCGGCAATTTAAAAGCGGATTTTCATGGTCAAAAGATACGGCAGCGGAAAGGATTAAAAGAGCTTCGGAGGAATTTTCAATGTTCATGCTCGCTATGTCTTTTGAAGGTGTGGTAAACATTCCGCCGGTAATGAAAACCCTTGCTTCAACGGCAAATCTCAGTTTGTCAATGAATGCGCCGGAGTAACCGAAAGAACTTTTTTCCGCCCATGGCCGGATAGTACATTCCGGGTCGTCAATTCTGGAGAGAATAAGGCCGGTATTTAATTTACCTTTGGTTGCAGTCATGCGGATAACGATTACCGGATAAGATGAATGGGCAAAAATTTCCCTGACGTGGCATGTTTCACCGTCGTTATACGACACCGAAACAAGCGCCTTTTCCATATCAAGCTGATATTTATAATGAGAAACGTTGTTGTGGGGAAAATTCAGAAAAAGGTCTCCGAGCGGCTGATAGGGGTCCACCCTGTTTTTTTGGTCGCTCATGCCGCCTCCGCCGCCAAGTAATTCGTTTGCGAGTGTGCCGGCTTCATATATTTTTCCCTTTAAAAAGAGGCGTCTGATTTTTTCGAGGTTCTGATATTTTGTTTCAATATCTCTCTTGCAATTTTTCCTTCGCCACAGCCATTCATGATTCAACGCCACTCGTTCTTTCTGTATTCCACCCATAACCATCCCGGCTAAAACGCCGTTTCCGATGGGAAGGCCCTCTTTCCATTCCGGGGCGGGTTTTTCATACCAGAGTATTGAATTCATATCATCTTTAAGGGAGAAAATATAAACTTACGTAAATTTGTCGTCAAAAACCGCGTAAAAGAGTAAACGTCAGGTAATTGCATTCTTAATCTGTCTGTAAATCCCATTCTCGTCCAGGCCAATTTCTGCCAATAGTTCCGGCCGGCTTCCGAAGGTGATGAACCGGTCCGGCACTCCGATCATTTTTACGTTTTTTTGCCGGGTTTTTTCCGCGAGGTATTCCAGAACCGCACTGCCGAATCCACCCAAAAGACTGTTCTCTTCTATGGTCACCACCGTATTTGCCGCTGCGGCTTTTTCGATAATTTTTTCGTCAAGGGGTTTGATGGATGAGGTCGGCCAAAAAGAGATAGAGACGTTGTCATTTTTCAGCCGGGAAACGGCGCGGCGAGCGGTTTCGGCGATATTTCCCGAGGCCAAAACTGAAATTACGGCCTTTGGTTCCTCAATCGGCTCCAGATTTTCCGGTCCGGCGTCTTTCGGGAAAAGGATTACGGTTGGGGAAGATGCGTCCAGGGATTGAACCAATAAGCGCCGCAGTTCCTGATACGAAAAAGGCGCCAGAATGGAGAGGCCGGGTAAAGAACGCAGGTAAGAAAAAGAGTAGGGACTGTGGTGGGTGGAACCGTCAGAGCCAACCAAGCCGTTGTTGCACAATACAAAGGTAACGGGCAGCCCCTGCAGGCAGATTTCCTGAAAGACCTGGTCGAATGCCCTCTGGAAGAAGGTGGCGTAGATGGAGACCACCGGATGTTTACCGGATTTGGCGAGCCCGGCGGCAAAAGCGACCGCAGCCTGTTCCGCAATTCCAACGTCAAAAAAACGTTCCGGGTATAACTTTTGAAAATTTTGCAATCCAATGCCTTTGGTCATTGCCGCAGTGATGGCCACAACCTCCGGTCTTTTTTCCGTCTGTCGGACCAGTTCCTCCGCGAATGCTTCACGGTATTCCATTTCCGGCGCCGCAATTGGTTTACCGGTTGTTACCGAGAACCGGCTTACGGAGTGAAAATGTTCCGGGTCTGCCTCGGCCGGCGGGTAACCTTTTCCTTTTTTGGTGACTACGTGGATTAACCGCGGGGTTGAAAGTTTCAAAACTTTTTCCAGCGCTTCCGTAAGTTGGGAAAAGTTATGGCCGTTGAATGGTCCGAAATAACTAAAACCGATTCCCTCGAAGAGTTCCGCGGGGCCCAGGAGATTCTTGATGCCTTCCTCCATTGTTTTAAAGAAGTTAATCGTTTCCGGGCCCAGGAAAGGCATCTTCTGGATGAGCGCTCGGGTGTGCTGTCGAAAGTTTTCCAGACGCGGGTTGGTGATGACCCTGGTCAGGGAAAGGGCGAGTCCGCCGGTGGTTGGTGAAATAGCCATTTCGTTAGCGTTAAGGATAACGCACAGGTTTGCTTTGGCCGCCGCCGCCTGGTTCAATCCCTCAAAAGCCACCCCGCCGCCCAACGAAGCGTCTCCGATTACTACGACTGTTTTTCCTTCTTTTTTAGCGCAGGCGATGCCCGATCCGGTGGCGATGGAAGTGCTGGAATGCCCGGTCCGCAAAGGGTCGGTGGCGCTCTCGTTGGGTTCCGGAAAACCGGAAAGGCCGTGGTAGGTCCTGAGTTTTTCAAACCCGGTCTTCCGGCCGGTCAGAATTTTGTGGGTATAAGTTTGGTGGCCCACATCCCAGATGAGAGTGTCTTTTTTCAAGTCCAGAAGGCGGTGGAGGGTGATGGTCATTTCTACCACGCCCAGGTTTGAGGAGAGATGGCCGCCGTTTTTGGCCACCACCTCAATTATGAGCCGCCGGATTTCTTCTGCCAGGAGCGGAAGTTCCTCCGGCCCCAGTTTTTTGACATCTCCGGTTTGATTAACCTTATCCAGTATCATTTTTTTGGGTATGAAAATTAATTATATTTTACCTTTTTTTAGTTTTTTATGTCTAATGATAAATTCTGGTTTGGTTTTTTTATGTTAAAATATGAAAATAGTGGAAAAACATTTTGACGTTATCGTAGTTGGCGCCGGTCACTCCGGCATCGAAGCCGCCCTGGCCGCATCCAGGATGGGTTTTTCCGTTCTGCTTATGACGATGAACCTGGATACGGTGGGCCAGATGTCCTGCAATCCGGCAATTGGCGGGGTGGCTAAAGGCCAGCTGGTTCGGGAGATAGACGCCCTGGGTGGTGAAATGGGTCTGTGGGCTGATGCCACCGGTATTCAATTTCGGGTCCTTAACGCCGGCAAAGGTCCGGCTGCTTTCAGTCCCCGGGTCCAGAGCGACAAGAAGGCATATCAGAAATTGGTGAGAGAAACGCTGGAGAGAGTTCCGAATTTAATTATCCGCCAGGGTATGGTAGAAGAAGTTCTGATTAAGGGCGGTAAAGTATTTGGCATATACACCCGGGAAGGGCTTAAATATAAGGCCTGGGCTGTAATTATTACGACCGGAACTTTCCTTTCCGGGGTTTTACATCTCGGCCAGACCATTATTTCCGGCGGCCGGATGGGTGAGGAATCTGCGGATAGGTTAAGCGGTTCGCTTAAAAAAAACGGTTTTGAAGTTAGCCGCTTTAAGACCGGAACACCACCCAGGGTATCATTCCGTTCCCTGAATTTTGATAAGTTGAAGACTCAATCCGGGGATGAAACCCCCCGGCCGTTTTCTTTCAGAACGGAAAATTTTGCGCCGCAGCAAGTACCGTGTTATCTTACCCGTACAACCCCGGAAACGATTCGCATCGTGACCGGTAATCTACGTCGGGCGCCGCTCTATACCGGCCAGATTAAAGGGGTTGGACCGCGCTACTGTCCTTCCCTGGAAGTGAAGGTAAAAATCTTTCCGGATAAGACCGACCACCAGTTATTTTTGGAACCGGAAGGCCGGAATACCGATGAGGCCTATGTCAGCGGTTTTGCAACCAGTTTACCGGCTGAAGTTCAGCGGGACGCCTTGAAAACGGTTATCGGTTTGGAGGACGTCGAAATCCTCCGGTTCGGCTATGCGGTAGAGTATGATTTTTTCCCGCCGCACCAGTTAAAACCTACTATGGAGACTAAACGGGTCGAAAACCTCTATTTCGCCGGACAGATAAATGGAACCAGCGGATATGAAGAAGCAGCCGGCCAGGGTCTTCTGGCCGGAATCAACGCGGGGCTTAGGCTTAAGGACAGGGAACCGTTTATACCCCGGCGCGATGAGGCCTATCTGGGAGTAATGGCGAATGACTTAACCACGACGGAACTTTTTGAACCGTACCGGCTTTTTACTTCCCGGGCCGAGTACCGGCTTTTGCTGCGTAGTGACAACGCTGATTTTCGTTTGACGGATTACGGTTACCGGTTCGGCCTGATTCCGAAAAATATTTACGAGAAGATGCGTTTTCAGCGAGACGCGATTGCGGCGGAGATTAAGCGGCTTAAGACCACTTTTGTTTCCTTGCCGGAAGGTTCGCTGAACCTGGCCCGGTACCTCCGCCGCCCGGAAATCAGTTACCGCGATATAGAAAAAATAGAACGTATGGGTCGGATTCATCCGACCCGCGCAGGGGCGGGGTTGCGCCGTGTCCGACATAGCCTTTTGGCGAAGGCGGATCCCCGCCCGGCAGATACCCGGGTCAGAGATGCGGTTGAGGTTGAACTTAAGTACGAAGGATACCTGGAACAGGACAGGGTTCTGGCCGAAAGGTTGGCAAAGAACGCCGGAGCTTTAATTCCGAAAGGCTTTAACTATGACAAGGTTGTCGGCCTTTCCACGGAAGGAAGGGAGAAACTCAAGAAATTTCGGCCCGGTTCGCTGGACGAGGCGCGGCAGATAAGTGGGATTCGGGCCAGCGACCTCACCCTTTTGTTTTTACGGTTACATGGATAAAAAGAAAAATGTGGGGGCGCCATTCCCGCCAAGGCGGGTCTGTCTCGGGCACGACATGGCGCCCGCGGGCTTGATGAATCAAACCCCTGCAAAAAGCAGGACAACAACTATTACGAATAGTTCTAAGGAGACCATGGTGGTTGCCGCCCTCTTTGCTAAAAAACTGAAGGGTGGGGAGATAATTGCGCTTACCGGTCCGCTGGGCGCCGGCAAAACGGTCTTCGTAAAAGGTCTGGCTCAGGGTTTGGGGATACCGGAAAGAGAGGTGCGAAGCCCTTCATTTGTTGTCTTGATTGAACATCGCCGGGGCCGGCTGCCTCTTTTTCATTTTGATTTCTACCGGTTTAAAAGGGGGGCTGAAATAGACACCACCCCTTTTGAGGATTGCTTGAAAGCTAAAGGTGTAATCGTGGTTGAATGGCCGGAGCGGATAGCAGACTACCTGCCGCCTGAAGCCAGAAAGGTGTCAATAGAGGTGTTGGAGAAGAAACAGAGAAGAATTAGAATTACGTAGGCCGCCTATCCGTGAGGTTGAAAGCCCCCTTGCCAATCCTATGGCAAGGGTACCCGTGCACTACGATAGCAGGGACTGTACCGCTTCCCTAATGTTTTTTGCCCGAAACAAATAGGTTCCGGCCACCAGGATATCAACCCCGGCTTTCCGGCAGAGAGCGCCGGTTTTTGGATTGACTCCGCCGTCAACCTCAATCTCAAAACTCAGCCCTCTTTTCCGCCGTTCCGCATCAAGCGCCGCAATCTTATTCAGGGCGCCGGGAATAAATTCTTGCCCGCCGAACCCCGGATTTACCGACATAACCAAAACCTGGTCAATTGAATCTAAATAAGGTAGAAGGGTATTAACCGCGGTGGCCGGGTTAAGGACCAGGCCGGTCTTGACTCCTCCGGCTTTAATCTCTTTCAGCAATTTTTTCGGTTGGGGAACCGTTTCAATGTGAAAAAGAATAAGATTGCTGCCCGCTTTGATAAAAGGAGTGGAGAACTTTTCCGGGTTGGTAACCATCAGGTGTGTTTCAAAAGGGAGCCGGGTATGGGACCGCAGACTTTTGACCACCTGGGGTCCGAGCGTCAGGTTGGGTACAAAATGACCGTCCATAATATCCAGGTGGAAGAGCTGGACGCCGGCTTCTTCCGCCCGCTTAATCTCCTGGCTGAGGTTTCCAAAATCCGCGTTCAGGATTGATGCGGCAATTTTAACCATATCGCTCATAGTGTGTCAGCTATGAAAGGACTACGTCAAACTGAGTAAATCCGATGTCATTCTGAGCCGACCTTGCGAAGAATCCCGCAGTTAGCGGTTGAGATCCTTCGCTGCGCTCAGGATGACAGCGTATTAATGGCTCAGGATGACACCGTTGACGGTTCAGGATAACCGCTTGAATTATGTTACTTTTTCTTCTGTTGCGATATAATATAACATATTATGAAGCCGAAGCAAATAAAGCCGAAGCAGGAAAAAGCGGAGCCGGCGAAGCGGAAGCGGGTGATTGCGCCGGTCATTCAAAACCGCCGCGCCCGCTATGACTACGAAATTTTCCAAACTGTGGATGCCGGTTTGTCCCTGGCCGGACCTGAGGTAAAATCAATCAGGGGCGGCAATGCTTCCCTGGCGGATTCATTTGCCCGGCTTGACAAAAACGAACTTTTCCTGCATAATATGTATATCGCTCGGTACCCGTACAGCCGGGAGGAACTGGACTCAAGGCGTCCGAGAAAACTGCTCCTTCACAAACAGGAAATACTGAAGTTAAACCAGGCGGTTAGCCAGAAGGGCCTGACGCTGATACCTTTAAGGGTTCATTTCCGGCGCGGCTGGGCAAAGGTTGAGATAGCCATCGCCAAAAGCAAGAAGCAATTTGACAAAAGAGAGAAGATACGGCGCCGGGTATCGGATTTAGAGATGTATAACCGTAGTTAATGGGGGCGAACTGATTCGACTGGAACGGAAGCAACGGATTGGAGCATGCCGAGTTCGGGGAAGGGCTCGTTAAAATCCCCAAAAACAAACTGCCAATACGGCAAACTATCTGGCGGCATAAGCCAGACTCCCCTCTGACTGCCTGTAGTTAGAGAGCGGAGCGGATAGCAGGCTGGCTCCTTTATTCCGCCTTAAGATAAAGGAGTAAGAAACCTTGAGGCTACGGCCGGTTCATCCATTTCCCGAGAGGGCCCGGCAGGAAGACAAAACGGGGAAAAAGCATGTAGCGCCAACCGTTCTTTATTTCAGGACCGGAGCTCACTACTCCGCGCCTCCACCAAAAGGGTCGGATTTTATCCGGCCCTTTTTTTTGGAGCGACGGGCCGGCAAAGGGTGCGGGGGATCAAAGGTAAGTTCAGCAAAAAGATTTTACCGTCAGTTTAACTGTTACTGCAAACTGGAAAATCGCCTCATTTGTCCAATGGTTGCTGAAGATGCACATCAGGCGCAAAATGGTCCCCGACCAAATCTAAGACCTCAAAGGCGCGAGGAATTAGAGCGTAATGATCTCCGGGGTACCATTTAATCTTAACTTTTGGCAGGGATTTTTGGAGTTTTTCAGCCGCCGAAGCAGGAATAACTGTATCCGCTTCCATGTTGACCATTAAAACATCGGTCTGTGCCATTCTGCCGGTATAGGTTGACGGGTCGAACGGTTCTAAAAATCTCTGCAAATCATCATCGGAGATGTTCTTTTCGGCGATTACCTGGCGTGCCTTTTTTGTCTCCTTAGAATCTTGTTTGATGATGGTGAACAAATCTCCACCGGCCAGTATGAAAGCGGCTTTGGGGAAGTTCCCGTCCACGCCGGCAGCAAGAGCCGCCGCGAGTCCGCCCAGACTGACTCCGCAAATTCCGATTTGGCTCGGGTCGTTCTCCGGTCTGGTCCCTAACCAGGTAGCCGCAACTCTAATATCCGAAACTGCCTGAATTAAACCCTGCCGGAGAACTTCAGGGTCGTCCAACAAACCAACGGATTTTTCCAAGTTTTTAGATGTTCTTTCTCCAAGATAAGGGAGGGTGACGATTAAGGAGTTTACACTCCGGCTCGCTAATTGACAGGCGATTAATCGTGCCGCCTGAAGGTTGCTTGCGGTAATATCCAGCACCACAACTGCCGGCTTTTTCTCACCCTTTGCGAAATTCTGGTAATACTCGCAGGGCACCGTGTTGTTCTCCGGAAAAGGAGATTTTACCGGAGACGGAAAGGTTAGTTTCCAAACATTAAAGTCTGTGGTTTTGGTGTTTAACTTTAAATGCCAGGATATGTTTTGTTCCGATACGGAAAAGAGGCCCAAGAATTCTTTTCTTTTTTTATCCTCTTCTCCTTTCATCGGGCGCAGGCTGGAACTTTTCAGTATTCCCTTCTCTTCCTCTCCGGGTTGCATCTGAACCGTTACAATGGAATTTTCGGCATAGGATTGGAGTTTTTTAAAATCATATTCAGTATAGGTTTGATAACAGGCTTGAAAATCGGGCTGGGTCGGGTCAGCGGCTACTGCCAGCCACATCTTACCTTCAGCCGGCGCGAAGATGGCGTTATGAAGGTTGCTTTGCATGGCAACCGGCCTTTTCATGATTTCAACTAAAAGATTCCTGTCTATTTTACCGTAATTTTCCTTTATCCTCTGAAGCAGTTTAACGTAGCGGTCATCGCCTGAGGCAATAATAGTGTCTTGCGGCGGCGCTTCCGGCCAGCCTGGGTATGCTTCGCCCGGTTTAAAAACATCCACTCTTTCCGGAATGCAGTACAGGGTCCGGGCATCCGGAATCTTGCCATCCGAAATGACATAGTAGTATTCGCAGGTACGCGGGCTGTCTTGAAAGACCTTTACACTGGAATCCAGAGAGTCGGCCTCTTCCAGGACCCGACGCACCAGAAACGACATCGGCACTCCGGACCATTTTTCGGCTCCTCCTCCACCCATTTCGCCGACGGCAATCTGCCGGTCGTTCATTCCGGTTACGCTGCCGATAAAGCCGGTAAAACCAGCGGTGATGAAAGCGTGATGTTTATCCGGTTGAAAAACCGTCACGGTTGCGAACTTCTGCATCCCGATTTCGGTCATGTAGTCAAGAATGCGGCCGTGCAACAATTCTCCGTTTTTGGTTGCCTTGCCGAAAACGGCAATACCGCTGCAGTGGAAAAGTTCCGGGAAGAGATTGGCCAACTGCACCTTTTCCAGCGGGATTTCTGCTCCGTCGGCCAGCCCTTTCATTTCTTCCAAATAGCGGGACGGAATGAAGTTTTTCGTTGCCTGCCAGGCTCTTTCCAAAGAGCCTGGCTTCGTGGCATAAGATATCATTAACACGACCTCGGTCAGTTTTTTTATTTCCTCTTTCAGAAGAACACCGTGCTGATACCCCATTTCGTAAGGGTTCCCTTTTAGCACCAGAACCTTTTGGCCGTCCTTTTCCAAAAGGGCGCTCTTCCCGCACCGATTGAGCACCTTGACCTGAGCGCTGAGATTGGTTCCGGCCAGAAAAACGAAACAGAAGACGAGTTTTAGAAGAATCCGGAGCAAAAAATTTGCTTTACGCTGCTTATTCATTTGACATTCCTGTCTGTTTGCCTGGCAAAAAGAGATATTTCGTATCTTACGCCGCGGGTCTTATCACCGCTTCTTCCTTTTTCACGTGTTTTATAATATTTTTTTGATTTCTGCCAGAATTAAACGTTCGGATTCTTCCAGGCCGGTGTTGATAGTACAGCCGGCCGCATTACGGTGCCCGCCGCCGCCGAATTCGGAGGCAACCTTCTGTACATCATAGTTATTCTTTGAACGCAGGTTAACCCGGGTTTTCCCATCGGACAGTTCCTTCAGGACAAAGGTAACGCGGTTGCCTTCAACTACCCTCAGGTAGTCGATAAAATTCTCGCTGTCGCATTCGGAAGTGCCGGTCTCCCGGTACATCTGCCGGCTTACCTTGCAGTAGACCACGTGTCCGTCCGGCGTCTGTTTGAGGGTGGAAAGAGCTTTGCCCAGCAAGAGCAGGGTGGCGAATAAGACCTGTTCGTAAATTCCTTCCACGATCCGGTTCGGTTCTGCGCCGCTGTCGATGAGGTCGGCGGTGATACGCAGGGTCTGGGCGTTGGTGTTAAAGCGGAACGAGGAGGTGTCGGTGAGGATGGCCGCATAGAGCGCCGAGGCGATTTCCGGGGTTATCTTTTCGCCGGACCGGATAATGACATCGTGAATAATTTCCCCGCACGCGGAAACCCCCGGTGAAACCAGGTTCACGTTTCCGTAAAGTCCATTGTCAAAATGGTGGTCAATGTTAAGGATTGGCACGTCCTCCGCCAGCCTGCCGGACTGGCCGGCGCGGTATTTGCTGCTGCACTCCAGAAATACGGCGGCTTCAAAAGAATCCCGGAAACGGGGCCGGCGTTTGAAATCGGCTACGGTCTGAATCGTTTCGCTTCCCTCCAGAAACCGGTAGTCGGGCGGCACCGGTTCGTCGTTGACGATTACCACTTTTTTACCCTTCGCCTTAAGGAA
Source organism: Candidatus Omnitrophota bacterium (assembly GCA_043826355.1). Taxonomy (GTDB): domain Bacteria; phylum Ratteibacteria; class UBA8468; order MWAK01; family MWAK01; genus JAHJUB01. The sequence continues at coordinate 25,677 of JBDRQI010000001.1, forward strand.
GAAATAAAGCGCTATTTCACTCCCGATTGCGTCTCCGTCCGGAGACAGGTGGCTGGTGATAAAAAAAGAGTGGTAAGTGTTCAAAAACTTCAGTTCATCCATATTCGGGCAGCAAGGCCTTTCTTCAGGTTAGAGAGGCCTTCTCCGGTGAGACTGGAAACAAAAAGCGCTTCCGGAAATTTGCGTCCGAACCGTTCTTTTTGTTCTACAGTCAAAAGGTCCAGTTTGTTAATTACGACCAGTTGCGGCAGGTTTCCCGCCGAAACCTGGTTTAAAACGTCTCTCGTTGTACGGTAATGCTCTGAAATCAGTCCGGAATTTCCATCCAGGACTATCATAATCAGTTGCGCGGCGGATATTCCTTCCAGGGTCGCGTGGAACGCGGCGACCAGGGTGTGAGACAGGTTATGGAGGAACCCAACCGTATCGGTCGCCACCGCAATTTTGTTTTCACCGAAATAAATGCGCCGCGTAGTGGTATCAAGCGTGGCAAAAAGCTTGTCGGCTACCAGCGTCGCTTTTTTACGGCACAGAGCATTAAGGAGCGCGCTCTTGCCGGCATTGGTGTATCCGACCAGCGCAATCTCCGGTACACCCCTGCCTTTGCGCAGGTCCCGGAGTTTTTGCCGCTGTTTTTCCAGGGCGGAAATCCGGGTTTCCAGGCGCTGAATATGTTCCCGGGCTCTCCGGCGCTCTTCCTCCAGTTTCATTTCGCCGGGACCGCGGGTACCGATGCCTCCGCCCAGACGGGAGAAAAGAATGCCTCTGCCGGTCATTCGGGAGAGGCGGTAATTCTCCCAGGCCAGCTCCACTTGAAGTTTTCCGGCGGCGCTGTGGGCGTGTTTGGAAAAGATTTGCAGGATCAGGCTGGTCCGGTCCAGTATCTCTACGCCCCAGCTCTCTTTTAAGTTCCGTTGTTGAATTCCGGAAAGGTCCAGATTTAAGACAGCCCGGGTAAAACCTTTTTCTTTAATCCGGCCGGTAATTTCCGCTACCTTTCCTTTTCCGAAATAGGTTGTTGCGTTCGGTTCCCTGACCTTAAGCGCTTCTATCTCTCCCGTCGTAATTCCGGCGGTCCGGCAGAGATTTTGCAGTTCCGCAATCGCCTCTTCGGCCGGAAAACCTTGCGGACCTTCGTCAACCACAATCAATAGTGATTTCAGCAATTTTATTTAAGATAATCACAGTGATTACGAATAAGGAAATTTCAATGATTGTAATTCCTGCAATCAGTTTTTAAATCGGTGCAGTCGACACAGTATTACTGTGTCTTGATTTCCAGAATTTCCACCAGAGAATAAGACTGGCGGTGACCGAACGCCTTCTTATAGTCTTTTTTCGATTTTCGCTTGAAAACCAGAATCTTCCTATTCTTGCCTTCGGATATTACCTTTGCCTTCACCTTGATTTTGGATAGTTTCTTTTGGTCGGTTACCACCGTTCCCTCGTCAGAGGTGAAGAGCAGCACCTGGCCGAAGGCAACCTCATTCTTTTTTTGTTCGGGCAGTTTTTCCACTTTCAATTTCATGCCCGGGGACACGATGTACTGCTTTCCGCCGGTTTCGATTACGGCTTGCATTATGGCCTCCGTTTTTGTTTTTTAACCCTAAAACGTTATATAATATCACAAACTTGGGGAAAATACACTATGAAACGGCAGGATGTTACCAAAAAAATTTCTGAAAAGACCGGGCTGGAGCAGAAAGCGATTGCTGAAGTTCTTAAAATTTTTCTGGTTGAAATCGAAGCCGGTGTTTTAGAAAGAAGGTCCATCCAACTGCGGCCGCTTGGAACATTCGTGGTAAAGAAACGTCGGGCAAAGATGGGCCGGAATCCCTTTACCAACGAACCGGTCCCGGTGCCCGAGCATTTCACCCTCACCTTTCGGCCCAGCCGCCGTTTTAAGACAAAACTCAACCAGAAACAACCCGGTCAATCTTTCCTTTTTTAACGGGGGTATTTTTTACGCCGCCCGCGGGACATGTTGAAAATTATAATTTTAGCGCTGGTTCAGGGGTTGGCGGAATTTCTACCTGTTTCCAGTTCCGGACACCTGGCGCTTATCAATCATTTTTTTCCACGGACCCCGGATGATTTTTTTCTGACGGTTTTTCTGCACGGCGGGACGCTGTTAGCAACAATAATCTACTTCTGGCCGGATATCGTCCGGCTTTTTGCCGGTCTCCGTCCACAGTCTGAGAAAGGCAGGGAAAGCCGAAAATATCTGACGGCCATCATAGCGGGCAGTATTCCGATCGCCACTCTGGGCCTGTTCCTGGAAAAATGGGCGAAAGGTATTTTTATTTCCTTGCCTCTTCTGGCGGTAATGTTCCTGGTTACCGGGCTGGCGCTGGCGAGCGCCAGTTTAAAACTCCCCCCCCACCCATCCCTCTCCCCCGAGGGGGGAGGTAAGGTGGGGAGGGTAAATCTTTTTCACGCTTTTATTATCGGCTGCGCGCAACTGGTGGCGGTTTTGCCCGGTATTTCACGCAGCGGCGGTACTATCTCTGCCGGACTCATTTCCGGCCTTTCCCGGCAGGAGGCATTCCGCTTCTCTTTCCTGCTTTCTCTGCCGGCGGTGGCCGGCGCTTTCGTTATTGAAGGCGTTAAAAGCCTGAAGGCCGGAATCGCAATTCCCCTGCCGCAGATTGTGATTGGTTTTATGTTAAGTTTTATGTTCGGACTCCTGGCGCTCCATCTTTTACGCCGCCTGGTCCTGGCCGGCCGCCTGGCCTGGTTCAGCGTCTACCTTCTTGTTTTGGGTCTTTTCACAATGTTTCTTTGATTTAGAAAAATAATTATTCGTAGGCAAATGCCATTATGGAATTGAAGACCGTTCTTGCTTCCCTTGGAGAGATGGAATTCTATGATGACCTGGTTCCCTGGTGGGATGAAGGAATAATGACGCTGCCTTCGCACCGCCCATCATTTTTGAATCCTCCGGAAGTCAAAATATGCCGGGAATGGTGCGGTTTCGAAGCCGCCCTGGATCCCCTGCTGGAAAATGTGGCGAACCGTATTGCCGGCGACCCGTATTTGTTGCGTCTCGCCTGGTACTTTTATTGGAATATTTTCGAATGTGCGGGACGTTTCTGGAAACGGAGTCCTTCTTTCCAAAGTTCACTCGGCGGGGACGGGGGCATTTTATATCTTCTGGTGGCGCTGGGCCTGGTGCCGCGGCTGAGGAATTACCACCAGACGCTCGGCGTGCCGGAGAACGTTACCCGTGAAACGTGTCAACAAGTCCGTTGGGTTTGCGGCAACTATGAGCGCGTTCACCAAGGCCGTCGCGGCCTCTTCATACGTCAGCTTACCTGGCTGCAGCTTTACCTGCGCGGCAACCTATTTTTTCGCCTCGGGCGTTTTGAGTACTGGTTGAATTTTTTCCCGGGCGGACTCCACGTTTTTCGCAACCGCCAGACGGACGAAGTTGTTGTTTTGGCTGATGCCGGCAGCGTTTTTACCCGCGAGGGATTCGCGGAACCCGCCGGGCAGGAGAATTCACCGCCGGAGTGCTGGAAGTCGTCGTTCGTCATGGACGCCGCGGCTGTTAAGGGTTATCCAATCTCACCGTGGGGTAAGGCCATTCGGAACGAAATTTCGTTACCGCTTGATTTGTGGCAACCGGCGCTGGTGAAGGGCGACCCGGTTTTATCCCTGCACATTCCTCCCGGCGGCAAGATGGGGATCAACGAATGTGGTGAATCTTTGAATCGCGCGGTGGAGTTCTTTCGCCGCAATTTTCCTGAAAAACCGCCGGTGGCCATTACCTGTTCTTCCTGGATGTTCAGCCCGCTGCTGGAACAGATTCTGCCGCCCGCTTCAAATCTGGTGTTGTTCGAGCGAGAACTCTATCTCTATTCCTGTGCGAGCACGGAACTGTCATGGTTATGGTTTGTTTTTCTGCAGGAAAAGCTGGACTTCAAAACGGCGCCGCGCGAAACCAGTCTGCAGCGTGCAATTCTGGGTTTTCTGGAAGCAGGGCATACCTGGCGTAACGGCAACATGTTTTTTCTCATTGATGATTTGAAGCATTTCGGCAAGCAGTATTACCGCAGCAAATGGACGTTAGGGACACCGTGACGGGAAAACGTCAGGAAACAAGTTTTCGGAGTCGTTTTTAAAATCCGTTTTTAAGGGAGACAATGAGATGGAAAACACAGCGGAATTATTCAGTTTGAAAGATAAAACCGCGGTAATTACCGGCGGCGCCGGGGTACTTGGTTTTCAGATGGCGCAGGGTTTAGGCCGGGCCGGCGCCGGCATCATAATCTGCGACGTTAAAAACGCCGAAGCGAAAGCAGGTGAACTGAAAGCGGAAGGGATAGCCGCGAAGGGATATTTCATTGATGTTCTCAAGAAGGATGAAATCAAAAAATGCTGTGATGGGGTAAGGAAAGATTTTCCGACCATAGACATCCTGGTTAATGCGGCCGGCGGAAACATGAAAGAAGCCACCACCTCAAAAGAACTGAGTTTTTTTGACCTACCCCTGACCGCGCTGGAAAAGGTTGTCTCCCTTAACCTTTTCGGCGGGGCAATCCTGCCGTCCCAGGTTTTCGGTAAATTTATGGCGGAGAACAAGACCGGCGGTTCCATTATCAATATCTCCTCAATGAACGCTTTTCGGCCCTTAACCAGGATTCCCGGTTATTCAGCCGCCAAGGCAGCGGTTAACAACTTTACCCAGTGGCTGGCGGTTCATCTGGCGCAGGAATATAACAAAAATCTCCGGGTCAACGCCATTGCGCCGGGATTTTTTTCCACGGAACAGAACCGTTTTCTTCTTTTTGACGATAAAGGGGAATTGACGGAAAGGGGCAGGTTAATTATCGCGCATACGCCGATGGGGAAGTTTGGAGAACCGAAAGAGCTGATTGGCGCGCTAATCTACCTGGCTTCCGATGCTTCAAAGTTTGTAACCGGCGTGGTACTGCCGATAGACGGCGGCTTCAGCGCGTTCTCGGGTGTTTGATAAAGTAAAACGCCCCTTTGTGTCAGACAAAACTACGCAACTCGTAAGCGAGCCCCCTTTCCAGAGCTTTGGAAAGGGTACCCGTGCCGTGTTCTCACTTGGAACGCAGGTGAGAACACGGCCACTCACTTCTTCGTTCTGCTTGTTTTGTGACTGATACTCCGTGAAGTTTTAATTTATCAAACATCCTCGTTCGCTTAAGTTTATTTTAGGAGGAGATAAAATGCAGAAAGCGGATATTGGATTAATTGGCGTGGAGGTAATGGGAAGAAGCCTTGTTCTTAATATGGAGGACAAGGGTTATACGGTAGCGGTCTTCAACCGGACCGCCGAAAAGACCAAGGCGTTTGCCGAAGGCCCGGCCAAAGGAAGAAAGATTATCCCGACCTATGACCTGAAAGATTTCGTTGCCGCGCTGGAAACTCCGCGGAAGATAATGCTGATGGTCAAAGAAGGCGCGCCGGTGGATAGCTTCATCGAAAAACTTCTGCCTTTGTTGGACAAAGGCGACCTGATTATTGACGGCGGCAACTCCTTTTTTAAGGACACAATTAGACGGAATGCTTATCTAACCGAAAAAGGAATTTTCTTTATCGGCACCGGTGTTTCCGGCGGCGAGGAAGGCGCGCTGAAAGGGCCGGCCATCATCCCGGGAGGACAACGGGAGGCGTATGCCCTGGTTGAAAAAATATTCATTGATATTTCCGCCAAGGCCTATGATGGCGCGCCCTGCGTCGCCTACATGGGTCCCGACGGCGCCGGCCATTTCGTGAAGATGGTGCACAACGGAATTGAGTATGGTGACATGGAGATGATCGGCGAGTGCGCCTGGGTCTTCCGGAACGCCCTGGGTATGAGTTCCGGGGAGATAGCCGATATGCTGGGCGAATGGAACGGCAATAAAGACATCCTGCGTTCGTACCTTGTGGAAATTACGGCCGACAGCATGAAGGAGAAACACAAAGAGGCCGGTGAATATCTGGTGGACCGGGTGGCTGATATCACGCGGATGAAAGGCACCGGCACCTGGACCATTCAGAGCGCTTTGGAGCTGTTGGTTCCGATACCCTCGATTGCGGCCGCGGTCTTTTCCCGGGAGATGTCCCAGGATAAGGATTTAAGGTTGAAGATGTCCCGGATATTAACCCTGCCTGCCCAAAAAAGCAGCGGTAATGCAGGGGAGGGGTTACATCCCCTCCCGCGGGAAGAAATTATTGACCTTGGCCATGATGCACTTTACATCGCCAAGATTGCGTCTTATGCCCAGGGCATGGCTTTGCTGCAGGCCGCTTCAAGGGAGTACAAGTTTAATCTGAACTTGGGAAAAATCGCCAAAATTTGGCGCGCCGGTTGCATCATACGGGCCCAGTTCCTGGACGAAATCAGCAAGGCATACCAGGAGAATCAGAATTTGCCCAACCTTTTGGCCGCCCCGAAATTCGCCGGATTCGTAAGCCAAAATCTTATGAAACTGGCCCGGTTTATCGGGATTGCCCACAGCGCCGGGTTGCCGGTGATGGCTTTGACCAGCGCTTACGACTATATCGCCCAGCTGGCCAGCCCGGCCATGTTTTCCGCCCAGGTGGCGGCGCTTCAGCGCGACTATTTCGGCGCCCACGGCTATTTCAAGATTGGCGGTCCAAAAGACCCGAAACTTGTTACCAACGTTGACGGGAAGGTTCGGGAATACCACACGGAATGGTTATTTGAAGGCCGTCCGGAAAAGGAGATAACCAAATGAAAAATGCGGTTATCGCCCAGTCCGGAGGACCCACCGCGGTCATCAACAACAGCATCCGCGGCGCAGTTGACGTCCTGAAAGCATCCGGCAAAGTCAGCCGGTTGTACGGCGCCCGGATGGGTATTATCGGCGTCTTGCAGGAAGAATTACTGGATATTACCGAACAGAGCTCCGACCAGGTAGCCCTTTTGGAACAGACCCCTTCGGCCGGAGTCTTTGGCAGTTGCCGGTACAAGATAAGGAGCGAAAAGGACCTGAACCGGGTAGTGGCGGTTTTCGCAAAACACGACGTGGGTTATTTCTTTTACTGCGGCGGAAATGATTCCATGGACACCGCGGATAAGATTAATAACCTGGCAAAGGAAAAGGGTCTGGACCTGGTTTGCGCCGGGATTGCCAAAACGATTGATAATGACGTAGGCGGCGGTTTACAGCCGGACGGCACCTTTGCGATTTGCGACCACAACCCGGGCTACGGCAGCACCATCAGGAGTTTGGCGGTCAATATCCTGGAAGCGAACCAGGAGAATAAAGCCAGTTATACCAGCGACCCGGTCCTGGTAATCGGCGTGATGGGCAGGAAGATCGGTTTTATTACCGCCGGCGCCCGGCTGGCTGACCCGGAACGAAAGATGCCCCTGGTGCTTGTTCTGCCGGAAGCGTTCGGAAAAACAAAGCCGGAAGAGAACCTGGAATATATTACCCGGAAAGTTAACGAGAAACTGGAAGCGTTCGGGCGCTGCATCGTAGTTGTCAGCGAAGGCGCAAACCTGGGAGATTTGGATATTCTGCGCGACAGTTTCGGCCACGAACAGTTCAGCGGTTCCGGCAAAACTACCGAGGGAGTTTTAACCAACTATTTCAACGGTCTGGACCGGAAAGACAGCCGGGGCAGGGCGGAAAGCCGGCTTAAAATCAGGGGTATTGCCCGCTCGGAAAGACCCGGCACCAAACAGCGCCGTGAAATCGGGACCGTATCCGAAGTAGACCTGTTTGAGGCCTATCAGGTGGGCGCTGAAGCCGCCCGGATTGCCCTGGAAGGAGAAGGTGGTTTTATGGCTACTATTATCCGGGCGCCCGGCTCAAAGTACCAGGTATCTTTTGACAAGGTTCTTTTGAAGACGGTGGCTAACGCCGAAAGAAAGTTTCCGGCGGAATGGATTTCCGGAGACAGGATAGACGTAACCGAAGATTTCGTAAGATGGGCCCTGCCCCTGTTAGGCGGGCCTTTGCCGGTCTTTGCTGATTTCAAGAATGTTTTTGCTCCGAATCTGTGCGGGAAGTACGTTCCTTTTGCCTATCGTTAGGAAATTAGGGACAACCCCCTAATTTCCTAATAGGAGAATCTATGCTTTTAACCAAACTTGCCCAGAGAGAGATTAAGGAAGACCCGGAACAGCAATTGAGAAATTTTAAGCGGACCAAGGATTTTCTGGTGGCCATCGATACCGATGGCTGCGTGACCGACAACATGAACGGAAAGCAAATCCTTATCTTCCATCCCCAGTATCTGGAATTTTACCAACTATGGGGGATTGAATCTTATTTCCGGGAAGTGGCCGAGTATTACAACCTTTTTTCCGTCCATCGGGGCTGCAACCGGTTTCTGGCCGTCCAATTTACCCTAAAAGCGCTGGCGGCCAGAGAAGATGTTGCCGGTGCCGCGGAAGAAAAGGGGGTTTTGCTGCCGGACATAAAACCACTTGATGATTACATCGCCTGTTGCAGTCAGAATAATCTGGGTTTGGGAAACCCGAGCCTGGAAAAATTTCTGGCTACCCGGCCCCTGGACCTTGCTATTTATAAACTGCTGGGCTGGAGCGAAGCGGTAAACCGGACTTTCCCCTTCGTTAATACCAAAATCCCGCCCTTTGATAACGTAAGCGAGTCCCTGAAACTGATGGCGGAGAATGCGGATGTCCTGGTAGTTTCCCAGACTCCGTATGAAGACCTGGTCAATTACTGGGATGCCCAGGGGATTTCGGAGCATATCCGTTTTATCGCCGGCCAGGAAATGGGCAACAAGACACACCACATCCAGGTTGTTAAAGCGGCCGGCGGGTATGAGGACAGCAAGGTGCTGATGCTCGGCGACGGCGACGGTGATTACCGGGCGGTTAATAAGAATAACGGACTTTTTTACCCGATACCGGCCGGGCTTGAACAGGAAGCCTGGCGCAAATTTCCGGAAAGGTTTGAACTGTTCTTAAAAGGGGAATATAAAGGAGAGATTGAAGACAAACTTTTTTCCGAATTTTCCAAAGTTTTACTCAACACGCCGCCCTGGGAAGAACCGGGCTACGACCACAAAAAGGCATACCGGGCAAAACAGGAAATCAGAAAGACACTGTACGCAAAACTCAATCCCGGCGGCCGTCTGCTGACACTTTGAGGAAATTAGGGACAGCCCCCTAATTTTCGCTATTTCGCCTAAATTAAAAAATTAGGGGGCTGTCCCTAATTTCAAAAGGATAAAATGCTATTTGGCAAAGGTAATTCTGAAACCTTTTTCTCCGACGCAGAGTTGGCATCTCTCTGTGTCGAAGGACTGAAGAAAGGTAATTTCAGCGGTAAAAAAGTTCTGGTAATCATCCCGGATGCCACCCGGTCCGGCCCGATTAAACTGATCTTCCGGGCAATCTGCGAAGCCCTGCAGCCGCAAGCCGGAAAGGTTGATTTTATCGTTGCCCTGGGAACACATCCGGAGATGTCTGAAGAAAAGATAAATGCTCATCTGGGACTGACGGCCGCGGAGAGAAGCGGCAAATTCCGTAATGTTGGAATATTTCAGCACCGTTGGTCTCATTCTGAGGAATTAAAACAGATAGGTGTTATTGCTGCGGCCCGGGTGGCGGAGATTTCCGCCGGTCTTTTGCGCGAAGATATTCCGGTGACGATAAACAAAAAAGTTTTTGATTACCAGGAACTTATCCTGGTCGGACCGGTCTTCCCCCACGAAGTAGTCGGATTTTCCGGCGGCTATAAATACCTTTTCCCCGGTATCGCCGGTCCCCAATTCCTCCATAAATTTCACTGGCTGGGCGCGCTCATCACCAATCCCAAGATAAACGGAACCAAAGATACCCCGGTCAGGCGAGCGCTCAACGAAGCCGCCTCGTTCCTTAACCTCCCCATTACAAACATTTCTTATGTCGTTAAGGAAAAGAAGGCCTACGGCCTGTACATCGGCGGACAGGGGGCGTGGTCAATTGCCGCCGACCTTTCCAGCCGTCTCAATATTCGATATGTTGCAAAGAGTTTCCACACCGTTTTATCAATGGCTCCGGAGATGTACGAAGATATCTGGACCGCCGGAAAGTGTATGTATAAACTGGAACCGGTTGTGGCGGACAAAGGAACCCTGATAATTTACGCGCCTCACATTACTGAGGTTTCCTATACTCACGGAGACGATATCAAGAAGGTGGGTTATCACACCCGCGATTTTTTCTTAAAGCAATGGGATAAATTTAAAGATATTTCAGGGGCCATCCTGGCACATTCTACCCACGTTAAGGGAATCGGCACCTACACTTTCCTCCCCCCCGGTGGGGGAGGAGGCGTGGTGGGGGGGTATGAAAATCCCCGCGTCAACGTAGTCTTGGCGACCGGAATTCCTGAGGAGGAATGCCGGAGAATCAATCTCGGCTACCTGGATTTTCGGAAGATAAGGATTGAAGATTATACCGGCAAGGAGGACCAGGGAATTCTGAAAGTGGAAAATGCCGGAGAGATACTTTTCCGCCTGGCCAGTGACATTGTTCCGGACATAGACAAACTATAAAAGATGATAATTAAGCAAAACCAGGATGAAATTCAAAGTTACCTGGAAGATGCGTCCAATTTCCGGGCCGGCAGCGCGGAAGCGCTCTACGTCCCGGAAAACGAGGCGGAGATAGTTCAGGCGGTTTTGGAGTGCAGCCGGGAGAAGATTCCCTTAACTATCAACGGCGGCGGCACCGGAACCGTAGCGGGTCGCATTCCGGTGGGCGGCCGTATCCTTACCGTGGAGAAACTTGACCGTATTCTCTCTGTTGAACCGGAGCGCAGGCGGGCATCGCTGCAGGCCGGAGTGATTGTCGATAACTTCCTGAACTTGCTGGAAAAGGATAATCTTTTCTACCCCCCCTTCCCTACCGAAAGGACCGCCTTTATTTCGGGAAACGCTTCCACCAACGCCTCCGGCGAGTACAGTTATTATTTCGGGCCGACCCGCCGATACGTGGAACGGCTGAAAGTTGTTCTTTCCGACGGCGAGATTGTGGAGATAAAAAGAGGCGAGTCATTTGCCGGCCGCGGCGGTTTTTTAAAAATAGGGTCTAAAAAGGTCAAGACACCTTCCTATGTAACCCCGGACATCAAATGTTCCGCCGGATATTTCTGCCGGCCCGGCATGGACGCCATCGACCTTTTTATCGGTTCGGAGGGTACCCTGGGTATTTTTACCGAGGTGGACGTGTCGCTCATACCGTCGCTTTCCAACCGGGTGATTATGGTCTTTTTCTTTTCCGAAAAAGAACGTCTCCTTGATTTCCTGTCCGTAGTTAAAAGTGATAAGGCCCTTTCCGCTCTTACCCTGGAATATTTTGACAGCCACAGTCTGGATTTTTTACGGCCGGACTTTCCCAAAATACCGGAGTGCAAATTCGCTTTATACGTTGAAGCGCTGGAAAGCAGTTTGGAAAAATGGCTGGACCTTCTGGAAGGGTATCCGATTATCGATACCTGGGTGGGCCAGGATGCAAAATCCTATCAGACCCTGATCGATTTCCGGCATCGCCTGCCGGAAAATATTAATGCCTACTTTAAAAAAATCGGTTCCACCAAGGTTTCCCTTGATTTTGCGGTTCCGGCGGACCGGTTCGCAGAACTCTATACCTATTACCAAAATGTCCGGGAGGCAAATAGCGACGTAGAAACTATCCTTTTCGGCCACATCGGCGAAAACCATCTTCATTTTAACTATTTTCCCAAAGACCAGAAGGAAAAAGAGCGGGTCAGCCGTCTTTACGAAGAGGCCGCGGGTAAAGTCATTTCCATGGGCGGGACGATTGCCGCGGAACACGGCATCGGTAAATTGAAACATAAATATCTGGAAATGATGTACGGCAAGGAAGGAATCTCGCAGATGGCAGCAGTGAAAAAGACGCTGGACCCGGCCGGCATACTTGGGCTTGACAATATTTTTCCCCGCACTTTACTGTAGAGAGATTTTAATCATCCTTGATTTTCCTCCCCATAGATACGGGGGGGTGGGGCGGGAGTGGAAAAGGGGCTAAAATGTTAAAGGTACCTTTGGCAAAGCCGAAGCCGGATATTGGAAAATTTCTCAGGGTTATCCGGGGCGAAGAGATACCGGAAAGGCCTCCTCTGGTAGAACTCTTTCTTGACCACGAAATAGTGCGGGAAATTTCCCGCACCTGCCTTAGCCGTAATTGGACTGAGCCATCCGCAGATTGGGAATCGCAAACCGCCTATTTAAAGAACTGGATAGAGGTATACTATCGGATGGGTTACGACTACGTGCGCATGTCCGGCGGTCTTGATTTTTCCGGTAAGAGTCGATTAAGCAAAAACACGGCTGCTCTTTCAACGGGGAATCGGAACTGGGCCGAAGAAGGCAAAGGCCCGATAAGTACCTGGCAGGAGTTTGAAAATTACCCCTGGCCTAACCCGGGGAAACAAAACTTGCGCGAGTATGAATTTGTAGCGCAGAACCTGCCGGAAGGGATGGGTCTTTTTGTCTGTCCGGCCAGTGGTTTTCTGGAAATACCCCTGGACAACCTTTTTGGTTATCAGAATCTTTGTTATCTTCTTTACGACAATCCGAAATTGGTATCCGCCGTCTTTGATAAAGTCGGTCGGATAATATACGAATTTTACGAGCGGCTGCTGGGCCTGCCTAACCTCTGTGGGTTCTTCCAGGGAGACGACATGGGTTACAAGACCGGCACCTTGATTGCGCCGGACGAAATTCGCAAACATGTATTGCCCTGGCACAAAAAACTGGCCGCTCTTGCGCACCAGCAGAAACTGGTTTATCTCCTCCACACCTGCGGCAATCTGGAACAGATAACCGGGGATTTGATTGACGACGTGAAGATAGACGGCCGTCATTCTTTTGAAGATGAAGGCAATCCGGTCGTAGATTTTAAGAGAAAATACGGCAGCAGGACAGCGGTTCTCGGCGGTGTTGATGTTGACAAGTTATGCCGCCTGCCGGAGGATGCTTTGCGCACTCATGTGCGGCAGATTATCAAGACCTGTCTGCCTGGCGGCCGCTTTGCTCTGGGCTCCGGAAATACGGTGGCAAATTACGTACCCATCTCCAACTATTTGGCGATGGTGGAAGAAGGCTTGAACTTTAGAGGGTGAAAACAATCCAAAAGAATTAAAGGATTTTGTATTTCTTCAAGAGAGGTTCGTCTCTTTTGCGGCACTTGCGAAGCGGTAGTGTAAGACAAGCAGAACGAAGGGATGAGTATCCGTGGCTCATACGGAGTAGTATTGAGAACACGGAGAGTCTCGTTCCTGAGTTGCGTAGATTTTACCTGATGCGCAGCGCGTGCAGAAAAAGAGACAACCGAACGCTCTATGATTATTCTGGGAATTGAAAGTTCCTGCGACGAAACCGCAGCCGCCCTGGTAGCGGACGGCACTAAAATATTGTCTTCCGAGGTTGCCAGCCAGGAGGATATTCACTCTCTTTACGGCGGAGTGGTTCCGGAACTGGCCAGCCGGCAGCACCTGGAAGTAATCGTGCCCATTTTTAAACGCTGCTTGCAGAAAGCCGGCATCAAAATATCGGCGGTAAATGCGGTGGCAGCCACCACCGCACCGGGCCTTTCCGGTTCCCTGCTTGTCGGAGACAATTTTGGCCGTGCCGTTGCCCTTGCCCTGGAAGTTCCGTTTGTACCGGTTAATCATCTTGAAGCGCATCTGGCCGCAAACTTTTTTCCTCAATTGCCGGAATTTCCGGCTCTCGGACTGGTTGTTTCCGGCGGTCACTCCTCACTTTTTCTCCTTTCCGGTCCGAACGATTTTCAAGTTTTAGGTGAAACCAGGGATGATGCCGCCGGTGAGACATTTGATAAAATAGCCCGGGTTCTTTCTTTGTGCTATCCCGGCGGCCCGCCCCTGGAAAGGTTGGCGGCGACCGCGGAAAGCGCAATCCGTTTTCCGCTGCCCGGCGTAAAGAATTCGTACGATTTTAGTTTCAGCGGCTTAAAGACCGCAGTTGTTTATTATCTGAAAGAACATCCGGAGGCTGATAAGGCGGCGGTGGCTGCCGGTTTCCAGAATTCGGTGGTGGAAGGTCTGATACGAAAACTTGAGTATGCCCGTAACCGGCATAAGGTTCGTTCCATCCTGACCGGCGGCGGGGTTCTGGCAAACAATTTTTTGAGGTCTAAACTCAAAATCTGGGCAGAAGAGAAAGGGATAGGACTGCGGATACCTTCAGTCGCTTTTTCGCTGGATAATGCGGGTATGGTTGCGGTTAGGGCTTTCTACCTTCTGTAAAAATTCCTTCAGTAGTTCCAGCGCCTTGATGCAGGCGGACTGCCTGATTTCCTGCCGGTTTCCGGAAAAGTTAAACTGACGGACTAATCTTGTTTTGCGCGCTTCCAGGCCGATGTAAACCAGTCCGATTGACTTACCGGTTGTTTCTCCGGAAGGTCCGGCAATCCCCGTTATTGACAGGCCAACCCTGGCGGTCGTCGCTTTCCGGGCGCCCCGGGCCATGGCAACCGCGGTTTCTGCGCTTACGGCACCGAACTTGCGCAGACAGGGTGCTGTTACTTTTAACACCTTTTTTTTAACTTTATTACGATACGCCACGATACTGCCGTTAAAATACCCGGAACTGCCCGGAATATCGGTTATCGCGGCGGCCAAAAGCCCGCCGGTGCAGGATTCGGCAAGTCCCAGAGTTAAGTTTTTGGCAAGTAAAAGCCCGCCGATTTTTTCCGCTAAACTCGTCAATTCTTCCATAGGAAATTTTATCCACAACGTATCCTTATTATCTAATTTAATCGTGGGTGAGGTCAAATATCTTGCCTTTTTTCTCTATTTTGGGTTATAATTTCCCGGTAAGAAGAGTATATTTGGTATAATTTTTGCTTGTGTGGAATAAAGAATTATAGGAGGCGGTATGAAAATAATGGCGCGGGTTTTAGGTGTTTTGGGTCTTTTGGTTCTGGTGGTGGCGATAATCGCCTGCCTGATGGCCCGTCAATACAAAAGGGCATACCTGAATGAAAAGTCGGCCCGGGCCACCGATATAGCAGAGACCGCAGGCCTGTTTCTCACCTTTGCCCAGGAGAATCTGTTGAAAGCAAGTCTCGCGGTAAACCGGGGTAATTTTGAAGAAGCCAAGGATGAGATAGCGTCAGCCAAAAAAAGTTTGGGCGTCTTTGCCAGCCGGCCGCTTCCGGAAGAGATGAAGGGAACCGGTGATTTCAGCGCTTCCGTAGCCGAAATTGAAACCGATTTGGTTAAGGTTAATCCGGATGTCCAAAAGAAGATTCTGGTTTTAGCGGGTACGATTACAGACCTGCTTAATTCCGCAAACAAAAAGTAATATTAATACAAACGAATTAAATATTTTGACGCAGTAATGTAGGTGAGAGGATTCCTCCCCTTCCGCGGGCGGGGATTCGCCTTCGCCAAGGTTGGGGAGGACACAGCGTAACCCCATCCCTACAATTTTTTGATGTAAATTTACGAAAACGCCAGAATGCCCCGCCCTGTGGGCGGGGTTCTGCGCTTATTGCGTTTGTACTAGTGGTATATTGGGGCGTTGGTCCAGTGGCCCAAGATAACGGCCTTTCACGCCGTCGACACGGGTTCGATTCCCGTACGCCCCGCACGGCACTCGGTTGTCTGGTCCGCGGAACACTCTACGTGACGGACAAAACTACGCAACTCGGGAACGAGGCTCTCCGTGTTCTCACCTACACTTCAAGGCGAGCCCCGGATACTCATTCCCTCGTATTGCTTGTTTTGTTCCCGTCACTCCGCGAAGTTCCGCTTGCCAGACGATCCTCGTTTAGAGAAAAACTATAAAATTATGGATATTTTTATGTCTATCTTCGCGTTTGTGCTGGGCGCGGTATTTGGCAGTTTTCTTAATGTCTGCATCTACCGGCTACCCAGAAGTTTTTCCATCGTAAAGCCGGGTTCTTA
The DNA here is from genome assembly GCA_043826355.1 of Candidatus Omnitrophota bacterium. Lineage (GTDB taxonomy): Bacteria > Ratteibacteria > UBA8468 > MWAK01 > MWAK01 > JAHJUB01. Next base: position 41,579 of record JBDRQI010000001.1, read on the forward strand.
TTGTCCCAGCTGCCGCAAACCGATTGAGTGGTTTGATAATATCCCTTTCTTCGGTTATCTGGTTTTGCGCGGCCGCTGCCGGCGCTGTCACAAAAAAATAAGCCCGCGGTACGTCCTGGTAGAACTATTGACCGCGTCCCTTTTTCTGGCCCTTTACCTCCGATTCGGGCTTTCGGCTTCCTTCTTTATCTTCGGGCTTTTTATTCTGGGGCTGATTCTGGTTACCTTCATTGACTTGGAGCATTATCTGATTCCGGACCTGGTGGTCTATCCCGGCATCGTGCTGGGTCTCCTCTTTAATTTCTTTTTTCCGCAGATGGCATTATCCGCCAGCCCGTTATTTGCCTTGAAAGAAGCGGCTATCGGTGTTTTAGTGGGCGGCGGTTCTCTTTACCTTATTGCCCTGGTTGGCCAACTTGTGCTCAAAAAGGAAGCGATGGGCGGCGGCGACATTAAACTGCTGGCGATGATCGGCGCATTCTTAGGCTGGAAAGCCGTTTTGGTGAGCATCTTTTTCGGCTCGCTTATCGGCGCCGTCGTCAGCATTCTGTTGATCTTTATCGGCCTGAAGAAAAGAACCGATTACATTCCTTTTGGTCCTTACCTTTCGCTGGGAGGGGTAATCGCGCTTTTTTATAAGGGCAGCATCTTCTTAGGCTATTATCAAATTTAATACATTAATTGCTTTTTTGGGACGCAGATGTGCGCAGAAACAACTGGAGAATGCAAAATCATAATTTTAAATATTTTTCTAAAAAATTTTAAGTTATTTTTATCGGCGGTAATCTGCGAAAATTCGCGTCCTATTTAATTTATGTCAGGCTGGAACCTGTCGGTACGCTACATCAAGGGTGTCGGCCAGAAGAGAGCCGAAATTCTCCAGAAAGTCGGCATTGAAAACTTTTTTGACCTTCTTTATTATTTTCCCCGCCGTTACGAAGACCGTAACCGGATCGGCAAAATTTCCCAGGCAGTGCCCGGCGAGAACGTAACCGTGCGGGCCGAAGTTCTTACTGCCGGGCAGAAAAACGGTTACCGGGGGAAACGTATCTTTACCGTGGCTGTAAACGACGGCACCGGGATTCTTTTCGCCACCTTTTTTAACCAGCCCTATCTTCAGGATACCTTTAAACCCGGGAAGGAAGTTATGCTTTTCGGGCGGTTGGAAATTTACAAGGGTGAGAGGCAGATGATCCATCCGGCATTTGAAATTATCGGCGGCGAGGAATCCGGGCCAGGGGAAACCGGCCGAATCGTCGCCCTTTACCGGGTTCCCGAAGGTTTGAGCCAGCGCAGTTTTCACCAGATTATCTGGACGGCCCTGGAGAAGACTGGTGATTATCCCAAAGAGGTTGTTCCGTTTTTAATCAGGGAAAATCTGAATTTGGGTAATTTGTGCTATGCTCTTAAGAATATTCATTTTCCCGCCAGTTTCGTTGACCTGAAGAAAGCGCGGGAATATTTGATATTCGAAGAGTTTTTCCTGCTGACTGCGGCTATGTTTAGACACCGCATGCAGACCGCCCGCTTAAAGAAAAATGCAGGGGAGGGGCTGTGTCCCCTCCCGGATTTTTTAACCCGTTTTCAGAATCTCCTTCCTTTTTCCCTGAGCGAAAGCCAGCAGACTGCTCTGGGTGAAATTATAACCGACCTGCAAAAACCGTTTCCGATGCAGCGGCTGTTGACCGGCGAAGTTGGTTCCGGCAAGACGGCCTGTGCCGCCGGCGCCATCTTTTATACGATACTTTCCGGCGGCCAGGCCGCGCTTCTGGCGCCGACGGAAATCCTGGCCGAGCAGCACTTCCTGACTTTTCAGCGCATTTTTGCCCGGGCCGGTTGCGAGGTTGCGCTTCTGGTGAACGCAGTCACTAAAAAAGATAAGGATAGAATCAAAAAAGAGCTGGCGGCCGGGAAGATATCGCTGGTAATCGGTACCCACAGCCTTCTTTCGGAGAAACTGAACTTTACTTCCCTTTCGCTTGCGGTTATCGACGAAGAGCATAAATTCGGCGTTAACCAGCGGGACCTCCTCGGCGAAAAAGGGAAGGGCGTCCACGTTCTGCTGATGAGCGCCACGCCCATTCCCCGGACCCTCGCGCTTACCCTTTACGGCGGACTTTCCCTGAGCAATCTTTCGGAACGGGGTCAGCGCAAGGTAGCCACCTATCTCTTTCAAAAAGATGAGCGGGACTCTGCCTATCGGCTCTTTGACACGCTTGTGCAGCAGGGAAAGTCCGGCTATGTCGTTACCAGCCGTTTGAAAAAGAGCGAGGGATTAATCGGCGCCCAACCGCTCTTCGAAGAGATATCCGACCGATTTCCGCACTGGAACCCGGCCTTGATCTACGGAGGCCTCTCCCTGCCGGAGAAGGAGAAGGCGATTGATGGATTCCGCAGCGGCAAATATAGGGTGTTGGTAGCCACCTCGGTGGTGGAGGTGGGGCTTGATCTGCCGGAGGCAGACATCCTGATGGTGGAAGACGCCGAGCGTTTCGGCCTGTCGCAACTGCACCAGATGCGCGGCCGCATCGGTCGTAAGTTCCAGGACGCCCTTTGCCTGGTTATCGGAGACGCAGAGTCTGAAACAGGCGCGGAAAGGTTAAATCTTTTCGCTTCTATTAATCAGGGAGAGCAGTTGGCGGAAGACGACCTGGTCTTGCGGGGCGAGGGCGAGGTCTTGGGCGAGCGCCAGCACGGTCTGCCGCCGCTGCGCATCGCAAACTTACGGAGAGACCTGAAGTTACTGCAGGTTGCGCGCGATTCCGTCCAGGAAATACTTTCAAAAGACCCGAATCTCGTTTCCCATCCGGAGCTTTCTCTTCGTCTCCAGATGCAGGATATGCGGAATAATAAAACGTAGGGGCGCCATTTATGGCGCCCGCGGATCGGATAAATCCGACCCCTACATAAAACATGAACCCTAAAAAAGATTTGCTAATCCTGATTCCGGCCTGCAATGAAGCCCGGTTTATCGCAGAGGTAGTTAAAGGGTCTGCGCCGTACGCGGCTGAGGTGGCGGTGGTTGACGACGGGTCCACTGACGCTACCGGAGAGGTTGCCGGGTCAGCCGGCGCTACGGTTATCCGGCATCCAGTGAATAAGGGTAAGGGCGCTGCACTTCAGGCGGGTTTCAACTACGCTTTTGACCGGGGGTATCAGACGGTCCTGACCATGGACGGGGACGGCCAGCACCGGTCGGAAGATATTCCTTTGCTTCTGGAGCGTTACCAAAAATCCGGCGTCGGTATGGTGGTCGGCTGCCGGCCGCGGAGCCTTAAAAATATGCCGCTGGACCGATTTGTCACCAACTGGTTTACATCGGCGCTGGTCTCTTTCCTGGCCCGGCAGAGGGTACAGGACAGCCAGAGCGGTTTTCGGGTTATGGATGTAAGAATTGTACCGTCGCTCTTGTTTTCCACCAGCCATTTTGACACCGAATCGGAGATTCTGGTTGATGCAAGCCGCGCCGGATTTAAGATTACAGAAGCGCCGATTCAAACCGTTTACGGTAGCGAAAAGAGCAAACAGAATCCCGTGCGCGACACCATCCGGTTCTTCCGTTTCTTCTTCCGCCGGCTTTTTAAATAGAAATGTTCCTAATGCAGGGGAGGGGTTACGCCCCCCTTCCGCCAGAGGCGGACTTTCAGCCTGTGGGCGGGGTTCTTCGCTTATTGCGTTTGCATCAAGTTCTATGTCTCAATTAGATTTCAGCAAAGCCCGCGAGCAAATGGTTAAAGAGCACCTTGCCGGCCGGGAGATAAAAGACCCGGCGGTTCTCTCTGCGTTTCGCCGTGTTCCCCGGGAAAGGTTTGTGCCGCCGGAATATCAGAACGATGCTTACGGAGATTTTCCGCTGCCCATCGGCTTTGACCAGACCATCAGCCAGCCCTATATCGTCGCCCTGATGATAGAGGCGCTTTCGCTGACAAAGAGCGGTAAGGTTCTGGAAATCGGTACCGGGAGCGGCTACCAGACCGCACTTCTGGCGGAAATCGCCTCTGCTGTCTATTCCGTTGAACGGATATCGGAACTGGCGCAGCGGGCAAGGGAAATTTTGAAGGAACTCGGTTATAATAATGTCAGAGTTAAAATAGATGACGGGACACAGGGTTTGCCGGAACACCAACCCTATGATGCGATTATCGTCAGCGCGGCTGCAGAGGAGGTTCCGCCGGGTCTTTTGAGACAGTTGGCTTTTAACGGCCGGATGGTCATTCCGGTCGGCAGTCTCTGGGAACAGGAATTGATTCTTTACCGGAAGACGAAATCCGGCATCGTTTCCCAAAATCTGGGCGGTGTCCGGTTTGTCCCCCTTATACCCTCAACCCGTCGGGGAGAGGGTATAAGGGGGACAGAAATGGTTAAACAATTAAAGCGTCTGCATCTTTATATCTCCGGTTATGTCCAGGGGGTCGGTTTTCGCTGGCACGCGGAGAGAATTGCCCGGCGCATCAGCGGTGTTACCGGTTTTGTGCGCAACCTGGACGACGGTCGGGTTGAGGTTGTGGTTGAGGGCGACGAGGCGCTTCTGCATCAGTTCAAAAAAGGGCTGGAAGAAGGTGTTTTGAGCCGGAACATTGAACACGTTGAAACTATTGACGAACCATACACCGGCAAATTTTCCGATTTTTCCATCACTTTTTAACTGTAGGGGTCGGATTTATCCGACCCGGCACCGAAATTATAGGCGGGTTCCCTTTCCAACGCTCTGGAAAGGGGCGCGATTCATCGCGCCCGAAAAAGCTTGTAGGGGATTTATCGAACCCGAAAAAAACGTGTTGAACTGTATATGAACAATTTGCCCAAACGCAAGGAAATTCGTTTGAAAAACTACGATTATTCTTCAAACGGCTACTATTTTGTGACCATTTGTACTAATAACAAGCAGCCCTTTATAGAGAAACACAGAAAAGTAATTGAGAAAACTTTGCTAAGTCTTCCCGTAAGATTTCCCGGTGTAACTCTTGATTACTATTGCCTGATGTCCACCCATCTTCATATGATTTTAATTCTTGATAAGGTTAAAGTTACTTTATCCCAGATAGTGCGAACTTTCAAAGCCTTGGTGACCAAAATCACCGAAGAAAAATCCCTTTGGCAGCGGAATTATTATGAACACGTGGTAAGGACAGAAAAAGCATTATCCAAAATTCAGGAATATATTCAGAACAATCCTTTGGTAGAACGAATAAAGTTTGAGCAGTTTTATGAAGCGGGTTGAGAACGACACTCGTCCCTGCCATACGCCGAAGAATAGAAGTGGGTTAATTACTGGCCGGGTTCGATAAATCGAACCCCTACAATTATAGAATAATATGGAAACGATACAGGTCAGGACCAGAAGCAGGCAGGAGTTCGTGGATATTACCCGGGAGGTCAGGGAAAAGGTCCGGAAGATGGGCTGGCAGGACGGCGCACTCTTTATCTTTGTGCCGCACACTACCGCCGGCATCTTTATCAACGAGCACGCAGACCCGGACGTGGCGGAAGACGTTTTGGCTCTCGCTGGCCGGATTGTCCCGGACCAATTTCCCTATCGGCACTCGGAAGGCAACAGCCCGGCGCACGTCAAGTCGGTCCTGTTTAACAATTCGCTTTACGTAATTTTGGAAAAAGGCGACCTGGTCCTGGGGACCTGGCAGGGCATATTTTTTGCGGAGTTTGACGGCCCAAGGAACAGAGAGGTGTATTTGAAGTTTATTTCCGGCGGAGGACAAGGATGAAAGCAGAAAACATTGACTTAAACAAGAAGATTAAATTTTCCAAAGGCGGGATTGTAAGCAAAGTCATTGCCGAAGGAAAGGAATCAGAAATTTCTCTCTTCTGTATGGCCAGGGGAACCGTTATGTCCGAGCACACCTCCGGCCGGGAGGCAACGGTTCTGGTTTTGAAAGGGAAAGGCACTTTTAATCTTGCCGGTAAAGACCTGGCGCTTGCGCCCGGGGTTCTTGTTTTCATGCCGGCCAAGACCAGGCACAGCCTGGCGGCCGAAGAAAACCTGGCATTTTTGCTGTATCTGGCATAAGCGATAACGAACATTAAGCATTTTGCAGGGGCGGGGTTACACCGTGTCCGCCATAGCCTTTTGGCGAAGGCGGATCCCTGCCCGCGGGCTGAAAGTCCGCCTCTGGCGGAAGGGGGGCGTAGCCCCTCCCCTGCATTTTTGGAAAGGTACGATGGACATAAAAACGGCGGAAAAGAGAATAGCGAAGTTAACCCGGGAAATAGTAGAACATAATTACCGGTATTACGTGGAGGATAATCCGGTTATCAGCGATATTGAATATGATCGTCTGGTAAAGGAATTAAAAGAACTGGAGGAAAATTTTCCGATGCTCCGTCGGCCGGATTCGCCGACCCAGCGGGTCGGCGGCCAGCCGATTGAGGGCTTTGTGACAGTGCGCCATCTGCGGCCGATGTTCAGTTTGGAGAACGGCAATTCCGTGGAGGAAGTTCGCGATTTTGACCAGCGGGTTCGCAAGCTCCTTGAAGTCCCGCAGGTTGAATATACGGTGGAACTTAAGATTGACGGAGTCGCCCTGTCCTTAATCTATCAGTCCGGCCGGTTCCTCCGGGCGATTACCCGGGGTGACGGCGTTCGGGGAGATGACGTGACCGAAAACGTCAGGACGATACCGGTCATACCCCTGCGGATTGATTATACCGGCCCGCTTGAAGTGCGCGGCGAGGCGTACCTGCGCCACGACGAATTCGCGCGTATTAACCGCCAGCGGGAAGCGGAAGGCGAGTCTATCTTTGTCAATCCCCGCAACGCTGCTGCCGGTTCGCTGAAACAACTTGATTCCCGAGAAGTCGCCCGGCGTAAAATCCTCTTTTTTGCCTGGGCCGGTTTTTTGTCCGAAGACCTGAAGGATCATCGGTTGGTTCTGGAATTTTTGCGCAAGCACCGGTTCCCGGTCAATCCCCAAATCCGTACTTTTCAAGGCATAGACGCCGTGATTGAATACTGTAACTCCTGGCAGGAGAAGCGGTACACCCTTCCCTATGACACCGATGGCATGGTCATCAAGGTTAACCGTCTTGCCTGGCAGGATGCGGTTGGGTCTACTTCCAAAAGCCCCCGCTGGGCCCTCGCTTACAAATTTCCCGCGGAGCAGGCCACGACCCGGATTAAGGATATCGTTGTCCAGGTGGGACGGCTCGGCACCATTACGCCGGTTGCCGAACTGGAGCCGGTTTTCCTTTCCGGCAGCACGGTCAGCCGCGCTTCGCTTCACAACCAGGACGAGATTAAGCGGCTGGGCGTAAAGATAGGCGACCGGGTATTTATCGAGAAGGCCGGCGAGATAATTCCCCAGGTGGTAAAAGTAGTCCCGGAATCGCGGACCGGCAAAGAGGTCGATTTTGCAATGCCGGATAACTGTCCGGTCTGCGCCGGCCGTCTCCACCGGGAAGGGGGAGAGGTGGCGGTGCGCTGTACCAATATTCGCTGTCCGGCCCAGGTGAAGGAGCGGGTTTTCCATTTCGCCGGCCGGGACGCGATGGATATTGAAGGGCTGGGGGTAGAGATGGTTACGGTGCTGGTGGACAAGGGCTTGATTTCAGATTTCGGCGACCTCTATTTTCTGACTTACGAAAAATTAATCAGGCTGGACCGAATGGCCAAAAAGTCAACCGAGAACCTCCTGGCCGCTATCACCAAAAGCAAAGAACGGGACCTGGTTAACCTTATCTTTGGATTAGGCATTCGCCACGTGGGGACCCGGGCCGCCGAAATTCTGGCGGAGAATTTCTCCACTTTAAAGGAGTTGGAGCAGGCGAAGGCGACGGATTTAATTGCCATTAGGGAAATTGGTCCGGTGGCGGCGGAAAGCATCACGGATTTTTTCCGGGATACGGAGACCGTAAAGGTTATCAACAAATTAAAAACTGCCGAAGTCAACACGGTTCAAAAAGAAAAAAAACCGCCGGCCCGGAACCCTATCTTCGCCGGGAAGAGTGTGGTGGTTACCGGAACCCTGGAAGGGATGACCCGTTCCGGGGCAGAGAAGATGGTCAAAAAATTGGGCGGCCGGGTATCGAGTTCCGTATCAAAGAAGACCGGTTACCTAATTGCGGGTAAAGACCCCGGCTCTAAACTGGATAAAGCCAAAAATTTCGGCGTCAAGATTTTTACGGAAGAAGATTTTTTGGAGATGACAAAATAGAATTTCTCCCCCTTTTGCGCCGGAGGCGCACTCGCCTCTGGCGAGGAGGAGGGAGGTGTAGGTGGGGGTGGTAACATGCTGAAAGTAAAGACGATAGCAGTAGGTTTTTTGGGCACAAACTGTTATCTGGCAGTAGACCCGGAGACCAACCAGGGTATTATCATTGACCCGGGCGCCGACAGGGAGAAGATATTGAAGGCGGTTGACCGCAGCGGCGCGGTATTTACCGCTGTAATCAATACGCACGGCCATTTTGACCATATCGCCGCCGATATCATAAAGACAGAACTGGGAGTTCCTCTCTTAATCCACAAATTGGATATGCCCAGGTTTAAGAACGGGTTGGCCGACCAGATGCTGCTGCTTGGTTTCGGCCCGCCCGAAGAGATGCCGGAGCCGGATAAGTTCCTGAAGGAAGGCGACGAAATCAGGGTAGGAAACGAAAAACTCGTTGTTTGGCATACGCCCGGTCACACGCCCGGCGGAATCTCTCTTTTGGGAAAAGGTCTGGTCTTTACCGGGGACACACTCTTCTGCGAGGGTGTGGGCCGGACCGATTTGGACGGCGGCAGCGACGAGGATTTAAACAGGTCTCTGGAGCGTCTTCTCCGTCTGCCCGGTGAGATAGTTGTCTATCCGGGACACGGAACGGCTTCCACCATAGAGCACGAAAGACCCACGATTTAATCACATGACAAACACCCATCTTACAAAAATAGAAAAATTTTCAGGTTACCTGCTGACCGAACGCGGCCTGAGCAAAAATACGGTTATGGCTTACCGCCGCGACCTGGAGAAACTTTACGCATTTCTGGAAAAGGAGAATCTAAAAATTTCCGGCCTGACCTACCCGATCTTTACTTCATTCCTGATGGAGATGCGCCGGACCCTTTCGCCTGTTTCCTGCGCCCGGACGATGGCGGCGATATCCACCTTTCTGAAGTTCCAACTCCAGGAGGGGAATTTAAAGAAACATCCCTTGCCTGACCTGGAAAGTCCCCGGCTGGAGAAGAACCTGCCGGAGGTTCTATCCGTCAAAGAAATGGAAGCGCTCCTGTCTGCGCCCGGCGACTCACCCGCTGGAATCAGAGATAAGGCAATTCTGGAACTTCTCTACGCCACCGGAATGCGGGTCAGCGAACTGGCCGGCTTGAAAACAGAGGACGTAAATTTGGAAGAAAAACTGCTGCGGGTGAAAGGAAAGGGGAATAAAGAGCGTCTTATTCCCTTCGGCGAACCGGCAGCAAGGGCTGTCCGGAAGTACCTGGAAATCCGTCCGGCGGTTTGCGAAAACCTGTTTTTGAGCCGGCAGAAAAAGTTGTTGAGCCGGCAGTCGGTCTGGAAGGTTATCCGCAAGGCGGCCCTGACCGCCGGCCTGTCTAAAAATATCTATCCGCACATCCTGCGCCATTCGTTTGCGACGCACCTTCTGGAAGCCGGCGCCGGTATCCGCACCGTTCAGGAACTGTTGGGCCACCAGAGTTTGGCCACCACCCAGATTTACACGCATCTGGACCAAAGCCGGCTCAAAGAGATACATACCAAATATCATCCGAGACCCTGATGCGAAAATTATTACTGATATCGCTATTTTGGATTTTATTGGCGCTGCCCGTTTCGGCCGAGACCTGGTACTTTGCGGTGGTGGGCGATACGCAGGGGACGAACCTTGCCGAGCCGGTATCTCCCGTCTTCGATAAAATAATCGAGAAGGTGAACGAACTTAAACCTGATTTTCTGGTTCACCTGGGCGATAAGGTTTCCGGTTCCGGTAACCCGGAAATTTTAAAGAAGCAGTTTTTAATCTATCGGCAGAAAACGGCAGCGCTTGCCCTGCCTCTTTACGAGGTTCCGGGCAACCACGACCTGCCGAATAAAGATTGTTATCCGATTTACCGGGAGGTTATTTCTCCGCAGCGCTACTACTCTTTTAACCATAAAGGCTGTCACTTCGTGGTCTTGAGCAGCGAGGAGAATCCTGGAGTGAACGGTGGTTTGGGTAAAGAGCAGTTGACCTGGCTGGAGGAAGACCTTAAGGAACACGCCGGTCAGCCCGTATTTACTTTTATGCACCGGCCTCTTTATCGGGGAATAATCCATCCGTATAATTTGGCGGACGCCGGAAACCTGGAGCGGGTTTTGCAGCGTTATAAAGTCAAGTATCTGTTTGCCGGGCACGAACACCGCTTTGGCATCAGCCACCAGGGCGGAATGGTGGAGTACATCAGCGGCGGCGGCGGAGCGCCTCTGCTCAATTTTTCCGAAGAGAGCGGCGGTTTTTACCACTTTCTGCTGGTCAAGGTTGAAGACGGTAAGCCGGAAGTGGATTTCATCAAGATTGACCATCCCAAGACCTATCAAGATTTCCGCGGCCTCTGGAAGGCTTTTCAATACCTTCGCGACGTTTCTGAACAGGACAAGAAGGGGGAAGGCGGAGAATTTCCGTAAAATCAGGGAGATTGAATTAGTTGTTAGATTTGAAGTATAATAATGATATGGGGCGGATAAATTCGTCCCGTACTAAAGATTTTTCAAGGAGACCTAATGGCCAAGATTAAAGGTGTCAAAGCGAGGCAGGTTTTGGACAGCCGCGGAAATCCCACGGTGGAAGCGGACCTTTTTCTGGAAGACGGTTTTTGGGGCAGGGCCGCGGTTCCTTCCGGCGCCTCCACCGGTAAGTTTGAGGCGGTGGAACTGCGCGACGGAGGGAAGAGATTTTCCGGTAAAGGCGTGTCCAAAGCGGTTGAGAACGTAAACCTGGCAATCGCACCCAAAATCATCGGAAAAGAAGCGGATGACCAGGCCGGTATCGACCGGTTGATGATTGAACTTGACGGCTCGCCCAACAAGGAAAACCTGGGCGCCAACAGCATCCTGGCGGTTTCCATGGCGCTGTCCCGGGCCGCAGCCGCCAGCCACAACCTGCCTCTTTACCGTTACCTGGGCGGCGCCGGCGCCAACATCCTGCCGGTTCCCCTGATGAACGTGATTAACGGCGGCATGCACGCGGACAACAACCTTGATATCCAAGAGTTTATGATTGTGCCGAACGGCGCCCCATCCTTTTCCGAAGGATACCGTATGGCCGCCGAGGTTTTCCAGACCCTGAAAAAAGTCCTGAAGGAAAAGGGTTGTTCCACTTCGGTTGGCGACGAAGGTGGTTTTGCGCCTACGGTTAACAGTAACCGGGAAGGCATTGAGTTGATTCTGACCGCAATCCAGAAGTCCGGTTACAAGCCGGGTAAGGACATGTCTCTGGCGTTGGACACGGCCGCCAGTTCTTTTTACGAAGACGGCTTTTATACCTTCGAAAAGAAGGAGGTTGGGTCCGACAAGATGGTTGCTTATTACCAGGAATTGGTTTCCGCTTATCCGATTATCTCCATTGAAGATGGCCTGGCCGAGGAGGATTGGGATGGTTGGATAAAATTGACGGCTGCTCTGGGCGGCCGGATTCAACTGATAGGCGATGATATTTTTGTCACAAACAAGACCCGGCTGGAGGAAGGTATTACCAGGAAAGCCGCCAACTCTATTCTCATAAAGTTGAACCAAATTGGTTCTGTGACCGAAACGCTCCTGACGATTGAAACCGCCCGGAATGCGGGTTACACTTCGGTCATCAGCCATCGCAGCGGAGAGACCGAGGATACCTTTATTGCGGACCTGGCGGTTGCCACCGGCGCCGGTCAGATTAAGACCGGTTCCCTCTCCCGGTCAGAACGGCTGGCGAAGTACAACCAGTTGCTCCGGATTGAGGAGGAACTGGGTCCTGCCGCGCGTTACGCCAGATTGCGGTAAACGTTAATCCGTTGCGTATATTTTATAGGGCAGGGGCTATGTCCCCTCCCGCCACTCACCCGTATTTCTCACCAACCGGATATATTCTTCCAGATTGATCGTTTCCGGGCGCCGGAGAGGGTCAATCCCGCTTCCGGTCAGAATTGATTTGGTTTGAATTTTGCTTATATCCAGGTATTTTGCCAGTTGGTTGAGGATAGTTTTCCGGCGCTGGCCGAAGACCGAATGGACCAATTTAGAAAATTCCCGGGTCTCTGCCGGCTCAAGCAGCGGTTTTAAGTGGGGGGAAATCCTTACCACCGCCGATTCCACCCTGGGCGGCGGCCGGAACGCGCCCTTTTTGATGATTTTAACCAGTTCCACCCGGGCCAGTATACCTACCGACAGGGTAAGCGCTCCGTATTCTCTGGTGTCTGGTTTTGCGGCCAGCCGCTCCGCCACCTCCCGCTGGATGGTCAGGACCATCATCTCCATTCTGGGAATAAGACCCAGGAGCAGGAAGATAAGGGGTGTCGTAAGATAATAGGGAATGTTGGCCACCACCTTGAAGTTTTCCAGTTTCTCCAGGCATTCCGGACCGACCTTCAGAAAATCGCCAACTACGATTTCCACGTTGGGAGCGGCGGAAAACTTTTTTCGGAGAGCGGGAATCAAATCGGTGTCAATCTCAAAAGCGACCACTTTCTTCGCTTTTTTTGCCAGTTCTTCCGTCAGGATGCCGGTTCCGGCTCCAATTTCCACCACAATATCCGCGGGTGTGACGGCGGCGAATTCGGCAACCCGGATGCCAATCTCCGGCCGGGTTAAAAAGTGTTGCCCCCACCTCTTTTTTGGTCTCATCCCATCCGTTTTCGCCAAAAGACTATGGCAGACACGGTGTAACCCCGCCCCTACATTTTCAGTTGGTAGGCGCAGATTTGTCAAATCAGGTTATAATAGAGACCGATATGAAACTTAACCTTTATCTGGCCCGGTCCGGCGTCGCCTCCCGGCGGAAGTCTGCGGAACTGGTCAAGGGCGGCCGCGTGAGCGTGAACGGCAAAACGGTACTGGTTCCTTCCCGGGAAGTTGCCGGCAAGGACAATGTAAGCATTGACGGAAAGAAGGTCGTCCCGGAAAGGTTCGTCTATCTCGCCGTAAACAAGCCGGTCGGTTTCACCTGCACCCTGAAAGACCCCTTTGCCGAAAAGAAGGTGGTTGACCTTGTGCCGCGCTCCATGGGCCGGCTCTATCCGGTCGGCCGGCTGGACCGGGATTCCTCCGGCCTGGTCATCCTCACCAACGACGGCGATTTCAGCCAGCGGTTGAGCCACCCCAGGTATGAAGCGGAAAAAGAATACCTGGTTGTCGTTACCCCGCCGGTCAGCCGCAAAGAAGCCGCTGTTTTAAAAGCGGGAGTGCTTTACGAAAACGAAAAACTGAGCGCTTCCGAGGTGATAATTCTAAAAAAAGATTCGGGAAAAAGTACGCTTCGAATTATCCTCAAGGAAGGTAAAAAGCGTGAAATCCGCAGAATGTTCGGATGCCTCGGCCATCACGTATTAACCCTGCAGAGGGTGAGAATCGGAAACATAATGCTGGGTAAACTTGAACCGGGGAAATGCCGCTTCCTTACCGAGAAGGAAATAATTACTTAACTGATTTCCCCTCACTATACCTCTCCCCGTCGGGGAGAGGTATAGTGAGGGGGTAAACACGCCGTCCTGACTTCATCCATAACCTGCGACAACGGCAGGTCTTCTGCGTCGGCAATACGCTTAATGTCGTCGTATTCCGGGTTCACTTTAATAACTTTACCCCGGTAACGTCCGACCTTAACGGCTACGCGGTGGCTGCGCACTTTCACCTTCTTCATTTCCCGTTCCAGCACGATGCGGTCTGTCTCTCTCACTCTTACGCCGAAGGTTGAGGTTTCCCGAAAAAGAACTTTCAGCACCTGGTCCAGGTTTTCTCTTTTTGTAATGACTTCCAATTTTTGTCCGGGTCGGTTTTTCTTCATCAAGCCCGGCGTGAGTATAAAATCCAGGGTGCCGGCTCTCTGCAGGTTTTGAAATACCTTTTCGTAAGCAAAGGGCGGCATATCATCAAGGTTTGTCTCTATGACGAATACCCGGTCCTTTTTTGCGGCCGAAATAGCCTCACCCAGGAAAAAGGCGAGGATATTGGGCGTGGGTTCGTTTCGGCTGCCGGTTCCGTATCCGACGGATAAAAGGTTAAAAGCCGGAACCGGTTGAAAGTGAGCCAGTTCTGTTAGAAGAGCGGCTGCGGTAGGGGTGGTGCATTCCGGTTGGTCGGCATCTATCCTGACCGGAAGGTTTTTCAGGATAAGAGATGTGGCCGGCGCCGGAGAACCGAGGTTGGGGACGGAGCAGTAGAGTTTTTCCACGCCCAGAAGGCGCAAACCGGTCACTGCGGCAACGACGTCAACGATACTGTCTATTTCGCCGATCTGATGAAAATGGTCCGGGAGCGTGCCGTGGACTTTTGTTTCGGCTGCGGCCAGCCGTTGAAAGACCGCCAGGATTTTTTTCTTATCCGAAACGTCAAGGCCGCTCTTTTTAATTAAAGAAAAGATTTCCCGGAGAGGGCGGCCGTGCTCTTTTTGGGAGAGTTCAACCAAAAACCGGCGGGCTGGCCGGGGGTGGCCGATGCCCGGGTCGTCCCGTTCCTCAACCTTTTCCGAGATGCGGTATCCGGACAGCGGAACTTTTTTCAGTTCCTTTTTGAGGCGGTTAATGGGAAGGCCGGCGTCCAGCAGTCCGGCGACAATCATATCGCCGGATGCCCCGTTTGTGGTATCGAAATACCCTATCTTCATAAAACGGGTTGGTAGGGGCACGATTTATCGCGCCCGCGGGCTTGATGAATCAAGCCCCTACCTTATGACTGATTGCGGCGCGGCTTATTTTCACCCTGGTGTTGCTCGCGATTTCAAGCACGAAGGTTTCGGCCTTTACGTCGACAATCTTTCCGAAGAGGCCGCCCAGAGTTACAATCTCATCACCGGGCTTCAGGCTGTCGATCATCGCCTGCTGTTTTTTCTGTTTTCGTTGCTGGGGCAGAATCAGCAGGAAATAGAAGATAACAAAGATTAAGATAAGAGGCATAAAACCCAAAAGGGTGCTTTGGGGTGCGGCCGGCGCTGCTCCTGTGGTTGGTGCCTGAGTTTGTCCGAATGCCATATTCCCCTCCATTGAATGTAGGGGTCGGATTTATCCGACCCGACTTCGGCGAGCTCAATCGAGCCGCGGGCCCCGTATAGGCGGCTGTTGCCTTCTACGGGGCGGGCGCGATAAATCGCGCCCCTACTATTATTATATTATTTTCTTACTTCCGGCGCAAGAAACAATCGTCCGGGATATTCAATTTTTTCCGCAATCCTTCGGTCTCCCGGATGAACCGTCTGGTCAAGGGGTCCCGGTATCCGCTGGCGTGATACCTGCTGTCTCCCCTTTGACGGGGACGGGTGCCCTTTCCAAAGCTCTGGAAAGGGGGTGCTTGAGGTGGGGGTGAAGGTAGTAATTCCTCCAAGTACGTGCGTGTTTTTTTCCAGAATAATTCCCGGGTATATTTGCCGAACAAGGAAGCCAGAGCGATTAAAAAAGAGTTATCCTCTCCGTCCCGGAGGTAGGTTATCGTTCCGGCGGTTTTATTGGCTCTGCTCAATTGATAAGCGGAATTATTCTTTTCTTCCCGGGTCGGCGTTACGGTACATTGCGGGCCAAAGAGCGCTGAAATAGGTTCCCGGTAATACCGCAGGCCCCCTACTTTACCCAGGCAGGCGTGGAATTGGCCGTCTTTCACGCACCGGCGGATGAGGCTCAAGCCGGATTCAATGACCAGGTCTGATTTATTCCTGCTTTTCAGTCCTTCATTAAACCGGAATGGACAAAAAAGGAAACAGCGCGGTTTTTCCAGGACAACGCCGCTTTTATCCGTTCTTTTCCTTAACCGGTCCGCAGTTTTCCGGATATTTTTGCGGCGTTCCGCATTCAACTGCAGGCTAAGGTCATTTTTCCAGCAAAAACAAAACGGGTTATACGTTGTGGTTGAGGGGTCGATTACTACATTCAAGAATTGGTCTGCGGATTCCGGCAGGAAGCCAAAAGAAAGATAAAAAAAGGCGAGCACGGTCGCCTCAGCCGCCAGTTCCTTTTTCCGGCTGGCGTTAAAGACCGTTTTACTGTCGCAGACGAGCAATTCGTTTGAATTTGAATGCGGGTCCTTTTTTATCCCGAGTAACTTCCACAGGTCAGGAACCGGCGCCAAACTTCTGTTTTGCAGTTTCAGCGAGGTGGAAGTGACTACCAGCGGTCCCAGGACAGGCCCGTATCCGTTTTCGTCTATCCCTATCAGTCTCAATTTTGTTAATGTAGGGGAGGGGCTGTGTCCCCTCCCATTTCTTACTTAATCAGGAAGAGGCTGAAGTTGGCCAGAAGGTTTGGAAAGAGACGAATGCGGCGTTCGCCGGCAAGGTGATAACTGGCCAGTACCTTAATCTTCTTCTCCCGACAGAAGACTGCAAAATCTTTAATGCTCAAAAAATGAAGGTTGGGCGTGTTGTACCACTGGTGCGGCAGGGACCGCGTAACCGGGGCCCGGCCTAAAATACCGAACTGGAACCGCGCTCTCGAATTGCAGAAATTGGGGAAACCGACCAGGACCTGCCGGCCCACCCGCAGGGCCTCGGCGAGGATGGTCTCCGGGTGCCGGACTTCAGGCAGGCTGTCGTTGAGGATAACGTAGTCAAAACTTTTGTCCGGATATTCGGAAAGCCCCTGGTCCAGGTCACCGTGGAGGACATTAACGCCCCGCCGCAGGCATTCGGCGATGGCATTCTGGTCTATTTCAATACCCTGGCCCCGGATGTGCCGTTTTTCAGCCAGGATGCTTAAAAGTTCTCCCTTGCCGCAGCCCAGGTCCAGCACCGTGGAGCCATTCTTGATAATCTCCAGAATAATCTTATGGTCAGTCCTGATTTTTTCCATTTATGTCATTGCGAGTCCGCCTCTGGCGGACGTGGCAATCTCGTATTTACGGTTTCTGCGCCGCCAGAAAATTCCTGATTAAAAATGTCTCTTCCTCAAATTCCACCAGGAACGAATCGTGTCCGTAATTGGAGTCAATTTCGCAGCAAGAGACTTCTGCCCCGTGACGTTTCAGGGCGCGCACAATCTCCTTGGAGTTTGCCGGCGGATAGAGCCAGTCGGAACTGAAGCTCAAGACCAGAAAACGGGTTTTCGTCCCCCGAAAAAGGTCGGTTTTGTAATCGCTGATCAGATCAAAGTAGTCCATCGCCTTGGTTATGTAAAGATATGAATTGGCGTCAAAACGCTGGACGAAACTATCGCCCCGGTATCGCAGGTATCCCTCAACTTCAAAATCCTGGGTGAAGAAAAAGCCGTATTTTTCCTTGCTCTTCAGCCGCCGTCCGAACTTTTCCGCCATGGAAAATTCGCTCATATAGGTAATGTGGCCCATCATCCTGGCTAAGGCAAGGCCCCGGGCCGGCGCCTTCTTTCCGTAATAGTCGCCGTTGTTCCATTCCGGGTCGGACATAATCGCCTGCCGGCCAACTTCGTCAAAGGCGATCTGCTGAGCCGAGTGGCGCAAAGTAGTGGCAATTGGGATGGCGTGCCGCACCATCTCCGGATAGGCGGCCGCCCACTGGAGAACCTGCATACCGCCCATGGACCCGCCGGCGATTGCATAAAGTTTTTTGATTCCCATGAAATCAAGCAGCAATTTCTGACAGTTGACCATATCACCGATGGTAATAATCGGAAAGTTAAGTCCGTATGGTTTATCCGTTGCCGGGTCGATGGAAGAAGGCCCTGTGCTCCCACGGCATCCGCCCAAAATGTTGGAGCAGATTACATGATAAATATCTGTATCAAATGCTTTGCCCGGTCCGACCATCGCGTCCCACCAGCCCGGTTTGGTTTCGCCCTCGTGGTGTCCGGCCGCGTGGCTGTCTCCGGATAAGGCGTGGAGGATAAGGATGGCGTTTGTGCGTTCCTTGTTTACGCGTCCGTAAGTTTCGTAGGCGATGGTAACCGGCCCGAACCGCCGGCCGTTTTCCAGCCGGAGGTCGGCTGGCGGCTTTGCCAGGGTAACCTGTTTGGTTTCCACAATCCCAACGCTCTTTTCCATCCTTGACATTATACCATAATTTAATTGCATAGGAATTCCCTTTTTAAATCCTTGAATAAATCTGCAGTTGCCGAGATTGCTCGGCGTTTTTATCTTGCGCAGGGAAGGGAACCGCACCCTTTAGGGTGCAAAAGCACTCTCCTTGCGTAGTTGCCGGGAGAGGACGGATGTCCTTACCCCCAAAATCGCAGGTTGCCGTGACATTTTGTCACACTTTTCATGATAGAATAAACATGATAAAACAGCAGTCAATTCCTTCTTGGAAACCGCGTTTCACCATACACAATCCTTTAACTGGCAGAAGGTGAAGATAGGTATTCCGGGTAGGGTTAAATTATGTTTTAGCACACAAGCGATAAATTTTCCGGTTCAGAATTTAACCCGCCCATTCAGGCATTTTTGACCTTCTTCCTGAAAACGCGTTATAATACACATTATAATACAATTATTTACAATGAGAGAGATTTTGAAAATCGATCCGTCAAGGGTTCGGGAATAAAATTATATTCCCGGAGGACTTCGTTGGTCGGGCCGCCAACTGATTGATAAAATCAGTCAGGCGGTTTTTTTTGTAAGGGAAAATAACATATGAATTTTCTAAACTTTACCAATCTTTCCAGAGTTGCCCGGGAAAGTGTCAATTCCATTCTGATTGTGGCCGGCGCCGTTCTTCTTTCCTTTATATGCCGGCTTGTCTGGTTGAAGGTGCTCATTCCCGTTGCGTATAAAACAAGAACCAACCTGGACCGGATTATTCTGGAAGCAACCGCTGCGCCGGTATCACTCTTGATATTAACCGCCGGTTTCAGTTTTTCCGTAAACCGGCTTTTTGCCCTGGAAGAATTCAGCCGGTTTTCGGCAATGAATATGCTGCGCGGCGTCGCGTATATCCTGCTGGTCGTAAACGTTACTTTTCTTGTATCCAAAATCCTTAGGGCAATTTCGGAATGGTATTTAAAAGACATTGCCCATAAAACCCAGACATCTTTCAATGAAGAGTTTGTGCCGCTTTTAAGTAAAATAATCAATATTACAATATATTTTATTGCGGCCACAATTATTTTATCGCATTTTGAGGTAAATATAAGCGGTTTTCTGGCCACGGCGGGCGTTGCCTCGCTGGCAATCGCCCTGGCGGCCCAGGAAACACTTTCCAATACGATATCCGGTTTTACGCTCATTCTTGATAAACCTTTTCGCAAGGGTGATTGGATTCAGTTAGATTCGGGTGAAGCGGGTTTCATTCAGGAGGTTGGTCTGCGAACCACCAAGATTCTTACCTTTGATAATACCGTAATGATTATTCCTAACGCCGTGATTGCCAAGAGCAAAGTGGTCAACCGTAATTATCCCGACACTAAAGTTAAAACTCGCCAGAAGATTGGAGTGGCATATGGGTCGGATTTGGTCGGGGTTAAGAAGACCCTGCTGGAAATTTGTCGGGAGCACCCGGATGTAATGAAAGACCCGCCTTCCCTGGTTTTCTTTACCGAATTCGGGGAATCTTCACTCGGCCTGCTTTTGGTGTACTGGGTTGCCGATTTAAGGGAACAATTCAGAATTGGCGATCAGGTCAATATGGAAATAAAAAGAAGGTTCGAAGAAGAGGGTATTGAAATTCCTTTTCCGCAACGCACTGTTCACATGGGAAAATAGGATGACGAGGATTGCTGGAGTATTCGGGAAAAGAAACAAAAGCGCCGTACAAGATATGTTTAAAGTATCAGCACGGTCAAGGCGCGACGCGTACCGGGTGCGGTTGCTGGAGGGAAGCAATTATTCCCTGGGCGTGTCCGGGCGGTCTGGGGATATCCGGGCGCATCTTTTGGATACAGATTCAACCGGAAGCGTCTGGGATGGTTTGGGCGGGCCGTCAGCGGAAGTTTGCTTCAGCAAGAATGGTAAAGTCCCGTTCGGATTCAACCCGCTTGCCCTCGCGGCGGTTAAGAAGAACAAAGAACTTGTTCTTTTCCGTGATTTGTTGGGAATCAAACCGCTCTATTATGTCCGGAAAAAAGCGGAAATATTTTTTGCTTCCGAAGTGAAGATGCTGACCGGAATCGGCGGCGAGGTTAAAGAATTTCCGCCCGGCTACCTTTATTCTTCCTTAAAAGGATGGCGGGCGCCGTCCCGAAAATCTTATCCGGCGCTTAAACTTAAGCCGGATAGGATTGCGGAGAGATTAAAGGATGTACTGGAAAAGGCCGTACTTTCCCGAAGACCGGCCGGGGAGTGCGGCGCCTGGCTTTCCGGGGGTCTTGATTCCAGCGCCATTGCCGGCCTTCTTCGCCGGCACTGTAAAAAATTACATACGTTTTCCATCGGGCTGCCGGATTCTCCGGACCTTTTCTTTGCCCGGCGGACCGCGAAATATCTGAAAACGGTTCACCACGAGCAAAGGGTAACTTTCCAGAATTTACTTTCGGTTTTGCCAGAGGTAATCTATTGTTTGGAATCTTTTGATGCGTCCCTGGTGCGCTCTATGCTGACAAACTATCTCCTGGCGCATTTTTCGGCGGAATACGTGGAAGAAGTATTTTCCGGCGAAGGCGGCGATGAACTCTTCGCCGGTTATTCTTACCTCAAACAGCTTTCCGGAAAAACGCTGGCGTCGGAAGTAAGTTCTTTGCCTTTTAAACTTCACAATACCGCTCTCCAGCGGATTGACCGGTCAGCGGCTTCCGCGGGAATCACGGTTCATCTGCCGTTTCTTGATTCCGGGGTTATTCAATATGCCGGTCGGATTCCCTTAAAGTTCAAGTTATGCCGGGAAAAAGGAGCCCCTGCAGTGGAAAAATGGGTTTTGCGAAAGGCCGTGAACGGAATTTTGCCCGAAGAAATTATCTGGCGGCCAAAGGCGAAGTTCTGGGAAGGCAGCGGCCTGGGAGACCTGTTCCTGCGGTATGCGGAAAAGAGGATAACCGACGAAGAGTTTGCCGGAGAAAAAATGCTGCCCGACCGGACGGAACTCCGGTCAAAAGAAGAGTTGCTTTATTACCGTATTTTCCTCCGGAAATTCGGAATCGCGGACCTCTCCTTCGTGGGAAGGACAGGGGATATCGGAGAGGCAAAGAGATGAAGATTATGGGAGCCACTATCGGGAACTGCGTCCATACCGCCGGAATTTTAAATTTTCTCAAATACGCGGAGGGTTTTGGACATAAAACCGTTTTTCTGGGAATGTGCCTAACACCCGAAAACCTGGTTGCCGAAATTAAGACGGCGAAACCGGCGGCGGTCGCATTGAGTTACCGGCTGACGCCCGAAGTGGCAAAACGCATTTTCCGGGAACTGGAGCAGTCCCTGACTAAAAATGCGGTGCGAGACGTGAAATTCCTTTTCGGCGGAACGGAAAGCGTTTGCAAGGTTGCCCGGACGTTCAAATTCTTTGATTTTGTAGTTTCCGGTGCCGGTGATGGGGAAATGAAAAAGATAGCGTCGTTCCTCACGGGTAAAAATACCGGAAAGGTTGCGCCGGCAACTTATCCCCAGGACCTGGTGAGCAGAATAAATTGTTCGCATCCCTATCCCCTCATCCGGCATCACTTCGGGCAGCCCTCCCTGGCTGCAACGGTGGCCGGGGCCAGAAAGATTGCCGAAGCGCAGGTGCTGGACATCCTTTCCATCGCCCCGGACCAAAACGCACAGGAATATTTTTTTAATCCTGAAAAGATGAACCGGGACAGGGACGGGGCGGGTGGCGTGCCCGTCAGAAAAAAGACGGATTTAAAAAAGATTTACCGGGCTTCCCGCTGCGGCAATTATCCGCTGATAAGATGTTATGCGGGCACCAACCGCCTGAAAAAATGGGCAAAGATGTTGTCCGAAACAATCAACAACGCCTGGGGCGCTATTCCCATCTTCTGGTACAGCGTTCTGGACGGCCGGTCCAAACGGCCGCTGGAAAGAGCCATCCGGGAAAACCAGGAGGCGATAAGGTGGCACGCGGAGCGGGGAATACCCGTAGAGATAAATGATTCGCACCAGTGGGGATTGAGGCAGGCCCACGATAGTTTGGAGACGGCAACCGCGTTTCTCGCTGCAATCAATGCCAAAAAATTTGGCGTGAAGAATTATGTTTTTCAGTATATGTTCAATACTCCTTCGGGCTTAAGCTCTACAATGGACCTGGCCAAGATGCTCGCGAAGAAGGAGATGGTAGAGAGTCTGGTTGACAAAAATTTCACCGTTTTCACCCTGGTTCGCGCCGGGCTGGCAAGTCTCGATTCCGATCCGGATGTCGCCAAGGGTCAGCTATCTTCTTCTATCCTGCTGTCTCTTGCGCTAAAACCGCATATCGTTCATGTGGTGGGATTTAGCGAGGGTGACCACGCGGCTACCGCAGAAGAAATTATCGAGAGTTGCAAAATTGCCCACGGTGTGGTAAAAAATTCATTGATTGATTGGCCGGAAATGGTAAAAAACAAAAAAGTTCAGGAGAGAAAAAAAGAGGTGCGGCGGGAGGCGGCTCTGATCCTGTCGGCCATTAAAAATCTCGGTGCTAAATTGAAAAAGAAGGATTCCTTGACCAATCCGGAAGTGTTGAGTTCAGCCGTAAAAACGGGCATTCTGGATGCGCCGCATCTAAAGGGCAGTAAATTTGCGCAGGGTTCCATAGAAACCGCCATTGTTAAAGGAAAATGTTGTGTTGTTGATTCGAAAACCAAACGGGTTATTTCTGAAAAGGCCAGGATTAGTAAATTGGGTTTGGCGGATATCAGGTAAAAACTGGTGGTTAGGAATGTTGCCATGAAAGATTTTGAAGAGAAAGAAGGAAAAGAAATTTTAAACAAAATAGGGGAAAAAGGCAAAGATATCTCATTTTGCGTATTGGGCGCCGGCAACGGCGGGATGGCCATGGCGGCCCACCTCGCAGTGATGGGTTACAGGGTAAACCTGTACAACCGCACCCCGGGCCGTCTGAGCGGGATAAAATGGCACGGAGAGATTAAGGTTGACGGCGAGGTGAACGGTTTCGGAAAGATTGAGGTCATCACCTCCGATATCGGAGAAGCCATCGGAGGGGTGGATATTCTGATGCTGGTTGTTCCGGCGACGGCCCACGCTTTTCTTGCCCAGTCCTGCGCCCCCCATCTTCATGACGGGCAGATTGTCATCTTGAACCCGGGCCGGACCGGCGGCGTTCTGGAATTCAAGAGGATTCTCGGGGACCGGAAAGTAACCCGAAAAATCTTTCTGGCGGAAACCCAGACATTCCTCTATGCTTCCCGGACCGTTGGCCCGGCGGCCAGCCATATTTTCCGGATAAAAGATAACGTGCCGCTGGCAACGCTGCCGGCGTATTGGATTCCCGGAGTTCTTTCTGTAATCAGACAGGCATTTCCGCAATTCGTTCCCGGAGACAATATTTTCAAGACGAGCCTGGATAACATCGGCGCTGTCTTCCATCCCGCGCTGACCCTTTTCAATATGGCCTGGATAGAACATTCTGAAGGAGATTTTGATTTCTACCTGGAGGGTTTAAGTCCTTCCCTGGCAAAAGTTCTGGAGGAGGTTGACCGGGAACGCATCGCCGTAGCCGCAGCGCTGGGCGTAAAAGTTAATTCGGCCCGGGAATGGCTCTACCAGGTTTATGACTCCGCCGGAGAGACCCTTTACCAGGCGATTCACAAGACATCCGCCTATAAAGGAATTAGGGCGCCTTCCAGCATAGCCCACCGGTACATCTGGGAAGATGTGCCGGCCAGCCTGGTTCCGATCGCTTCCATTGGGGAGATGCTCGGAGTTGAAACTCCGGCCATAAAAGCTATTATCCGGATTGCGTCCACCGTACACCAGAAAGATTACGGGAAGGAGGGGCGAACGGTGGAAAAGCTGGGAATCTCCGGGTTTTCGGTGAAGGAAATACGACAATTGGCGGTGGGATTATAAAGGCCCGCCTTCGCAAGGCGGGCGCCTCATAACAGGCGGCTTCGCCGCTTTCGGCTTCCCTGCTTCGGTGGGCAAAGGAGGGTTCAAAATGGACTGGCTGGAATTTAAATCAATGTTGGTTGCGGCAATTAACTTTATCCCCAGAATATTGTTTTTGGTCCTTTTTTTCGTATTATGCTGGTTGATTGCCTATTTCTTAAGAAATCTGGTAGACTGGATTTTGAGAAAAATCGGTTTTGACCGGTTTTGTGACCGGATCGGAATCTCGGAATTCTTGAGAAAGGGTCGCGTGAGTTATACGCCGGCAAAACTCATAGCCGTTTTTGTTTACTGGCTGATTATCATTATAGTTCTTGTTTCCGGAACGGCATTAATCGGGGTCAGTCCGTTTGATCTGGTGATAGAAAAGATAATTCAGAACCTCCCGAACCTGGCCGGCGGCCTGCTTCTTTTTATGGTAGGTGTTTTAGTCGTTAATTTCATCGTTAATTTTATTCAGACCATCGCCAATAACGCTAACTTCCCCCAGACCGGCATCTTGAGCCGGAGCGTAAAAGCCGTCGGCATTCTTTTCATTCTGATGGTAACGCTGGAATTTATGGGAATAGGCGGAAGAACCTTCATCTTCTCTTTTCAAGTCATCTTTGCGGGCATTATTTTCGCTCTGGCCCTCGCTTTCGGTCTGGGTTGCAAGGATATTATTCAGAAGAAGGTTGAGCGCATCCTGAAGAAGATACAGGAAGAAAGCGAGAATACTCCAAAAGGACCTGATCTGGAAGGATAAAAGACGGAGGAATTATCGGCGTTCACAAGGAGTGGGTGTTGTCATACCAAACCTTAAAAGATACCAAAGTCATTTACTGTTCCTACACCACCTATTTGTGCCGTAAGACTTAATTACATTTGAGTGATTAAAAGACGGAATTGCCGCGTCGCTTCGCCCCTTTCCAGAGCTTTGGAAAGGGCACCCGTCTCGCAATGACATACGATAAATAGTTTTCCCCTAAATCTATGGAAATTAGAAATATCGCTATTATTGCGCACGTTGACCACGGGAAAACTACCCTGACCGATACCCTGATGCGCCAGACGGGGATGATAACCGGCAACGAGAGCATGGACAGCAATTCCATTGAACAGGAAAGGGGCATTACCATTTATTCCAAAAACACTTCCATCTTTTACCGCCACACTAAAATCAATATCGTTGATACTCCCGGGCACGCCGATTTCAGTTCGGAAGTGGAAAGAGTCCTGCGCTCGGTTGATTGTGTGTTACTCCTGGTTGACGTGCAGGACGGGCCGATGCCACAGACCAGGTTCGTTTTAAGGAAATCGCTGGAACTCGGCTTGAAGCCGATTGTGGTTATCAACAAGATGGACAAACCGACGGCGCGGCCGAAAGAAGTTCTGGAACTGATTTACGAACTTTTTTTGAATTTAGGAGCCACCGACGACCAACTGGATTTTCCCATTGTTTACGCTTCTTCAAAACAGGGTATTGCCAAATTAGACCCGGCGGACGATTCGGAGAACCTGAATCCTTTATTGGATGTGATTCTGGAAAAAGTCAAGCCGGCGTCCAACAAAAAAGCGGCCGGCAAGTCCCTGGCGGCACAGCCTTTTAACCTGGCTTACGATAATTTCCTGGGACGCTGCGCCATCTGCCGGATTTACGAAGGCAAGATTAAGACCGGGCAGCAGGTGTTTGTGCATAATATTTACGGAGAAAACCGCCGGCACAAAATAACCAAGCTTTTTACTTTTCACGGACTGGAAAAGAAAGAAGTCAACGAGGCCGTGGTCGGAGACATTGTTATGGTTGCCGGTCTGCCGGATATTTACATCGGCGAAACAATTTCGGAAAACGCGGACCAGCCGTTGCTGCCGGGCATCAAGATTGACGAGCCGACCATTTCCCTGAACTTCCTGGTGAACAATTCGCCGCTGGCCGGCCGGGAAGGAAAATTCGTCACCATCCGCCAATTGAAGGAACGGCTGAAGAAAGAACTGGAAGTAAACGTCGGCTTGAGGATAGATTTTTCCCACAAGGCTTTCTATAAGGTTTTCGGGCGCGGCGAATTGCACGTCGCCGTGCTGCTGGAAAATCTGAGACGGGAAGGCTATGAACTGCAAATCTCCCAGCCGCAGGTTGTCATCAAGGAGCAGGACGGCGTGAAACTGGAGCCCTTTGAAGAAGTGATAATTGACGTCCCGGAGAATATGGTCGGGACGGTTATCGGGAAATTATCCAAGCGCCAGGGAAGGATCGTCAGCATTAAAAACAAGCATAACGAAACCAGGCTGATTTTTGAAATCCCGACCCGGGGTTTGCTCGGCTATCGGAAAGAGTTCGTGGTTGATACGCGCGGCGAAGGCATTTTATGCTCCAACTTCCTGGATTTCCGGCCCCTGTCCGGTGAAGTGGAAAAGAGCGAAGTCGGTTCCATGATATCCATGGCCACCGGCAGGGCCTCGGCTTTCGCGCTCTGGGGGCTGCAGCGAAGGGGCTCTTTATATATCGGTCCCAACGCCGATGTTTACGAAGGAATGGTTATCGGCAACACCGCCAAAGGAGACGACATGGTGGCCAATCCGACTAAGGGTAAGCAGTTGTCAAACATGCGCTCTTCCGGTTCGGACGAAGCCATTGTTTTGATTCCGCCGCAGGAATTAACTTTGGAAAATGCTTTAAGCATTATGAACAACGACGAATATCTGGAAGTTACCCCGCAGAATATACGCCTGAGAAAACAGCACCTGACCGAAAACGACCGGTCAAAGGCCAGAAAAGTTACGGC
The DNA here is from genome assembly GCA_043826355.1 of Candidatus Omnitrophota bacterium. Lineage (GTDB taxonomy): Bacteria > Ratteibacteria > UBA8468 > MWAK01 > MWAK01 > JAHJUB01. Next base: position 68,394 of record JBDRQI010000001.1, read on the forward strand.
TATGTAATGAAAAGATACCCGGTGGTCGTAATCGGTTCCGGTCCGGCCGGAATGATGGCGGCGCTCCAGGCGGCCGGCAAAGGCGCTCAAACCCTGCTGCTGGAAAAGAACGGTTCTGCCGGAAACAAACTGCTGATTACCGGCGGCGGAAGATGCAACCTGACTAACAACTGCAGCCTGCCCGATTTTATCGCTTCCTATCATAACGGTGATTTTCTGCGCAATGCCTTTGCCCGGTTTTTCAACCGGGACCTGATTGCTTTTTTTGAGGAGAAGGGTTTTAAGTTGGTCGTGGAGCAGGAACACCTGATCTTTCCGGCCAGCCGGTCGGCTCAAAAGGTGGCGGATTTCCTGTTGGCGCAACTGAAGGAAAATAAGGTTGAGTTGCGTTTGAAAACCCCGGTTTTAGATGTTCAGAAAAATAATACCCATCTTTTTGAAATAACCACCGTCGCCGGACCGATCGGCGCGGAAAAAATCATCCTGGCTACCGGCGGCAAAAGTTATCCGCAGACCGGTTCCACCGGCGACGGATACGTCCTGGCCGAAAAGTTCGGCCACAAGGTCTTCGAACCAAAACCGGCTCTGTGCGGCATTGTGTTGCAGGAAACCTGGCATAAAAAATGGCAGGGAATATCTTTTGAAAAAGTTGGTCTGAAATTAATGCTGGAAAAGAAGCAGCTCGGTTCGGAATCCGGTGAAATCGTCTTTACCCATTTCGGAATTTCCGGTCCGGCGGCGCTTAATCTTTCGCGTCTTTTAACCGAAGTGAAAGATAAAAGGTCAACTCATTTTTTTGTTAATTTTATGCCGGAATTGAATGAAGACGCGCTCCGGGACCGTTTGATGGATGAATTCCTAAAGCATGGCCGGATGACCGCCCGGAAAATCCTGAGTACCCTGGTTCCCGCTAGGATTGCAGAACAGATTATCGTTTTTGCCGGTATTCCGGGAGAGAAGACCGTCAGCAATATTACGGGCAGGGAACGGCAGGCGCTCGTTGCCCTGCTTAATAATTTTCCCCTGGTTATAGACGGGTTGCTGCCGATTGAGGATGCGATGGTAACCCGGGGCGGGGTCAACGTAAAAGAGATTAATCCCCAAACAATGGAATCAAGGATTGTCCCGGGTCTTTACTTTGCCGGGGAGGTTATTGACGTAGACGGCAGGACCGGCGGGTTCAACCTCCAGGCCGCCTTTTCCACCGGTTTCGTTGCCGGCACCCATGTTTGTTGTTGAAACCGAATCACGTGGTATAATAAAAAAATTATGAACGAAAATTTTTCGCTGGTTGACCTCCTGAAACTGATGGGTGAAAAAGGGGCTTCCGATCTTCACCTTCAAACCGGTTCCCGTCCTTTCTTCAGAATCGGCGGGGTGCTCACGGAAATTTCAGATTTTCCGGCCTTAACGGCGGAATATCTGACCAAAATAATCCGCGAGATCATCCCGGACAAATTCAGTGTTTTTGAGGAAAAACATAATCTGGATGCGGCGATTGGTATTCCGGAGGCAGGAAGGTTTCGGATAAACGTTTTTCAGCAGCGCGGGTCGATCGCCCTGATCAGCCGCAAAATTGCCAATATCATACCGGACTTTGAAAGTTTGCATCTGCCGGAATCAACCGGCCAAGCCGCCGATTTTCTCAACGGGCTGGTGCTGGTAACCGGAGCTTCGGGATGCGGAAAGTCCAGCACCCTGGCCGCCGTCATAAACCATATTAACGAAAAAAGGAAGTGCCACATTCTCTGCATTGAAGACCCGATTGAGTTTCTTTATCAAAACAAGCAGGCGATTATTACCCAACGGGAGGTGGAAGTAGACGTAGATTCTTTTAAAGAGGCCTTGCGATATGCCGTAAGACAAGACCCGGACGTTATTCTGATCGGCGAAATTCGGGACGAGGAAACGGTTAAATTCGCGCTGCGCGGAGCGGAAACCGGCCGCCTTGTCCTGGGCACGATTCACAGCACCAACGCAACCCAGACGATTGAAAGAATTCTGGGCTTTTTCCCGCAAAACGAGCAGGCGCAAACCAGAAAAAACCTGAGCCGTTACCTGAAAGCGGTGATTTCCCAGATGCTGGTTCCTTCCTGCAAAGAAGGAATGACCCTTGTGCCGGCGTGCGAGATTATGTTTGTAAATCAGACCATCTCCAGATTGATTGCGGAAGGGAAGGATGATAAGATTATTCAGGCGATTAAATCCGGCGCAAAAGAATGGGGCATGCAGGATTTTGAACAAGCGCTCATTGACCTGATAAATAAGGACATCATTACAAAAGAAACCGGCCTGCAATATACCGAAAGCCCTCAAAGTATGGAGATGAAACTGAAGGGTATCTTTTTAAGCGATGCGGGCTCTATTATTTCTTGAAAAAGTATTGATACCAATTTGAATTCAACCGGCGCGTGCAACCATGAAGCGAAAAAAGTTTTCCCTCCCGGTCCGTACGCCGGCGGTTCTCTTTCTGCTTTTTTCCGCTCTTCTCTTCGGAAATCCCATCGGCCGGACACAGGAGACAACCCTGCCGGATGGTTTCGTCTATGTTGACACAATCATTCCCAGCATCAGGATTGAACTGCGCTATTATACAACCCATAACTTCGTCGGCGAACGTATTGACGGGTATATCGCGCCGAAATGCATCCTGACGCGGCCGGCGGCGCAGGCGCTGGAAAAAGTCCAGGCGGAATTAAAACCGTTCGGTCTGGGCTTGAAGATATACGATGCTTACCGGCCCCAGCAGGCGGTTGACCATTTCCGGCGCTGGGCCGCAAATACGTCCGACGTACGCAAGAAAGACGAGTTTTATCCAGAGGTGGCTAAGGAAGAATTATTCCGGAAGGGATACCTGGCCAGCCGGTCAGGCCACAGCCGGGGCAGTACCGTTGACCTGACGATTGTGCCGTTGGGTGCGGAAAGCCCGGATGAGGTGATTGATATGGGTAGTCCTTTTGATTTTTTTAGTCCAAGGTCATGGCCGGGCAATCTTTCGGTAGAGCCCGAACAGCGCGCCCACCGGATGCTTCTTCAAGTCCTTATGGGGAAGCATGGGTTCCGGCCCTATGCTTATGAGTGGTGGCACTTCACGCTGAATAATGAACCTTTTCCAAACACCTATTTTAACTTTCCCGTTAAATGATGCTATCTTTTTCAACCGGTACGCGCAAGGAGGAGAGGTTATGGTCTTAAAATGTATGCAGGTTTTGGCGGTAGTCGGACTGATGGCTACTCAGGTGAACTGCGCTCAGACAACGCTCCTTAATACCCAAAAGGAGAAGGTAAGTTACGGCATCGGGGTTAACATAGCGAAAAGTTTCAAGCCGCAAGGCATTGAGATTGACGTAGAGGCCCTGGTGAAAGGACTGAGGGACGCGTTTTCAGGGGGAAAACTACTTATGACCGAGGATGAAATTCAAGCAACTATGCGTCAATTTCAGATTGAACTGAACCAGAAACAGGCCCAGGGCGCGAAGGCGGTGTCAACGGAAAACAAGAAAGAGGGGGCTGCTTTTTTAGCCGGAAACAAAACCAAACCGGGCGTGGTAACCCTGCCCAGCGGTCTGCAGTATAAAATTCTAAAAGCGGGTAACGGCAAAAAGCCGATTGGGTCCGACACGGTGGAGTGCCATTACCGGGGCACCCTTGTCAACGGGACCGAGTTTGACAGCTCCTACCGCCGCGGACAACCCGCTTCTTTTCCGGTCTCCGGGGTTATCCCCGGCTGGACGGAAGCCCTGAAACTGATGCCGGTGGGTTCCAAGTGGCAGCTCTTTATTCCTCCCCAGCTTGCTTACGGAACGCAGGGGGCAGGCCGTGACATCGGGCCGGACGCGACGCTCATTTTTGAGGTGGAACTCCTGGCCATCAAGTAATCTATTTGCCGAGTTTTTTCCGGAGGTAGGCCGGGAGGTCTCCTTCGTTATCGAACAACAGCGGCTGATTGCCACCTACCCTTAATTTTTCCGTATTCTTTCTTTTTGGTTTATAATTGACCGCTTCCGGTTCTGCCTCAGCAGCCGGAACATTTTCCAATCCGGTAGCGACCACCATTACTTTTAAGACATCCTGGGACTGGGGCTCCAGCGCCACCCCGGTAAACTTTTTGGCTTTGGCCGGGAGCATCGATTCCACGGTCTTCATAACTTGGTTTACCTCGAAAACGGTCAGGTTGTTACCGCCGGTAATGCTGACAAGGATATGGCGGCTGCTCATCAGTGACTTTTTCTGTAAAAATGGATTTCCGGCCGCCATTCGGGCAGCCTCTTCCGCCCGGCCCGGTCCCCGGGCGAAACCGATGCCCATCAATCCGTCACCGCCGTTTTTGATAATGGTGCGCAGGTCAGCGAAATCGAGGTTAATATGGCCCGGTTTGGTCAAAAGGTCAGAAATTCCCGATACCCCCTGATAAAGAGTCTCATCTATCTTTTCAAAAGCTTCAGTTAATTTGGTGTTGGTTGGCAACAACTCAAATATTTTATCATTGGGAATCACGATTAAAGTGTCCGCGTATTTTTTCAATTCCTCAATCCCCTTGCGGGCAATTTCCAGCTTGGCCTCGCCGTCGAAATAAAAGGGCAGGTTAACAAATCCAACCACCAGCGCGCCGTTATTTTTAGCAATCTCGGCAATTACCGGACCGGCTCCGGTACCGGTACCGCCGCCCGTTCCCATCGTCAGGAAGACAATTCGGGTTCCCTTTAGTAATTCGCCGAGCTGCCTGCGGTCTTCTTCGGCCGCAAACCTGCCCAGTTCCGGGTTGCCGCCGGCACCCAGCCCCCTGGTTAACTGTCGGCCAATCAAAAATTTAATGGGCGCTTTAATCTCCGTAAGCGCCTGGAGGTCGGTATTAACCGCGGCGATGGTTGCCCCGGTCAGTTTATCCGCCATCCGGCTGACCATATTTCCGCCGGACCCGCCCACGCCTACTACCTTTATTCCGATGTCACCTAATTTTTCGGCTATGCGTATCCGCATCGTTTAATATTAACACCTTGCCGGATTTGGGGTCAATCCGTTTGCTGAAGATTAGCCCGCACGCGGGTATAACGGGTATAATTAAGAATATGCTTTAACGAGACGGAAGGAGCGAGACCAATTGAAAAAAGGTAAAAACGTATTTTTTAGATTACTAACGAGATTTAGCGCTTCCGGGAAAATTTATAAACCGTTCCGGGATAGTGATGCCGACCGGCCGTTACGGGCGGAATTGTTCAGCATTGAACAGTTGGAACAACACGCCGCCGAAATTGCCCGAAAGCACCGGGTCAGCCCGGAACGCGGACGCGACCGTCTTTTGGGGCGTCTTTCCGGAAATGAGCGTGTCCTGCTGGAAGCCCACCGGCTTATTGCGACGGCGGTCGCGCGGGAACAGGAGATTTCTCCCGCCGACGAATGGTTCCTGGATAACTTTTACCTTATCAAAGAGCAGATACGCGCAGTGCGCCAGCACCTGCCGAAGGGTTACAGCCGGGAACTTCCCCGGCTGTTTACGGGACAGATGGCCGGTTACCCGCGTGTATATGACATCGTTCTTGACCTTGTTTCCCATGTTGACGGACAGGTTAGCCCGGAAAGTTTCGCCGGATTTATAAAAGGGTATCAAACGGTAACTCCGTTAAGCATGGGTGAATTGTGGGCGACGCCGATTATGCTGCGGCTGGCGCTGATTGAAAATTTGCGCCGCATCATGGCGCGCATCATCGTAAACAGGGGAGATTGGGATAAAGCCAACGATTGGGTTAATCGGTTGTTGGAAACAGCGGAACGGCAACCGGGCAACCTTATTCTTTTGATGGCCGATATGGCCCGCGCGCATAAATCCATGCGAAACTCTTTTATCGCTGAGTTTGCCCGCCGCCTGCAGAACCAGGGTCCGGTTTTCGCTTTCACGCTTACGTGGATAGAACAGCGCCTGGGTGAAAAAGGACTCACGATTGAGCAGGTCGTCCAGGACGAAAACCGTCAGCAGGCCGCCGACCAGGTATCCGTTTCCAACAGCATCACCAGCATGCGTTTTGTGGACGAAACGGATTGGCACGCGTTCATTGAAAACGTAAGTATCGTGGAGCATATCCTGGGCGACGACCCTTCCGGCACATACGCGCACATGGATTTTACTTCGCGGGACCGATACCGGCATGTCATAGAAGACATTGCCAGACAGAGCGACCTGACCGAAATTGAGGTTGCCCGAACGGCGGTGCGGCTGACACGGGAGAAGGCGGCCGGAAAAGAGCCGGGCAGTCCGGCGGCGGCACACGTGGGATATTATCTGGTGGATAAAGGGCTGCCTGATTTGGAACAAGCGGCCGGGGTGCGCCTGCCCTTCTTTCGGAAGTTCAGGAAAATGTGCGGCGACACATTCCGGAACTGCCCCCTGGTATTTTATCTCGGAACAATATTTTTCCTGACCGCCCTGGGCACGGGCGCGCTGCTCATTTCATGTTATCGGTACGGAATATTTACGCCGGCAGTTATCGCTTTTTGCCTGGTTACTTTTCTGTCGGTCGGCCAGCTTGCGGTTGAATTGGTCAACCGGGCGGTCACGCTGACGGTGCGGCCGCGGTATCTGCCCAGAATGGATTTTTTCGAAGGTATTCCGTCAAGCGCGCGCACGCTGGTAGTTATTCCGACTTTACTCATCAACCGGAGGGATATCGAAAACCTGCTGAATCAGCTGGAAATACGCTACTTGGGCAACCGTGACGCGCATCTGCATTTTGCCCTGCTTACGGATTTCTGCGACGCGCCCCGGGAAGCGATGCCGGACGACGAAACGCTGTTGACGGTCGCCCGGGACGGAATACGGGCGTTGAACGATAAGTACGGGCACGAACGGACGGATATATTCTTCCTGTTCCATCGTCCGCGGCGGTTGAACACGCAAGAGCGGATATGGATGGGGCACGAACGTAAGCGCGGAAAACTGGCGGACCTCAACGCATTCCTTCGGGGAAAAACAGAAGACCGGTTCTCCGACATCGTGGGCGACACCCGGGCGCTTCAAAAAGTAAAGTACGTGCTTACGCTGGATACGGACACGCAGCTTTTCCACGGTTCGGCCCGGCAACTCGTGTCGGTTGCCGAACACCCGTTGAACCGGCCGCAGTATGACGAACAAAAAGAGCGCGTCTGCAAGGGATACGGAATTTTTCAGCCGCGCGTCGGGGTTAATCTTTTGAGCGCAAACCGTTCCCGATTTTCACAGATTTTTTCCGGGGATCCGAGGTTTGACCCGTACACGCGCGCAATTTCAGATGTATATCAGGACCTGTTCAACGAGGGGTCGTTTATCGGGAAGGGCCTGTACGATGTTGATATTTTTAACCGCGTTCTGGAAGGAAGGTTTCCGGCGAATAGAATTCTCAGCCACGATTTACTGGAAGGATGTTATGCGCGGACCGCGCTGGTCAGCGATGTTCTGATTTGCGAGGACTTCCCGGTCATGTACGGCGCGGACGTGAGCCGCAGGCATCGGTGGATACGGGGTGACTGGCAGATTGCGGCCTGGTTGTTCCCGTACGTTCCGGGTCCCGGCGGGTCCCGGCTTAAAAATCCCCTCTCCGCGCTCTCGCGCTGGAAGATTTTTGATAATCTCCGCCGTAGTTTGGCGCCACCCGCTTTGACGCTGATGCTGCTGCTGGGATGGCTCGTGATGGGTCCGGTCTGGCTTTGGACTGCCGTGGGAGCCGGAATCATTCTGGGTCCGTCGCTTCTTTCGGCGGCCGCGGAATTCATCCGGAAAACGCGGGGGTTGACATTTCGGTTCCGCCTGCGCGAGACATCCCGTTCAGCGGGCAGATATTTTGTCCAAACGGTCTTTACCCTGATTTTCCTGCCGTATGAGGCATACGCTAATCTGGATGCAGTTCTGCGGACGATGGTAAGGTTATTGTTTACGCGTCGGGGTCTTTTGCGATGGACGGCGGCCAAGAGCGCGGAACGGAAAGCCCTGAAAAATCAGGGTTCCTGCTGGCAAAAAATGTGGATTGCGCCGCTTACCGCGGTTTGCGTCACCGGATATCTCGCCGGTTTCACCTCCGGAATTCATCCGGCGCCTCTGGCGATTATAATCCCGTGGTTCTTTTCTCCGTTGCTCGCCTGGTGGATCAGTTTGCCGCTCATCCGTCGCGAGACGGTCTTGTCGCGCCGCCAAGCGGCGTTTCTGCGGATATTGGCCCGTAAAACGTGGCTTTTCTTTGAAACATTCAACGGAGCCGAATCCAACTGGCTCCCGCCGGACAACTATCAGGAGCATCCGCTGACCAGGGTTGCGTTCCGGACTTCGCCCACGAATATCGGTTTTTCGCTCGCGGCCAATCTGGCGGCGTACGATTTCGGATACCTCTCAACCGGGGGACTGCTGGAACGGACCGAAAAAACGCTGGCGGCGATGAAACAACTGGACCGCTTCCACGGCCATTTTTATAACTGGTATGATATTCAGACGCTGAAACCTTTGCCGCCGTTATATATTTCCGCGGTTGACAGCGGCAACCTGCAATGCCTTCTTTTGATTCTGCGCCAGGGTCTCCTGGAATTGCCCGACCGGGATATTTTACCATCACCGATGTTCGATGGGATTGCGGATTCCCTGGACCTGTTTTTGGATGCGGCAACCCCTGCCCCCAAACAATCCCGGACTGACGGAGACCGGTCCGCAAACCCCCCGGCGGACGCGTTGCGACAACTGTCTGAAATCCGGAATAAGATGGGCGAGGTTCCCCGAACGCCCGGACTGATAAAAGAGTTGCTTTCCCGGATTGTGTCGGAATTGCGAAGCGTGGTCGGCGTTCTGAGTCCGCCGGACGACAGCGAGGTCTTCCTTTGGGCGCGCACGGCCGAAAAACTCTGCGCGAGTTTCCTGGAAGAACTTTCATTCCTGACTCCCTGGGCGGAAATGTTTCCGATTGCGGAATTCAGGCCGGATGGGCTTACGCCGAATGATGCGGCTGAATTGAAAGCCACGCTTGCGCGATTGGAAAATATCCCGACACTCCGCGACGTTATCCGCACGGGCTCGGCCGCGCTGTTAGTCCTTGACCGGGTTTCGGATGCTTCGGAAACGGCGGAGGCCGGCGAAAAGAAGACCTTGCTTTTGCGCCGGGGATTGACCGACGCGGTCGCCCGCGCGCAGGAACGCGTTGAGAATATAGAAACTCTCGCTTTGCAGTGCGACGATTTCGCCGATATGAATTACGATTTTCTTTACAACAAGTCGCGGCAACTTCTGGCCGTCGGGTTCAATGTGGGGGAACACCGTCGTGATGAATCGCATTATGACCTGCTTGCTTCGGAAGCGCGGCTGGCCAGTTTTATACTGATTTCTCAAGGACGCCTGCCGCTGAAACACTGGTTTTCTCTCGGCCGGCTGGTGACAGCTTTCAGAGGGGAGCCGGCCCTGCTCTCGTGGAGCGGGTCGCTTTTTGAATATCTTATGCCGCTTCTAGTGATGCCGGATTATGAAAACACCCTTCTGAATCAGACATACCGGACGGTTGTCGCCTGGCAGATTAAATACGGGGCAGACCACCGGATTCCCTGGGGTTTTTCCGAATCCGGATACAATTCAATAGACGCGCACAAAAATTATCTTTACGCCGCTTTCGGCCTGCCCGGACTCGGTTTCAAGCGTGGTCTGTCGGAAAACCTGGTTGTCGCTCCGTACGCTTCGGCGCTGGCGCTCATGGTGGACCCGGAAAACGCCTGCCAGAACTTAGAGCGGATGTCCCGGGAAGGAAGTGCCGGAAAATACGGCCTCTACGAAGCGGTTGACTATACCCGGGCGCGGTTGGCGCACGGAGAATCAAAGGCCGTGGTGCGTTCCTTCATGATTCACCACCAGGGTATGACGCTGCTGGCAATCGCTTATGCGCTGCTGAACCGGCCGATGCAGAGACGTTTTGGACGGGACGCGGCGTTTAGGGCGGCCGAACCCCTCCTGCAGGAAAAGGTTCCGGATGCCAGGCCGTTCTTTCCGGGGTTGTCGGATGAATTGGAAATTAGGCGCGAACCCGGAGAACACAATGCGCTCATGCGTATTTTTACCAGCCCGAACACGCCGGTGCCCGAGGTGCATCTGATGTCGAACGGCCGCTACCATGTTATGGTCACCAACGCCGGGGGCGGTTACAGCCGGTGGAAGGATATCGCAATTACGCGATGGCGGGAGGATGCGACGTGCGACAATATGGGCATATTCTGTTACATCCGCGACATGAGCACCGGGGAACTGTGGTCCGTCAGTTCCCAGCCGGCGCTTCGGTCCTCAAAGTTTTATGAAGCGATATTTTCTCAATCCCGGGCGGAATTCCGATGCCAGGACGACCGGTTCCATTTGCACACGGAGATAGCGGTTTCGCCCGAAGAAGACGTTGAACTCCGAAGGGTAAACATAACCAACAATACCTGGAAACGGCACACGGTTGAACTAACCAGTTACGCCGAAGTTGTGCTGGCGTCCCAGGACGCCGAGGCGACACATCCTGTCTTCAACGGCCTTTTTCTGGAAACGGAAATTCTCCGGGAACGGCAGGCGGTTTTGTGCACGCGCCGGCCCCGTTCGGACAAAGAAACGCCCATCTGGCTGACGCATCTGGTGACGGTTCATAACGCGTTTCGGGGCGATGTTTCCTACGAAACCGACCGGGCGCGGTTTATCGGCCGGGGAAGGACCCTTCGTAATCCCGGGTCGGTAAATAACGGAGGGAAACTTTCCGACAGCGAAGGGTCAGTGCTGGACCCGGTCGTGGCGATTAGAACGACGATTACGATAGAACCGGAGCAAACCGCGGTTGTGGACCTGGTTTTCGGCATTGCGCAGACACGTGACGATGCGGTAACCCTGGCGGGAAAATATCACGACAAATATTTTGCCGACCGTATCTTCGCCCTCGCCTGGACCCACAGCCAGGTGGTCCTGCATCAACTCGGTATTACTGAACCCGATGCGCAGTTGTTCGGACGGCTCGCCGGCGCGCTCCTTTACGCCGGCATCTTTCGCCGGGCCGCCCCGGGTTTACTGGCCAAAAACCGCCGCAGCCAATCCGGATTGTGGGGTTACGGTATCTCCGGAGACCTGCCCATCGTGCTCCTGAAAATAGGCGACGAGTCAAAGATTGAACTGGTGAAACAACTGTTAGATGCGCATGCGTATTGGCGGCTGAAAGGGCTGTCGGTCGATTTTCTCATTTGGAACGAGGACCAGTCGGGTTACCGGCAGATGCTTCACGACCGGATTATATCGCTGGTTACCGCCGGCACCAAGGCGGCTTTGGTGGATGTCTCGGGCGGCGTTTTCGTCAGGCGCGGCGACCAGATATCGGACGAGGACAAGATTTTGATGCAAGCGGCGGCGCGTATTATCATCACCGACATCGGCAGTCTCGAGGAACAAATGAAGCGCCGGGGATATCCAGAGTTGAACATACCGGATTTAAAACCGGCAAACATTTCCGCGCCGGAATTATCAAATACTGAGAAAATTCCGGCGCGGGATTTGATTTTTAACAACGGTGTCGGCGGATTTACGCATGATGGCCGGGAATACGTGATAACCACAACTCCTTTTCTTCAAACCCCGGTTCCCTGGATAAACGTGCTCGCGAATCCATCATTCGGCACGGTCATTTCCGAAAGCGGGACGGCGTATACCTGGAGCGAAAACGCCCATGAATTCCGCCTTACGCCATGGTACAACGACCCGGTAACGGACCGCGGCGGAGAAGCGTTCTATATTCGGGATGAGGAGACCGGTCAATTCTGGTCGGCCGCGCCGCTGCCCGCCCGCGGGAAAATGCCTTACGTAAGCAGACACGGATTCGGGTATTCGGTATTTGAATACTCCGACCAGGGCATCAGTTCGGAGATGTGGACCTATGTCGCGACCGACGCCTCCGTCAAATTCGTCTCTATAAAAGTGCGAAACAAATCCAACCGCAAGCGAAAGATTTCGGTGACCGGATACCTGGAACCGGTTCTGGGCCAATTCCGGGAGAAATCGCAGATGCACATCGTCAGCGGAATCGACCCGGAAAGCCGCTCTTTCTTTGTGCGGAATCCGTTCAGCATAGATTTTCCCAACCGCATTTTTTTCTTTGATGTGAACGGAGCGGAGCGGAGCGTAACGGGCGACCGGACGGAATTTATCGGGCGGAACGGCAGTCTCGCCAATCCCGCCGCGATGCGCCGGACAAAACTTTCCGGCCGAACGGGCGCCGGACTGGACCCATGCGCTGCGTTGCAAGTCCAAATTGAGTTGCCGGAAGAAGAAGAACAGGAGGTCGTGTTCTTCCTTGGGGCGGAAAAGAACGCAGAAGACGCCCGCAATCTGGTCCGGCGGTTTCGGAAACCGGGGTCCGCCAGACGGGCGCTGGAACAGGTATGGGGGTACTGGAACCGCATTTTGGGCGCCGTGAACGTTGAAACACCGGACCCGAAAATCAATATTCTGGTTAACGGCTGGCTGCTCTACCAGACGCTTGCCTGCCGGATATGGGCGCGCAGCGGGTTCTATCAGTCCTCAGGCGCAATCGGGTTTCGTGACCAACTTCAGGATATGATGTCGGTCGTGCACGCGGAACCCGCCCTGTTCCGCGAGCATATCCTCTTGTGCGCATCGCGGCAATTCCGGGAGGGAGACGTACAGCACTGGTGGCATCCGCCGACCGGGCGCGGCGTGCGCACGCGCATATCAGACGACTATCTGTGGCTGCCGTTCACCGTCAGTTACTACGTGAAGAGAACCGGCGACCGAGGCGTGCTGGACGAGCCGGTTCGTTTCCTCCAGGGAAGACCGCTGAACGCAAACGAGACCGATTACTACGATCTTTTCGGACGAACCGACGAAAGCGGCACGGTGTATGAACATTGCGTCAGGGCCATCAACAATGGCTTGAAATACGGACAGCACGGCTTGCCGCTTATCGGGTCAGGCGACTGGAACGACAGTTTAAATCAGGTCGGCGAAGGGGGAAGCGGAGAAAGCGTCTGGCTGGGTTTTTTCCTCTACGATGTGCTCATGCAGTTCTCGGCGCTCGCGCGCGAATACGCTGACCCGGTATTTGCGCAGCGCTGTCTCGCTGAAGCAGCCCGGCTGAAAAAAAATATCGACCGGTATGCCTGGGACGGACAATGGTATCGCCGGGCCTATTTTGACAACGGGGACCCTCTCGGTTCCGCGGTCAACGACGAGTGTCGGATTGATTCAATCTCTCAGAGTTGGTCCGTCCTGTCCGGCGCCGGAGATGCGCGGCGTTCCCGGGCGGCCATGGAATCCGTGAAGCAATTTCTTGTTCAGCGCGATGCCGGCCTCATTTTGCTGCTTGCGCCTCCTTTCAACGCGTCTTTGATGAAACCCGGCTACATCAAGGGATATTTGCCCGGTGTCAGGGAAAACGGCGGCCAGTACACGCACGCGGCTATCTGGGTGATTATGGCGTTTGCGGAGATGGGGGAGAAGCAGTTGGCCTGGGAATTGCTGCAAATGATAAACCCAATTACCCACGGCAAGACCCCTCAGGATATTCAAACATACAAGGTGGAGCCGTACGTCGTTGCCGCCGACGTTTATTCGGTTCCGACTCTCAACGGCCGGGGGGGATGGACCTGGTATACCGGTTCGTCCGGCTGGATGTATCGGCTGATTGTGGAATCACTGATGGGGCTGAACCGGTCCGGGGACGTGTTGCGGTTTGCCCCCCGCCTGCCGGACCACTGGAACTCATTCAAGATACATTACCGGTATCAAGAAACCGTTTACCACATTACCCTTGTGAAAACCGGGAGCGGCGGCCAAGTTAAGAGCGTAAGGGTTGATGGAGTTGAACAAGGAGACAAAAGCATTCACCTTGCGGACGACCGGAGGGAGCACACCGCGGAGATCACCATAGGGTAAACAAACAGACCGCAAAATTAAATTTCCCAAAAGGTCTGATGATTATCTGGAAGAGAAAGTTATACCGGATGGGGATGGGGACGTTATTTGCCTTCATCGCCTATTTTGGCGGGATAACCTGGGTACTATCTGTTCTGGGTTTTTGTCTGGCGCTCCTTATCCTGCTGGAATATGAACGGCGGATGCACCCGGGGCTTTACCGGTGGATTGCCGGCCGTAGCCGCGGAATCTTCAAGAATTACGCCGGGTTTCTTTTGACCGACACCTATTTTGTGCTTTCCGTTTTCCTGGTTTTCTGTTTTTTTCCGCTGCCGATCGGTCTCGCCGCGCTCCTTTTTTTAACATACGGTGATGCGTTCAGCACCGTTATCGGAGTGAAGTTCGGCCGTCACCGGATTTTCCGGCGGAAGAGCCTTGAGGGGTTTCTCTCTTTTCTTTCCAGCGCTTCCGTCATCGCTTTACTTGTTTCAATCCTGCCCAGGCATCAACTTCCATTTGCAATCGGTTTGAGCGGCGCGTTAATTGCCGGTCTCACCGAACTTTTTTCCGTACCGCCGGACGACAATTTCAGCGTGACCTTGCTTTCCGGCTTGACCATGTTTTTGGCCAGCCGTTTTATTTAGTATCAGATATGCTATAATCATAATATGAACCGGGAGCGCATTTTGGTTGAAAGGACGCTGGAATCTTTACTTAACGGCAAGGTTGCGGCAAACGTAATCGCTTTCCTGCTTAACCGGAAATTATTTCGGGACAGGGTATTTGCCGGGCTGAATTCTTACTTCCAGAAAATTTCTAATCGTGATTATTCTATCAGCAAGAAAGAATATGACCGGCCGGCTGCGGTCTATTCGTTTCGTAGAAGTTTTGCCCGGGCTTTTTTAAATTCGCTGAGCGGTATTTATCAAGAGTCCAACAAGGACTGCCGGGAAACGCTTTCAAAAGCGTTTGTGCATGGGTTTATTCTGCAGGGCATCCACGCACGGAGAGAAAAAAGGGAACCGATGCCGGGTTTTGTAACCATCAGCCCGACCAACGCGTGCAACCTAAAATGCACCGGATGTTATGCCGGGGAACAACTCCGAAAAGATACTATTGAATATGACACCTTTAACTGGGTGACCAGGCAGATGAACCAAGAATTTAAAGCGCGCTTTATCGTTATTTCCGGCGGCGAACCGTTTATGTACAAATCGCAGGGGAAAAACCTGTTTGATTATCTGGAAAAGAACCGGCAGAATTACTACCTTATTTACACGAACGGCACGCTGATTAATAAGAATGCGGCGGAAAAACTTTCCCGAACCGGAAACGCGAGCCTTGCCATATCGGTAGAGGGTTTTGAGGCGGAAACAGACGGAAGGCGGGGCCCCGGCGTATATAAAAAAGTCCTGGAGGCAATGCGGAATTTAAGGGAAGCCGGGGTGTCTTTCGGCGTATCTTTTACGGCCACAAGCAAAAACGCGGCTCTTTTTATTGACGGTCGCCTGAGTAATTATTTTATTAATAAACAGGGCGCAAAATACATCTGGGTATTTCAATACATGCCCATTGGCAGAAGTCCTTCCGTGGAGTTGGTTCCAACCCCGGAACAGAGACTAAGCATGCTGCAAAAGACGAATGAACTGATTGAAAGGGGCATATTTACGGCCGATTTTTGGAATTCCGGAATCGCAAGCGACGGCTGCATGGAAGCGGCCCGGAAGGGGGGGTATTTTTATATACTGTGGACCGGTGAAATAACACCGTGCGTTTTTGATCCTTTTAAGGATAGGGATGAAAAAAGGAACAATGTCTGTGCCTTGAAAGAGAACAACCTGAACCTGAGGGACGCGCTTAATACGCCGTATTTCAAGGCCTCGAGAAACTGGCAGGATTCTTACTGGAGATTACAGCCGGCCGAAAGATGCGGCAATCTTTTAATGCCCTGCAAGATTCGCGATAATTCTAAAACTTTTTACGATATCATCAAAGAGACACAAGCGGTTCCCATCAGCGAAAATGCCGGCGGTTCCGATGCCTATTTGAAATTGATTGAAGAAGGGAAGATGCCTGCCTACAATTGCGCCTGCCGGGGGATTCTTGATCCTGTCTGGGAAAAAGAATTTGCCGGGACAAAGTAAAACCCCTCAGGTTTTATACCCAAAATTATGCATTCGATAAATTTCGGGAAGACGCCGTATAAGGTAAAAAGGCTGGGGTTTGGAATGATGCGTCTTCCCGTGCTTGCCAACGGAAAGGTAAATTTCCAATTTTCCACCCCGATGATTCAATATGCGATTGAACACGGGGTTAATTTTCTGGATTCGCACCATTTCTATCATAACGGTGAAAGCGAGGAGGCGATCGGAAGGGCCATCCAGGGCATCCCGAGAAATAATATTATTCTTCAGACAAAGATCGGGATGTATAATAATTACACCGGAAAAGAGTGCCGGCGTTTGTTAGAGCAGGCTTTAAAGAAGATGAAGACCGATTATATCGATTTTTATTTTTGCCACAGCCTCAAGTGGGAGGACCACCTTAAATACGGAAAGTTATTTCGTCGTTTTACCGGAAAAGCGATGAATCAGGGATTAATCAGGTACCGGGGATTTTCCTCCCACGATGAGCCGGAAAATATCAAAAAACTGATAACTTCGGGGGAGTTTTCAGCCATGCTTGTGCAGTATAATATTCTGGACCGCAGTAACGAAGAAGTTATTGCCCTGGCCTGTGAAAAGGGGATGGGCGTGGAGGTAATGGGGCCGCTCGCCGGCGGGATGCTGGGTTTCCCGAATGAAAAAATCCTGCAATGCTCTCCAATCAAGGTAAAAAGCGCGGCGGAACTGTCTCTTAAATTCGTCCTGGCAAACCCCAACGTTCATGTCGCTTTTTCCGGAATGAGTACCCTTCAACAGGTAGCGGAGAATATCGACAGCGTTTCAAGCGCTTCCCTGTTTTCCCGTCACGATATTAAAAAATTGGACCAAATCTTTGAAGACCAGAAAAGATTGCTTAATCTTTATTGCACCGGCTGCCGGTATTGTCTGCCCTGTCCGAATAAAGTTAACATTCCCGGCATATTCCGGCTGTACAATTTAGGGCAGGTTTACGGGCTGACGGAAAAGGCAAAAAAGGATTACCTGGCGTTGAATCCCGAAGAAAGAGTTTCCCGGTGTCTTGAGTGCGGAAAATGCGAGGGAAAATGTCCCCAGAAGATTCCGATTCAAGAAAAACTGAAACAAGCCGGAGTTTATTTTGAAAAGTAAGACCGCTCCTCTCAATCTGAAATTAACCGGAGGGAAAAAGATGAAAAGATGGATATTGATTGCTTGCCTGGGGTTTTTGGCGGTTGGGCTTTCCGGCTGCATGGAGCTGGAAAGCCGGTATCATATTTATCCGGATGGGTCGGGAAAGATGTCCGGACTCTTCAGCCTGGACCCGGTAGCGATGATGAGCGCGCTGTCCGGCACCTTCAAAACGCCAGCGGCAACCGGCACGGATGCCGCCCAGAATTCTCCGGCGACAACCAATCCGTCTGCCGAGTTCGAGAAGATGGGTATTTCCGGTATCTCTAAAATTAACACAACCGTTACGGTCTATTATACCGACATCTTGAAGTTCAGTGAATCCGCAAGCCAGAATAAACCGGCGGTTAAAGAACTGGTCTGGGAGAAGAAAGACGGCCTCTATCATATTAGGGTCGTGCCGGACATGAATAAATTGAACGAACCGCCGGCGTTATCCGGCAAGGAATCCGATAAAGAAACTCCTTCGGCAATGATGAATAATCCCGCCAACAAGGGAATGATGTTGATGCTGCTGCAGGATGTAAAATTTTCCTTCATT
Organism: Candidatus Omnitrophota bacterium; assembly: GCA_043826355.1. GTDB lineage: Bacteria > Ratteibacteria > UBA8468 > MWAK01 > MWAK01 > JAHJUB01. The sequence goes on from JBDRQI010000001.1 coordinate 86,125, forward strand.
CTGGTGATGCCCGGCAAAGTGGTTAAAAGCAACGGCAAAGCCGAAGGCCGGGAGGTCAGGTGGGAATTTACCGGAAACGGATTGATGAACGGACAGGAACTTGTGTTTGAGGCTTTTTCGGAAACATCCTGTCCGGAATTGGACGAGGAATTCCGGAAGTTTAAGGAAGATTCATCCGCGGCCAACAAAAAGATGAAAGAAGCCGTTACTTCTTTTGTCCCGGCATCAAAGTAGGCCGCTGGTTTTGGTTGATAAAGACCATTCGGATTCTGGCAGGCGAATCGAATTTAACCGGTTATTTGACGCGGTTGTTGATAATCGGAAAGGCGGATATGGAGGAGAAAATTATGAAGAAGAAGATTGAGTTCCTGTTGATAATTTTAGTCGGTATTCTCTTTTTAGCCGGTTGCCGGCTCCACTGGGGCGTGGGTGTAGGGGGCACGTTATAAGATGAAAATCTTACTTATCTCGTCCAGCCCGCACCGGGCAGAGAGCAAAACCCTTTTGTTGGCGCAAGAGGTGGCAAGAGGGTGCGGGCAGAAAGAAGCGGAAACGGAAACAATTTACCTGGGAAACCTGAAAATAGGGTTCTGCCGCCACTGCGAGGCATGCCATAAGAAGATTCTCGCTTGTCCGATAAAAGATGATGTCCCGATGATTTTGACTAAAATGCTTGAAGCGGACGGAATAATCCTGGCTAGTCCGAACTATATCAACCAGGTGACGGCTTCAATGAAAGCGCTCTTTGACCGTTCCAGCCATTTTATCCATTGCTTGAGACTAACGGGAAAACATGTAGTCGGTGTGGTTTCTTCCGGAAGCGGCTGGGATAAGGCAGTGCTGGATTATCTGCAGTATTACACGAATGGCTGCGGGGCCTGGTATTCCGGCGGTGTCTCGTCGCAGGCCTTGACCGTTCCGGAGGCGCTGCCGGAGGCAAACGCTCTGGGTAAGAGACTGGCCGCCGACATTACCGAAAAGAGCATCTTACCCGACCAGGAGAGGGCTATCGGGATGCACAAGAAGCGCTTCCGAAAAATTATCGCGCTGAGGAAGGATGAGTGGGTGGCAGAATATCAGTACTGGCTTGACAAGAACTGGTTGTAAGCACAAAGCGATTGCTTACCGCCGGGTTTGTCAAACCCTATCCCTTGATTCGTTATGCCAAAGAGAAGGTTTATCGTCCATCTGGATATGGATGCCTTTTTCGCCGCGATTGAAGAGCGGGATAACCCGGATTTACGGGGCAAGCCGGTGGTTATCGGCGCCGACCCGAAAGCCGGCCGGGGTCGGGGCGTCGTGTCCACCTGTTCGTATGCGGCCCGAAAATTCGGCATCCATTCCGCCATGCCCATCTCCATCGCCTACCGGAAGTGCCCCGGGGCCGTCTTCTTAAAGCCGGATATGGAAAAATACAGCGCCGTTTCCAACCGGATAATGGAAATTCTTTATACCTTCACCCACGCCGTGGAACCGGTGAGCGTTGACGAAGCGTTTTTAGACATAAGCGACACCTATGTTCATTTCGGGACCCCGCTCCAGACCTGTCTGTTGATTAAATCACGGATAAAGGAAGCCGAAGGATTAACCGCTTCAGTCGGGCTGGCGCCGAATAAATTAGCGGCCAAAATCGCTTCCGAAATCAAGAAGCCGGACGGCATGGTTGAGGTTACGCCGGAAAACCTGCTTGCTTTCCTGCGGCCCCTGAGCATAAAAAAAATCTGGGGTCTGGGTGAGAAGAGCCGGCTGGCTCTGGAAGAAAGAGGCATTAAGACCATCGGCGAACTCGCCGGCCGGGATATCCGGGAAATAATCGCCCTGTTCGGCAAGACCGGCGCCTATTTCTGGCAACTGGCCAACGGCATAGATGAACGGGAAGTAGAGCCGGAAACCGAGGCCAAATCAATCAGCAACGAATTTACCTTTGACGAGGACACTTCGGCTGTTCCGGAAATCAAAGCCGCCCTGCTTTCTCTTTGCGAAGAAGTATCAAGCCGTTTACGGCAGGCCGGGCACAAAAGCAGGACGGTCACTGTAAAGATACGTTTTGGCGATTTTAAAACGTTTACCAGAGCGGTTACGATTAAGGAGCCGACCAACTCCGCGGACACAGTTTACCGGAAAATCAAACTGCTGGCGGACGGTTTTTTGACCGGAAGGAAAAAAGTGCGGCTGGTCGGGGTAAAGGTTTCCGGCCTCATTCCTTCAGATATCCAGGGCGTCCTTTTTAAATCAGAAGGCGAGAACCGGTCCGAAAAGTTGTATCAGGCGATAGATGAAATCAGGGAGAAATTCGGATATGATTCCATCTACCGGTCAAGCACCAGAAGCATCCGTAAGTAGTTCATTCCGAAGTAAAAGAGACCAGCCAGAACGGGTCAACCGCGCTTCCCTGCAGGTAAACGGCGAAATGAAGGTGCGGTCCGGATGACCAGCCGGTACTGCCCACTTCCCCGATAACTTCATTCCGGGAGACCGTATCCCCGGCCTCCTTAAGGATTTTAGAAAGATGGAAGTAGCAACTGACCACTCCCTGCCCGTGGTTAATAATCAGAAGGTTACCATAGACATTAAAATCACTTTCGCTCAGGATGACCTTTCCCGAATTAGCGGCCTTAACCGGCGTACCTTCCGGCGCGGAAAAGTCCACCCCCCAGTGGTAGTAACTGTAGGTCCCCAGGTCACGCCTGAGGCCGAACTCGGTGCTGATTTTACCCTGGACCGGGATGGCAAACGGCTGGTCCCAATACTTTTCCGGTTCCACGTTTCTGATGGCTTTCAGAACTTTCTTTTGCTGTTCGGGGATGGAAGGCTGGTTACTCCTCATCTCCCGGCTGGCTTTTCCCAGGCGTATCGTTCTTATCTCTCTGGGGGTCACCTCCAGGGGAAATGAATATTCTTCCACCGGCCCGTCCGGAGAAACCTTTTCCAGAATCAGTTCCCTCTCTCCGGCGGTTTTAATTCCCAGGGGCAGAAAGATTTCCCAAACGCCTCTTGAAACCGGAAAAGGCGTATACCTTTTACCTTCAAAACGAACCCGGCAGTCGCCCGCCGAACGCCCTTCAATTTGGAGTAAAAAACCTTCTCCAGCGGTTAATTTTTCCGGCGATGTCTGGAAGGTGAATGCCTGCAGTTGCGCGGCGGTTAATGAGCATCCCAGGAAGAGGATAAGCGCGAAAAGGCGCCGGCTGAATAACCGGGAATTCATATGGTTGGGCGGTTTGCCTGGTCTATCTGGGCGGAGAGGCGGTTTTTGACCATTTGCGGCCGGAAGATGTCTTTCCAGATGCAGGCCGTATCTTCGGTGCCGGCGGTTGTGATGAAGATGTCGCCGCAGCCGGTCAACCGCTGGCTGATGCCGATGGTGATCCGGATGTCCTGAATCCGGGAGAGCGGGGTTTCGTAAATGTCTTTGGCGATTATGCCCCGGTGTTTGAAAAGGCGGCGGTTGGTGAAACCGTAGACCGTTTTTTGCCAGCGCAGGAAGTGAATTAAGAAGAAGATAACTGCGGCGGATATCAAGACCGCTCCGGCCCATTTTACGGGAGTGCTGGTTAAGATTGCTATGCCGCCGGCCAGCAGGATGAGGCTGACGGTAACCGGCCGGAAGAAAAAATAGAACTTCTGGGGCCGGCCGGCGAAGATAATCCGCTCGCCGGCTTCAAGCATCCCGGCCGGGACTATGCCCGAATAATCGCTGGTCTTTTCATCCATACGGTTTGATGCCGCAAGGTTTATTGCCTGGAAAATTATAGCACAGCATAAGGAAAAATACTATCAAAGTATTCTTTTAAATTCATCGGAACAGTGAAGAATCCCGCCCACAGGGCGGGGCTTCTGAGCGGGTATCCGCAGCTAAAGCCTGCGGCTTCACTAATTTATCCTGACGTATCGATAAACTCCAAATTTTCCTCCGTGAAAAATTTCAGACGCGTCCTGACCTTGACCGGATTCCGGCCGGATGGTAATATCTTTAGGCGGAGGCATCAATTCCGGCTGCCGGCGTTCAATTTTTTATAAACAGGGATTCTGGATGGAAAACCCGCGCCAAAGACGACCACTTACCCATTTTATCGTAATAATTGCTATCCTGGTCTTGTTATACCTTCTCAACAACCTGGGTTCTCGTAAGAGCGCGGAAGAACAGGTCTCGGAACTGGTTTCCCAGCACAAGGGAGCCATCGTGTTCCTGGAAAGCGGTACGGAAGCGGACAGGCCTTTCCGGGAGGCGCTGAAAGAGATACGGGCAGAGTTGAAAGGCAGCGCTGGAATGGTAGTTGTAAAGAAAGAAAAGAAGGAAGGTTCCCGTCCGCCCCTTGCACCCGCCGATTCATTGCCCGCTTTGATTATTATCGATTCCCACGGAAACGAAGTGCGCCGTTTCGTCAGTTCGCTTGACCGCAAGGTTCTGGATGAACTGGTCCGCGAACTTGCAACCCACCATCACTGAAGCAGATATCGGTGTTTAAAGGAGCGCTATGAACGTATATGAAGCGATAAGTGCGCGCCGGAGCGTCCGCTCCTACCGGGACAAACCGGTGCCGCCGGAGGTCTTAACCCGCATCCTGGAGGCCGCCCGGATGGCCCCTTCGGGCGGCAACCGGCAACCCTGGAAGTTTGTAGTCGTTGCGGACGTTGCGGCCCGGAAGAGATTGGCCGAGGCGGCCGGTAACCAAAATTTTGTGGCCGATGCCCCGGTAGTCATCGCCGCAGTCGGGCTTGACCCCGGCCGGGTAATGTCCTGCGGCATCCCCGCCGACCCGGTGGACGTTGCCATAGCCATAGACCACATAACGCTCGCCGCCGCAGAGGAGGGGCTGGGAACCTGCTGGATTGGGGCTTTTTCTCAGGAGAAGGTCTGCCAGGTTCTGCAAATCCCCGCCTCCTTTAAAGTGATTGAACTTCTTGTCCTCGGATACCCGGCCGATTCGCCCCGGCCCAAGTTGCGGAAACCCCTGGCGGAAATCGTCTGCTATAATAAGTTTTCGTGAAGTTCGGAATCAATAATCCGGGAGGGGGCGATGGTTAAAGTATCAAGGGCGATAAAATGATAATTTTTCTCGGTATCCTCTGTTTTTTTACCAGAAGTTCCGCGGCCATTAGGGTAGGGGGCTAATTGTGAAAAAGTTGATTTTTTTTGGTGTTCTTTATCTTCATAATATTCGCAATTATTGCAATCATTGCCGGCCGGAATGATGATATTTCTGGAACACAACAAAAAAATAAAGGAACTCATACACCTGGAAGTTCCTTTGTATGAAGAAGCAGGTTAACCGGCTGTAATATATTTGGGAGGGGAAGATGAATTGGTATCTGGAAGTGTTGAAGAAGTACGCTGTTTTCAGCGGACGGGCGCGCCGGAAAGAATACTGGATGTTTGCCCTGTTCAACTTTATCGTTGTGTTTGTGCTGGAGTTAATCGGGGGAGGTCTTAAGTCGTCGATGGGTAGCTACAGCGTGCCTTCCCTTATCTACCAGCTGGCCGTTCTGCTTCCGAGCATCGCCGTAGGCGTCCGCCGGATGCACGATACCAATCACAACGGCTGGTGGATAATCTGCCCTATCGTCAACCTGGTCTTCGCGGTAATTGAAGGCACGAAGGGAGAAAACAGGTACGGGCCAGACCCCAAGGCCGTTTCTTAGGAAGATAACTTTTAAAAAGGGAGATTTTGCGATAAACAAAATATTAGCCGGAACTATAGTCATGATGTTGTTCCTTGCCGGTGCACTCTTACCCGCCGCCGAAGAAATGAAGCCAATTCAACTTCTGAAACCCCGGATGAGCGGCGGGAAGCCCCTCATGCAGGCTCTTAAGGAGCGGCAAACCTTGCGGAACATCAGCAGCAAAGAACTGCCCGCCCAGGTCTTCTCTAACCTTCTCTGGGCTGCTTTCGGCATCAACCGGCCCGAACTTGGAAAGCGCACCGCTCCTTCAGCGGTGAACCGTCAGGAGATAGACGTCTACGTCGCTACGCCAAAAGGAGTACATCTTTACAACGCGCCGAAAAATACGCTGGAACCCATTGTCGCCCACGACATCCGGCCGCTCTGCAAGATGCAGCCCGCAGCGCTGGCCGCCCCGGTTCTCCTTCTTTACGTAGCTGATTACCTGAAAATGGGCGGAGCGCCGAAGGAGATGAATGAGTTTTATGCTGTGGCGGACACCGGATTCATCAGCCAGAACGTCTACCTCTTCTGTGCATCAGAAGGCCTGGCGACGGTGGTTATGGGCGCCATTAACCGGGAACGTCTTTCCAAAGAGATGAACTTGCGTCCCGAACAGAAAGTCATCCTGGTACAACCGGTCGGTTATCCGAAGCGTTGAAGCTAAAACGTCTGAGTTTTTTCTGAAAGACTTTGAATTTTTCCATTTCACCCTCTTTTTCAGACCACATTCTTTATCTTGGTCAGGTTTGCCTTTCTTTCCTGGTCTTGTTCTTCCTTCAAGGTAACCGACCACTATTCCGCCGTCTTCCAAGCGCTTAAGTTGTTGCTGGATACCGTTAACGGAAATACCGAAGGTCCTGAATGCTTCTTTAGGATACCCTTGTCCATAGTTTTCCACGAATAATGGTGTTTTTTCTATCGTGCTATTACCCGGCAGGGGTTCCAACATAATGACCTCCTGTTACCATGATTCATGGTAACAGTCAATTTCGGAGATTCTGTTTTCGGCGAGTCATTAAACCGATGGTCCGTTGTGTACGTCTTCAGCAATCAGGGGAGACAGGAGCAAACCCGCATTCTCCATATGAAGATAGAAATTTCTATGGACAAAATGACCTTTTATCGTCTATGATATAGATAAAAATAGATGGCAGAGGCGACGAACAATGAACGGGCCTGGAAAGGCATTATGAAAAAGATAGGCGGACTTTGTTCGGCGCCCGGATGACAGAATAAGTTCTTCAGAAACATCAGCGCTGATTTAAGAATCAACGCGTCAAGGGCGCATTTACAAATCAGCCCTCGGTTGCGGTGACTTGACCTGAAAACAGAGTTTCAGGGTGCTTAGGAATAAAAATTTGGAGCTTTTTAATTTACAGATAGATACATCGTGGTAAAATATGATGAACAAGGCAGACTATCAGGCTGAAATATTTATTTTTGATGGGCAAACGGAGGATGTCAATTGAAGAAACTTAAAATGAACGGGCGGCAAAAAAACAAAAAGACAAACGACGGACAACGCAAAAAGATTGTTTTTTCGGAACTTCAATCCCATTTTGATGAGCCGGAAATAAAGTATGCACCCTTTGAATGGCTCACGAACTGGGAAAAAATGACAAAAAACGACTCTGAAACTTTGAATTTACTGGTGTCTGAATCTATTAATCAGCGAGCTAATCCCGGTTATGTTTTTATTTGTTTAAAGGAACGGGACCGGAAATCTTTTCTTTCACCGGAATATCTTGATATCTTCGGCGATGCTTTGAAAATAGCGGAAGATAACGGCGTCGCTCTCAGTTATTGCGATGAATGGACCTGGCCCAGCGGTCAGGCCGGCGGGAATTTGCTCGAAAAACATCCCGAATTACGGGCGGAAACACTGTATTATGAAATCAGAGAGGTTTTGGGCGGTCAAACGATTCATCTTGACGAGTCATTTTTTACTGTGGCCGCTCGCTGCGAAGGCGGGTCGTGGAAAAATTCCGCGAAAATAATAAGCTCGACGCTTGATGTTATCAGTCAGGGGCCGGAACGGGACTGGGATGTCCCACCCCCACCGAGTGGTTATTGGCGAATATATCGATTTGTAAAACGGTTGAGAAACATGCCGGAAGTATGGGGGCGATGTAACGTTAATTATCTGGATAGACGCTTACCCGGGCATTTTATTGAACTTGCTCACCAACCGTATGAAGAACGCTTCGGAGAATATTTCGGAAAAACCATCCCCGGTTTCTTCATGGACCATGAAGGCGCTTACGGCAGGAAACTTGCCTGGTCGGATGATTTTGAAAATGAATACCGGCAGAAAAAAGGACGCGATATTCGCTTGTGGATGCCCTTGATGATTCATAAAGATAGCGAGGGCAAATGGGCGAAAGCCCGATGGGACTGGTATGATGTGGTTTCGGACCTTTATGCGGACAATCTCTTAAAAAAGGTAAGTGAATGGGCTGCCGAAAGAGGGATGTATCATACGATACACTGCTGGGAAGAAAATCTGATAATACAGGCAATTTATGCCGGAAGTATTTTTAAGGCAATGCGCGCGGTTAGCTTACCGGGAGTCGATTGTTTGGGAGACCTCGGTTTATGGGTGCGCCTTTTCAAAGAGACTCAATCCGTCACTGAATTTGAAGGGCGCCGCTTTATGAGCGAGTGTTTCGGCGCGAAAGGATGGAATCTTTCGCCTGTTCTTATGAAGAAAGTGGCCAATTCAATGACCACGTGGGGCGTCAGCCATGTTATCCCGGCCGCCGTTGCTATAAACCGGGATTTAAGAAAAGTGATTTATCCCCACGAACTGTATGGCATGCCGTATTGGCGCCATTTACATAAATGGAACGACTTTGTGCGAAGAACATCCTATGTTAACTCACACGGACATATGGTACCTGACGCATTGATAGTCTATCCGATTGACAGTGTTTGGGCCGCCATCGGAGGCAACATTTTCGACGCAAATGTTGAAAACTTGATTTACGAAATTGATACAATAACCGACGGTTGGATGGAGCCTAAAGCATTGGTGAAACAAGAGGCGGGCAAACAAACGGACAATGCCGAATATATCGACCGTGTCGAGGAAATTTATACCGGGATCATTAAAGACCTGGATGCGTTGCGTGTGGAGTTTCTAATTGCTGATTCAGAATATATCCAGGCGATGGACGTTAGTTCTGAAGGCAGGCTGACCAAAGGAGATTTTAATTTCAAAGCGGTTATTTTGCCGCCGCTGCTCATTCTTCCGTTCAAAATCATGGAGAAGATACTCTCTTTCGCTCAAAAAGGCGGTGAGGTGTATTTTGTGGGTGAACCGCCTACCGGTTCGACTGAGCATGGACTGCCTGATTCAAGAATGAAAGAGATTGCCGATAAGCTGGCCTCGCTTCCCACCGTATATCAGGTTGAAAAATCCATCTATCCCTATTGCCGAAAGGGTTCGGGACTGGAGCCGAAAGTTGAATTTTTACACGGTGATTTCCCCCTTTTAGAACAGCACCGGCGTATTGACGGCAAAGATTTCTATTGGCTGGCAAACAATACGGGTCAAAAACGGGTTTCTCAAATTAAATTCCGGGGAGCCAAAGGCCGGGCTTCAATCTGGAACTGCGAAACCGGGAAGATAACGCCGGTAGCATCGATCGAAGAAGACGGCGGCAGTGTTTTGTCCCTGGTCTTTGAACCATATGAAGGATATTGGCTGGTCTTTGACGATAGCGCAAGAGCGGTTGCCAATACGCCAAGAAGGGAAAAGGATAAGAATAAGAATTATTGCATTGCCGAAGTTGATCCCACGTGGAAAATCTACATCAATACGAATGATCAACCTCCCGCGCCTTATCCTGATTTTATCCCGGCAATTCCGGAAAAACTGCTCATGGAAAATGGCGGCATCAAGGATAGGTTAAAATTGTGGTCCGAGTGGGACTTAACAAAATTTAGCGGATTCGTAACCTATGAAAATCACTTTTTGCTGCCTGAAAAATACAGTTCGCTTATGCTGTCTCTCGGAAAATTAAGTCACTTCGTGGAAGTGTGGCTCAACGACCGTTTCGTTGATTCGCGTCTGTGGCCTGCTTATGAGTTTGATATTTCTGCCTTTACGGTGAAAGGGAAAAACAAATTGAAAATTGTTATTGGCAACCTGCTTTGCAACGTACGTCCATCTCCCGGCGGCCTTTTCCAACATAAAGAGAAAGCGGAAGATTTTAATGCCGGGTTAATCGGGCCGGTAAGAATTATGTCGGAGAGCGGAAAAAATAATACATTGTAAATTTTCCTTTCAAGAAAAATCTCATATTTTCCGTAAATTGGGCAGCGTAAAAAAATTACAGCGAGAGGTTGAGGCGGGCGGCCAGGGACTGGGGCGCGGGGGAGACGATGATTTTTTTGACTGGTTTGGTCCGGCCATACTCGACCGTGACCCGTTTGGCTTGGCTGTCGGAGTACCGGGCGGTGAGCCGGGCGGTCAGGCGGATGGCGGTTTTGGTTTTGGGCCCCTGCAGGATGGTGACGGGGCTTTCAATGATGGGCACCCTAAAAATATAATCCTCTTTCGGCTTTAGCTTCCGCAGGGCTTCGTTTTCCCCCTGGTTTCTCCCGACGATAATCCTGTTTTGGTGGTATCGGAAATGGCGGCCGAGTTTGAGCAGTTTGATGTCGTTCCAGGTGATATCTTTCTTACGCCGGAAAAGGTCTTTCAGTTTTTTGGCAAATCCTTCCATAGTCAGAAGGCAGCCGCCGGCAGCGCAGGCATAGTCGTCGGCGGAGAATTCGCCGGAGATTGCCAACTGGGGTTTTCGGCTCCGGCCCTGGATTGCCAGCAGTTTCCCGCGGTCCACCCAGCCCTTCTTTTCCGGTTCGGTCTCAGTCAGGAGTCTTGCGGAAAGAGGCCGCAGTATCCTGCCAACCAGGTTGGTCTCTTTTTCGATAATCCTTAACGCCTGCAGGTGCTGGGACATCGGACGCTGGCCAAGGACTTCGCCGGTCACGAGGAATTTGACGCCCATTTTTTTGCCTGTTTTCCAGGCCTTGCGGAACATAAAGGCGTGGCAGTCGATGCAGGGGTTAATAGCGGATCCGTAGCCGTGTTCGGGGTTTCGGAGCATCTTGAGGTAATCATTACGGAGGGGTATTTTTTTGAAGGGGATGCCAAGTTTTTCCGCAATTCGGGCCGGGTATTTTTCCCCGTCGTCCCAGAAGGGGGAAGCAAAGTGAACGGCGGTCAGGACGATGCCCTGGTTCCTGACCAGTTTCGCGGCCAGGGCGGAGTCCAGACCGCCGGAGACCAGGGCCAGGGCCAGAATTTTTTTAGGAGGCATAGGAGTTTATGGCGAATACGAGATTTTTCGCTGCGTTCAGAACGACAATAAGTTATTGCATGAATTCGGAGAAGAGCCAGGTGGAGAGGTAGCGTTCTCCGAAATCGGGAATGATGACCACGATTAACTTCCCCTTATTCTCCGGCCGGTTGGCAACTTTAACGGCAACCGCGGCGGCAGCGCCGCTGGAGATACCGACCAGGATGCCTTCTTCGCGGGCGAGCCGCTTGGCATAGGCGCCGGCTTCTTCCTCGGTTACGGTGACTACTTCGTCTATCAGGTCGGGCCGGTAGACCTTGGGAACGAATCCGGCGCCGATTCCCTGGATTTTGTGCGGGCCGGGTTTGCCGCCGGAAAGGATGGGCGAGCCGACCGGTTCCACCGCGACGGCCTTGAAGGACGGTCTTCGCTTTTTGATAACTTCCGCAACGCCGCTGATGGTGCCGCCGGTGCCGACGCCGGAGACCAGGATGTCGACCTTGCCTTCGGTCTCTTTCCAAATTTCCTCGGCGGTTGTGCGGCGGTGTATCTCCGGGTTGGCCGGGTTATTGAACTGCTGAGGCATAAAGGCGCCGGGCGTGGCTGCCAGCAGTTCTTCGGCTTTGCGGATGGCGCCGGGCATCCCTTCGGCGCCGGGCGTGAGGACAAGTTCCGCGCCCAGAATCTTCAGGAGACCGCGGCGTTCCAGGCTCATCGTTTCCGGCATCGTCAGCATCAGGCGGTAGCCGCGGGCCGCGGCTACGAAGGCCAGCGCGATGCCGGTGTTGCCGCTGGTCGGTTCGATGATGGCGCCGCCGGGCTTGAGAGAGCCGTCTTTTTCGGCCGCGTCTATCATCGCCACGCCGATGCGGTCCTTGACGCTGGAGAACGGGTTGAAGAATTCCAGTTTCAGGACTATCTTTGCGCCGCTTTCTTTGCCCACGCGGTTCAGGCGGACCAGGGGCGTGTTGCCCACGGTTTTGGTGATGTCTTGATAGATGTTCATTGTCTCCTCCGGTTAGTGGGAAGGGACATAGCCCCTCCCCTGCAAAAGCGCTGAGTAATTTCGGCAATTACTTTATATAAATCTGTTCCGGCGAGATGATACCGTCTCTTTTCAAATTTCGTTCCAGCAGGAAAGCATAAAGAACGGGCAACAGGTAAAGATTGGTCAGGGTGGCGAGGGCCAGGCCGCCCAGCGTAGGTATGGCCATCGGTTTGATAACTTCCGAACCGGCCCCGCTTAAGAACATCACCGGAAGTAACGCAAAGAGAGTCGTTAAAGTAGTCATTAAGACCGGTCTTACCCTTAAGACGCTTCCTTCAGCCACCGTCTCCCGCAACTCTTCTTTGTTTTTGATGGTCTTGCCCCGCATCTTATCCATAACTGAGTTCAGCACCAGGACCGCGTCGTCGGTTGCCACCCCGAAAAGCGCGATAAAACCCACCCAGACCGCGATGCTTATCTTAAAGGAAAGGAGAGAGAGAAGGATGAAACCGCCGGCCAGCGAGATGGGCAGCCCGGTCATTACCAGCAAGAGCAGGGCGGGCCTGCGGAATTGGAAATAAAGGAAAAGGATGATTCCGAAAAAGACCAGCGGGAATGCCACTTTGAGCCGGTTGCGCGCTTCCAACTCCGATTCGTACTGGCCGCTCCACTGGATGAAGTAACCCGGCGGTAAGGATAGTCGGCCGCTCTTTATCTCTTCCTGCACCCGTTTTTGAGCCTTTCCCACAAAATCCACCAGCCCGATTTTAGACTGGTCAACGTTGATGAATATCCGCACGTAGGGCAGGGTGTTTTCGGTGGAAATCATCGCCGGTCCCGGTATCTTTTCAATGGTGGCCAGCTGGTTTAAGGGTATCTGAGCTGTGCCGGCAGTCGGAATCAGAATCCCGGCCAGGGCTTCCGGCGTATCCCGCAGTTCCCTCAAATACCGGATGCGTACCGGATACCGTTCCCGGCCTTCAACCGTAGTGGTAATCGTTGCTCCGCCGACAGCCATCTCGATTATATCCTGCAGGTCTGCGACCGATATTCCGTATCGGGCCGCTTTTTCGCGGTCAATCTTAATCTCCAGGTAGGGGAGGTTGCCGACGCGTTCCGCATACGGGTTTCTGGCGCCCGGAATTTCGCCGACAATCTGTTCAATCCGGACGGCGAGCGCCTCCGCTTGAGCGATGTCGGCTCCGAAAACCTTCACGCCCACCGGCGTCTGGATGCCGGAAGCCAGCATGTCAATCCGGTTGCGGATGGGCTGGGTCATAATGGGACTAACCCCCGGCATCCCGGTTGCTTCGGTTATCTCGGAAATCAGTTTCTCCCGGGTTATTTTTTTCCGCCACTCCTTTACGGGCTTGAGATGAATAATTGTTTCAAACATCGTGATGGGCGCCGGGTCGGTTGCCGACTCCACCCGGCCCAGTTTCCCTACCACCCAGGCGACTTCGCCGGGAAAATTTTCCTTGATGATGCGGTCCTGGGTCTGGAGAATTTGCTGGGTTTGAGTTAAAGAGGCGCCGGGCAGAAGGACCGGCATGAAGAGCAGGTCGCCCTCATTGAGCGGCGGCATGAATTCCCGGCTGATGCGCGGATAGACCAGGATTCCGGCGGCCAGCACCGCAGCAGAAAGAACTATGGGGACCAATTTCCGTTTCAGGCACCAGCGGATGGACGGCCGATAAAGGTTGCGGAAAAATCGGGTAGCCGGAATCTCGTCGGCCAGCCGCATCTTTCCGCGTAAAAGATAGTAACTTAACACCGGCAGCAGGCAGAGGGCGATAAGACCGGCGCCGAAGATGGCAAACGTTTTGGTGAAGGCCAGGGGCCGGAAGAGTTTGCCGGATTGTCCGGTCAGCATAAAGACCGGAATGAAGGCGATTACGGTAGTCATCAGGGCGGTGAAGACCGGGGGTCCTACTTCCAGGGCAGCCGCCCGGCAGGCCTCCAGGCGCTGGGCCGGTTTCAAGGCGCTTCCGGAACGGCGTTCTTCTTCCGAGAGATGCCGGTAGATGTTTTCAATCATGATGCAGCCGAAATCCACCATTACGCCGATGGCGATAGCGATTCCGCCCAAACTCATTACGTTGGCGTCAATCCGGAAGAGGTACATAAGAAAGAAAGCGATGAGGATGCCGACAGGCATAACCATTGAAACGATGGCGCCGGAAGCAAGGTGCATCAGCATCAAGAGTATTACCGCAATGGTGACCGCGGTCTCCTGGATAAGCGCCGAAGTAAGGGTGTTGATTGTACGCTTAATCAGCCCGGTGCGGTCGTAAAAAGGAACAACCCTGACGCCCGGCGGCAAACCTACCTTTAACTCTTCAACCTTTTGCTTGATTCTTTCGATAACTTTCAGTGGATTTTCTCCGAACCGCATCAGGACGACGCCGCCGGTAATCTCCCGGCCTTCTTTATCCAGGATGCCCCGGCGGAAGGCCGGGCCGACCTGAACCGCGCCGATATTTTTAACGTAGACGGGCACGCCTTCCCTTTTGCCCACCACGATATTTTCGATGTCCGATGTCTTTTTGATAAAGCCGACGCCCCGGAGCAGGAATTCCATTCCGCCCTCTTCCATTACCTTGGCGCCGACATCCAGGTTGCTGCGGCTGACGGCCATCATTACTTCGGAGACCCTGATGCCGTAAGACAGAAGCCGTTTCGGGTCAACGTCTATCTGGTACTCCCTGACCATACCCCCGATACCGGCTACTTCCGACACGCCCGGGGTTGCGTTCAACTGGTAACGGATGTACCAGTCCTGAAGCGTGCGCAGTTCCCCCAGGTCCAGGGTGGACGGAATGAGTTTGTTGCCGTCAATGGGACATTTTCCCGGCTGGTCGTAGGAGGTCTGCGGATGGTCCGGGCAGTAATATCCGTTTTCGACGCTGTACCAGAAGATTTGGCCAACCGCGGTTGCATCCGGTCCCAGGACCGGGGTGACACCCTCCGGCAAAGATTGTTTTGCCGTATTTAATTTTTCCAGAACCCTGGTCCTGGCCCAGTAGAAGTCAGTACCGTCCTGGAAGACGACGTTTACCATTCCGAAACTGAAGGACGACGAGGAACGGATTGCCTTGACGCGCGGAATACCGAGGAGGGAGGCGGTCAGCGGATAAATAACCTGGTCTTCAATATCTTTCGGACTGCGGCCCATCCAGTCGGCCAAAACCGTAACCTGTATTTCGCCGATATCCGGAATCGCATCCAGGTTTACGCGGCTGGTCGACCAGATTCCCCATGCTATTAAGAGTCCGAAGACCCCCAAAACGATGAGCCGGTTTTCAAAACAGACCCGGATTAATCGTTTAATCATTTTGGTTTAATGCTGGTGGCCTGCCGGCATCGGAGCCGGAACGACGCTGTCTTCTTTGTCTTCCAGGGCGCCGCCGTAGGCCCCGGCCGCAGAACCGGTAATCTGACTTTGGGAATCGACCAGGAAGTTGCCTTTGGTGACGACCAGCTCTCCGGCCGCGACCCCTTTCAACACCTGAAGGTAACCTTCTGCTTCCATTCCGATGGTAACTTCCCTGCCCTGGTACCGGCCGTCACCAGTTTCAACGTAGACGATTTTTCGCTTCCCGGTGTCCAGCACCGCTTCCCTGGGCACCGCGACCGTTTTGGCCAGCGGGATATGAATCATGGCGTTGACGAATGTACCTGGTTTAAGGGCGCCGGCCGGGTTCGGTATTTCAATGCGCACCTTGACCGAGCGGGTCATCTCGTTCAAAACCGGGTCGATGAAGGCAATCCGGCCGGAAAAGGTTCGTCCCAGGAAAGCCTGGCTGGTAATCTCCGCGTGCTGGCCGGTTTTGACCGCGGCCATTTCGTATTCATAGACGTCCGCCAGCATCCAGAGCCGGCTGAGGTCGGCGATGCCGTATAAAAGGTCACCCTCTTTGACGTACTGGCCGGCAAAGATATTTTTGGTGAGGACGGTGCCGCTGACCGGCGCGTAAACGGCAAGGTAGTTATTTACCTTCTTTTTCTCCTTAAGATTTTCAATTTGCGCTTCGGTGATACCCCAGAGAAGTAGTTTCTGTTTGGAACTTTCCACCAAACTTTCGGCCGCCTCCCGGCTTTCCGGAAGCGGCGAATTTTTAAGTTTTTCCCGGGTCTCCAGGGCTAAAAGATACTCCTGCTGGCCGGATATAAGTTCCGGACTGTAAATTTGGACCAGGGGTTTTCCTTTGGTCACTTCCTGACCGGTAAAATCAACGAACACTTTATCCACCCGGCCGGGGACCCGGCTGGCAATCTGGGCCATAAGTCTTTCATCGTATGTGATTTCGCCGACCGCGTTAATTTCTTTAAAGAGACTCCGGTAAACAGCCGGTTTAGAGACTATGCCGGCCAGTTCCCGGTCTCTCCGGCTGAGTCTGACGGTACCGGTTACCGCCGGGCCGGTCGTTGCCGTTTCATCGGCTTCTCCGGATGGTTCTTCGTAAACCGGGATAAAGTCCATCCCCATCCAGTCCTTGGTTGGCCGGTCCGACCGGACGGACGGGTCCATCGGAGAAATCCAGTAAAGGACTTTCCTTCCGCCTTCTTCCTGAGTACCGGTAGTTTGGGTTCTGCGCAAATAGAGAGCGAGAACCAGGAGTATCGCCAGCAGTATCAGAATTACGGCTCCCGCCTTGAACTTTTTTTTCATCTCTTCACCCCCATTGATTCCAGGTCGGTCCCGACGGCCGCTTCCAACTCTGCTTCTGCGGCCGCGGTTTTTGCGAAGACCGCCTCATATTTAAGTCTCTTTTCCAAAAGGCTGCGCTGGCTGTCCAGCAGTGAAAGGGAGTCTATCTTTGCCGTCTGGTAGTTAATCTGGCTTGCCTTGAACGCCTGCCCTGCCTGGGGCAGGAGTCCGTCCCGGTAAAGAATAACCCGGCGCCGGCTGGTCTGGAAACACAGGAATGCATTTCCGACGTCCCGGAGGACTTCATTGGTCATCGCTTCTTTATTTTTGGTCATTCCCGCAACTTCCTGCTCCGCCGAACGTACCCCCGCGGAAAGTTTCTTTCGCCAGAACGGCAGGTCCAGCATAATTGAAAAACGCCAGTCTTCCCGGTCTTCCATCCCGGGCGTGTCCATGTAGCCGATTTTAGCCATAAGGTCCGGATAGTAATCTTTTTGCGCCAGAGCCAGTAAGGTTTTAGTTTTTTCCAGTTCCTGCTCGGCCAGTTTAATCTTAGGGTTTCCGGTACGCGCCCGCTCGTAGAGTTCGTTCAATTCCAGATTCCGGTCCAGGTTTATTGACAACTCGATATCCGGAAAAGGGTTGTTCTGGGGTGTTCTGTTCAGGAGGCGGTTGAGGTCTATTTCCATCCGGCTTTTCTCCTCCTTCAGGAGGAGCAGAGAGTCGGCCAGGTTGGCGATTTCCAGCTGGACGCGCAGGAGGTCTGCCTGGTTGACCTGGCCGGTGGCGTACTTTATTTCCATCACTCCGGCTATCTGGTCCAGAACTATTTTTTGCTCACCGGTAATCTCGATGGAGCGGTTTATCCGGTAGAGTTCCGCCCAGGCGTTTTTGGCTTCCCGCAGGAGGTCTATTTTCAGTTTTTCGTAATCGTAGCGCAATGCCTCGGCTTCTGCTTGGGCCGCCTTGCTTTTCAACCCCCGCTTGCCGGGGAAAGGGAATTTCTGGGAGACGGAGAGCATCTTGGCGCGGGAATAGAGCGTATCTTCGTATTCCAGCGCCGGATTCTCCAGGGAGTTTTCGATTGCAACCCGTTCCAGGCCGGCCCGGTAAAGCGCCTGGCCGGCGGCCAGTTCCGGGTTGTTGGCCAGAAGTTCCGCTTCAATCTCCGCGAACGTCACGGCGCCGGCGAAGACGGGCATGACCGCAAACAGCAGAAAAGAAGAGACGGAAATCAGCCGGAAAGTTCGGCCCATTTTCCCTCCAAACCGTACGGTTATTCTACGATTAGTTTCCCGGTCATTTTGGAATGGCCCACGCCGCAGAAGACCGAGCAGCGGAAGACAAAAGTTCCTTTCTTGTCGGCCAGGAACTCTACCTTCTTTATTTCACCTTTTTTAGCCGAAATGTTTATGCCGTATTCCTTAATCATGAAGCCGTGGGTAGTGTCTTCGGAAGCGAGGGTTATCTTTACAATATCACCCTATTTTACCTTTATTTCCGCCGGATTAAATGCATATTTCTTGGCGGATACCTGGAATTCCTTTATCCGGTCCAGGTATTTCTCCGGGTTCTTCTTGAGGTCGTTGACGCACGCCGCGCAGCAGAAATAGTAGGTCTTCCCCTTGTACTGATAAGAGATGGCCTTAGAAGCTTTTTGCCCCAGCACCGGGCAGATAACCTGTCCCTCCGCTGCTGCCGTCATCTGATGATTGTGACCCATCTCCGTTTTGTCGGCCGCTGACGCAAAAGAAACTAAAATACCGACAGCCAATACCACCAGCCACCAACTTTTCCGCAAAGTAACCATATTCCTCCTTTTACGGGAACTCTTTATTGTTTCCGTCTGGTCATCATACTTTAGCATTTCTATCATTTTAGTAATATTCTACACTTCCACTGGATATTTGTCAAGCAAACAGCCTAAAGTTTAAAATTACGCAGCCGCAAAGAGTTGCCAATCACGGATACCGAACTGAAACTCATCGCCGCCCCGGCGATTACCGGGCTCAAGAGCAGGCCGAAAAACGGGTAGAGGGCTCCGGCTGCGACCGGAATTCCGATGGCATTATAAATAAAGGCAAAGAATAGATTTTGCCTGATGTTTTTTATAACGCCCCGGCTCAAACGCAAGGTTTTGACGATACCGTTCAAGTCACCCTTCACCAGGGTTATCCCGGAGCTCTCAATCGCCACGTCGGTTCCGGCGCCCATGGCTATGCCTACTTCGGACTGGGCTAAGGCGGGCGCATCATTAATGCCGTCTCCGGCCATCATAACGATGGCTCCTTCGTTCTGGAATTTTTTCACTATTTCCTGTTTCTGCTCCGGTTCCAGTTCCGCCTGGAAATCGTCAAGGCCTAATCTTCCGGCAATTACCCCGGCTGTCTTACGGTTATCGCCGGTTAACATAATGATTTTTAATCCCATTTTGTGAAGCGCCGCTATTGCGCCGGGCGTGGTCTTTTTGACCGGGTCGGAAATTCCGATGATTCCGGCGGCTTTGCCTTCAACTCCAACCCAAATAACGGTTTGGGCCTGGTTCTGTAAAGCAACGGCTTGTTTATTCAGGTCTTCCGGAATAGTTACGTTTGATTCTTTGATAAATTTTTGTTTGCCGATGATAACGAGTTTACCGTTGATATTCCCCGTTATCCCCCCGCCGGTAAAAGATTTAAAGTCGGTCACGGATTCAACCTTCGCGTTCTGTTCTTTGGTAAAACCAACGATAGCCCGGGCCAGAGGATGTTCGCTGTTTTGCTCAAGGGAAGCCGCCATGCTCAGGAGTTGTTGACTGTCCCAACCCGGCGCCGTAATGGAGGCCGTTACGTATGGTTTTCCTTCGGTCAGCGTGCCGGTCTTATCTATCAGAAGGTGGGTGATTTTTTCGGATTTTTCAATCGCTTCCGCGTTTTTAATTAAGACTCCCATCTGGGCGCCTCGGCCCACTCCGACCATAATCGACATAGGCGTGGCTAACCCAAGGGCGCAGGGACAGGCGATAATTAAAACGGCGATGGCGTTGACCAGGGCATAGGCCGGCCTTGGCTCCGGACCCCAGCGGAACCAGATTATAAAAGCGAGGGCGGCAATCGTGATGACGGCGGGAACAAAATAGCCGGATACCCGGTCGGCCAGTTTCTGGATGGGCGCGCGGCTTCGCTGGGCCTCCGAAACCATATGGACAATTTGTGCCAGCAGCGTTTCCGAACCAACCTTCTCGATGCGCATCAGAAAAGTTCCGGTTTGGTTGACGGTGGCGCCCACCACCTTGTCTCCGAAGGATTTTGTAACCGGAATCGGTTCGCCGGTAATCATTGATTCATCTACGGCGCTTTGCCCTTCAACAATTGCGCCGTCCAGCGGAATCTTCTCGCCGGGACGTACCCGGAGAATATCTCCCCGTCGAAGGGTGTCTATCGGGACATCTTTCTCGGCGCCGTTGCGGATAAGATGGGCATCTTTTGCCGCCAGGCCCAACAGCGCTTTAACGGCCTGGCCGGTCCGGCTGCGCGCTTTCGCTTCCAATAACTGTCCCAGGACGACCAGAACCGTAATGGCCGCCGCGGATTCGAAGTAAAGGTCAATCATTCCCATCTTCTTAAGCGAGTCCGGAAAGAGCTGCGGGAACAAGACGGCGATGGCGCTGTAGCCGTAAGCGGCTCCGACACCCAGACCGATTAAAGTAAACATATTCAAACTTCTGTTGACGATCGATTTCCAGGCCCTGGCAAATAAGAACCCGCCGGACCAGAAGACGACCGGGGTAACCAGCAGAAACTGAATCCAGGCAGAAATCCGGTAAGGGATAAGTGATTTTAGGTTGATGGCCGGAACCATTTCTCCGGCAGATAGTAAGATAATCGGGATTGTCAGGAGCAGGCCTGTCCAGAATTTCCGGGATAAAAGTTGAAGTAGTTTATCTTCTGCGCCGTCTTCGGACGCAGGGCTCATTGGTTCCAGGTGCATGCCGCATTTTGGGCAATCTCCGGGTTTTGGCTGCCTGATTTCCGGATGCATCGGACAGGTGTAAATAATTTTTTCGTTTTTAACGGCGGGTTTTGGTTTTACGCCGGAGGATTGCGCCAAAAACTTTTTTTTACAGTGCGGGCTGCAAAAATAATAGGTGAGGCCGTTTTGGGTGAGTTTGATAGCCCCGGTTTTCTTGACTTTCATACCGCAAACCGGGTCTCTGGGCATAATCACTCTTTTAAAAGTTTTTCCATTACCGTCCAGTACGGGTCGGTCTTGGGGTGCTCCAGGTCGAAGGTGCGGCCGCCGGCAATAATCTTCAGGCCGCCTTCCTTTCCGGTGACCTCGCCGACGATACTGCTTAAGATATTATTTTTCGTGAACTCTGACACCAGCCCTTCGGCTTCCTTCGGGTCTACTATGGCGATGAGCGTGCCCTCGCTAATGGTTGAATAAGGGTCAATTTGGAAATGCCCGCAGGTCTTGATGGTAACCTCCTGCTTAACGATTAAATCCTGCTCAGCCCTTATTCCGTATCGGCCGGCGCGCGCCATTTCGTAAAGGCCGCCCCATATTCCGCATTCGGTGGCATCGTGCATGACGTGCACTCCCGGAAATTCCCGGGCGATGGCGCAGTCGTCCATGACCGACATCTGGAAGAATATCTCCTCGGCCTTCTTTTGAAAGTCCGTCCCAAAAGCCGCTTTGAATTTTTCAGGAAAAGAGATGGCCAGCAGCCCGGTCGTTTCAACGGCCGGTCCCTTGGTTATGACAATCCGGTCGCCGATCTTTACCCGGTGGGGGCCGCGCAGTTCCGTTTCGGTTCCCTGGGCGATGGCGGTGGCGCCGCCCACCATTGGGTAGTTGCAGCCGGCGTAACGGGCGGTGTGTCCGGTGACGATGCTGATTTTATATTTCTCGGCTTCCCGGTGGACCGTTTCCCACATCTCCGTTAACTGGGCTTCGGTTATTTCCGGCGGAAGGTTGAGGTCGACGGTAAGATACCTTGGTTTCAATCCCGAGACCGCAACATCCGAGCAGATGATGTGGAAGGCGAACCAGGCCGCCCGGCTGAAACCGTATTCCGGCACAATGAAGAACGGGTCGGTTGAGAACGAGAGGCAGGTATCGCCGACCTTTACCACGCCGTAATCGACGCCGTGGCGCGGTCCGATAATGATATTTTTATCTTTGGCGCCCAGCCGCGGATAGATAACCCGGTCGAAGAATTCCGGGTGGATTTTCCCGAGTTCCGGCAGTTTTTCGTTCATTTCTGGCTGGTGGCCAGGGCCTGGTCCAGGTCCGCGATGATGTCTCCGGTGTTCTCCAGTCCCACCGAGAGCCGGATGTAATCTTCGGTAACGCCGGTGCTTGCCTGTTCCGCCGGGGTTAACTGCTGGTGCGTGGTGCTGGCCGGATGGATAATCAGGGTTTTGGCGTCGCCGATATTGGCCAGGTGTGATATCAGCTTTACCGATTCAATCAATTTACGGCCGGCTGTTTTACCGCCTTTAATCCCGAAACCGATGATGCCGCCGAAACCTTCTTTCAGGAAGGTTTTTGCTCTTTCGTGGTCCGGGTGGCTGGGAAGACCCGGATAATTCACCCAGGCAACGGCCGGGTGTTTTTCCAGCCAGGATGCTATGGTTAAGGCGTTGATTGAATGCTGGCGTACCCGCAAAGGAAGCGTTTCAATTCCCTGAATAATCTGGAAGGAGTTGAAAGGCGAGATGCAAGGACCGAGGTCCCTAAGGAGACAGACCCGCGCCTTCAGAATGTAAGCCAGTCCGCGCGCCGCCGCCTTATCATGGTCACCGAAAGCCTGCCAGAAAGAGAGTCCGTGGTAGGATGGGTCCGGTTCAGTCAGTTCCGGGAAGTTGCCGTTTGCCCAGTTAAAGGTGCCGCTTTCCACAATGGCGCCGCCGATGCTGGTACCGTGGCCGCCCAGAAATTTGGTTAGTGAATAGACCACGATATCCGCACCTAATTTCAGCGGTTGCAGGAGCGGCGGAGGCGAAACGGTGTTGTCAATTATCAGCGGGATGCCATTTTTATGCGCAACCGCCGCAATTGCCGGGTAATCGTCAATGTTGTTTTTGGGATTACCGATGGATTCCGTGTAAAGGAGCCGGGTCTTTTTGTCGATGGCGGCGGCAAAATTCTTCGGGTCGGAGGAGTCTACGAAACGCACTTCAATTCCAAGTCCGGCTAAGGTGTAATGGAAAAGAGTGTATGTTCCGCCGTACAGGTAACTGGTAGAGACGATGTTCTGGCCGGTTTTGGCGATATTAAGCACCGCCAGCGTAATCGCCGCCTGGCCGGACGCAACCGCCAGGCCGCCGGTCCCTCCGTCCAGAGCCGCGAGACGCTGCTCCAGGACGTCGGTGGTTGGGTTCATTATCCGGGTATAGATATTGCCGAACTCCTTCAAGGCGAAGAGGTCGGCCGCCTGTCTGGTATCCTTGAAGACGTAACTGGTTGTCTGGTATATCGGTACGGCCCGTGAACCGGTGGCCGGGTCGGGTTTCTGGCCGGCGTGTAAAGCCAGCGTCTCCACTTTCTGTTTTGATTTATCTGCCATCTTTATCTCCCTTGTCACATAGTATATCGTTTTTGCAGTCGCCCAGCTTGCTGTACTCTTTAATAGCGCTGGGCAAGCTCGTCAACTACAACCGTTACGATGGATTCTCGTGTACATTATAACACTCTTTGAAACTCCGGAAAAATGTTTAGGAAACAGGGGTGCGGCGGCGGTCAGCCAGTTCCGCGACCTTACCCTTGTTCCAACCGCTTACCTTGGAAAAGTAACCGGTGACCCGGGTGATATGCTCCACGTTTCTGCCCTGGTGGGTGGCAGCCAAAAGAGGAGTTAGGTCTCCGGAGGAAATAGTCCTTTCCGTGAAGAACGTTTTGGTCTGAAAAGACCGGTTCTCCACCAGCAGGCCCGGCACGCCTTCCTGTTCCTGCTCCTGAAAAGCGAACTGCTCCGGGTTTTGAGAAAGATACGCGACAAACTCTTGCTTCTGCATTACGGCCTCCCAAATGTTAACAACGGGTAATGTCCAACTTAACCATGGAAACACAGAGAATGATTTAACATCATAATTTAAATTTATTATTCCGTGTCTCCGTTCTTCCGTGTTTCCGTGCTATATTAGTGTTTTATCATTATTTTTTAAGAATTTCCTGCAAATCCTGTTCCGGTTTGGTGATGGGCCGGATGTTAAACTTTTCCGAAAGCACCTTCAAAACGCCGGGGGAAATGAATGCCGGTAGCGACGGTCCCAACCGGATATTCTCGATGCCTAGCGAAAGAAGGGTGGTCAGGATGCAGACCGCTTTTTGTTCATACCAGGAAAGGATGATAGAAAGTGGCAGGTCATTGACCGAACAGTTGAATGCTTTGGCGAGTTCGGTTGCGATGACGATGGCCGAATAGGCATCATTACACTGGCCGCAGTCCAGCAGCCGCGGGATACCGTTGATAGCGCCGAAGTCCAGGTGGTTGAACCGGAACTTGCCGCAGGCAAGGGTAAGGATAACGCAGTCGGCCGGGATTTTCTGAGCCAGTTCCGTGTAGTAATTTCGGCCCGGCTTGGCGCCGTCGCAGCCGCCGACCAGGAAGAAATGCCTGATTTTTCCGGACGTGACCGCCGCGGCAACGGCGGGCGCGGCTTTCATCAAGGCGTCGTGGCCGAAACCGACCGTAACTTCTCCGTCGGGAGCGTCTTCCTTGAAACCGCCGAGTTGACGCGACTTTTCAATCACGGAACTGAAGTTCTTGCCGGTTCCTTGACCCTCAATGTGGATCACGCCCGGCCAGCCCACCAGACCGGTGGTAAAGATGCGGTCCAGATAAGAATCAAGCGGTTTTTGGATGCAGTTGGTGGTCATCAGAACTGCGGCCGGGACAGCGTCAAATTCTTTCTTCTGGTTTTGCCAGGCGGTGCCGAAATGTCCCACCAGATGCTTGTATTTTTTCAGTTCCGGGTAACCGTGAGCCGGCAGCATCTCACCGTGGGTGTAGATATTAATCCCCTTTTCTTCGGTCTGTTGGAGAAGTTGTTCCAGGTCCAGCAGGTCGTGACCGGAAACGATGATGGCCGGTCCTTGCTTGGTGCCCCGGAAAACTTTGGTCGGCGCCGGGCTGCCGAACCGGTTGACATGCGCCTTATCCAGCGTTTCCAGGCAGGTGAGGTTGACCCGGCCGAATTCCATGTTGAGGTCAATCAGGGCTGCGGTAGTAATGGTTTCGTCTCTCAGGGCAGCCAGTCCTTTGTAAAAAAAGGAATTTACCGTTTCGTTTTCCCGGCCCAGAAGCGAAGCGTGGTCCGCGTAGGCGGCCATGCCTTTCAGATTGTACCGCAGGAGTTCCCGGAGGCTCTGGTTGTCCTCCTCCCGCTTGGGGTTGGACAGTATTCCAACCGCCTGGCTCTGAGCTAACAAGCCGGTCCTGGTATCGGCCGGTTTCCAGTCAGTTGCTTCCGGCAGTTGACCGTCAAACTTTTTGCCTTCCTTTTCCCGGTAGGCCTTCAGGAATGCGCTTTTTACCTTTTCTTTAACCGTATCTGCTTTTCTAACCATCTCTTCCAGCCGCTGCGGGTCAAAATTTACATTGGTGACCGTAGCAAAAAGGCCTTCAGCTAAAAAACGGTCAACGGCCTTCTCTTTTACGCCCAATTCCTGCGCCATCTTTCCGTAAACGGCAATTTCTTCCAAGGCGTAAAATAGAAGGTCCTGGAGGTTGGATACTTCCGGATTCTTTCCGCAGACCCCTCCTTTGGTACAACCGCTGCCCTGCGCTGTTTGCTCACACTGCCGACAAAACATATCCATAAGACCTCCCATTAAACAATAACCTATCTTACTTCTGTAAGGAAAGACGCAATATTGATCTGTTCCAATTCCGAAACTACTATTTTTTCAATCTTTTTTAATCTTTTTCTTAAGAAACAGTTTTGCTGGTTATGGCAGACAAATTTCCGAAATAAGCACCGGCTTATATCCACTTTCCCCTGGAATAACCGGGCTATTTCACCCAGGGAAATTTCGGCCGGGTTCTTCTTTAAAGAGAAACCGCCTGTCTTTCCCTGGCGGGAAACCACCAAGCCGTTTTGACATAAGGTTTGCATAATGCGGCGCAGAAAAGGACGGGGTATCTTTTCGGTCCTGGCCAGTTCTGAAACAGCAAATACCCCATTCTTCCCCCGGGCCATGTGAACTAACGCTCTGAATGCGTAGTCCGTATTCCGGTTGATCAGGCTCATTGATTATATGATACCAAATAAGTATCATTATGTCAAATCGGCCACTTTTAATCCATTAAGAAAGCGCATTTTCCAAATCCTCTTTCAAATCATATTTATCTTCGATTCCGACTGAAAGACGGATTAAGTTATCCTTGATGCCCCGTTTTTGACGTTCTTCCGCGGAAAAAGAACCGTGCGTCATTTTGGGTGGATAGCAGACAAGGGATTTCACCCCGCCGAGACTTTCCGCGAGCAGGAACAAGCGGAGTTTGGAGACAAATTCTTCAACCTCAATAAAACCTCCTCTTATTTCAAAACTTATCATTCCCCCAAACCCATGCATCTGTGTTTTCGCCAGCTCGTGCTGGGGATGACTGCGCAGGCCCGGGTAGTGGACAGATTCCACCGTTGGATGTTTTTCCAGAAATTCGGCGATGAAAAGCGCGTTCTTTTCGTGCTGCCGCCCGGGTTGAAAAACTCAACCTTTGCGTATATTTCGGATTGAACCCCGCCGCAATGTTATTGAGTTTTACCGGCGGGGTTTTCCCGATTGTTTTTGTTGTGTCCGGGTATATCTGGCTCATTATTACTTCTTCTGTCGCCATATCTTTTGCGACGGCAACCCTAAAATAAAAAAGCCCACAACCTTTTTTATCTGGCAACGGGCTTTTAAAATATTTTTTGAAGAATCCGGTGTTACGTGAACTGGTTTCTCCTCATTACCAGAAGATGGTTCCGCATACAACAACACATAACCATGCGGACTTTCTGCCGGCTGAGGATGTAGTCTTTTTCAGGACCGATTCCTTTTTCCGTTCTCTGATTTAACGTTGTCATTTTGATAATTGATTACTATTGTAATGATTTTGATAATATTATAACCTCACCAAATAAATCTTGTCAAGTGCAACGAATTTATGCAACGAATTTATGGCTGAACAACGCAGATTTTACTTTAATAGTTTTTGTTTTATTTCCTGAGCGGCTTTTCTGCCGGAAAAAAGCATTCCCCCGAAAGTGGGGCCCATGCGCGGTATGCCGTACACGGAAGAGACCGCCATTCCAATCGCAAAAAGACCCGGGTATATTTCGCCTGTCTTTTCTACGACGAGGTTCTCTGAGGTGTTGACATCCATCGGACCGTAACCTTGAAGTTTCAGCAGGCCCCTTTTTTCCAGACTTTTGGAAACCCAGGCGTCATGGCCGGTGGCGTCTATTACCATCTTTGATTCCAGGGCGATGGGGTCAACGCAAGCAATCTGCCTGGGTAGGGCGGAAACCGGAGCCCAGTTAATCACCACTCCTTCAACCCTGTTGTTGCGGTAAACCACGTCGTCAAACTTGGTGAGGTTCAGGATTCTGGCTCCGGAATCACAGGCGGCGGAGATAAGTTTTGAGCAGGCGGTCGGACCGTCGGCGGTAAATAAACCGTCCGCCGCTTTTTTATAAGGTATTTTTATCTCGTCAAGAAATTTATCTGCCGGAGCCCTGAAGGTCAGCGTATTCATAAAATAACCGCCGACCCAAAAACCACCGCCTATGTAGTTGTTGCTCTCAATCACTAATGTTTTTAGTCCGGCGCTTGCTAAATCGCGCGCGGCTACCAGGCCGCTCGGGCCGCCTCCCACCACGACAACATCCGAAATGATATACTCGTTAAACCACCGGCTGAATTCCCCCAAAATTGCCCTGCTTACCTGCGCTTCCGTTATCTTGCTGAACATCTTCCTCCTTTGCCCCCGCAGTCCGCTAGAGACGGACGAAAGAGGGCTTATTAACCTGAAAAGGATAATCGCGGAGGCAATAAAAAACCCTCGCGCCGGCAAAAATCACGACGCAAGGGCTATGTAATTTCATGCTTTTTCCCTCCGCTGGTATTACCCAGATCAGGTTCTGCGGGTTATCTGCTGGTTTCTCAGAATTCTCAGGCCGCTCTTACGACCTCCCCGTTTTTATTTTTGGTTATTATTAAAGCATACTTGCGCCGTTTTTGTCAAAAAAGAAGAATTGACTTGTTTTCCGGCCGGCTGGTAATATATCCGCTAAGATGGCAGAAAAGCGAAAGTTGATGATAAAGGATTTGGCCAGGGTGGAGCGGCCGCGGGAAAAGTTGATTCAATATGGCCCGGCGCGTCTTTCCAACAAGGAACTGCTGGCTATTATCTTGAGGACCGGCGGCCGGAACGAAAGCGTGCTGGAATTGGCCGGCCGGGTAATCAGGAGTTGCAAATCCGAAGACCTGTCTTCCGTATCCTATGCTGAAATCCGAAAAATCTCCGGCATCGGGCCGGCCAAGGCGTGCGAAATTATGGCCTGTTTTGAACTGGGCCGGCGCCTTCTGAAAGGAAAAGTCGCCAGCCTGTTCCTGAAACCGGAAGACGTCTGGAAGGAATTGAAAGATATCCGGACGTTAAAAAAGGAACACTTTATTATCTTCTATCTGGACAGCCGTAATCAGCAGATAGAGCGTGAGATTATCTCCGTGGGTTCGCTTAACGCCAGCTTGGTTCACCCGCGGGAGGTTTTTGAACCGGCGGTGCGGATTCACGCGGCCCAGGTTATCCTGGCGCACAACCATCCCTCCGGAAACCCGGAGCCGTCCCGGGACGACCTGGAGATTAACCGGCGATTGGCGGAAGCCGGAAAGATTCTGGGCATAGAGGTGATAGACCATATAATTGTGACTGCAGCCGGCTACCTGAGTTTCAAGGAAAAAAATTTGATTTGACTGCTTGACAGTGTACCAACCGGACGGTATAATACCGTTTTAATAATTAAGTGAAAACATGGGCAAAAGAAAGAACTCTTACGATAATATCCTTGGTGCGGCGGAAGCGGTGGTGTTGAAAGTAGGGGCCGCTCACCTGACGCTTGATTCCGTAGCCCGGAAGGCCGGTGTCAGCAAAGGGGGGCTGCTTTATAATTTCCCCACCAAAGAAATTTTGTTGAAGGCGATGGTAAGCCGTTTGATCCGTTCGTTTGAAGAAGCACGGCTGAAAAAGATGGCTAAAATGAAGGAGGAACCGGCGCGGGAAATCAAAGCGCACATTCTTTCCATGCTTACCCGTAACCGCCGAACCGACCGGACCGCGGCCGCTTTGCTTGCCGCGATTGCGTATAATCCCAAATTAGTCGAGCCCATCCGCAAAGACGCCCTGAAATTTATGGCGGAGATTGCCGCACCCGGGCTTGGATTTGAGCGGAAAGCCGTCATTCTGCTTGCGGCGATGGGGCTTCATCTGCAGGAGGTTCTGCAGGTTTCTTTTTTAAATGACAAACAGCGTAAAGCCATAATTACCGAACTGGTTCGAATGGTCGAAGGATGAATATGAAAAAAAGAGGAGTTTTTTGGGTTTTCTTATCTTGCTTTTTATTTTTGTTTTCCGGCATGACCGGCGCCGAAGTCCTGACATTGGAGAAAGCGATTGGCGAGGCCCGGAGTAAGAGTTTGGTCTTGAAACAGTCCGGGGAGATGGTCCGGGCAGCTGAGGCCGTCGCTGACGAGCAGCGCACCTACCTTTTTCCTTCCTTCAACCTTTCCGGCGTTTACACCTATCAGCAAGGCCATGTTTTTAGTTCCCCGGTTCCTTCCGGAAACGTGGAGACCGATATTAATACCGTTGCCCTGACAGTTACCCAGCCCATATTTACCGGCGGACGACTTCTGGGCCAGTACCAGTCCGCCCGGCTGGCAATTGAACTTGCCCGGGCTTATTATGCCCGGGCTGATTTGGACCTGATTCTAAACGTAAACAACGCTTATTTCAACGTTCTGCGCCTGGAAAAGGCAATCAACGTTTCCCGGGAATTGGTGGATAACCGGCAGCGTCACTCTTCCGAAGTCGAAAAAAGGGTGAAGGCCGGAGTTCTGCCCCGGGTAGAGCAGTTGAAAGCAGAGGTGGAATTAGCTCACAGCGAAGACGGACTGATTTCTGCGGAGAACGGACTGAAGGCGGCCCGCAGCAGTTTGAACCGCTTGTTAGAGCGGCCGCTGGATGCGGAAACGGTTCTGCTGGATATCGTTCCGGAGCTCCGGCCGGAAGACGGGATTCTGGACCGCTATTACGTTGAAGCACAGCAGAATCGTCCGGAATTGAGGGCAGTTGAAATCCAGGTCGGCCAGGCGGAAAAGGGACGGGATATTGCCCGGAGCGGTTATTTTCCGCAACTTTTCCTGCAACTGGCGCACGAGGAGTTTCAGGATGACGCTTTTGACTCTGACTGGTCACGCAATGACCGGGTTATGCTGACTGTTTCTTACGACATCTGGAACTGGGGCCGGATAAAAAACCGGGTTCGGAACAGCGAAAGTCAGTTAAGTCAAGCGCGCCTTGGTCTTTCGGATCTGGAACGGGTTATCAGCCTGGAGGTAAAGAACGCTTATCTTGCTGTTCGGTCGGCTCTGACCAGAATAGAGACGGCCCAAAAGGCGGTCAGCCAGGCGGAAGAGGTTCTGCGGATGCAGTCCATCCGTTTTAAGGAAGGGATGGCTACCAGCACCGAAGTGCTGGATGCGGATTTTGCGCTGGCCCGGGCCAGGACCGATTATTACAACGCATCTTACGATTATCTTTCCGCCGAAGCGGTCCTGAAACGTGCCATCGGAAAAGAATAAAAGATGCGCCGCGGAGTTCTCGCCAGAGTTCTCGCCAGAGTTCGGCGAAGTCTGACGATCTGACGACGCAGAGACCGCAGGGGAGTATGGAGCAAAAAGATAACTTTAAAAATACTCTTTAAAAAGCAGTCCTCTGTGTACTCTGCGGTAAAATTTAAAAAATACAAAAGGACATATCAATGAAGAAAAAAAGAGGATATCTGGTTATCGCCGTTGTGGCGGCTTTGATGATTTTTCGAATTTATCAGCGTCTTTCCACCAAATCGCTGGTTAAAGAAAAGGCAGAAATCCTGATTACCGTTCAAAAGGTTGGCCAGACAACGCTGAACGAAATCGTACTTCTTTCCGGCACGGTTGAACCAAGGCAGAAGGCGCCGGTTATCTCCCGGGTTTCCGGCCGGCTGGATGAGGTATTTTTCCGGGAAGGCGAGCCGGTCAAAAAGGGTGCCGTGTTGGCAAAGATTGAAGAAAGGGATTACAAACTGCTCTTGATAGAGGCCCGGTCGGCCTTAAAAGCGGCCGCTGCGGAACTGGAGAATGCCGGGGGTTTTTACAAGCGGATGTCCGGTCTTTTTGCGGAAGAGGTAATCACCGCTCAGGAGATGGATAACGCCCGGAACCGGTTGGATGCCGCCCGGGCCGCGGTGAACAGGTTGGAAGCGCAGACAGAACTGGCCCGGGAACAACTTTCCGATTGCAATATAATCGCGCCTTTCGCCGGTTTTGTCGGAAGCCGTTTCTTTGACCCCGGCATCTTTCTTACCCCGGTCAGTGGACCGATTATGGAACTGGTTGATTTGAGTTCCGTCAAGGTATCCATACCGCTGGGCGAAACGGAACTGGCGCGCCTCCGGTCCGGCCAGTCGGTGCAGATAAAGCCGGATGCATTTCCGGAAATTATCTTTTCCGGAAGGGTTGCCGGGATAAACCCGGTTCTGGACCCGGTTACCCGCACCACGACCTGCGAGATTGTAATCTCCAATCCAGGCTATCTGCTGAAATCGGGTATGTTTGTTCGGGCGGAGATTAACCTTTCCACCAGAAAGGATGTGCTGGCGGTTCCTCAGGAGGCGATAAGCCGCCAGGGAGAGAAGACGTTCGTTTTTGTAATTAAAGATGCCACCGCCCGGCAGAAAGAGGTTTTTCTGGATATTCAAGACGGCAATCTCTTAGAGGTCAAGTCCGGTTTGGCGAGCGGAGACGTCATTGCCACCTCCGGCATTGATATCTTGTTTGAAAACGCAAAGGTGGAAGTTGTTAAAGAATAGAAAGGATTTAACGAGATGAAGATTTCGGAAATAGGCGTAAAGCGCCCGGTTTTAACCGCGATGATTTTCCTGGGCCTGGTAATCATGGGCCTGGTATCGCTCTCCCGGCTGGGACTGGATTTGATGCCGAACCTGGAAATTCCAAGCATCGCGGTTGTTACCCAGTATCAGGGCGCCGGACCGCAGGAGATTGAGAGCCAGGTCACTCTGCCGCTGGAGAAACAGCTTTCTACGGTCAGCGGTCTGGATAAGATTGAATCCACGTCCAGCCAGGATGTATCGGTCGTTACCCTGAAGTTTGAGTGGGGAGTTGACCTGGAAGAAAAGATAAACGAGGTAAGGGATAAGGTTGGCCTGGCCGATGCCGCGCTTCCCGCTGAAGCGTCCCGTCCTTTCGTGATAAAGTTTGATTTTTCGATGATACCGGTCTTAATCGTCGGCATTGAAGCGAAAGAGAGTTATCCCCGGATGTATGAATACCTGGACAAGAAGATAAGCCGCCAACTGGAACAGTTGCCCGGGGTGGCTTCGGTCAGTATTACCGGCGGGGAAGTCCGGGAGGTTCAGGTGTCCGTAGACCGGCAACGTCTGGAAGCGTATCAGATTCCGGTCGGCGCGCTGAGCCAGGCCATCGCTCTGGCAAACTTAAACCTGCCGGGCGGTTATTTCAAGAGCGGACAGTATGAATTCGTGATACGCACGCCGGAAGAAGTGACCCTGAAACAGTTAAGTAAGGTGGTGGTTGCCCAGCACCAGGGAAAACCGGTCTTCTTGAGCGACATCGCGACGGTACGCGATACTTTCGCGGAAAAAGAAGGCGAAGTGAAGATTAACCGGAAGCCGGGGCTGGTGATGATGGTTCAGAAACAATCCGGGGTCAATACCGTGCTGGTGTCGAACCGGATTATGGAAAAACTGCCGGCAATTAAGAGCCAATTGCCGCCGGACGTTAAACTGCTCCCTGTCTTTGACCAGGCCGATTTTATCCGCAAATCCATCGGCAGTTTGCGCGATTCTCTGTTTTTAGGCGGTATTCTGGTGGTGCTGGTTATCTTCTTTTTTATCCCCAACATCCGCAGCAGTTTGATAGTCGTTATCAGCATCCCCGTCAGTCTTATATCCACTTTTATCCTGATGTACGGCGCCGGATTTACCCTGAACCTCATCTCTCTTTCCAGTCTGGGTATCGCGGTCGGAATGGTGGTTGATGCCTCCGTCGTTATCTTTGAAAATATCCTGCGCCACCGGGAAGAAGGCGAAGGCAGATTTGAAGCGGCCATCGCCGGTTCCAATGAAGTTTCCGCGGCGGTCATCGCTTCCGTTCTGGCGGTGGTGACCGTGTTCGTGCCGATAATCTTTACCGGCGGCATAAGCGGCATCCTCTTCCGGCAATTAGCGCTCTCTTTCTCTTTCACGCTCCTTTGTTCTCTTTTTACCGCGCTCACGTTGATCCCGCTTCTCTGCAATAAATTTCTGCTCTTGGCCCAGGAGAGCAGAGGATGGCAGCAGCGTCTTTTCCGGAAGGGAGAAATTTTCTTTGAACAAATCTCCGGCCGTTACCGCGCGCTTCTGAACTGGACTTTAAACCATAAGAAAAGGACGATGCTCGGCGCAATAGCCTTCCTGATAATATCTTTTCTTTTCATCCCTCTGGTCGGCACCGATTTTTTCCCGGCGACAGACCAGGGCATGATAACCTTTGACGTGGTGCTGCCGGTCGGCACCCGTTACGAAGAGACCGGGAAGTTGATTGCCCGGGTAGAGCAGACGCTTGCTGAAAATGTGCCGGAAACGGAATTTATCTTCGCCAGTTGGGGCCGTTTTTCCGGGGGAAACATGAGAATGATGAGTGACAGGCCGGACTCCAGCCACCGGGGAACGGTTATGCTAAAACTGCAGTCAAAAGAGAAGCGAAGACGCACGGACCGCGAGATAATGGAAAGCGTGAAACCCTTTCTCAATTTTCCGCAGGGCCGGGTAATCGCCTCTTCGTCCGACCCGATGGCCACCCTTCTCTTCGGCGGCGGCAAACCCCTGACGGTTGAGGTTCGTGGTTATGACCTGAATGATTCCCGGAAACTTTCGCAGAAGGTGGTCCAGGTCCTTTCCGGTCTGGCCGGGGTTTCGGATATTGAGACCAGCCGGGATGAGGGTCAACCGGAATACCAGGTGAAGATACGCCGGGAGAAGGCTGTTTTGATGGGTTTAAGCGTATCTTCCATTGCCAACCAGATTAAGACCGCTTTCGGCGGCGATACCAGCAACAAATTCCGGGAGAGGGGCGAACAGTATGATATAACGCTTCGGTTGAACCCGCAGGACCGGAATGACAACCGGGTGCTGGCCGGTCTCTACATCGCTACACCGGCCGGAGGAATCGTGCGTCTTTCCGATGTGGCCGATATCTCCCCGGGCTCCGGACCGGTCTCCATCCAGCGCCGTAATCAGGAGAGGATTGTGGAAGTAAGCGGCGAAATATACGGCCGGCCTTTGAACAGCGTTGTTGCGGAAGGCGCGGCCAAGTTTAAGGGCCTGGTTCTGCCGACCGGCTTTTCCCTCTCTTTTGCGGGCAGCCGGGAAGAACAGGCCAAATCGTTCCGGACTATGGCTTTTGCGCTGGTTCTTTCCATAATACTGGTCTATATGGTGATGGCCAGCCAGTTTGAATCCTACATCGACCCGCTGGTGATTATGTTTGCGGTTCCGTTCAGCATTATCGGCGTGGTTTGGGCTCTTTTTCTGAGCGGCAACACGTTTTCCCTGGTCGCTTTCCTGGGCTTAATTATGCTGGTTGGAATCATTGAGGAGACCGGTATTATCCTTTTAACTTTTGTAATTACCCAGCGCGAAAAAGGTTTAGCCCTGCGGGAGGCGATACTCACCGCGGGGCAACTGCGGTTGCGGCCGATACTGATGACCAGCATAACCACCATCCTGGGAATGGTGCCTTTAATGTTTTCCCGGGGGGAGAGTTCGGAAATCTTCCGGCCTCTGGCGATTGTCATCGGCGGAGGGCTTCTTGCGGCTCTGCTGACGACCCTCTTCATAATCCCGCTTATCTATTATACTTTCGAAGAACATGTCAAACCGCGTTTAACCAATAATTTAAACGGGAAAACTGCGGTTTAATTTGGTTTGTTTTTTTAGTGTCTTCAAAAAGGCCGCCTTCGCTAAGCTACGGCGGGCAAAGGAGGAAAAATGGCCGAATGTTTTTTTCATGCGGGGAGACCGGC
Organism: Candidatus Omnitrophota bacterium; assembly: GCA_043826355.1. Classification (GTDB taxonomy): domain Bacteria; phylum Ratteibacteria; class UBA8468; order MWAK01; family MWAK01; genus JAHJUB01. The sequence goes on from JBDRQI010000001.1 coordinate 121,074, forward strand.
GGTGACCCGATGCAAACAGTGCGGTAAGCCGCTCTGTTCCGGTTGCCGGTTGGTAACCGAAGACGGTCTTTTTTGCAGCGACCGGTGCGCGCAGACGGGCCATGTTTTTGTAAAAAGGTCCCGGGACCTGGAAGAGAAGAGGCCGGCGCGGCGCAAAGGGGTTCCGGCCGGGTTGATAAAGTTCATCATATTTTTAATTGCGGCCGTGGTTCTTTATAAGTTAGTTAGGCAGCTTATTGCTCAGGGATTTTTGGAAAAGTTACTGCAAGCCATTAAAAAGTCCGGTTAACAGGGAGATTTTATGCCAACTGACGATTTTAACGAAAAGATTAGTTTGAGGGGGAGCGGCCAGGGAGAGGGTCGGGAGACTCGGGGTGGGCAGACCGAGGAAGACCAGACAGCGGCTGTTCAGCTTGCCAACATTGTGAATCAGTCGATCAGTTCCAAGGCAACCGACATCCACCTGGAGATAGAAGAGAATGGCCCCAAACTCCGCTACCGGATTAACGGTATACTTTACGAGTTCCCGGCGCCTTCCGCCGAACTTTACCCCCGCATTATTTCCCGGCTGAAAGTTCTTTCCGACCTTGACGTTTCCGAAAAAAGAGTTCCGCAGAGCGGGTACGCTTCTTACCGGGTCGGAGACCGGCAGGTTGACATGAGAATTTCTATCTTTCCTTCCATCTTCGGTGAATCTTCGGCCATCCGCGTTCTGGACCGCAACAATATTGTCCTGGGCTTTGACCGACTCGGGTTCTCCCCGGAGATACTGCCGCAGTACCTCCACTTGCTGGAACTTACTTCCGGAATGATTCTGGTAACCGGACCGACTGGCGGGGGTAAGACCACTACTTTATACGCTTCGCTTAACAAAATCCGAACCGGCCGGAAGAAGGTTATTACACTTGAAGACCCGGTGGAGTATCATATTTCCGGCGTTACCCAGGGGCAGATAAATCCCAAGGCCGGTTTCACCTTTGCGGCCGGGTTAAGGTCAATCCTGCGGCAGGACCCGAACGTGGTTATGGTCGGTGAAATTCGGGATACGGAAACCGCGGCCACCGCCATGCAGATTTCACTGACCGGCCAGATGGTCTTTGCCACACTTCATACCAACACTGCTCCGGGCGCAATAACCCGGCTCCTGGATATGGGGATTGAGCCCTACCTGGTAGGTTCCTCTCTCCTGGGTGTAATCAACCAGGCGCTGGTGGGTCACATCTGCCAGAAATGCAAGGAAGAGTATCAGCCGGACCAGGATATTCTGGCCGAAACCGCCGGGGATTTGGAAAAGTTCGGGAAGATAAAGTTCTTGCGGGGCAAGGGCTGTCCGAATTGCAATCAGTCCGGTTATCAGGGCCGGATCGGGCTGTATGAACTGATGGTTATCAACCCCCGGATTCGGGCGGTGATCCTGCGGAAACCTTCCACGGAAGAGGTAACCGCTATGGCTCTTGAATCCGGCATGATAGCGATTCGCCGGGATGGATTGAAAAAAGTGGCCGATGGTATCGTCACGATTGAAGATATGGTTCAGGTTACCCGTCGCGAATAGCACCATTCCGCCTTTATCGGTATGGTACAAAATATTTTTATCAGCAACGAACAGCGTTTACTGAAAGCCGCGCAGAGCGGAGACGCTGCCAAAATCGGCGTCCTGATAGCGAAAAAAGCCGATGTTAACGCCAAAAACAGCCGCGGGTTTACGGCTTTGATGGTTGCGGCGCAAAACGGCTACGAAGATGTGGTAAAGGCCTTACTTTTTGGCGGCGCGGATGTTAATGCCGACGACGAACAGGGAAGCACCGCCCTGATGGTGGCAGTGGAGCAGAACTATCCGGAAATTGTAAAGATGCTGTTAGCGGGAGCCGCAGAAGTTGACCGGTGCAACCAGGGGGCTGGGACGGCTTTAATGGCGGCTTCCAAGAGAGGTTTTGCCGAGTCAGCGGAGATGTTGATAAGAGGCGGCGCAGGCGTTAACTTGAAGGACAAAGAAGGCGACACGGCTCTGATGTTGGCGGCGGCGCGCGGCCACACCGGGATAGTCCGGATGCTGATAGAGGCCGGGGCGGATTTGAATGCCCGTAACAATATCGGTTTTACCGGCCTGATGTTTGCCTGCTGGAAGGGCCGGACCGAAGCGGTAAAGGCGTTGGTTGCCGGAGGCGCAGATATCAACATCAAGAAAGAAGACGGCGTTACCGCCATGATGTCTGCGGCTGTCGCCGGACATACGGAGATTGTTCAGATAATCAAAGACGCCGGCGCCAGAGGATAAGGGTTATTAAAAAATAAAAGATGAACCGCAGAGTTCTCGCCAGAGTTCGGCTCGCCTGGGCGTCGCGTGAGACTTCGGCGCACTCTGACGAGGCGAAGCCGACTGGCGAAGTCTGACGATCTGACGACGCAGAGACCGCAAAGAGACAAGGAGTGAAGAAAAAACTTAACAAAATAATAATCTTTACGTAATTCTCTGCGTACTCCGCGCTCTCTGCGGTAATCAGCGTCCAATTAACTTGTTTATGAAAATCTTACGTATTATTGCATTTAGGTATCATTACGAAGAGCAGTTTATGTACTGGTCTCCTATCCAATGCCCGGGAGAGGGCGCGGCAATCTCGACCTTGAAAACGGGATTGTTTCGGTAAAAAATCACCTCGCAACGACTTACAGCACAAAACAGCAGTATCAACGAAAAAGGAGGGTTTATGTAAAAATGCATAGCAGGGAGGAGTAAAGGTGTGCTTATTTTTCTCGCAGTAACAACGGCGTGGATTTTCATTTCAATTCCGATAGTCCGGGCGGCTGGAAGTATTCCTTTTGGTTCGGCGGTAAACTACGAGGTGGGAGCCAACCCTCGTTGCGTCGTTTCAGCTGATTTTAACGGAGACGGGAGTATTGACCTGGCGGTTGCCAACGCCGGGGGCAATAATGTTTCCATCCTCCTGGGAAACGGCGACGGAACTTTTGCTCCGGACTCCACTTTGGGAGCAGGAACAAGCCCCTGTTTCGTTACCGCGGCTGATTTCGACAAAGACGAGAACGTTGACTTGGCAGCGGCTAACAGGAGCAGTGATAATATTTCCGTTTTTCAGGGAGGGGTTGGTTTCAGTTTCGGCGATAGCGGCTTTCTCCCGGTCGGCCCCCTGGCCGCCGGCCTGTCCGCTTTCCTGGTCTGGCGGAAATGCCGGAGACAGGAATAGTCGCCGGCAAATAAGCGCATGCGAGATCTGATTATAAAGACAGCCCCGGAACCGGGAAAAGGTTTCGGGGCTGTCTTTATTTTAGGGAATTATATACATAATTAGCCACGCCGAAACTTGTAAAAATTTAGGTAACTATCCCTTTATAGTAAGTAAAAAGGAGGTTTTATGGCTAACGAAGTTGAGTGTTCAAGCGCGGCTGAAAGACCCGGATTAACTCCTGCTCAATCAAATCCCTATCCTTTGGAGCATCAACTTTCATCGCATGAACATGAGTGGCCCCAAGAGACATTGCCGTATCCCATTGCTCGTGCGATGGAATTCTGTCGTCAAAACTGTCGCATTTTCCAATATACAGCGGAACCCACTGATTCTGCTCGTTTAACCCGGCGAAAATGTAGATTCCCGCAACATTGTTCCATTGAGCCGATTGCAAATAAACGGTGAACGTATGATTGAGCCATTGAACTGTATTGTTCATTTCGTTCACCCCCTTTATGGTTAAATAAAACTTGTAAAACTTATGGCTAATATTATATGATACAGTATAACTTTTTCCGTTGGGAAAATTCAAGGGGGCTTATGAAACCAAATATTGATACCTTTAGAGTGGTTTATGATGGGCCAGCACTTGAAGATGGGAGTATTCCGGTTAACGACCTTGCCCCCGCACTCCTTTCCCTCGGAGACCTTTTTGAAGAAGCCAATCAACTTATAACAAACGGAGAAGCGTCAATTTCCCTCCGCATTAAATCTGGAAGCGAAAAAGGTTCTTATATAACGGACTTTCACATATATCATTATGTACAAAATTTAGTGAATATGTTTAGCAGTAAAGAAATGTCCGCATTGTGCAACGTTTTGACTGTCCTCGGATTTATGGGAATTTCGTCGGTGGGTCTTTTCCAACTTATTCAAAAATCCAAAGGAAGAAAACCAAAGAAAGTAACAAGAATTGAAAAAACCGAAAACATCAGTATAGAATTTGAGGGTGATGCACCGTTGGAAATTACGGAAGGAGCATTAAACCTTTTTAATAATTCAAAGGCACGAAAGGCCGCCGAAGGGGTTATTTCTCCTATCACCAAAGACGGAATCAATACTTTTGCGGTGTATCGGAAAGACAAAGAAGTTTTTAAAAACACCATAACAGTCAAGAAAGACGAAGTTGATTATTTTAAAGCAGAAGATTTTATATTAGCCGAAACAGAACCAAGAGAGGAAGATGCCTACCTTTCAATAATAAGCCTTTCTTTTGCTGAAAATTATATTTGGCGTTTTAAAATGTCTGAAGAAATAAAATTTTCCGCATATATAAATGACCCAGAATTTCAAAAGAAAATAGACCGTAGGGAAGCATTTGCAAAAGATGATATTTTACATGTAACGTTGCAAACAAAACAAAGAGTAGTAAATGGAGTTCCAGAAATGGAATATAAAATATTAAAAGTTATTGAACATATACGCGCTCCATTCCAGCAAAAGGTTGATTTTAAGTAAATCACTTGACAAGCATAAAATAGTTATGGTAAAATAATAGCCATAATGAAAACTAAACTGAAAAGCGTGGAAACAGTCAGTATTTATCAGTTCCTCAAACGGATACCCGACGAAAAAGCCGCTCGTGAATATATTGAGGGTCTTGTCTGGGTCAACGGTCGGTATTGCCCCTTCTGCAAATCCTCAAATACGGTAAGGGTCAAAAACGAAAAGCCGATGCCTTACCGCTGTAAGGATTGCAGAAAACATTTCAGCGTAAGGGTCGGAAATATCTTTGAATCCACAAAGGTAAAGTTACACACATGGCTTGCCGCTATTTACTTAATGACTACTGCCAAAAAAGGAGTGTCAAGCGCACAAATCGCAAGGCAATTAGGGATTACGCAAAAAACAGCGTGGATGCTCTGTCAGAAAATTCGGGAAATGTGGCGTGTTCCGATAAAAGCCGTTTTGAGCGGTGAGGTAGAAGTTGATGAGGCATACATGGGTGGAGCGGAACGGAATAAACACGCCGATAAACGGCTTAATTCCGGTCGTGGTATTGTTGGAAAACAGCCGGTCGTCGGACTTCGGGACAGAAACAACAAAATTGTCGGTGCGGTAGTTGAAGATACCAACATGAAAATTCTGCACGGTTTAATCCGTCAGGCAGTCAGAAAAGGGTCGCACATCTACACGGACGGACACAAAGGGTATCATGGGCTTACTGATTACCAACAAAGCGAAGTCCATCATTTTGAAGGTGAATACGTAAGAAACCGGGTACATACCAACGGAATTGAGAGTTTTTGGGCTTTATTAAAAAGAGCGTATTACGGCACTTTCCATCACATGTCCGTAAAGCACATGCAAAGATATGTAGATGAGTTTGCGGCCCGGCAAAACATGAAAGGTTGCGATATGACGGATATACTTGCTATAATTACCAAAGGAGCGGTAGGAAAATCTTTACCCTGGAACACACTAACCCATGACCCCCAGACCAATTAAGAATATTATAGAGCCTATTGAGGCATCCTTTGAGCAAGTGGTATCAAAGGTATTAAATGCCCCGATAATCAATGACCCTCTTATTAACTTTCCGAAAATTTATCCACATTCTCCATTACGCTATCCGGGCGGGAAAAACAGAGCGGTCAAAGAGATTTATTCCTGTATTCCCGAAAATGAAAAAATCTTATGCTCTCCTTTTCTTGGTGGCGCATCTATAGAATTGGCTTGTAGCACCAGAATGAAGGTTTATGGTTACGATACTTTCGGCCCGCTGGTGGATTTTTGGAACGTGTTAATACACACCCCAAATGAATTAGCCGATGCGGTTATGAAGTATTACCCGCTTTCCAAAACAAAGTTTTATAATTTACAGAAAATTTATTTACACATAGAGAAAAAATTAGACAGAGCCGCCGCCTTTTTTGTGCTTAACCGCTCGTCTTTTTCAGGTACTACCCTTTCCGGCGGAATGTCTCCTAATCACCCTCGTTTTACGAAATCAGCCATTCAGCGGTTGCGTGATTTTCATGTTTCTAATTTTTCGGTTAAGAAAGCGGATTTTAAGGATTCCATAGAAAAACACAAAGACGCATTTTTGTATCTTGACCCGCCATACTTAAACGGTCAAAATCTTTACGGAGTAAAAGGGGATACACATAAGGGTTTTGAACATGAGGCCTTATCTGATATACTTCACAAGCGAGACAGGTGGATTCTATCTTATAATGATTGCGAAACGATACAGAAACTTTACAAAGGATACCAGATATTAAACATAGATTGGACTTACGGTATGAATAAAAGCAAAATTTCTAATGAGGTTTTAGTAGTTAGCCACGATTTAGCGGCATGAGTCCACTTCAAGTTCAATCTGGGCATGCTTTTGAGTATGGTATTGCGTGTGCTTTTAACCGGATTTTCGGTTCCACATTGGTTGAAGATAAGATTATAACCCGCGCAAAAAATGCCTTTCAAAATTGCGATGAGAAAGAGCAAGAAAAAATCTTCCGGGCTTCTGATGAAATTGCGGCATTCTTAATCGCTCATGACAACAATTTAAGACCACACGAAGGATACGAGATTTATTTGCAGTCAGATATGCGTGGTGGTGCAGGCGATGTCCGTGATGCGGTTATTAAATACAACGAAAAAGAAGTCGGTATATCAGCAAAAAACAGGCATTCCGCAGTTAAACATTCCAGGGTATCAGAAAAAATTGATTTTGGGTATAAATGGTTCGGCATTCGTTGCGACCCTTCATACTTTCACCAGATAGTGCCGATATTCAGAGAATTACGCACCCTGCATAGACGAGGGGCTTATTGGCGTGATTTAGAAAACAAATCAAACAGGTTTTATATCCCGGTGTTACATGCTTTCAGAGAAGAAGCCGTCCGGTTATGCAATAACCCCGAAGCCCCGAAGAAGATGGTGGAGTATCTCATGGGTAAACACGATTTTTACAAAGTGATTAAGGAAAACGGAGACGTATCAATTCAGTCGTTTAATATGCACGGAACGCTTGGATGGGGAAAACACATAAAACTACCAACACGATTGATTGAGGCAAGAGAAAAGGATAGTTCGGATAATACTTTAATCTTTGTTTTTGACGAAGGTTGGCAATTGTCCTTCCGTATTCATAACGCTGAAAGTAGGGTTACTCCTTCCTTGAAATTTGATGTCCAGATAATAGGACTTCCTAATGCAAGCCAGCACCAAATTCATTATGCTGGCTAATTATGTATATAATTCCCTTATTTTAAGTCGTTTTCTCTGCAAAGACAAGAAACCTTTTACCCTACCATCCAGTCGCAATTAGTTTGGTTTTAATAGGTAGGTTGACCCCGGAGCGCAGGAAGAAGTAAAATCTGGAAGGCAGGAATATTACCCAAAGGACAACAGCTCTTTTCATTGAATTATAAAGACGTATCAGGAGGACACAATGGCAATTCGAAACTCATCTGCCCGATGGGATGGTTCGTTGAAGGACGGCGCCGGTACGATGAAATTAGGCAGCGGCGCTTATGAAGGACCGTTTACCTTTGCTTCGCGCTTTGAGACCGGACCGGGGACCAACCCGGAAGAATTACTCGGCGCGGCGCACGCGGGCTGTTTTTCAATGTTCCTTTCCGCGCTGCTCACCACCGCGGGTTTTACGCCCCGGCGCATCTATACAACCGCCGCTGTTCATCTGGATGCCGGTCCTAAAATCACCTTGATTGAACTGAACACAGAAGCCGATGTGCCTGGTCTGAGCGAAGAATCTTTCATGGAGCATGCGGAAGCCGCGAAGAAAGATTGTCCTGTTTCCAAAGCGCTTACCGGACCGGAGATAAAACTAAAGGCGAAGCTTGTGAAATAATTGTTTGCAGAAACACCCCATGGTCAATAGTTTTTTGACTTTCCTGCCGAAAACTTTATCACCCCCGGTTGAAATCTGGTATGGTGTAGGTTTACCTTGTCACCCCGGGTTCTATTTAATCTGGTCCCTTCTGTCAGCGCAAGAAATCTTTCGCTCTACCGTCCAGTCGCAATTATTGACAGGAAATATTCGGAGTGATTTAATATAAGCCGGCAGCGAAAACAACCGCAGTTGTCGGAACTACTTTAACTACGTCTTAAGAACCGTTACTTTTTGTCCGGTCCAAAGGGAAAACGGGAAAACCCCGGGGCGCCAGGCGAAAATATTTCTTTTTGATAGACAAATGGATTCCAATTGATAAAAGAGGAGGTGGTAACTTATGGTGAAAAAAACAAAGAAGACAGCAAAGAAATCTATGAAAAAGGGTGATAAATACGTGTGCGGAGTCTGCGGAATGGCGGTAACCGTAGATACAGCGTGCGGCTGTGTTGACACTTGCGATATAACCTGCTGCGGCAAAGGAATGAAGAAGAAGTAACACTCATTCTACTACGGGCGGGTACAATATTCTATTTTAATTGTACCCGCCCTGGGAATAAGTCTCAAGCCCTGAAAGAACTTGCCGGAAGGTATCCCGGTTTATAAGGAAATATCCGCTTCAGGTTCAACGCTCTTGCGGATTTCAAATCCCGGAAAAGGTTTTTGAAAAACGCTTCTTTAAACAACAAATGGCGGGGGGGTACAAAATGATTACCAAAATCGGTCTTGTGGCCGGTGATATCTGGCAGTATCTTGACAAAAAACCAGAGGGCGTTTCTTTTAAGGAACTCTGTCGGGAAATTGACGAGCCCTGCGATTATATCTTGATGAGCCTGGGCTGGCTGGCCCGGGAAGGTCACGTGGTTATGCAGGAAGCCAAAGCACCCCTCGGCGGTTCCCGCGATTACAAGGTAATTTTGCGAAAGAAAGAATAGACTTTTGAAGTAAAGAAGGAGGTAAAAAATGGCAAGTGTTACAAAAGAAAGATTGGTAGAGTTGTTAAATAAGGACCTCGGTTTGGAATATACGGCCTGTGTCCAATATACCCAGCACCAGGGAGTATTAAAGGGCGCGATGTACCAGAGCATCCAGAAAGAGTTGATTATACACGCTCAGGAGGAACTGGCCCACGCAACCATCCTGGCCAACCAGATAGATTATCTGGGTGGGTTCCCCACCGTTGATATGCCGGTTCCAAAGGTTTCAAAGGACAACATAGAAATGCTGAAGGAAGATTTGGACGGGGAAAATGATGCCATCCGAAGGTATATTGCCAGGGTGAAACAGGCCGAAGAACTTAATCTGTATCATCTTGCCCAGCAGTTGAGAACTATCCTGGCCGTTGAACAGGAACACGCCATGGACCTGGAACAGGCTCTTGGTAAATAGAAAGCGGATTGCGGCGGTAAAACAAACTTCTTCTTGAGTTAATTTACCTTAAATTCCACGAAGTTGAGAGGAAAGAATATTCGCGGAAAAAGCGATAAGCTCTTTTTTTATATTCATCCTTCATGTCAATATCGGCCGCTATCTCTTTCGCCCTCCGGAAAAGACGTCCAATCTTTTTTTCGGCATAAACACAAACGCCGCTGGATTTTACGGAAAATGCCAGAATGCCCCGCCCTGTGGACGGGGTTCTTCGCCATTTTTCTTAATTTTTTCAAGTCATCAAATCCGTTTTTTTCCTGATCAAAGATGCTTCTCAATTCTTTTTTAACGTCTGCAGGGGAATGCCGGTAGGCATACCATACCGGGATAGTCAGTTTGCCTCCTGGACTTCGATAAAGGGGTCGCGCCGCCCAACTCTTTCCGCGTCAAGGATATCCAGCAAGTCGTCTTTGATTTGAAACGCGATTCCGGCATTTTTTCCGAAGCGAAGGAGTCTGCCGGTTTCTTTTTCATCGGCTCCGGCAAGGATTGCGCCGGTCACCAGGGGGATGGCAAAGGTATAATCCGCGGTCTTAAGTTCGTATATTTTGCAGATTTCTGTTTTTTTCATCCGCTCCAGTCCGGTGGTCCCGCACAAGATCTCCATAAATTCACCGCTTCCGGTCGAGACCGCAGAGCGGATAAGTCTTTTAAAAGCCTTTTCTTTTCGGTCCCAGCACTCGTTTATCGTCAGGAATGCGGATAGAGCGAGTGCATACATGACGTCGCCGGAGGCCGGCGCCATATCCTTTACGTTGAATTTTATCCGGCGCCGCTTTTTTAAGTATTCCGTTAAATAGGCATACATTGAGGGTTTGCCCCTTTGGAAGAGAGACTTGTCAATTATATCGTCGTGCACCAGGGTGAAATTATGGAGCAGTTCTATGGATAGAGCACAATGATAGAGATTTTCGGCTGCTCGGTCGGCAAACCCTAAATAACCGGGCAAGAAGAGGATGGGCCGTATCCTTTTACCTTTTCGGAGGGTAAATTCCCTTATAATGCGGAAAAGAAACGGAGAGGTCTTACTCAGGAAATGTTCTCTATCCAGCTCATCCATAAATACCAAAAGTTCCGTCTCTATCCGGTCTTTTATCGCTTCAATTATCATTGCTGATAATTTAACACATATGCGTATAACCGTAAAATCCCCTCTTTGATTTCCGGGGAAGATATCTTTCCAAATTTAAACCGGCGTGCTATACTCTTCGGAAAGAGTAATCAACCTGAAAATAGAGAGTGCCATGTCTAAAGGACTATCCGCCATATTAAGAGCGTCGAGAGCGCCTTTTCTGGTTGTCTTCATCCTTCCCTTCGTTTGCGGCTCCCTGCTTGAAAAGGGTTTTTTCCGTTGGCCTCGGTTCTGGCTGGGAATGGGAGCCGTTATATTTTCCACCGCCGGCGCGAACATGCTCAATGAATATGCGGACTCAAAGTCACGGGCCGATTGGCAGGATACCAGACGTTATCAATTTTTCGGAGGGTCAAAACTTATCCAGGAAGGTATCCGCTCGGAAGGCTTCGTCCTCTCCGGCGCGTTAGTTTGTTTTATCTTAGCCACCCTGCTGGTCTTCGGCTTAACGCTGATGTTGAAAAACACCAGGACTCTGCTTTATTACGCCGTCGTCATCTTTTTCGCTTACACCCACTCCGGTGCGCCCTTCAGGTTTTCATACCGGCGGTTAGGAGAAGTGTTGATATTTCTTCTCTGCGGACCGGCCCTTTTCATGGGCGCGCATTTCATCCAAACCGGGATTTTTCCTTCGGTCAGAAGTTTTTTCCTGTCTCTGCCGTTTGGCCTCCTGACCACTGCGGTGCTTTTTGCCAACGAGGTCCCTGATTTCTCTGAGGATGCGCGAGTTTCCAAATACAACTGGGTGAGCATCTCCGGTCCGGCAAAGGCATACCTGCTCTATGAGTTTATTATTATCCTGGCTTTTACGGCGATAGCAATCAATGTTGCCCTGGAATATCTGAACCCCTTTTCACTCTTCGCGTTGCCTTGCCTTTTCGTATCCTTTGCGGCCGCCCGCATTCTGAAAAAAAATTTCCGGGATAAGAATGCATTGGCCGTTTCTTCTCTATTGACGATTATAGTACATCACGTTACCGGCCTCATCCTAATCCTCAGTTTTATTTTATGAATAAAAAACTGGTGATTGTCGGAGGAGGTTTTGCCGGTATTTCGGCGGTACAGGTTTTTTCCCGATTCAGGCGATGTGCCGAATGCATGCTTATCGACCGGAAGGATTATTTTGAATTTCTGCCGCTTCTTCCGGATGTAATCGGCGGAAAGATACGCTCTGAGTTTCTGCGTGTTTCACTGCCGGGTCTGGGCCGGAAACTCGGATTCGATTTCAGAAAGGAGGTGGTGGAAAAGGTTGCTTTGCCGCAAAAAAAGATTTTCACGAAGAACGGACCCGTGGACTATGATTATCTGCTGGTATCCTGCGGTTCGGAAACGAATTTTTACGATAATGATGCGGTCGGAGCCGGCGCCTGTAAGTTGGACAGCGTGGAAGATGCGGAAAGAATCGCCGGTAAGGTAGACCTCGACCTGTACGAAACATACTTTATTTCCGGAGGAGGTTACACCGGAATAGAGGTTGCGGCAAACCTTAGGATGCGTCTTAAAAAGATTGAAAAGAGAAGGAGGATTATCATAGTTGAAGGGAGCCCTCTCCTTCTCGGTCCGCTGCCCGGATGGATGAGGGGGTACGCTGCCGCGTTTTTAAAAAGGATGGAGATAGAAATTTTGGTTAATACGCGGGTGGCCGGTGTTGAAAAGGACGAAGTCTTCTTATCAACGGGCGAGCGGGTGTCGAGGTCTATGCTCATCTGGACTGCCGGCGTAAAAACCCCGGATTTCCTCCAAAGACTGGACAAAAGAAAGACCGCCCAGGGCAGGATAGTGGTGGACGAACACCTCAAGGTAGACCGGTTCTGTTTTCTGGCCGGTGACGCAGCGAGTTTTGATTACGCCGGCAAACCGTTGAGGATGTCGGTCCAGTTTGCCTTTACCGAAGGAAGACACGCCGCGTCCAGCATAATCAGGGAGATTGAGGGAAAGGAACCGATGAGATACCGGCCTTTCGACCCGGGCTACATATTACCCATGGCTGAGGGAGGATGCGGAAAGGCGCTCGGAGCGAACGTAAGAGGACGTTTCGCGCTCGCGCTCCATTATCTTATGTCTATCTACCGTTCTTACGGAATGAAAAACAGGGCTGGAATTTCAGGTGACTTGTTGAAAGAACATCCTATAAAGGTCAAGTTGTCAAAGAACGGCAGAAAAACAGATCCTTGAAAATCCGGTAACTTACAAAGAAACAGGAATCGCCTGGTGGAAGTGACGCAGAGCGGTCGGCGCCACAAAGACCCGCTCCGGCCG
>JBDRQI010000002.1:0-105222 GCA_043826355.1 Candidatus Omnitrophota bacterium
CGCTTTTTCTTTTTCTGTTATTTCGGCTAAGGCTTTTTCCCAGCCGCTTATCTTTTGGTTGAATTCTGCCTTCGCCGCAACTGACTCTTCCGCTCTCGCCGCGCTGACAATTAAAAACGACCAGAGACTGAACGCTGCCAAGATACCCCACAAAATCTTTCTTTGTTGCGTAGACATTATTCAATTCTCCTTACATGAAAGAATATCACCGTATATGCACGATAGTCACGTCATTCGCCGGAATGACCAGATTCATCTTCTCCGGCTGAAGTACCCTGCCGGTTCCGTATATGCGGGCAGTCTGCCCCGAACCAGTCTCCGCGTTCGCAAGCACCACCGGTAATGGTTTATCCCCTTCGTTGAAGAGCAGTACCAGCCGCTCGTTCCCCTTTTTTAGCACCAGCAGGTTCGGATAGGCAATTTGTCCCGAAGATGCAAGAGCATCGGCCCGTTCGCCCCGGGCAAATAAATTTTCATACTCCGCCAGAATCCGTGTCGCTTCCCCGATCCAGTAACGGACACCGGCGCATAAAACATCTGTTCCCTCGGACAGGTCAACGCCTCCGTGAAATGCCGTCACGATGCGCAGTATCTGGCTCTTCCAGTTTTGCGGTTCGACAAGACCGCTGTGGGACGAAATTGCAACATTTTTCCAGCCGTCCTTAGACACATCACGGAGGAATTGGAACTGTTGGCCGACGATGTTGTTTTTGAAGCCGAGTTCCCCGTAATAGGTGGCCTGGTCATCCAGTGTTTTCTGCAGATGGCTCCCGGCCGGGTTGAAGCCCGGATACCCGGGAAAAGGAATATCTATCTTCCCGCGGCAATTGTCCCAGAAGCCACTGTTGTGCGCCCAAGAGTATACCATATATTTCTTCCCGAGCGCGTGGCATATTTCGGTGATTTTTTTCTGAATTTCAGAGTCCTGGAAATTTCGGAACGCCAGCCATTTCTCACGATACTGCTCCACAAGCGCCTGGTCGGTCAGGTTCAAGTCCGCAGGCAGGTTGGCATACGTCCGAAACGCCGTTTTGCACCGGTCACAAAAACAATGCGTGCCGGTGCCGTCCGGATTGATATTGTAATATTCCCAATCGAGAAAGACAGTGTCCACCGGCAGCGGGTGATTATCTTTGTCGGTCACATCCGCCAGCAAAGCGGTGTAATCGTCCCGCACGGCCGTATCGAAACTACCGTCGTCATCCGTTAAAACATACTGGGTGCAGTAAGCATAGCCGGTGGCGTCATTAGTCCCCCATTGCGGAGTATCGTTGTAGAACCTGGCGTGCGCAGCCGGGTGCTTGACCAGCCAGTCATGATAGTTGTCAGACGCTCCCGATAAATTAACACCGTAGTTTAACGGCATGTTAATATGCGGCCAGAGAATGAACTTGCTATTGGCCTTGGCGATGCAGTTGTAAAACAATTTTTCAAAATCATGCCAGTTGGTTCCCATCCACGGAACAGGACTGTGTGCGTATGCATTGATGCCGGCGGCCGCATCCTGCTGAATGAGCGTCTCGAGATGCTCGGGGGACAGGGTGGATAAAGAGAGCGGAAAGTGGTAGAAGACCTTGATGCCGGCCGGCTGCTTTCCGTTGACCGCCGGCAGTATCCGCACCGGGATGGTCTGCGTCAGTTCCGTGAAGTTCCCCTGCGCCCTCCGTTGATAATAGAAGTTGCACGTCTCGTAACTCGGCGTCCCGTTCATCTTAAACGGCAGCATCGTCCAGTCGGTCTTGTCCGGCGTCACCTCTCCGGCCGCGTGGAACATCCGGTACCGCCGGTACGATCTTCTGTCCCGTTGAATCTCCTCCGTCGTTATTCTGACCGGCCGGTTGTTCAAAACGTAACGCGGAACGTAATTGCTCTTGTCAAGCAACCGGAATTCCGCCGGGACCTCGAATACGATTTCGTAATCCGACAGTGGAAACGTCAGCGGCGAATAAAGCGCCCAGTGGAACGTCTCCATTCCTTTGCGTGAGAATCCCCATTCCTTCGTCTGCGGGGCGATACACCGGTTCGGACCGTAATGGGTCTTGTTCCAAAGAACGAGTTGCCGCAGGAAAATCGTTTTTGACGAAGAATCCCCGGTCCAGATGTACCCGTCCGTTCCGGTTGCCGGTTGTTTCCACAAACGGTCGTCGAACGCGGTGTCCGTCCAACGGGGCTCATCCTTCGTACCAACCTTCCACCGTCCGTCTGTTTCCGGATGCCCGGCTATAGCCACCGATACGCCGGGAGCGTCTCCGGTCGCTTCGCCGGTCACACATATCGGAATGAGGCCTTCGGACACTTGCACCGTCGCCGCGCCGTTTACCATCGGAACTTCTTTCCCGGCGACGTAGAGATGCACTTTTGCATTACGTCCCGCAACGATGAATTTAATGTCGGTCGTGACCGGCGCTTCGAGGCCGGACGATATGCCGGAATTTTCCGCCGGATCGAACGTCAGCGAGGCATCGTCAAAGTACGCCACGGATTTTTCACCGAAGAGCGAAATAGCAAACATTCCCCCGGCGATTATCGGGTTATCCGTTGGTTTGTACACTACCTCTAACTTCTTCCATTCCGGGGTCAGTTGCAATTCCCCTGTGATGAAATTCGTGCCCACCCAAATGGTCTGCGAATACTGGTAGACTTGGAGGGTTACACTACCGGTTCCCTTGGCCCAAACGGACATCCGGTAAGTTGCCTTCGGGTTGACCGGGAATTTCTCCGATTTGAACGCACAGTATCCCCATTCGTGCAGTTTGGCTTCAAACTGCACGGCGGTTTTTCCCGTGCGGGCATCCGCCGCCGGCGTGAGTACGCCGGCGTTATTGACTATCCACTCCTTGAACGCGCCGTTTTCCGCCTGTTCGAACCCGCCGTCTTTCAGTAATTCCACCGGCGCCGTCCACACCGCCCGAGGCAGAAACAGGCCGGAAAGCAGCATGACCGCCACCATTCCCGGATACACCCGCCAAAATAGTCGTTGAGCAGACATTATTCAATTTTCCTTCCGGTAGGAATAATATAGTTTGCAAGTCCAGGGAAAATAAAACTCCCTGGTTTTACGACGAAGAATTACGGTTCATCAAATCTTTCCGAATATTTCTATTTCATTGAAATACGGGTTACCGCTCTTAATCAACACCCTTATCTTTTTTGTCTTTACGGGACTAAATGTATTAAGGAGAACGGTTGACTCGGCTTCTTTTTCAGAACAGTCCACGTATTTATTCTGCCTGCTGTCCCAGCGGAGATACTTTTTGGTTACCGTTGGTTCGGGTACTCTAAGCCAGCCATTGCCGCCCCAGTACTCCAGTTCATAGTTTTCCGAAGCGAGCCCCCCACCGTAAATCTTAATTTCAGCCACTTCTTTTTCTTCCTTAATCTCCACTTCTATCCACTGGGGATAGAAGTCGTATATGGGCGACCACCGCGCGTAAGCTCCGTACCCGCCGTTTATTGCCGCGGAAGTACGGCTAATCCCAACGACCGATGAAGATTTTGTTTTGGCGCCGTTGAGGTAATGGGCAAAGTTTCTTTCGGGGACCTCCGGGTAAGTACCCGGTCTTGACCATTCTTCCCGGTACTCTTTTAATAATCTCTGAAGCGCCAGTTCCGGTAAATCTTTTTTAGTGGTGTAGACATGGACTTCATTTCCTTCAAAACTATCAATGAACGCACCCTTCTTGACCTTTACGGTTCTGTCTTCGGATAAAACCCTCAGTTCGGTAGCCCCGAGCCCGGTTACGGTAATTTTTGCCCGGGATTCTGCGTAGGTTGGGTTGGCAGTAAAGATATAGGTGTCACCGTCATATTCCTTGAGCATAACATCAATCCGGGCATCATCGTTCTCCAATTCCACTTCGGCTTTCTTTTTTGATTCAGGAGAAAGAAGGACCGGCATTAAAAATTTTATTTCGGCGGTTAAAGCTTTGGCTCCTTCCCAGTACTTGGGATAGTCTTTAGCCTGCTCGGGGAGCATCCCGAAATTCCACCAGGAAAGCCCTTTTGCGCCGTGGATTATCGAGATGTAGGTGCTGCAGCGTAATTCCTGCAGGGTTGGCACCCGGCCAACCTCATCCGCAATTTCTCGTTTTGGCCACTCTTCGTAGCTTTGGATATTGCTGAACTGGTTTACGGTCCAGATAGGCTTTTTGCCTTGGGCAAATTTTCTGACATTATCCATATGGCCGGCAACCGCATACGCTCCCTCGGACTTCAGGTTTTTCCCGGAAATTTTATCTATCCAGTAGAGGGGGTAAGGGTCAATCGCGATGATATCGACGTACTTGCCCAGGGTAAAAGGAGCGAAAACCGCGAAGACCGCCCAGGTGGGATGGTAGGGGTCAGCCTTTTTGACCGCATTGACCGCTTCCTCAAATACTTTTTCGGTCAGGTTGGGCCAGAGGTTGGGTTCATCCGCGATACACCAGCCGAAGACCGCGGGGTGGTTTTTTAATTCATTAATAAATTTTGTGATTTTTTCTACATTTCCCTTTGCCAGGTCATCCGCCGGTATGTCTACCAGAACACATAATTTATATTTCCAGGCCTCGTCCAAGAATTTTTTGTAATCGGCCGTAGAAGGATAACTCCCCCCGTAATTGATAATCAGGTTAAACCCGGCATCAGCTATCTCCGACAAATCAGGATTATCGTACACGCAGTACATCGAAAACGGAAAGAAACCTTGCCCGTTTACCTCGAAGAACAGGTCTTTAGATATCCTGACCAAGGAACCGGTTGTTGTCTTCTCCACCACGTTAAGGTTGATAGTATTCCGGGCTATCTCCCGGTCTCCTTTTTGTAACCGTGCCCGGATGGGATAAGTTCCGGTACCAAGTTCCGGCGGCAGTTTCAGGTTTACCTCGATTTCTTTTTCGGTTGTTGATTGTTTTGCAGTCGCCAAAACATTCTTGTTCTGGTCCATCAGGGATAGCTCTGTCTCTAACTCTTCCCTTGTCTGTACCGCTGTTTTCAGACTTATAATTACCGCTTCTTCTCCCCGAAAAACATTATCGTGAAAAACATTACCGTCCGGCGGATAGACAAATTCGGTCTTAAAGAAGGGTTCCGGGAGAACCTCAAACATGTTCTGACAGATGATTTGCCCCTTATTCAGAAGTGAAATCGTTGTTTTGTAAATTCCGGTATTCCCGAACGGTATTTTGGTTTCAAACAACGTTTCTTTATCCAGAGATATCTCCTTTGCAACCTCCGTTATGTTACCTTCCGGAAAAGTTACTTCAGACTTTACGGTAAGAGCCTGGACTTTTCCCGTGCCGTTTTCTATTACCACCTTCAGGGTGGGTTGAAAGTCTTCGCCGTACCCCGTAAAGGCTTCTTTTATCTGATAGCGATATCGGTTGTAGTCGATATTCACCCCGGCCAAAGTCCCGAACTGTTTAACGTTATGGAAATCAGGTCCGGTCGCTACCCACTGGCTCAACTCGGATTTCGGTTGTTGCTCCCGGCAAAGATTGAAACCCCAGGTATTACCGATTTCAGGACCGAAGTTAAAGATATAGAGAGGGATTCGGAACTCCGCAACCCAGAATCCCTTTCCCCGGCCGGTTTTTACCTCCCAGTCAAAGTCTTCGCTGAGCAGGAATCCTTTTCCGCTGTCCCGGCCTTCCGTTTTTGTTCCGATGGAATTGGCCGCAAAAAAATAGTATTTCCTTCTGGTCTGGCCCGGGTCGATAAATACCTCCACGCAGTCATCGGTCCAGACCATACCGTCGTGTGTCGTTACTTCTGCTTTAACCTTATCAAGCTGACTCTCAAAACATTTGACGCCAATATAGAGGTTTTCGTCATCGTAGAGAAAGTACGCCTGGGTTTGTTCTTCCGGGCCGGTGTCGCCGGATTTTTTCACAAAACGTTTGATAGTTGCGCCATTTTCCCAGGCCTTTTCCAGAACTCCGTCTATCTGTGGTTTCACTTTAGTGCGCACTGCGTTTAAAACCGTTTCGGCGCTCACCATTCCCGCAGGACACAGGAATATTGCAACGAACAATATTTTCCACATCGTTGTTTTCACCATTCCGGAAACCTCCGTTTGACCCGCAAAAAATACTTTAGCCCAGTTAGAAAGATTAATTTCTAACTGGGTTAGCCTATTTTTTTGTTTTTGGAAAACGCGGGACCGTAATACTTATTCTAATATTTCCAACTTTTTCTTCGGGCTTTTTTTCAAGAGTTTCAAGTCAGCGACATAAAACTTTCCTTTGTTCCCCGTGTTTTTGTTAATCGCCGGAAATAGAATATCGATTCTATGCAACTGTTTCAAGACGACCTGGTGACCTTTCAGTTCGTCATTTCCCCAAGCGTAGAAGAAAGAGTCGATTGGAATCTGATACTCCTTCCATTTTTCAGAGGCGGAGAAAGAAAACCTCTGCGACAGGAATCCACCGCCATCCCGGGTGTTCAGGGTTATATTGTCACATGCCAAATCACCCTTAAGCCAGAAACTGAGATAGGCATATTCTTCGATATCCTTTTCCTTCGCAGCGATACCGGTTACATCCAGAGTTATCCGCATGGTGCAGGCTGGAAGCTCGGCGGGTATGTCGTATTCTATCTCCAGACAATTATTTCCGGCCGGGCCTTCCTTTTCCAGAATTTTAAAGTGTACATAGTTGGAGAATGGCGGGTCCCATGCTATCCAGCGCATTGCCCCGGTGAAGTCATCAAGAATCAGCGCCCCTGTTTTCCGCTGGTTATTTTCGGCTTCAGCCGGTCCCAGGCTGAGGATGAGAATACTTATTAACAGGAATCCCGCAGATAATTTTTTACCCCATAAAATCTTTCTGTTCATTATTCCCCTTTTTAAGCCTACAAATCGCGGGAATCGGGCGGATATCCTCGGGTGTTGATTAAGCATGCCTGCGATATTAATCTCCGGATGCTTCTGTCAGCTGGATATTGTCAAACCAGGCAATACCTCCGCTGCCAATGTTATAGAGCATGATAATCGCATCGTCAACTTTCGGACCGGTTTTAAATTTTAGTTCAAAATGTTCCCAGGTATTAAGCCCTTTTTCCGGATTTTTACCGCACCAGTTGTATGTCCAGTCCAGATGAGTTTTTTCTTTCGGTTTTTCCAGGACGGCAACACAGATGGTACCTTTAGCGGTGGTCCTTTGGATATCCGCTTTTACGATATACTCTTGCAATGGTTTAAGTTTTCCGGCTAAATTCTGTTGAATAGCCACAAATAAAGGTGTGTCGGTTGTTGCACCGTCCGATTTCAATGAGAATTCGCTATCGGTAGAAGTGGAATCATCCGGAGCTATTCGTTCCGGGTGATGTGCGGAGTCTATATTCCAAGATTCCAGACCGTTTTCAAAACTTCCGTTAACAATAAGATTTGTTCCCGGAGTTCCCTGGGCTGAAGCTGTAAAGCAGCTCCCGCTCAGCATAAACATAAATATGATAGTTCCCCAGATTAGAATTCTCTTTCCCTTCATAATCCTCTCCTCTTTTTTAGCAACCATCTTGCAATGGTTGATCCTTATTGTTTTCGTAAAACGACATTTTATCTCTCACCCTCTGAAGTTGTCAATCAAAGGGCGAAGCGCGCTAACTGATTAGTTTCTCCGGGGCGGCTTTCTGATAGCCGGGAGAAAGGCAGGCATGCTTCCGGGTTGTTTGTATTGACCGGTCAAAAGGGTGGTCCAATTTTCAGGAATATTATAATTCCGTATAATCAATTTCAGGGTTTAAGATACAAAAGCATCTCTTCGGATAACACAACTTCGGATGCTTTTAAGCTTTCTTTCAATTGCTCTACAGATTTTGGACCAATGATAGGTATGGTAACAAACGGATGAGATGTTAAATAGGCAAGCGACACTTCCGTTACGGATTTTTGCAAAACGGAAACTATCTTTTTTAGCCTTTCAAATATTAAGATATTTTTTTCGCTATAATATAATTTTTTTAAGCCTTCATCCAGCCCGGCTTCACCAAGCTTGCTTAATTTCGAAAAAAACCCCCTTGCCTGCGAAGAATACGGAATGGCGGCAAGGCCTGTCGTTTTATGAAACTCTATTGTTTCGGCGTCCATAGCAACGATGGTTTTATCGGGGAAATCTTTTAAAGTCGGCGCTGCAAGACTCCACCACATTTGGTTTGCAACGAAACCTTGCAGATTATGCTTACCGGCGTAATCCATCACCTGCTTAATTCGCTGAACAGTCCAGTTAGAACACCCAAAATACTTAATTTTCCCCAACCGCATCTGCTCATTTAACATATCCACAAAATGTGCTACCGGCCTTGACGGATCGTCACGATGGAGCCAGTATAAATCAATATAATCTGTCTGCAAATTTTCCAGGCTCTGGTTTAACTGACCCACAATACTTTCAGATGAAGAAGAATTGGGGGTGTATGTGCTGAGGTCGTAGCACCCGCCTTTTGTTCCCACGATAATCTTTCGCCGGTTTCCTCTTTTTTTAATCCACCGGCCAAGGGTTTTTTCGCTGAGACACTTACCCTTCGCGCCCTTTATCCAGTCAGCATAATTATGTGCCGTGTCCAGGAAGTTGCCGCCTTTTTCATGAAAAGCATCCAGCAGGTTAAAAGATTTTTGTTCGCTAAGGTCACTACCGATGAGGGAAAGACCCAAGCATATGGCTGAGACATTCAATTCGGTCTGTGGAATATTTTTATATTTCATGTCGTTGCCATCCGGTTATTTATAAGGGGAAAACAGAAAACCTATCTGCCGGAAAAAGATAATCAGGGTTTTTGCAGGACAAAATTGAGGTATTCTTTCTTTCCGGTTATAAAAGATTTGTACGCGCCGGTTCCTTTTACCCCCGCTAACGCCATAGACGGTTTATGGAGCAATTTCGGCACCAGCCTCTTGATAAGTTTTTCTCTGCGTTCGCTGTCTAAATCCAGCGCTTTAATAATATTGGGGGTTATTATTTCTTCTTTTACGATTTTCAGACCAGAACTGCGCAATTGTTCTCGTAAAAGGCCTATGGAATTTTTATTTCTAAAATCAGACAGCAGAAAATATCCTCCGGGCTTAAGGACCCGGTCAACCTCGGAAAAAAACCGGCTGATGTTGGGATAGCCATGGGAAGATTCAACGCCGATAACTACATCCAGGCTATTGTTTTGGAACGGCAGTTTCAGTGCGTTTCCGCAAACAAAAGACATCCCTTCAACAGCATAATATTTTGCGCAGAACTTAACGGCCCTGCGGCAGAGGTCAAGTCCGGTTACGGAACCGGGGTTAAAATATCTGGCTACATAGGAAGTTCCGCCCCCTCTTCCGGAACCCACCTCTAACACATCCAGGCCTTTCAGTTCCACGGGAAGAGAGGCAACAATGTGATTGTAAAGTTGGATGCAATATCGGTTTTTATCGTCCTCTTTGCGCAACTCTAATTTCAGGTTATCATCGGCATAGCCGTAATTAAGAAAAATGGCTTCCGCGTCCTTGTCCAGCCTGCTCGCATAGGAATATATAAAATGGCCCATCCTCGTAAAAAACATATCCAGGAGTACCTTTGGACTGTTGGTTATTTTTTTTAATGTCACCCGGTTCCTCACGCTAATTTGCGTTCAAAAATAGAGCATACCGGCTTGAATTCAAATTGGTATCAGATTTTATAGGTCTGGATTACCTCGTTGGCCAGGAGCCGGCTGGCGATAATCGCCGCTTTCTTTGCTGGAATATTTTTGCCGTACAGCAGATAACGCCTGGCGGTGGAGACCGTAAATTCACCGGTTATATCCAGGTCTGATATCCCTTTCCGGGCGGTTTCGCCTACCGTATCCGTAACCCCCTCCTTAAACCAGACCTCCACGGATACTGCCCCCCTGGGCAAAGCCCGTTTTCCGTAATAAAAATCCTGGGTTATCGGGTCCGACAGAAGTTCCCGGGCAACTTTCTGTAAATTGGCCGGTGAAATTTTTCCTTTTATCCAAAAGATAGAACCGGTTTCCACGGCGGCAATACCCTTAACGCCCAAATCCAGGATATCGCTGCAGAGTCCCCGGCTGCCTGAGTCAAAGACGCCCTTCCGGTACCAGACTTCAATCCGATGGTTATCCATAAACATTATTTCATTGCGAGCGTAATCTGAGCGGCAATCCCGTTTTCCAGGGTTTGAGATTGCCACGCCACAAACAACGCTCCTCGCAATGACTATTTTCCGGTAATGATTTCGTAAATCTGCCGGTACTTCTCCTGGGTTTTAGCCACCACCTCCGCCGGCAGTTTCGGTGCCGGCGGGGTTTTGTTCCACTTAATGCCCAGCAGGTAATTGCGCACGTACTGCTTGTCCAGGCTGTCCGGTTCCCGGCCCGGCCGATAAGTTTCTTTCTCCCAGAACCGCGAGGAATCCGGCGTAAAGATTTCATCAATCAAAATTAGCTCTCCCTGGTCGTCAAACCCGAACTCAAACTTGGTATCTGCAATGATTATCCCCTTTTGCAGGGCATATTCTGCGGCGGCCTGGTACAACGCGAGTGATTTTTCCTTCAGGCACCCGGCTGTTTCCGACCCGGCAATCTGTTCGCATTCGGCAAAGGTGATGTTGCGGTCGTGGTTGCCGACCTCTTCTTTGGTTGCCGGAGTAAAGAGCGGTTTTGGCAGCCGGGAGGCCATTTTCAGCCCGGCCGGCAGCGGAATTCCACCGACGGTTCCCTTGGTCCGGTACTCTTCCCAGCCGCTTCCGGCCAGATAGCCGCGCACCACCGCTTCAATCTTTACCTTCCTGACTTTTTTTACGATGAGACTGCGTCCGGCAAGGTATTTTCCAAACGACTGCAGGTTTGCCGGAAAAGAATCAAAATCACTGGACAGAAGGTGGTTTGGTATTATTCTCTCCAACTTGTGGAACCAAAAGACAGACAACTGGGTTAAAATTATTCCTTTGTCCGGTACCGGCGTGGGTAAAATATAATCAAAGGCGGATATCCGGTCGCTGGCAACCATCAGGATTTCTTTGTCCGACAGCCGGTACAAATCTCTTACCTTGCCGGAATAGAGCGAAATTAAGGGTAGGTTTTCCATAGGGAATCTCCCTGTGTTGTACATGCGGGAATGACAATTTTTTGTAGGGGCGGATCCGACCCCTTTCCAGAGCTTTGGAAAGGGGACCCGCCTACGGATTTTCTACATTTACTTTTTCCAGCCGCGGTAATTCCTTCTTCAAAAAAGAAGTGGCCACTTTACGAAAGTTCGGCGTAATGTCCGAAAGGTATATCCTGATGCCGTTTTTTTTAGCGGCACCGTTTTTTTGACTTTCTTTTTTAAGATGCGCCGCGATTTCCGGTATTACCTCTTCGGATGGGTCCACCAACCTGATCTTCGGTCCCATGAACCCGGCGATTGCGGTCTTAAGGAGAGGGTAGTGTGTGCAGCCCAGGATCAAGGTATCAATCTTCTTCTCTTGAAGCGGTTTTAGATAATGGGCTATTGCCATCTCTGTCAGCGGGCCGGAGAACAGGCCTTCTTCAACCAGCGGAACGAAGAGCGGGCAGGCCAGACCGTATACCCTGACTTTCGGGTTCGCTTTTAAAATTTCCCCCGGGTAAGATCTGCTCTTTACGGTTGCGATGGTCCCGATGATGCCGATGCGTCCGTTTCCGGTGCTGGCAAGAGCCGACTTAACCGCCGGCGAAAGGACGCCGACGACCGGCAGGAGGAATTCGGATTTTAACTCTTTTAAAGCCAGGGCGCTAACCGTGTGGCAGGCAACGACGATCATTTCGGGTTGAAACGAGAGCAGGAAATTTGTGCTCTGCCGGGCAAAATTACGAATCGTTTCCGGGGATTTGTTGCCGTAAGGCAGCCGGGCGGTGTCGCCAAAATAGACAATCTCTTTTCCCGGGAAGGATTTTTGAAGGTTAAAGACTACGGTCAGTCCGCCCAGGCCGGAATCGAAGACACCGATGGGCTTATCTTTTCGCAACCCCTTAATCATAAGACTGTTCCTCGATGACGCCGGGGTCAATCGAAATACTGCTCTTGAGCGGTCGGCCGTCCAGGTAGGATTCAATCCCTTTCCCGATGGCCGCGGCAATTGCCCGTCGAACTTTTGGTTGCGCCAGGTTCGCTTCTATATGCGGGTTGCATATAAACCCCACCTCAACCAGGACTGAAACCATATTGGTGTATTTAAGTACGTAAAAATCCTTTCTTTTAATGCCCCGGTCCGGCACGATATCTTCAAGGAAGATATCCATGAGGTCTTCCTGGATTAAGGCGGCCAGGTACTGGCTTCTCTGGAGAACCTCCTGACTTCCGCCTTGCCTAAGCAGGGAAGCGATTTCGTCTTCGGAGGTGTTGGCGCTGGCGTAAAGGGTCGGTTTGCTGCTTGGATAAAAGGTTTCCACCCCGCTGGCGGTATAGCGGTTATATTTAGCCGCATTGGTGTGAATTGAGACGAACATGTCCGCGTTGAGGGAGTTGGCAAGCTGCGTCCGTTCCTCCAGCGGTAAAAAAATATCCTTATCGCGGGTAAGCACCACTTTTATTTTCGGACGGTTCCGCTTGAGGTAATCGGCCACCCCCCGGACCAGGTCAAGGTTTACGTCCTTTTCCTTCAGGCCCCAGGGCCCGACGGCTCCGGAATCGTGGTCTCCGTGACCTGCATCAATAACCAGCACAAATTCCTGGTTCTTATCAACGGCCGGTGCGGTTATAATTTCAGCCACCGTGGGACCATCAATTGACGTTGTTTGCGGCAGCATGGTTTCTGGCGTCCCTATTCCCGACGTTGGTTTTTCGGTCGGGACCGGTTGGAAGACCGGCGCCGGATTCGGCGCCTGGATAAAAGCAAGGTTGGTAACCAAAGTGGCAAAACTGAACGGGATGGCCATTACGCCGGAGACTACCCGGGCCGGTTGTTTCATCTCGGTTATCCGGTCATCATAGAGCGCTTTTTTGCTCTCCGGCAAAAAGACCAGCCGGTGGTCTTTGAAGATTATTTCGGAACGGCGGCTGACCGGATCTTCTTTCAATGACCCTTTAAGCAGAAAAGCGAAATCAGGCAGGGTTATCCACTTTTCGCCCAGCATATTCTTGAGGGTGATGTTAGTCGAAAGTGCTTTCTGTTCCAGTGACAATTCCTCGGCGTTTACGGCACGCGCGGCCGCAATTAAGCCGAAAAGGAGAAGGCCCCCCGCCAGGGTGATATTTAGAAAGCGAAACCAAATACGCATAGGGTTTATTTTAACCAACCGCATGCCCTTTCGTCAATTTTTTATTTTGACACTCCGGCCTGTGTCATTCTGAACGGGAGCGAAGAATCTCGTTTTTTACTTTGACACTCTGCGCTGTTTTCCAATATAATATTACTTCTGGCGGCATAGCCAAGCGGTAAGGCAGCGGTCTGCAAAACCGCAACTCCCCGGTTCGAATCCGGGTGCCGCCTCTTGTGCGGGACGCGGATTCGCAAAGGGCACGGTAACACTGAATCCTCGCTTATGTTTTTAAAATATAGAAAAAGACGGGGGCGATAACTCAGCGATAGAGTATGACCTTCTCGGTAATATTCAGTTTTTTTGCATACCCGCACCGGATAAACCAACCCGTTTTCCATGGAGCGTTTTACCAATCCGTTTTTTTATCCTAATTCTAAGGATTTTTTAAATCCAGAAAACCACGTTTCCGGTTTCGTGGGCGAAAAAGTTGACGATAAACCAGACTACCGCAGCCGAATACTGCCCCAGAATCAGCCCGAAGAAGAATGGCTTGCCGCTTTCATAAACCCTGGGTCCGCCGTAGCGCAGAAACAGGGTTTTCAGAAACCAGGCCAGAAAGATGGATAGCCACAAGTGGTCTACCAGCCAAACCATGCCGATGGGAAACCCCAGCGGATGCAGGGGCCACCAGATTAAGCGATTGCGCAGGAGCATCAGGACAAACATTATCCCGGCGCCGACAATCCGGCAGAGCCAGCCCAGTTTACTGGGTCCGGCGGGGTTGTTGAGATGGTCAGCTACGTAGTTGTAAGGGGCCTGGGGGCCGCCCACGAAGTACCAGCTGTTGAGGTTAATGCCGCCCCGGGTGTAAGCCAGTTTCATCAGGACAACGGAAGAGACGGCAAACCCGATAAAGATGGCCAGCAGCATCACCCAGAGCATCGGCCGCAGGGATATCTTCCCGAACCGTTCGGCAATCTTCTCGCTGTGCATCACCGAGGAGGCAGGAAAGGTGCGCAGGTCTGAGGAGTAAACGTAAGTGACGCCCAGCTGGGTAAGATTCTCCGGGCCTACCACCCTGTTGCCGACACCGGAAACGACCTGGGCCGAGGAGATGGAGGGCGCCACCAATGTTGCCAGGCCGCTTTCGGCCACTACCCGGGTCAGACCAAGCCAGAAGACAAAGGCGCCGGCCAGGAAGAAGAGGGCAATCCAGACGTTCATACCGGCAGCCATCAGCCAGCCCAGAAGAAATAACAGGCCGATAACCAATCCCCAGAAAGCGGTCTTGTAGGACACTATTTCCCGGGAGTCGTCTATCTCTTTTCCCCGGCCGGTTGCCTTTCGGAAGACTTCTTTTAAGTGGCGGCGCTCCAGGAAGAGGGAGAAGAGAACAAAGACGATAAAGGCGCCGGTGCCGATGTTGGACAGGATAGGGTTGCCCTGGCAACCGTAGATACCCACGTTTTCCGGGCTGGAAACACCGGTGATGTTCAGCCAACCCTTAAAAACAAAGAAAATAAGGTTAAAGAACCATAAAGAGAAAGCAACGTCCAGGTTGATGAGGTAAGCAAAGCCCAGGATGGGGAAGCTGAGACGGAAGACGAGATTTGAAGTCTGACGAAAGAGCGGAACGTTGCGGGTCAGGATAACCGCGGGCACCATCGGGAAATAACGACGCAGCGCCATTAAAGAGGAGAAGACGCAGGGGATGACAAACCCCAACCAGAAAAGTTTGCTCTTAAACAGATTTGGCATCCTGCCCCGGCTGGATGTCTGCACCATCGCCACCGGCAGTTGGACCAAAGGGAAGGAGAGTCGTTCCCGTTCCACCCATTCCTTACGCAGGATAGAGACCGCGCAGATGGTCACAAAATAGAGGACCATCAGAAAAGCTCCCCAGGAGAAGAGGGGCAAAGTCCAGGCGCCCCAGGGGATAGAAGCGCCTTTAGGCAGGCCTTCAAAGAAGGGCGCGGTTACGCTGATATCTTTAGGCAGCATCCAGGGCTTGATATGGGGCAGAATTAATTCCGCCCACCTATTCTGGGGGGTGGCGTAGTAACTGGGCGCAGCCAGGATGGGGAGTAGTTGACAACCCAGGCCCATCTCTGCCACCGAAGCGGTTACCAGGATCATGGTGTAAACTATCAGCAGTTCCGTGGGAGAGAAGGAGATTCTGTCCCGGGAAAGAAGGCGCAAAACCGGGTTTATGAAGATAGCCAGCAGGAAGAAGATAAAGATGCCGCCGGCCGGCATATGGTCAATTGCCAGATAGGAATCGTTGACGACGTTGACCGAATACTGCGCCATAACCGTCAGGAGTACGGAGAGGATTACGCCGGTCAGAATTGTTTTGAGATTGAAAGGACTGCGATTTACTTCCATAAACCCCCCGATTTTTAAAATTTATATAATACCACAATTTCTGAAATTGCCACAAAATCAATAATATCAATTCAGAGTCAGTAGTATTCTGCAGCAGTTTCTTGATGATTTCCAGAGGTTTTAACTATTCCACGGCCAGCAGTCGGCAGGGCAATTGTACCGCGCCCGGAATCTTTAACGGGATAGCGCAAATTTTGATCCGTTCCCTATTTATCCTATCCAGATTGGCGGGAATGCAGACGCAGGTAATTCCGGCCCGGAAGAACTCCATAAATATACCCTGCCGGGCCGCATGATTTTCGTAAACGTTGGAAATGAACAGGTTTATCCTTTTGGAAACCACCCAGCGTATGGCCGATTTTCCGTAAAAGGGCGCCTGAGCGCTCTCCTCCGGCACGGACAGGTTCCAGTCGTCAACTTTAATGAGCAGGCCGGGTGTTTTGACCGTTATCCCCGTATCCTCCAATTCTTTTCCGCCTATCTCCCTGGGCAGGCCCTTCCTTTTTAATTTGATTACCGTTGTTTCCACAAGAAACAGTTTTTTTAGCGGATAATTAGCTGCATTTCTACCGTCGTCAAATTCTTCGATGTGGCCCGGGAAATCCAGGTAGGTGCCGGACATCGACGAGAGCGGGAAGTCGTAAACAACGCCCTTGTAGCAATTTCCTTCCGGCGTCGGAATCTTTACGACGGAACGTTTTCCGGTTTCCGGTATCTCTGCAGTCAGGTCAATTATCCTCATATCAATTCGCCTTCATTCATATGGCTGCGTTGGCTTAGTCGGCGCACTACCGGTACGCCTCCTTGTTTCCTCCTCGCCGCCTTGACGAAGGTAAGCCTCCGGCTTGTTCTATTTCTGAATGTGGAATTGCTAATATCTTTTTTCCGGTTACATGTTTTCAAGCAGGCGCCAGAAGGCGTCGGCTGCTTTATTGAAGTTCTCTTTTCCTCCGGCAAAGCCCGGCTTGATGGAAAGATATCCGCTGAAACTGCGGCACCTCAGGATTGATATTAACTCCTTAATTTCGGCATTGCCGCCACCCGGGAGTTGCGGGGCGCCGGAGAAGAGGCCGTCGTTGACGTACAAAAGACGGCTGAATTTTAAGATGCGGGAAGGGATTTCCAGGAACGGCTTCTCGCCCGCCGCCGCGAAGTTGGCCGGGTTGAAAGCCAGCTTTAAATAAGGCGAATTTATTGTTTCAATGATAGCCGCGCAGTCGGCGGAACCGGACGCATAAGTTTTTGGTTCATTCTCAATCAAAAGCATAATCTTTTTTTCCCCGGCCAGCCGCGCCATTTCCGAAATATTTTTCAATGTTTCTTCCCGGCATTCATCCGTTTTTTTCCCCGGCCTGAGAAAGGAAGAGATGAGCAGGTAACCGGTCTTGAAAAATTCCGCCAGGTTCAGGTATTTCCGAAAACTTTCCAGGTTTTCCTCAGGGTTTTCATGGATTCCGCCACGGTTGACGCCGGTGTTGATCGCGGAGACCTTAAACCCGGCCCCTTCTATTTTTCCCAGGATTTCCCCGCATTCTGACTCCGCGGCGGCAATTAAATTTTTGCCGTTTATCTTCCGTAATTCTATCTGCTTAATGCCCTGGCCCTGCAGGACTGTCAAGGCCTCGGTAAGGTCTGAGGAGACTTCGTCGCTAACTGCGGTTAAAATGAACGATTCTTCTTTCAGCCGTTTTTCTTTTATTTTACCCCGCTGCATAACACAGTCGGCACAATTTGGATTATCGCAGAGGGTTAAAGCCGGGTTTGTTTTCAGCGCCGCCAGTCCGATCCGCGCCATCTTTCCGGCGCTCATCAGCCGCGCCACCGCATTTCCGACTTTGCCCACCTTCATAATTCCGGACTTAAGAAACAGTTTGTCCAGGCCGATAAAATCGCGGTGCGGTCCCGGAAACTTTTTTAATACCTTGGTCTTTTTCCGGCCGGCGGCATCTTTGTAGGGAAGTATCCTTTCAGAAAGGTAAGGCGAATCAGCGTATTCTTCAAGGGCGTGGAGAGTGGTGTTGCGGTCCTGGTCCACGCCCAGGAGCAGGATGAATCCGTTCCAGTCGATGAGCCGGCCGAAAGGAGTTTTCTTGCCACAGGCGGTCTCGGCCTTGATGTGGTCTCTGATTAATAATTTTGCCTTTGCGCCCCGGGCGGCCACCGGGTGGGTGGGATGGATTCCTTCGATGGTCTCTTTCCGTTCGGCGAATACCCTGGAGAGCAAGGCGCCGCCCAGCCGCGTCATCGCTACCGTGCCTTTTGACCCGACCGTTTCCAGAAGGGCATCAATGACCGTGTCCGGGCCGCCTTCTACTTCTCCCAGGGCGCTTAAAGCACTATGAACGAAGACGACATCGCCTTTCTTCAAACCCAGTCTTTTCAATTCTTTTTTGACCATCCCCTTATTTATTTTCATAGGTTCATAGTTGTTATAAATAATACATTTTAAATTTCATTTCCGTCAAAAACACGGGGCTAACCCTGCCAACAGGCGACCCTTCAGGATTACCGAAGCAGGATTTCCACCGCCGCAACCGCCTCGTCCGTCAGTGTACGGTCGCCGGCCGCATACGTCTCCTCAATCTGGCCGGGCCGCCTGGCACCGACTATGGCGGAAGTTACCTCGGTCCGCCGGAGAACCCAGGCAAGGGCGAACTGCGCGGTGGACATTCCGTATTTTTCCGCAATCAGGCGCAAGCCCGCCGTCAGTTTTAAATTGTTGCTTAACCGTGGCTCCAGGAAGTCAGGGTCTCTTCGGCGGTGGTCTTCCGGCGCCAGGTTTTGGACAAATTCCCGGGTAAACTTGTCGCTCAGCATTCCCTTTTGCATCGGGCTGTAAGCTACAACGCCGATCCTATTTTCGGCGCAGAAATTGAGCAGGCCTTTTTCAATATCGCGATGAATTATGCTGTAAGGAGGCTGGAGCGAAGCCACCGGGTGGATGGGTTGGATACGCTTAATCTGTTTTGCGCTAAAGTTGGAGACCCCCGCGTATCTGATTTTGCCCTCCTGCACCATTCTGGCGATTGCGGACCAGGCTTCCTCATTTTCGGCATCGCTGCCCGGCCAGTGAACTTGATAAAGATCGATGGTATTCAATCCGAGGCGCTTGAGGCTGGCTTCAGCTTCCGCCCGGACGCTTTCTTTTGTAAAACGTTTTGAGATATCTCCTTTTTGATTCCAGACCCGGCAACACTTGGTGGCTATGATTGGTTTCTCAACCAATCCTTTAATCGCCCTTCCCAATATCTTTTCCGCATGCCCCAGTCCGTAGACTGCAGCGGTATCGATCCAGTTTATACCCAGTTCCAGCGCCCGTCGGATAGTGGCGATTGAGTCGTTGTCGTCTTGCGGACCCCAATTGAAAGTCCAGGAGCCGCCCCCCTGCGCAAACGTTCCCAACCCGACGACGGTAAGGTTTAAGTCCGTCCAGCCAAGTTTTTTTGTTCGCATATAACCTCCCCGGAAACGTACATTAAAATCGATAACGTCATTGTCTTAAATCCGGCCTGACCCGGAGACCAGATTTCTGATTTTGGCGCAGACCTCGTGGTTCAACAACTCTTCCAGCGAAATCGGGAGAAGGAGAGACCAATTTTCATCACTTACCGTGCCCGGCTTATTTATTCGGAACCGGGATTGGTCTCCGGTAAGAATGCTCCCTGTCATTGCGGGTCCGCTTCCGGCGGACGCGACAATCTCTTTTTTGCCGCTTGAACCGGCCAGGCTTAACCAGTCAAATATCAGTTGAATTGAAAATATTGATTTGGTTCTCAAGATAAACCTCAGCGCCGCGCCGGTTACCTCCGGGTCAGCGCTTTCCCGCGCCGGACCGTTAAGCCCCACGCGCTTCCAGAACTTTTCCTTTTCCTCCCGGGTGCTCTCTTCTTCCCACCAGGCGTTCCAATTCGTCGTGTCGTGGGTTGAAAGTGTTGCCACGGCAAGGAAACGGTAATCTTCCGGCGGTAAAAAATCCTGGGTTCCGTTCCAGTCCTTTGCCCAGCGCTGGACGTCAATACCCGGCACAGCCAGCGCCTCCATGGTGCGCGGGCAGGCCGCCGGGATTATTCCCAGGTCCTCCCCGCACAGGAGCATCTTTGTACTCTCCAGCATGACCGACAGTATTTTCCGGCCGTGCGCTTCCCATTCGCGTTCATCCGGCGGGTCAAACGACCCGTTCGCGCCTTCATTTTCCGGCGGGTCCTGGAAAGGGATGCTCCAGATGCGGAAGAGCCCCACCACGTGGTCTATCCGCAAAATATCGTAAAATTCTCCGGCATACCTGAGTTTTTCCTTTAAATAGCGGTAGTTGTCCCCGGCTATCCTTTTCCAGTTGTAAGTGGGCATGCCCCACCGCTGTCCTTTGCGTGAGAACATATCCGGCGGCGCACCAGCCGCAAAATCCAGTTTGAAAAATTCCGGGTGCGCCCAGACGTCAGCGCTGTCCCGGCTGCTCAGGACCGGTAAGTCTCCCATCAGCAAGATGCCTTTTCCGGATGCATATGCCCTGGCATTCTTGAACTGCTTGTAAAGCAGCCACTGGATCCAAATCTGGAACCCTATTTCGGTTTTATGTTCGGAACAAAACAATTTAATGCTTTCGGCGTCGCGGTTTTGATAGGCAGCCGGCCATTCATGCCAGGGTTTATTTTCATGATGCGCCTTCAGGACTTTGAAAAGGCCGAAATCATCAAGCCACCAGGCGTTTTCTTCTCTGAATTTCTCAACCTCATTTCGGTCTCGGTTCCGGCTCTCAAAAAATATTTCCCGAAGGACCTTTATCTTCTCCTCTTTTACCCGGTAATCCACCCGTCCCCCACTTTTTCCTCCCCTTTGAGGGGGACGGGTGCCCTTTCCAAAGTTCTGGAAAGGGGGTGCTTGAGGTGAGGGTGAATTATCTCTTTTAACCGCAGCATACATAGGCTCCAACGCAAATGAACTGACCGATTCATAAGGGCAAAAACTATCCCCAACCTCATTCATCGGCAGTAACTGCAGGATGGAATTGCCTGTTTTTTCGCACCAGTCCGTCAGCAGTTTTAAATCTTCCAGGTTGCCGATTCCGGCACTATTCCGGGAATAGACGGAGAATAAGGGCACCAACACCCCGCTTCTCCTGCCCTTTCCGATTTCCCCCCAATTATTTTTATTTTCCAAGGTATGGGGTATTGTTTAGTAACCCTTAGTGTGTCCCGGTCAACATTATACCAAATTTTATAGTTCGAAATCATCCTGCAAATTTATTCCCCTTGCCTCAAATCCTCTCCCTTCGGGGGGAGAAGGAGGGGCGATGGTTTTCTTGACCGTGGTCCTTCGGGGTGATAAGATAAGCTTTGGATGGTCTGGATTTCCGGAGTTATTGCCGGGTATTTAATCGGTTCGCTCTCCTTCGCCTACCTGGTTACCGGACTGGTCAAAGGCGTTGACATCCGTACCCTCGGCACGGGAAACGCCGGCGCAGCCAACGTTTCCCGCGAGGTAGGCAAACTCTGGGGAATTCTGGTTTGGTTCCTGGATACCGCCAAGGGGATTGCCGCGGTATTTGTCGCGGCCCTGTGGTCAGGCGCCTTTCCGAAACCGTTGCCGCTTCAAGTCCTTTTGCTGACCCTGGTTGGTTGCGCGGCGGTCCTGGGCCATTCCTACCCTTTGTTTCTGAAATTCAAGGGCGGCAAAGGCGCCTCCACCGCCGGCGGATTGATACTTTATCTCTTTCCGAAACTTTTTCCCCTGGTCATAACGCTCTTCTTTCTCGCCCAGAAGCTGGGCCCGAACAATAGAGGCGTCATCTTGCTTTCAACCGCTATTTTTTTCCTTTATCTTTACGGTTTTTACGGCGCTTCCGGCTTCGGGTGCCACGTTCTTTCCTTTCTTTTTCTTATCCTGACGAGTTTTTTAACAAACCGCGGCATTTTACGGGTTTTATTTCCGAAGAGATGACGAAGATGTGGGCAAGAATTCTGATAGATATCTTCTTAATTATCCTGGGAACGGTGCTGGTAACCGGCTTTCGTTCGCTCAAACCAAAAAGGATGCCCATTGTTATCAGGCCGGCGGACCTGGGGCTTGAAAGCCGGGATGTCGTTTTTCAGACACGGGACGGAAAAACCCTGAAGGGCTGGTTTATCCCCTCGAAAAAAGCGAGGGGCACAATTATAGGCTGCCACGGTTACCCGGCCAACAAATCCGACATCCTGCCGGTAATCAGTTTTCTCAATCCGGAATTCAACCTCCTCCTTTTTGACTTCCGGGCTCACGGTGAAAGCGAAGGTTTTATAACAACCTTCGGCTTAAAGGAGGTCTGGGACCTGGAGGCCGCCATAGATTATTTGAAAGAAGACCCGGACGCCAAATCAAAACCGGTCGGCGTCTGGGGCTATTCCCTGGGCGGCGCGGTTGCGATTCTGACAGCCGCCGGGAATCCGCACATAAAAGCGGTTGTCAGCGATTCCGCCTTCGCCAACTTTCCGGAGATGGTTACCGTCAATTTTCAGAATCTGGGTCCCTTAAAATATGCTTTTTCCTTTCTTTCCCGGCTCTTGAGCAGGGTTATATTCCGGATGGATTACATCAGGAACAGCCCCGAGTTCCATATCGGAAAAGTGCATGTTCCGGTTCTGTTAATACATTCGCCAAACGATGAATTTGTTCCCATAGACCATGCCCGGCGGCTCTACCGGAACGCCAACCCTCCGAAAGAATTGCTGGAGACCGGCGGTACGCACACCAGTTTTGAACATGCCCGCGTTGACGATTATCAGACGAAGACAAGGAACTGGTTTGAAAAGTATCTTCAATAATGTTAATGCGAAAGAAAGGGGCGCCGGAGGATATCAGGGTGAAACAAGTTCTTCACATTACGGGCGGCGACTGTTCGGGGAGCAACCTCGGGAGGAGCGGGGTTCCCGGAGACGTGTTCGTCTGGCACGATATCCTTTATGACGGCCCAAGAAAATTGGGCTGGCCGGATGATGGTGCGTTTCGCGACCGCGCGCGGTTCATCGAACGCGCAACCGGCGGAGGATTGAGCAGGGAACTCGTTTTGGAAACTTTGAAGAACCAGTACCGCAGGCTTGAAACATCCGCAGAATACGAACGGCTTGTCCTCTGGTTTGACGCATGCCTTTTCGACCAGGCGATGCTTGTTCACGTTCTTGCCTGTTTGAAATTTCTGAAAATTCAAAACGTCGACCTTCTCTGCGTGGATGCCTTTCCCGGAATCGTGCCGTTCGACGGGCTCGGGCAGCTTCTGCCGGAACAGTTGGCTTCCGTGTACAGCAAGCGTCAACCCGTAACAGCGGCGCAATTCCATTTCGCCGAACAAGTCGATAGAGCGTTTGCGCTGCAGGACAAGACCGCGTTCGCCAAGATATCAGTTTTTTCAGACGCGCCCCTGCCGTGGATTCCGGCTGCCGTGAAGCGCTGGCTTCAGGAACAACCGGACGAGGAGACGGGACTGGGGCGGCTTGAACATCTTGCGCTGGAAGCGATACGTTCCGGCCGGGAGACTCCCGGAGAGATATTTGCGTTTGTATCCGCAAAAGACGCCCACCCGCACTTCTGGGGAGACACAACCCTTTGGGCAAAGATTAACGCCTTGACCGACCGCAAGCCGCCGCTGGCGCGGATTGCGGGACCAGGGCAGAGGTTACCCCAATGGGAAGGCATTGCCGACGTACATCTTTTCAGAGTATACCCCGCGGCGCCGGCCGCAAAAGATTTCTAATCCACCTTTTTTAATCAATTCAGCGACGGTTTTTGTTTCAGGGAACAACCCTTCGCGAAGTTGACCTTGAAGTTCAATAAGAAGTAAAATCTTGTAACTTTGCGGGAATAACTCAGTGGTAGAGTACGACCTTCCCAAGGTCGGAGTCGCGGGTTCGAATCCCGTTTCCCGCTCCGCTCCCTTGTTCCCGCTTAGCCGGGCGGGATTCTCAATTAATTACAACCCTGCCAGCAGTTAACTTACTTCGCCTCTTCGGCGTGTGGCAGGGAGGCTGCAGTGTGTCAACCGGAGAAGCCGCCGGGCATTATCCTCGGTAACCAGCCGAAAGGTCTTTTGGTCCAGGCCGATATTCCTGATGAATTCAATTATCGGCGTTTCCTGGCCCGGCTTCAGGTAATCGGTGCCGAAAAGAAGTTGTCTGGCGTGACGCTTCAAAAAAAGTTTACTGTATTCCGGGTCCCGGCTAAGGCCGGTGTAACCGCTGCCGGCGGAAAAGTCGCCGTATAAATTGGGATATTTTCCAAGCAAATAATCAATTTTCCCGGGTTTCTCTATTTTTCCGGTTGGATAGCCGTTTTTGTCCGCAAGGCTGACCTTATCCGACATTTCCGCCCAGAAACCGGGTCCGTGAACGATAACGGAAGTTTCCGGAAATTCTTTCAAAACCTCTTCCAGATAAGGAAGGCCGATTTTGTCGTATAGGCCCAGGGTACAACTCTGGATATGCAGCAAAACCGGAATTTTAAGTTTACCGCAAGCCCGGAAGATGTTTTTCATTCTCGGGTCGTTGACCTTCAGGTTGGCCAAAACTTCTCCGAACCCGCGGCAGCCCTGGTCCAGATACTCTTTGATTATGGGTTCCGGGTTCCAGTGACCATCGTTCATACTGCGCCTGGGGTCAACATTGCAAAAAGGAATGAGCCGGGTCGGATAACGCCGGCTGGCTCGTAAAATTTCCTTCGTAGTCACATAATAATCAATCTCTTCCGGGTTCTCTATGGGCAGAAGCACCGCTTTGCTTATTCCGTTCTTGTCCATAAAGCGAATCATGTCGGCCGGGGTTAAAAATTTTTCCCCGTATCGCAACCTGCCAATATGCGTGTGAATATCAATCATACCCGCGTCTCCCTTCTAATTACTTTTTAAGCGTTGTCAGCCCCCAGCTTCCGAGACGTTTCGGATCACCCTTGTCTCCCGCCAGGAGCTCCCGGTAATTCTCCGCCACCTTTCGGAAAGCCGCTGCGTATTCGTTAATAATTTTCGGGTAGTAGCGCTTAAACCAGGGAATACGGAATACTGTAGCCTGGATTCCCTCGGAGACCGGCAGGGACCCTTTTGGCTGCCTTAAATCCCGTCCTGAATTGGCAATCCGGGTGGGCTTGCCCTGGCGGTAAACATCAATGGTATTAAATAAAGGGTGCAGGTGCAGGGCCTGGTTACAACCAGGAGAGGTTGGTGCTCCTTCCGCGGTGACCGCCTCGCAAAACCGGCTGACGGAAAAACCGCCTAATTCCGCGGAGTTATAAAGACCCAAAGAAGAATACCAGCCACCCATCGTTGTCCGGGAGCCCTTTGGAGGCCGGTTTGACTTGATGCCGGGCACGCCTTTCAGCAAATCCCAGAAATAGTTCATGGCTTTGTCTATCTCCGCCATCTCCTTTGGGTATTTCTTCAGTTGAACCAGGCCCACGGCCGAAGAGAGTTGGTGCATGCGGTATTTGTAGCCGCCCCAGGGAAGACCAGCGCCGGCCGCGAGTTCCGGCAAAGTCAGTTCCGCGGAGCGTTCGTAGAAACCGAAAGCAACGGCTCTCTGGTAAACCGTCCGGTTGTTGGTCAGCAGGATGCCTGCCTCGCCGATGGCAAAGGACTTGCCGCTCATCAGGGAAAAAGCGGCCGCGTCCCCGAAGGTCCCAACAAATTTGCCTTTGTATAAAGCACCGTGGGCGTGGGAAACATCCTCAATGACTTTCAGTTTGTGTTTCCCGGCAATAGCCATAATCTTATCCATCTCCGCGGGTCTTCCGCAGTAGTGGACCACGATGATAGCCTTGGTCTTTTTGGTAATCCGGTGTTCAATATCGCCGGGGTCAAGACAGAGTGTTTGCGGGTCTATCTCGGCAAAGACCACTGTCCCGCCCAGAGAATAGACCGGCAGGCAAGAAGCCCAATAGGTGACGCTGGGGCAGATGATTTCATCGCCGGCGCCTATCCCCAGACCGAACATGGCGCACTGCAGGGCTGCGGTTCCGGTACTGCAGCCCAGGCCATACTTCATTTTGTGCCAGTCGGCAAAACCGCGCTCGAACTTCCTGGTTACGTCGGAACCGGACATATTGCCGGAACGCAGAACTTTGAGAACCGCACTTTCAATCTCTTTGGTTATAATGGGCCAGGTGAAGATATCCCTGGAGTTACTTTTAACTGCTTTCGCACCACCAAGAAGCGCCAATACGGACATAACTCCCCCCTATTAAACTTCGGTCAATCCGATTAAACTGCTTAATATTAAAGCATACCACGGTTTTCCCCGTCGGTCAAACAAATTTATCTGTTTAGCGTTTTGATTAAAAACTGTGTTATTATATCCCATGGCTGGCTCCAAAACTCCGGTCAGGGCTATTCCCCCCCATTTCTGGCACAAGCGGTAATTGCGGTAAACAGCAAAGGAGGCGACATGAAAAAAGTGCTATTTGTCTGCGTGGAAAACTCCTGCCGGAGTCAAATGGCTGAGGGTTTTGCCCGCAATCTGGGCGAAGGTATCATCGAGGCATACAGCGCCGGTTCCCGGCCCTCGGGAAAGATAAATCCGGAAGCGATACGGGTGATGCGGGAGTTGGGTATAGACATTTCATCTCAAGAGTCAAAAGGTTTTGACCGGCTGCCGGTAAAGGAGTTTGATTATGTAATAACTTTGGGCTGTAAGGACGCCTGCCCTTTTGTGCCGTCAAAACAACATATAGATTGGAATATTGAAGACCCCAAGGACAAAGATACGGAATTTTTCCGGAAGGTCAGGGATGATATTGCGGAAAAGATTAAAGAGTTGATAAGAACATGCGGCGCGACTGTAACGTAATCTTCTGTTTTGCAAAAACATTCCTCCGTGAAGTATAATAATCAAATTATTGGCGAAAAATTTTTAGTTGTCTGGAACCGCCACCCCCCAACCTCTATGGTTAGTTTTGCAGAAAACTGCGGACTTTTCGGAATCCATTCTGACAAAAATTGCATTTATGACCTCTATTACGGCATCTTTAAACTGCAGCACCGCGGCCAGCGTTACTGCGGCATCGCCACCGCCCGGAAAGAACTGAAACTGATTACGCACAAGGGATTTGTCCGCCACACCTTCACCCCCCCGGAATTAAAGGATTTGTCCGGCTGTTCCGGCATCGGCCATGTAAGTTTGAGCGAAAGACAGCCGATAATGATGGAATCCAGGCTGGGCCCTTTTGCCATCGCCTTCAGCGGCAACATCATCAATGCCGAAGGTCTCTTCAACGAATTGAAAAAGAACGGCCACTCTTTTTTCACCCATACCCAGATAGAACTTCTGGCTAAGATGGTTGTTCAGGGGAAAGACTTTGTCCAGGGCCTGGAGCTGTTGGCGAAAAAGATTAAAGGTTCTTACACCATCCTAATTCTGACCAAAAAAGGAATCTATGCCGCCCGGGACCCGTTAGGGTTCAAGCCGCTTATTCTGGGCAAAAGAGGCGATGCTTTTGCCGTCGCTTCGGAATCCCGGCCGTTCAGTTTAATCGGTTTTGAAATTTTCCGCGACGTAAAACCAGGTGAAATTGTTCTGATTAACCAGGACGGAATTAACACCAAGAGCGTTGTCAATAAAGGGAAGACAGCGCATTGCGCATTTGAGTGGGGTTATATTGCTTCGATGGATTCAGTCATTGACGGAGTGCCGGTAGTGCGGGTCAGGAATAACCTGGGTGCCAGCCTGGCAAAGACAGACAACGTTAAGGCAGATCTGGTTGCCGCTGTTCCATTTTCCGGAATCGGATATGCGCTCGGTTATCATAAGGAATCCGGCATTTCTTATGACGAGGTATTCCTCTTCGACCGGTTTGCCAGCCGCAGTTACCTGCCCCTGACCCAGCGCCTGCGCGACCTGGAAGCAAAGATAAAACTTTCGGTAATCAAGGACGTGGTTCAAGGGAAAAGGATTATCCTCTGCGACGATTCCATTGTCCGGGGGACCCAGATTCGCAACAAAGTGCTGGAATTAAAGGCGGCCGGCGCCAGAGAGGTGCACGTGCGGATCGGCTGCCCGCCCCTGAAAGCGCCTTGCCGATATGACATCTCCACCCGTTCTTACAAAGAGCTGGCGGCCCGGCGCCATTCCACGGAAGAGATTGCCGGGCTTATCGGCGCGGATACGCTTAAATATTGTTCGCTCAAGGACCTGGTGGCTGCCATCGGCCTGCCGAGCGCCGATTTGTGCCTTCGCTGCTGGTCGGAAAAGAGAGCAATTTGATGCAAACACCAAAAATCGGGTTTCAATCCATGAAAAAAGGCTTATTTATTCTGGAAGACGGCGCTGTCTGGGAAGGGATTTCCAGGGGTGCTTCCGGAGAGTTTGCCGGCGAAGCCGTCTTTTATACCGGCGTGATCGGATATCAGGATTTGCTGACCGACCCGGCTTACTCCGGCAAAATCGCGGTAATGACTTATCCCCATATCGGGAATTACGGAATCAACCGGGAGGAATTTGCCTCAGACCGGGTCTGGGCGAAAGGAATCATCGTCAAAGAGGTCAGCCGCATTTACAGCAACTGGCAGGCGTATGAGGGCCTGGTAACCTTCGCCAAAAAGAACAAGATGTTCATCCTTTCCGGAGTGGATACCCAAAACATTACCAAACACCTTCGGATTCACGGTTCTATGAGGGGGATGCTTGCGGACGGCCGTACCAGCGGAAAGAGCCTTCTGGCGAAACTGAAATTGTTCCGCCCGTCTGAAAAGAGGGTTGCGGAAGCGAGCTGCCGTAAACCCTACGTCTGGCCGATCGCAAGTAAAGCCGCCTCTCCTAAAGTCGCCGTAGTGGACCTGGGCCTGAACCGGGAATCATTAAAGCAATTATCCGCACTCGGCTGCGGGATAACCGTTCTTCCTTTCAACGCCAAAACCAGCGAAATCCTTTCCGGTAATCCGGACGGCATCTTTCTCTCCAGCGGACCCGGTGACCCGGCCTTGCTGACAGCGACGGCCGGATATTTGAAAGATTTAATCCCGGAAAAGCCAATTCTGGGTATCGGACTGGGTTTTCAGGTTCTGTGCCTGGCGCTCGGCGGGAAGAGTTTTCGAATGAAATCAGGACATTACGGACTCAACCAGCCGGTTAAAAACCTTGCCGAAGGACGGTGCCTGTCCACCAAACAGAACCATCTTTTTACTATTGCCGCCGACTCTCTGGGTCCGGATGTAACCGTTACCCACCTTCACCTCAACGACCAGACGGTGGAGGGGATAACCCACAAAAAACTTCCCCTTTTCGGGGTTCAATACTGTCCGGATCAGGCCGATCCTGTTTTTCAACAATTCCTGGAAAAACTTAATGCCTAAAAGAAAGGATTTAAAGAAGATTCTTTTCATCGGTTCCGGCCCCATCATTATCGGCCAGGCCTGCGAGTTTGACTATTCCGGTTCCCAGGCCTGCAAGGCGCTGAAGGAGGAGGGCTACCGGGTCGTTCTGGTCAATTCCAA
The DNA here is from genome assembly GCA_043826355.1 of Candidatus Omnitrophota bacterium. Lineage (GTDB taxonomy): Bacteria > Ratteibacteria > UBA8468 > MWAK01 > MWAK01 > JAHJUB01. The sequence continues at coordinate 28,994 of JBDRQI010000002.1, forward strand.
CCCGGCCACCATTATGACCGACCCTAAAATGGCGGACCGCACCTACATCGAGCCGCTGACCGTTGAAATCCTCGAGAGCATAATTAAACGGGAGCGTCCGGATGCGCTTCTGCCCACCCTGGGCGGCCAGATTGGCCTTAACCTGGCGACCTTCCTGGCCCGGGAGGGGATACTGGGAAAGTACGGTGTGGAGTGCATCGGCGCCGATGAGCAGGCGATTGCCCGGGCCGAAACCAGGGACCTTTTCAAAAAAACGATGCAGGGGATCGACATCGGCGTACCGGGTTCCGACCTGGCGTATTCGGTGGAAGGCGGGATGAAGATTGCCGAAGAGCTCGGTTTTCCGCTTATCCTGCGGCCGGCTTACACCATGGGCGGGACCGGCAGCGCCACCGCCTATAATGCGGAAGAACTTCAGGAGTTCCTGGCGAAAGGGATTGAGGCCAGCCCCATCGGCGAAGTATTGGTGGAACAGTCGGTGCTTGGCTGGAAAGAGATTGAGTTTGAGGTTATGCGGGACTGTGTTGATAACACCGTTATTGTCACCTCAATGGAAAACGTGGACCCGATGGGCGTGCACACCGGGGACAGCATCGTGGTGGCTCCGGCCCAGACGCTGACGACCGCGGAATACGGCAACCTGACCGATATGTGCCGCCGGATTATCCGGGCCATCGGCATCACCGGTGGCGGAGCCAACATCCAGTTTGCCGTCAGTCCGGAGAACGGCCGGGTCGTAATTATCGAAGTTAACCCCCGGCTTTCCCGCAGTTCCGCGCTCGCCTCCAAGGCCACCGGTATTCCCATCGCCCGGATTGCGACCAAGTTGGCGGTCGGTTTTACCCTGGATGAGGTCAAGAACGAAATTACCGGCAAAACCTCTGCCTTTTTTGAGCCGACCGTGGACTACTGCGTTTTCAAAATTCCCCGCTTCACTTTTGAAAAATTCCCGGCCGCGGACCAAACCATCAACACTTCCATGAAATCGGTGGGCGAAGCGATGTCCATCGGCCGGACTTTCAAAGAAGCGCTCCAGAAAGGGATACGGTCCCTGGAAACCGGCCGGTCTGGTCTGGGCGCAGACGGCAAAGACAAAAACCTGTCTCCGGAAGAGATAAGAGACGGCTTGCGCGTTCCCAACGGCGACCGGCTCTTTTACGTTCGTTGCGCATTCCGCCAGGGTATCAGCGCCGATGAAATATTCAACCTTTCCAAAATCGACCCCTGGTTTCTGGACCAGATTAAGGAGATAGTGGAATTGGAAGAGGGCGGTAAAAAACTTAACCCGGCCTGGTTGCGTAAGGCAAAAGAAGCCGGATTTTCCGACCGGCAGATCGCTTTTTTGAGCGGCAGGAGCGAAATGGCTATCAAGAAGATGCGCAAAAAGTTAAAGATTAATCCGGCTTTTAAATTGGTTGACACCTGTGCCGGGGAGTTTGAGGTGGAGAAACCCTACTATTACTCCGCTTACGAGGCGAACGACGAGAGCCGCGCGACCAAAAAGAAGAAGGTAGTCATTCTGGGCGGCGGGCCCAACCGAATCGGTCAGGGAATCGAATTTGACTACTGCTGCGTCCATGCTTCCTACGCGTTGAGGGAAGAGGGCTACGAAAGCATTATGGTCAACTGCAACCCGGAGACCGTCTCCACCGATTACGACACCTCCGACCGTCTCTACTTTGAGCCGCTGACCCTGGAGGATGTGCTCAACGTGATTGAAATTGAAAAACCCCTCGGCGTTATCGTTCAGTTCGGGGGCCAGACGCCTTTAAACCTGGCGCTCGGCCTGATGAAGCAGGGCGTGAAGATTATGGGCACCAGTCCGGATTCCATAGACCTGGCTGAAGACCGGAAGCGTTTCAGCCGGTTGTTGAAGAAGATATCCCTCGACCAGGCTCCCAACGGAACCGCTTTCTCGGTGGAAGAAGCCCAAAAGATTGCCCGCCGGATCGGCTACCCGGTTCTGGTGCGGCCTTCCTACGTGCTGGGCGGAAGAGCGATGGAACTGGTCTACGACAACCAGTCCCTGGCGGAGTTTATGGTGATAGCGGCCCAGGTTTCCCCGGAACACCCGGTCTTAATCGACAAATTCCTGGAGGATGCGCTGGAGATAGACGTGGACGGTATCTGCGACGGGAAAAATGTGGTTGTCGCCGGAATTATGGAGCACATTGAAGAAGCCGGCATCCACTCCGGGGACAGCGCGATGGTCCTGCCGCCTTACGGTCTGCCGCCGGCAATTCTTGACGAGATACGTGAGGCAACCCGGAAACTGGCGCTGGAACTGAAGGTCTGCGGCCTGCTCAACATCCAGTACGCGCTGAAGGGCGATAAACTTTACGTGCTGGAGGTAAATCCCCGGGCTTCCCGGACGATACCCTTTGTCAGCAAAGCCATCGGTGTGCCTCTGGCCAACCTGGCTACCAAGTTAATGTTGGGCAAAACCCTGCCGGAATTGGGGTTTACCAAAGAGGTTAAACCCGGACATTTTGCGGTCAAAGAATCAGTCTTCCCTTTTGCCCGGTTCCCGGGCGTAGATGCGGTTTTAGGCCCGGAAATGAAGTCCACCGGCGAGGTGATGGGCATAGACGCTTCTTTTGAACTGGCCTACGCCAAGAGCCAGTTAGCCGCCGGCCAGGCACTGCCGCTTTCCGGCCAGATATTCTTAAGCGTCAGGGATAAAGACAAGCCGGTTCTTTTGCCTATCGCCCGGGGTTTTCAGCATTTAGGGTTTGAATTGCTGGCCAGTTCCGGCACCGGGAGGTTCCTCGGAGAACACAACGTTCCGGTCAAAATAGTACCCAAGGTGCATGAAGGCAGCCGGCCCAACGTGGTGGACCTGATTAAAGACAGAAAGATATCTCTGATTATCAATACGCCCTCCGGTAAAAGGCCCAGGCGGGACATCACGTCCATGAGGGCGGTTGCGGTCAGCCGGAATATTCCCCTGGTAAGCACTATGCCCGGCGCCAAAGCCACCCTCCTGGCAATTAAGGCCCTGAAAGCGGGAGAACTGAAAGTTAAGACCTTGCACGAATACCACGCCGATCTTAAATCCCGGGAACGTGTTTGAAAAAAATGAAGAAGTGGGATTTTATCCCCTCCCAAATGTAGTGCGACCCCTGCCTACGCCAGCAACTGGTTTTGGCGAGGCAAACTTTCAGTGCCGGCTGCTAATGGTGAAAGGAGGATTCCGGTATGAAAATGCTTAAAGAGTTCCGGGAATTCGCCATGCGGGGTAATGTCCTTGACATGGCCATCGGTATCATCATCGGCACCGCCTTCGGCAAGATTATCACCTCGTTCGTTAACGACATCCTGATGCCGCCCATAGGCGTTTTGCTGGGGAGAGTGGACTTTGCCAACCTCTTCGTCAATCTCTCCCCTCAGCGCTATCAGCGGCTGGCTGATGCGAAAGCCGCCGGCGCCGCCACCATCAACTACGGCCTCTTTTTGAACACCATCACCGATTTTATCATCGTCGCCTTTGTCATCTTCCTTTTGATAAAACAGGTTAACCGGTTTAAAAAGAAGGAAGAACCATCTGTTCCGGCAAAGAAAGATTGTCCGTACTGCCTCTCCCCCGTTCCGGTCAAAGCCGTTCGTTGCGCGCACTGCACCTCGGAGTTGAAGCCGGTAGAAGGTTAAAGGATAATGGCCGAAGGAAAGAAGCGAAAGACCGGGTATTGCATAGCGGTAATTACCTGCCCTTCCAAAGAGGATGCTTTAAAGATCAAAGATTTTCTGCTGAAAAGCCGGTTGGCGGCCTGCGTTAACATACTTGAGGACGTGAACTCCTTTTTCTGGTGGCAGGGTAAGATTGATTTTGCTTCCGAGGTTATGGCGCTGGTCAAAACAACCCGCGCCAAATTTAAAAAAATCGTCGCCTGCGTTACGAAGGTCCATCCCTATAAAGTTCCGGAAATAATCGCCGTCCCCATAATTGACGGAAACAAACCCTACCTTGAATGGATAGATGACAGCCTGCAATCCACGTAGTTGTTCTAACGCAGTTTAGCGCAACAATTCTGTTGGCAACTACAGCCGTCCCTAGGGTATAATATCGGATGTTTTCGCGCCTGGATGGCGTGAACCGTAGTTCAGGAGACGCAAAATCTTGCCTGCAATTCTTCTTGGCGTCAACGGCAGACGCAGTAGTAATAAAAAATCTATAGAGGTATTACGAATAATCATTTACACGAATAAAGTTTCAGCCGGGATGGCGGAACGGCAGACGCAAAGGACTTAAAATCCTTTGGGGAGTAATCTTCGTGGGGGTTCGAGTCCCCCTCCCGGCACTAATTCCTGAAAAAAGGGACTCGAAGAGAGCACTGCTAATGCGACGAATAAGGAGCATTCGCCTGGCAGGGGTGGCGAGAAGGTGAGCCACCCTATCCTTAAAAGCATTAAATAGGCAACGCGACGAGAAGGAGCAGCGACAGCGGGTCCCGTATAGGCGGCCGTTGCCTTCTACGGGGCGGGTGGCCTAGTCGAACGCAGTAAAGCGAGACCTCCGAATTTTAAGTGACGAAGCCTTGGCGCAGTCACTCCCGTTTTTTTGCTCTGCTGAAAATCCTGAAACGAAATTTGAACCCAGTGATGTGCGCAGGGGAAATTCCTTTCACCCGGTTCCGGTAAGATGGTAATATTTAGAATAAAATGACGAGAATTTGCGCCTTTCTGTTTTTTTTGTGTCTGTCCGGGTGCGCCGCCAGACAGTTTGTGCCGTCAAAAAACACGGTGTTTATCCATCCCGGAGGGATGCACACTGTTCCGCAGATTCAAACGGTAAGGCAAAACAAGGAGAAAGAACCCTGGAAATCCGCATATGACCAGTTAATTCGGGAGGCGGACAAGGGACTTGCCGAAGATGCCGCCGCCGTAAGAGTTTTAACAGTTCCCGCATACTATTTTAATCCCGTCCAGAGCATGTCCGCGAAAAAAGGTTTAAGCGAAAATGCTTCCGCCGCCTATGCTCTTGCCCTGGCTTATCAACTGGATTCAAACGACAAGAGGATACAATATGCCCAAAAATCCGTGAACTTGCTGACCGCCTGGGCAAAAATTAACAAGCGTGTTTCGGGTGCTGACGGAGACCTGGTTCTCTGTTACGCGGGTATTCCGATGATTTTTGCGGCCGATTTGCTTTCCGATTACGACGGCTGGACTATTTATGACCGGGAAACATTTAAAGAATGGGTTGACCTGGTTTTCCGGAAAAGTGCCGATAAGATAAAAACGAGAGCGAATAACTGGGGTGCTTGGGGAGTTTTTGCTTCCATATCCGCAGCCCATTTGCTCGACGACCGGCAGGGGGTATTGGACGATATTAATCTGATAAAAAAGCGTATTTCAGAGACAATTGCCTCAAATGGTGAGTTGCCCCAGGAGAACAAAAGAACAAACAGCGGGATGTGGTATACATATTTTGCCCTTGCAGCTACGACGGGTGCGGGGCAAATTGCACTGAACGCGACCGGTACCAATCTTTTTGAATACACCACGCCAAATGGCCGGACAATAAAGCTTGCCCTGGATAGGTTTTTTCTATATTGTCAAAAGGCCTGCGAGTGGCCTTACAGAAAACCGATTGGTCCGCTTGGTAAGATATATAACATTTTTTACCCGTCCACAGATGAATTGAAAATTCCCGAGCCTTGGGACTGGCCGGCGAATCTTTATGAAGCAATGTCCGCCGTTTACGGGGAAAAAGATTGGGAAGGTTGGTTAGAAAAACACCGTCCTATCCGGGGAGGGCGCGGGTGGATTTACCCCACCCTGATGCGCAGCCCGGGGGCTGCAACCAATTAAAGAGTTTTGTGGTTTTTCCGCCCCGGGTGCCTGTTGAAACCCGGCTGACTTGACCCCAGGGAAAATCATTAGTCAGAAAAATTAACCCGCCGATACGATTAAACGCCAACTAAACCAAATTACCCCCATAAAGCATGAACGCAGGGTGTTTTCTGGAAAAGCGCAAAACCCTAACCTTATTTTGTGCTATAATAAAAATGTAATCCCCGCGTTTTTGCGCCCATAGCTCAATAGGATAGAGCGTCAGGTTGCGGACCTGAAGGCTGGAGGTTCGATTCCTCTTGGGCGCGCCGGCTAAAATACTGCATAGAGAAATCAAACCGGCAAAGGGTGCGAAGCTTTAGCTTCGCGGAAGGAAAAATTATGTTGAGAACGATAAGGAAAAGAGGTGTTTTAGTGCTGGCGGGTTTATTCTGTTGTCTGCTTGCCGGAAAGGTTTTCAGTCAGGAGATGACCGCGGAACAACTGACAGCCGACATAAGCCAGAAATGGAGCAACGTCCAGGATTTACAGGGTGATATGACGGTTGGCATGCAGATGTTCGGCAAGATGATGGAGATAAAAGGCGCCATCTGGCAGAAAGAGAAGCTTTTCCGGGCAGAAATGACGCTGCCGCCGGAATTGATGCCGCCGACCGATAAACCGACTGAACCGCTTAAGGTGCTGATGGTCTTTGACGGCAAGATAATGTGGCAGATGTGGCCGATGATGAATATGGCGACCAAAATTGATTTTTCCGCCCTGGAAGGAAAGATAAAGAACGCGCCGTTTTCAAAATCGTTTCATTCGCTTCCGGCCGTGTCTTATCAACTAAGCGAAAAGAAACGAAACGGAAACGATTATTATTTTCTGGAAACCAAAAACAGCAAGGAATTTATCCAGAACAGTCCGGTGGCCGGTTTAGGCGTAAACCTGCCTACAAACATGTCTTTCCAGAGTGTCGGCGTATGGGTTAACAAAGGCACCCTTTTTCCGGACCTGATTGAATTCTATATTCAGAAAAATACGCCGGGGATGTACGTGGAATTTAAAAATGTCAAAATCGACCAGGGCCTTGCTCAAGAACTATTTACCTTTAAAGTACCTGAGGGCGTGCAGGTGATGGATATGACCGCGTCGATGAAAGCGATTGCGGGAAAGACGACGCAACCGGCGGCCGAGCCGGATACCGGCCAGGTGCCACAATAATACCGATTTGGATTTCGAAATAGAGCAGGGCGGAATCGGAATGGAGAGGTGCCTGAGCGGTTGAAAGGGCCGGTCTCGAAAACCGGTAGGCGATTTATCGCCTCGTGAGTTCGAATCTCACCCTCTCCGCCTACAAAAGGCTACGGAGGATAAAGTCAGCCGCTAAACTTATTTTCGGGGTGGGATTCGAAAACAAAAAGGTGCGGAAAATATCTTTTCCCGCTTTGAAGTTAGAACAGTTTTTCATCGTGCATCCAGGCGACTGCCCGCGCCATCGTTTCCTCGGGAGTGTATTCGGGAACATAATCAAGTTTTTCCCGGATTTTGGTTATATCAGGGCACATGTGGACCAGGAAGTGGTAGCTGGCTCCATGGTCCGGCAAAATCTTTTCTTGAAACTCCCCTGCGCTTACATATTCAACCGGTATCTTTACACCGTAGATTTCTCCGTAGGTCTCCACAAACCTGGTTGCCGTCAGGGCATAAGCCGAACCGACGTTGAATATTTTATCGGCCGCTGTTTCCGGCTTACGGACCGCGCGCCGAAAACCCTGTGCCACATCGGAAGCATCGCAGGGTCCAAGCAGGTTGTTGCATCCTTCCGGTAGTTGAACCGGCTCGCCTCTTTTATGCGATTTATGAACTTCAAGACTGCGCCCGCCTCTGCAATCCAGGGGTATTTTGCCGGGTCCGCAGATATTCGGCGGCAGGATTGCCGTGAAAGGGATTTTGTCCTTACGGGCTGTTTCCTTAACGGCTAAAATTTCATCGTATCTTCTTTGATAGCCTTCAAATCGACAGGGCCCCTGGGTTTCTTCCGGAACCGGAACGGTCTTTGGAATTCCCAGCATCCAGATCGAACCGCATACGATTATGTGCCGGGCCCTGTTTTTTACCGCCTGATAAAGTCCGGGAAGGTCGGCTCCCAGAATGTCAATGAATACCTCTGACTCTTCTTTGGCTGTGAGGTCAAGCCATGATTTTTTGTCGGTTGGGTAAGAACCCGTTTTGAAAATTGCGCGGTCCCAAGCCTTTCCTGCCGGCACCGGGGTGCGCCCCCGGGTTACTACGGTTACCGTGTGCCCGTCGTCAACCAACTGCGGAATTAAAAATCGGCCGATGTGTCCGGTCCCGCCGATGACAAAAACTTTCACGGGAATCCTCCATTTATGTTTTGATTTGAGGTCTTCGGAATAGCGCTATGTTTTTGGCAACCACTGTCCTGTCTACTCCGGACCTTGGTCTTATTTTAGCAAAGATACGGAGGATTCTGTCAAATTTTACCGTTTAGATTAAATTTTCGACCAGTTATGGAATGGTACGTTTGACAAGAATAAACATTCCGTTGCACTATAATAACAAAACCCGGCTCATCATGCGCGGCTCCCGCGGTTTTCCAATGAAAGAAAAAGAAGAGGTTTTCGTTTCCGAACCCAACGAATTAAATGCTCTTTCCTATCCAAAGAAAAGGGGGGATAACCTGGATTTGTTGTGAGAAAATTTCTTCTTTCTTGTTCCTCGCACACGGGGGGTACGGGAGGGGCGACAAAAACCATGAAAATTACAAAAAAACCAAAAAAAGAAAATCTGAAAATTAGGCTGGGAACCGAGGCAGATCTGGACCGCGTCTCGGAAATCGTAAAGAAGATATGGGGTATGGGCGGGGACAGTTTGTTGGAACAAAGATTCGGAATTATCGGAAATAAACCGTGGCAGGAATGGACGAGCGCCGATATTCTGAAGTATATCAGAGAAAAGATGGGGTTTTTCCTGGCAGCCGAATTAAAAGGAAAGGTTGTTGGATTTGCAACCTACCGGTTAGATCAGGACCGCAAAATAGGAACCGTTGGCTATAACGGCGTGGATCCGGATTACGGCGGAAAAGGAATCGGAACAAAGTTGGTTGAAAAAACATTGAACCGCATGCGCAAGAACGGAATAGTTTACGCGCGGGTTATTACCGGTCTCAACGAAGGACACAAACCAGCCAGAAAGATGTACGAAAAAATAGGGTTCAAACCATTGCTGGAAACAATTTCCTATGCCATAAAGTTATAATAAGGGAGAAAACTTCATGAAGCCGAAGATTATAATGCACATTAACTATTGCGAACAGGGCCAGACCGTTCCGGAGATTTGTCAGAAGGCGGTAGATTGGGGTTTTGACGGGGTTGAATTCCGGAGAAAGCGCAGGGGAATAGAGGAAAGCGTCGAGGAATATCTTGACAATATCGTCCGGGCCGCAGCCAAAGCAAAAATGAAGCGCGTAATCTTCGGCGAACCGGGACCAGACCTGATGGTAGCCGGTGCCAACGAACGCCGCAGGGAACTTAAGGAGGTAATTGAATTCTATCGTCTGGCCGCCGTGCGATTTAAACTAACCACCTGCAACATTACTGCCGGCGCTCTCTTGAACCCGGATAAGAACGTGCCGTATGAAAGATATGAACTGCACGGGTCGCAGGTTGCCACCCGGGAACAATGGGACTGGACTGTTTCCGGTTTTAAGACGCTCGGCACTCTGGCCGAAAAACTTGGTTTCCGGCTGGCATTTGAAACCCACATGGGCTACCTGCATGACCTGCCCCGGGCGGCGAAAAAACTATCTGACCTGATAGGCAGCCCGGCCATCGGCGTAAATCTTGATTACGCGAATTACATAAACTTCCCGAACCATCTTTCAATACGCGAAACCATAGAAGAGATGGGCGACAGGTTATATTACGTACATCTCAAGAATTCCATATCAGCCGGGAAAAACGTCCGTTTCCCCTCCGGCCTGGCGCAGGGTGAAATCAATAACCGGGAATTTCTCGGAATATTAAAGGAACGGGGATACGGAGGGCATATCTGCATTGAGGCGCCGCGGCCCGGAGACCGGGAGTATTATGCGCAGCAGGACATCGCATACCTGAAATCGTTAATAAAAGACATAAAATGGACCTGACCGGAGGAAAAATGGCTTACCGAAACTACCGCTTATCCGGGGGACTCACCGAAGATGACCTGAAGAACATCTACCGGGAAATTCTCCTGGTTCTGAAAAAAATAGGCGTGGAGATAGACCACCCGGCTATACTGGAATTACTTGCCAAACGGAAAGGAATAGAAGTAAAGGGCAAGCGGGTCCATTATGACAAGAAACTGGTGGAAGATTTTATTCCGCTGATCAAACAACAGAACGCCGAATATTCCTACAACCGGAAAAACGGAGAAAAATTCCGCATGCTCCCGCCGTATATGGCACGGTATTACACGGATATTGACACCGGAGAAACCCGCCTGGCCACCCTGAACGACTGCATAGAGGCGGTTAAATTTTGCGATTCCTACGATATGTACGGACCTTCGCCAATCCATCTGCAGGGCGTATCCGTTCATCTCCGGCAGGTAGCCACCGAAAAAGTATGTGTGGAAAACAGCCGGGAGATGGGTGGTTTCTGTGTGGCGGAAAGCGCAAAAGAAGCGGAACTTATGTGCCGGATAGGCCGGGCCTCCGGCCGCAAACCCCCTTATTGCGTTATGGAAATACCCATCAGCCCGTTGAGATTGAACCATAACTGCCTGGACATTATCTACCAAAACAGAGACCACAAATATAATCTTTCCGGCATCTGCCTGGGAGGCGGCGCCGCCCCACTGTCCGGCGCTTCCGGCGCAATCTTCTTCCCCGGTATATTGGTGCAGGGTATGGCAGAAGCGCTTGCCGCATATATTACGCCAAAACTGATCGACCCGGATGTTTATGGTTACTGCTCCTTCGGCGGATTTATTTTTGACTTGAGAAAAATGCAGGTTTCCAAGCCGTTCCCGGAATCGGTCTTTCATTCCCTGGCAATCAGACAGGTGATAAAGTACGTGCTTGGAGAGAAATTCGGCGTTAGCTTCTCCTGCAACATAAACAATCTCGGCGACGTCTTCCGGGTGGCGTTCGGCCTGGGCCTGGGTATTTGCGACGGCGCCACCTCCGTTATGGGAATCGGCGGAGAGAGTTCCGGGGCCGGCGGCCAGATTGACTATTTCAACCCGGTCATGGCAGTAATTCAGGCCGACATAATCAGGCATTGCGAAAGATTCGCCCGGGGCTTTAAGCTGGAAGAGGAAAAAGAGATATCCCTGAAAGTGATAGAAGAAGCCGTTTATACCGGGATGCCGAACAGTTTCCTTGACCATCCGACTACCTTGCAGCACCGGGAAATTTACCTGGAACCGGAGTTGTTTTTCAAATTTTCCGGGGAAGAACTAAACCGGAAAGCCAGAGAAATCGCCAGAAGAAAGATTGGCGGGCATAATTTTGTTCTGCCTGAAGACAGACGCGAGGCAGTGGAAGAAGTATATCGCAAAGCGGATAAAATCTTAGGCGGAAATTAATTATTGATCTAAAGATTGAGGATAAAAAGCATGAAAAAACCAAGAATCGGAATTCTGCTGGACGCAAGCATGAAAAGGTGCATCCTTAACCAAAAGGAGATAGCAAGGTTAAGGAGTTTTGCCTCCTTTCAGTTTGAGGAGTTTAAAGAATTGGACCAGGACTCTGCCGGAAGACTTATCAAGGGAACCGACGGAATCATTACCGGTTGGGAAACCCCTGTTCTGACAAAGGGGATGCTGGATTCCGCCCCGAACCTGAAAATCGTCGCCCATTCCGCCGGTTCGGTTAAAGCGATTATCAAAGATGATGAGGTGTGGAAAAGAAGGATAGCCGTTACCTCAGCGGCTCCTTCCATCGCCATCGGTGTCGCCGAGTTTACTCTGGGTCTTCTAATCAACGGTTTGAAGAGAGTACAGCCGCTCAGTAAAGCAACCAGCCGGGGTTTGTGGAAGGAAGTACTCCAGATTGCCCAAATCAGGGAGTTTTACAAGATTAATATCGGAGTTGTAGGAGCTGGCTTTGTCGGAAGGCACCTGATTAAACTTTTAAAGAACTTTGATGTCGGGATTCTTCTCTATGACCCCTTTGTAACCAAAGCGGAAGCCGTAAAGTTAGGCGTGGAGAAGACCTCCCTGAAGAAACTAATGCAGACCTGCGAAGCGGTTTCTTTACATGCTCCGTCTATTCCAACCACTTACCACATGATAAACGAAGAAAACCTCTCCCTGATGAAAGAAGGTGCTGTCCTGGTCAACACCGCCCGGGGTTCCCTCATTGACGAAAAAGCCCTGGTTAAGGTCCTGCGCACCGGAAAAATCTTTGTCCTGCTTGACGTTACTGACCCGGAGCCGCCGGAAGAAAAAAGTCTCTTGCGTACCCTTGAAAACGTAGTCTTAACCCCGCACATAGCCGGCGCGGTTGCAGACAATTGCTTCCGCCAGGGCAACTACGCGGTTACCGAACTGGAACGCTTCTTTTCCGGAAAGAAACCGCTCTATCCGGTGACAAAAGAGATGCTGGCAAGAATTGCCTGAAATGATTAGCGGAAGCGTATTTGCTAATGGTAAAATTTAATAAAGCAGGAATTGCATCGATTGGGTATTAGAAGATAGGACCCAATGCGGGTTAAGGGCTGAAGAAGTACTGACGACGAATGTCCTGGATGGGCATTCCAATACCGAACTATAGCTATGGAAGTTTTCTGATGGCTCCCCGTTCCTTGTGGAAAAAGCAGTCAGAGAGGAGTGAGATGAAAATAACATTTATTGGTGTTTCGTCCTGTATTCCCGATGTTGGTTCGGAGACAAGTTCTTTTCTTATTGATGCCAAAATTTTAGTGGACACCGGTTGGTGCGGCGTTCTCAAGATGAGGGAATACAACCTTGACCCGTTAGACCTAGAATATCTTATTTTGACTCATTTCCATCAGGACCACTATCTTGGATTACCTCAATTACTCTTCTATCTTGGAATTAAAAAATTAAACGGCGCGTATTTTCCCCGAAAACCCTTTACCATTATCGGACCTTCAAAACATCTCAACGAAGTGGTAACCAAAGCGCAGGAATTTATGCAGATAAAGGAGTTCCCGGAACTTTCTCTTGATCTGAAGCTCGTTTCCCTTTCCCCGGGACAAAGCTATGTAAACAGAAAATTCCGCCTTGACACCTTTCCGGCAAGACACCTGTCCGGTAAAAACATTCCTGAAGAGGCGTTTATCTGCAAATTTACCGAGATTGGCACCAATAAATTCTTTACCTTTACCGGGGACACTTCTTTTTATCCGCCCCTCGTTGATTTTGCAAAAGAAAGTCTTCTGTTTATCCATGATGCCTGCCACAGTTCGCCGAAAGAAGCGGCAACTATAGCCAAAATGGCAAGGGTAAAAAAACTTTATCTAATTCATTACCCAAGAAACAGAAAAAAGGAAATCATCACTAAGGCACGAAAGATTTTTCCCAAATCATTTTTGGCCAGAGAAGGGGGGATTTCAGAGATATGATCAGGATAAAGATTTTGGGTTCCGCCTCAGGCATACCGACAAAAACCAGGTTTAATACTTCAATTTCCCTTGTTGTTGGAGGAGACATATATTTATTTGATGCCGGCGAGCCTGTAAGCGGGCTTCTAATTAGAAATAACCTTGATTGGAACAAGATTAGGGCCATTTTCATTTCACATCTTCACACCGACCATTTTTCCGGCATTTTCCAGTTGCTTCAGTCCATGCAGCTAACCCTTAGAAAAAATCCGCTGTATCTTTTTATGCCTGCAAAAGGAATTGAATCTGTGGAAAAATTTCTAAAACTCTTTGCGATAGGACCGGAACACCTTCCTTTTAAATTGAATCTTCTTCCGGTACAGAAAGGTTTTAAAGATAAAAACCTTAGAATTTCTGCTTTTCCCACAACTCATTTCATCAGCACGCATCTTTCCGAAAGCTGGGGTTTTAAGATTGAGGGTAAAAAAAAGAAGATCCTGTATTCTGGAGATATTGGAAGTTTCAACGACCTAAATGACCATCTTGATAATTTAAACCTTCTTATTTTGGAGTTCGCGCACTTTAAACCGGAAGAAGCTTTCTCCTTTTTCTCTTCCAGGGGCAGAAAAATAAAAAAGATAGTTATTACGCATATCCATCCGGATCTGGATAAAACTGGAAAAGAAATATTGACTCCTAATGCCTCTTTGAACAAGAGGATTTTGGCCGGATACGATGGCATGGAGATAGACATTTAGCGCGTGTCTGGGCTTGGAAAAAGATTGAAGGAGAGTTGATGCATGCTTCAAAAGCCCGTTTAATGCTAACGGAGAAATAACACAGTGAATTCCCTCAAAACCGGGGGGCTGGTTCCTTTCACCGGAATCAGTGGCTTCTTTGAGTGGAATACGCATCGAGTCCCGTTATTCGTCATTAAGTTGAGCTTGCAGGAAAATCCTAATTTGTGCTAAAGTTAAGCACGGGGTAATAGTAATTCAACTGCCCATTTTCCCGAGGATTTATTCCGTAAAATGCTGGTGAATCCGCTGTTCTTTTTGCCTATTTTTACCGTGTATTTTTTCTAATTGGAGGTGGAATGAAAATAGCTTGCAGTTCCTGGTCTTTTCACCGCACGATTGAAGCAGGGAAATTGGACCAGTTGTCCTGGGTTGAGAAGTGTGCCAAAGAATTGGAACTGGACGGCGTGGAACTTCTGGACGTTCATTTTCCAGAAACGGGGAAGGATTATCTCAGGAGATTGAAAAAGAGAATCACGGATTTAGGGCTTACCGTTGCGGCAGTCAGCGCCAGCAACCACTTTACCACCCCGGATGACGCTAAACTTTGCCAGGAGGCGGCAAAAGTAAAGCAGTGGGCCGACGTTGCCGCCTACCTGGGCGCGCCGGTCCTGCGCTGTTTTGCCGGAAGCGGTCAGGAATTGGCTGATCCGGCTATTTTCAAACGCACCGCGGCTGCTTTAAGGGAATGCGCGGATTATTGCCGGGATAATCACGGTATCGTTCTGGCAATGGAGAATCACGGCGGGACTTCTGCAGAACAGATTATGGGATTAGTCAAAGCAGTGGACAGCGATTGGTTTCGTTTGACCCTGGATACCGGCAACTTTTCCCAAGACCCTTATGGTTCCATCCGTAAAGCCGCCCCCCTGGCGGTTTTTGTCCACGCCAAGACTTATGATATTGACGAGCTCGGGAACGAGAAACGGCTGGACTATGACCGGATACTTCAGATTTTCCGCGAAGTTTCATACCGGGGCTTCATTTCACTTGAATATGAAGGCGAGTCGGATGAAGAGTTGATGATACCTAAATCCGTCGTTCTTCTTAAGCGTCTTAACGCCTAAATTTTACCGGAGGAGAGAAAGGGATGGCAAAAAAAATAAGAGTGGGAATAATCGGCGCCGGCGGTATCGCTCAAGCGGGGCATATCCCCAGTTTTCAGAAAGTACCGGACGTGGAGATGGCGGCAATTTGTGACCCGAACATTGCCAAGGCGGATGTGGTAGCCCAAAAATTCGGCATTCCGAAAACCTTTGCCGACTATAGGAAGATGCTGTTGCAAAAAGATATTAACGTTATAAGCGTTTGTTCGCCCAACTATTTTCACAAAGAACAGGCAATAGCCGCCCTCTTAAGCGGCCGGGATGTTCTCTGCGAAAAACCGGTTTCCATGAACAGCACGGAAACAAAGGAGATTTTAAAGGCGGTTTCCCAAACCGGCCGGAAATTCATGGTCGCTTTTCCGCACCGCTTTTCCACGGTCTCCACCTTTCTTAAAAAACTCATTTCCGAAGGTGAATTCGGTCAGGTTTATTACGCCCGGGCAAATTGTCTGAGACGTCGCGGCATCCCCGGTTTGGGCGGCTGGTTTACCACCAAAAAACTATCCGGCGGCGGTCCTTTGATTGACATAGGCGTCCACATCCTGGACAAAACCTACTGGCTGATGGGTGCGCCCAAGCCGGTTTCGGTTACCGGCGTTACCTTTCAAAAATTCAAGGAGGTGGCTACCGACGGCGGCTGGCCTTCTTTGGAAACCCGGCATCCCGGCGACAAATACGGCGGCACCTTTGAAGTGGAAGATTTGGCGGCCGCTTTCATCCGGTTTGATAACGGCGCCGCCCTTGTTCTGGAGGCATCCTGGTCCGGCAATTCGGAGACAGTGATGACCTACAGTCTCTTTGGCGAAAAGGCAGGCGCCAGAGAGGACGCTTCCGGCCTTACGATTTTCGGTGAGAAAGCCGGGGTTCTAATCGATACGACCCCTTCTTTGCCGCTGGTCAATGTTTACGACGAAGAGATAAAAGATTTTGTTTCCTGCGTCCGGGAAGACCGGCCGCCCATCACCACCCCGGCGCAGATTCTGGCTGTAAGCCAGATATTGGAAGGAGTGTATAAATCGGCGGAAACCGGTAAAGAAGTCAAATTGTAAGAGAAGCGGTTAAAATTATGGCAAAAACGGATAAACACCGGGTGGCGGTTGTAGGCTGTGGCGCTTTGGCGCAGGGTGTACACCTGCCCAACATTCAACGTAATCCGCGTTTACAGCTTATTGTTGCTTGTGACCGTGACCAGAGAGTTGCGGAGATGTGCCGCGCAAAGTTTGGGGCGCAACGGGTTGAAACAGACTGGCATAAAGTAGTTGATGCCTCGGACGTTGACCTGGTCGTGCTTGCTACTCACATAAATCTGCGCGGTGAACTGATTATTCCGGCGTTGAAAGCCGGGAAACCTGTTTATACCGAAAAACCCCTGAGTCCGGACGACCGGGAAATGCGGGAAATCGTAAAGACCTTTCGGGAGACCGGCGTTTCCGTCTGCGTCGGTCATAACCGCCGTTCCAGCCCGGCGATGCTTGAATTTCGGCGGATACTGGAGAAAGCCCGGTCAGGCATATCGGCAACCAGGCCCTGTGTGGACCGTAGTTTAAACCGGAAATCAACGAATTCCAAAGAAGCCTGCACCCAGATTCTGATGCGCATTAATGACGATGACCGAAGTTGGAAAGATTGGGCTTTCCGGGATGCTCAGGGAATTATGTTTGCCGAGATGGTTCATTTTATCGACCTGGCTCTCTGGTTTAATGAGGGCTATCCGGTCCGTCTCTTTGCGGAAGGGTCGCCCCACGGAAATTTCACGTTGATCTTAAAATTTAATGATGGTTCGATAACAACAATGCAGCACACCAGTATAGGCAACTTTGATTACCCGAAAGAGCTTTTTGAAGTTACGACACACTATATCACCGTTGCGATGGACCAGTATATTGAAGTTCGCCAGATGGGGATTGCGGATGAACCGGTGCTGCAGACATTCCCTTACGCGGAAGATTGCGGATGGGCCGGAAAAGAGGGTATGACCGGGTATATGTTTTCGTTAACTGAGGAACGAAAACGGGCTTTAGCTGAAGGACGGCTGCCGCGCTGGATTAACGTAAACAAGGGGCACTATCAGCACATGAATCTTTTTCTTGATTGCATTGAAGGTAAAGGTCCCAATCCCTGCGGCGTGGAAAGCGCGGTCCCGGTAAACCGGCTGGCGATGAAATTTCTGGAATCGGCGGCGTCCGGCCTGCCTGTTGCTCTCGGCCCGGAAATTCTGGAAGTATAGGAATGACATGGGTTGCCAAAAAAATAAAATTGCCCCCTAAGCCCGGGAAACCCGGTTTCGGCCTTCTTTTTTAGACCGGTAAAGAGCGTCGTCAACTTTTTTAAGCAATTTTTCCCGGTCGCCGGCATCGGCCGGAAAAGCGGCAACACCGATGGAAACGCTCAGATTTTTATCGGGTTGCTTCTTGTCGTCGGGAAGTCGGTGCACCTCCATTTCCCGGCGTATCTTTTCCGCCTTTACAAATGCGGCTTCTTTATCCGTTTCCGTTAGTATTACGCAGAATTCGTCCCCGCCGTACCGGGCGGCAATATCGGTAGTCCTGATATTTCCCCGGATTATTTTGGCGGCGGAGGCCAGGAGCGCATCCCCGGCCTGGTGACCGTAGGTGTCGTTGTAACCTTTAAAGAAATCAACGTCAATCATTAAAAGAGAAAGGGAATGTTTATACCGGTTGCTCCGGTTTAGTTCCTCGTAAAGTAATTTTTGGAAATGACGGTGGTTGTAAAGCCCGGTCAAGCCGTCGGTCAGGGACAGAAATTCCACCTCCTTGTATAGCCGGGCATTTTCCAGGGCGATGCCGACCTGATTGGTGAAAAAGGAGAGGGTTTTAATTTCACCTTCGTTGTGGAAATTTTTCCCGTCGGTTTCCAACAGGAAGACGCCCAGGGTGTTTTGGGCGACCGCCACCGGAATCGCCAGAAAAGCAGACAGGCGCGCCCTGTTTATAAAATCCCGGTCGCAGCGGTAATCGTTCCGGGCGTTCAGGGTTTCAAAACTCTGCTGGGTTAACGCCACTTTTGGAATGATCCCGAACGCTTCGTGGAGCGGGAAGGAAAACCCCCTGATTTCGGATAGTTCCATTCCAAAAGCGGCCCGGCCTTCTATCGTTTTCTTCCCTCCTTCTTCTTTAACCCAGAAGAGCAGGATTCTTTTGGATGAAGGCAGGATTTCTTTCAGGGCGAGCAGAATTATCTCCAGCGTATCTTCGGATTCGGTGGCAAGCGCAAAGGACTGGGCAACTTCATTAGCCGACAGCAGCCCCTCGTATAAATTCTGGGAATTCACCAATTTAATTTTTTGTTGTTTGTCTATGAAGAAGAGCAGTCCGGTGAGTAAAATGATTGGTGCGGCAACAATTGCCAGGCCTGATTTTAGAGCGTAAAAGATGGAAAAAATAGAGAGAACTATAGAGAGGATGATAATTGGGTAATCGATAATCACATTCTTAACCCGTCTCTTCATTGTGTTAATTATAACAGGATTAATTTAAAAGCGCCGAAAATTCAGGGCGTTGGTTTATAATTCAATTGGCCGGCTGACTTATGGTCAAGATGGAGATGTGTGTTTTCGTGGAGACGAAAAAAAGAAGCGGGTAACCGGGAGTCGCGGAAAATGGTGGTGTGCATCGATAATTATAAACTTTTGTTTTCCGTCGGATAAATATCCGGCGTTCCTTTTGTCAACTGTTATGCAAATATTATAATATCTTCCGGAACATTCGTCAAAAAGTTGCATCGAAAGATAAGTTGATAAAGAAGACACGAAACTGTGTTATAATTATCTCTAAGAGAGGGAGGGTTAGGGCGGGTCTTTTTACCGGGGGCATAACTTCAAAATATCCCTTGCCCGGCCGTATCCAATTTGTTAAGCAAAATAGTAATGTATCCAGAGGTTATCAATGAGTAATAATTTCAACACTCTGTCGATGAGACCGTATCAATTAATGTGTATTGTGTGCAGGATTGGCGCCGGCATTGAACGCGGACCGGAATGGAGGGTTTGCGGAGGAAAAGAGGGCGGCCCGGACTATCTAAAAGCAAGAAAAAAAAGATTGAATATAAGGAGACACGTTGTCCGTTACACTTAATTTAATAAAACGGGTGCGCCATCCATAAGGGTAAATTCCTCCTGAAACTCTTTCCGGAGGGTGTTTTTATTGATAAACCGGTTGAAAAACTCTGATTTCTAAAACAAACCCACCACGTTGCCTTTTTCGTCAACATCCACTTTTGTGCCGGCCGGCTCGCTGGGCAGTCCGGGCATGGTGCGCATCTCTCCGCAAAACGGATAAAGAAAACCGGCGCCGGCTGCCAGGCGGATGTCTCTGATGGGCAGGGTGAACCCGGTTGGCCTCCCCTTCAGTTTGGGGTCGTGCGAAAGCGAAAGATGGGTCTTGGCCATGCAGATGGGCAGGTCGTTGTACCCAAGGTTGGTGTAGTATTTGATTTTTCCCTCGGCCAGCGGCGCGAACTCAACCCGGGCCGCACCGTAGATTTTAGTCGCAATCGTCTCAATCTTTTCCTTGATGGTCGCGTCAAGGGGATAAAGAAACCGGAAATTGCCCGGTTGATTGGCGGCTGCGATCACTGCTTCCGCCAGTTCCTTGCCGCCTTCGCCGCCCTTCGCCCAGACGTTGCTTTCGCAGGCGTTGTCGGAGCCGGATTGGAGCGCAATTTTCTTTACCGCGGCAATCTCGGAATCAAAGTCGGTTGGGAACCGGTTAATCGCAACCACCACCGGCACGCCGTAAAGCCGGACATTTTCAATGTGTTTGACGAGGTTTGCCGCGCCCTCCGTTACGACGGAAGGGTTTTCCTCCAAAAGTTTTTTGGGTAAGGGCTTGCCCGGTGTGACCGAAAATTTACCGCTGTGCATCTTTAAGGCCCGGACCGAGCAGACGATTACCACCGCATCCGGTTTCAAACCACTGACCCGGCACTTGATGTCAAAGAACTTTTCCGCTCCGCAGTCCGCTCCAAAGCCGCTTTCGGTTACCAGGTATTCTGCCAGGTGAATTCCCAGTTGGTCCGCGATGACGGAACTGTTGCCGTGGGCGATGTTGGCGAAAGGCCCGGCATGGACCAGGCACGGCGTATGTTCCAGGGTCTGCATGAGCGTTGGTTTGATTGCGTCTTTCAGGAGAACCGCCATGGCGCCGGCGCACTTGAGGTCTTCCGCAGTTATTGGTTTGCCTTCTTTGCTTAAACCGACTACAATCTTGCCCAGTCGTTTCCTGAGGTCAAAGAGGTCGGTGGTCAGGGCCAGGATTGCCATTACTTCGGAGGCAACGGTGATGTCAAAAGACGATTCCCGGGGCACCCCGTCTTCCTTGCCGCCCAACCCGGTTACGATTTTACGCAGGGCCCGGTCGCTGACGTCAACCACCCTGGGCCAGGTGATGGAATAGGGATTGAGGTTGAAAGGGTTCTTATGGTAGAGGGAGTTGTCAATGAAGGCCGAGAGAAGGTTGTGCGCCAGACCCACCGCGTGGACGTCTCCGGTCAGGTGCAGGTTGAAGTCCTCCATCGGAATAACCTGAGAATATCCGCCGCCGGCCGCGCCCCCTTTAATGCCGAAGACCGGTCCCAGGGATGGTTGCCGGATGCAGGTGAGGACGCTTTTCCCAATCGTGGCCAGCGCCTGGGAAAGGCCGATGGTGGTAACAGTCTTGCCTTCGCCCAGCGGTGTCGGTGTAATGGCAGTGACGTCGATATACTTCCCCTTCGGCTTATTTTTTACGCGGTCGGTTGCCTTCAGGTCAATTTTTGCTTTGTACTTTCCGTAAAGTTCCAGCTCGTCATCAAGAATGCCTAACTTTTCCGCAATTTCTTTAATCGGTTTTATCTTTGCTTTCTGGGCAATTTCCAGGTCGGACAGCATAATGCCTCCCTTAATTTTTTATAATGGAACACCGCTGTAATCAATAATTTTCGGTCTGCCGTCCAGTTTCAGTTTGATGACCGTGTCGTTTCGGTCCGGCGGTTCTTTGGGCAGGCCCGTTAAGAAAAGCCGGCCGTCTTTGGTCTGTTTTATCTTTGCCTTTTGACCGGTCGCCAGAATGGTGGCCGAAATGACTTTATTTCTTATTCCCGGCATGGAAGCGGTCTCTCCGGGCCAGCGGAAGATATGCCAGTAAAGGCAATTTCCTTTTGCGGTGGTTTTTCCGGCCATGCCGCCAAACCAATCCCCGACCGGACTGTTATGGGTCGGAATTCTTTCCGAACCATAGATGGATTCAGCGTTAATCTTCATCCATTTTCCAATTTCTTTCAACCGCGTTACCTCCTCTTCCCTTACCGTTCCATCCGGTTTTGGCCCGATATTAAGAAGGTAGTTTCCGGTTCCGCTGGCTGCGGTTACCAGGTGCTGAATTAGTTGGGTGGTTGTTTTAAAGTTGGGGTTGTTTTTGGTATATCCCCAGCCGCAGAAGTCGCCCATTGTCATGCAGGATTCAGAAGCCCGGCCTGGCTTGGAGGCGGTTACCGTCTGCTCGGGCGTGTCCACGTCCTCGTCCAGACCGGAGCGGTTGTTAATGATGATTTTTGGCTGAAGGTTTCTTACCATCCAGTTAAGTTCTTTAGAACGCCAGAACGTAGTGCTTTCCGAGGCCATTACTTTGCCGTCTTCCATAGACCGGGGCAGGGGAACACCCGGTATCCACTCCCCGTCGTAAAAGAGATAATCAATCTTTCCGTAGTTGGTCATCAGTTCCCTGACCTGGCCGTGCAGTTGCTTAACCATCGCCTGGAAACTTTCCGGGTATTTTTTCATGTTGAAGTACCCGGGAAAGCGCCAGTCCAAAAGGGAGTAATAGAGACCCACCTTAAGCCCGGCTTTGCGGCAGGATTTGACGTATTCAGCCACAAAATCCTTCTTGGCTACGGTCTTAACCGAAGTGAAGTCGCTTACCTTGCTGTCAAAGAGGCAGAAGCCGTCGTGGTGCCGGGTGGTGAGGACCATGTATTTCATCCCGGTCTCTTTTGCCAGGGAAGCCCAGCGGTCAGCGTTAAACTTGGCAGGTTTGAATTGGCCGGCCAGTTTGGCGTACTCGTCCGGCGGGATGCGTTCTGCAAACATCGTCCATTCGCCCCGGCCCATCAGGGAATAGAGTCCCCAGTGGATGAACATTCCAAACCGCGCCCGGTTAAACCAGGCCATCCGTTTTTCGTAGGATAAATCACTTTTTGTTTTCATTGATGGTTTCCTATTATTTTCTTAGTGCGAGGCTTTCAGCCTCGCTTCTTTTGGCGACCCTGAAAGGGCCGCACGGCGTTAAAATGCCGCGTTACAGCCCGGCGGCGTCTAAAATTTTGCCGCAGTGCCTCTCCCAGCCAATGGGCATGATATGAATTCCGCGGCACATGCTTTTCAGGTTTCCGATTAGTTCGGAAGCGATCGCAATGCTTTCAGTTACCCGCTGTTCCTTGGGAGCATCAGCCATGCGTTTGATATAATTGTCCGGCACGTGAACCCCGGAGACGTGTTCGTTCATATATTTTGCCATACCGGCGTTTTTTAACAAAACAATGCCGGCCATTACCGGAACCTGGAACTGTTCTGCCTGCCGGATAAACTTTTCAAACGCGTCCACCTCATAAACGGCCTGGGTCTGGAAAAATTCCGCGCCGGCCGCCACCTTCTTTTCCATTTTTATTAACTGGGGTTCCAGCGGGTCAGCGCCCGGGTTGACCACCGCGCCCAGACAGAAGTGCGGGAACGGTTCCGCCAGTTTGTTGCCAGCCGCGTCCTGGCCCTGTTCCATCTTTCGGGCTGCCGCCAGCAATTGCACCGTGTCGTAGTCAAAGACCGGCTTGGCGGCGCGGTCGTCGCCTAACATCGGGTGGTCGCCGGTGAGCGCCAGCACGTTTTCAATCTTGAAGGCGGCTGCCGAAAGGAGGTCGGACTGAAGCGCCAGGCGGTTTCGGTCACGGCAGGTTATCTGGAGAATCGGTTCCAGACCGGCTTCTTTCAATTTGATGCAGAGCGCCAGGGAACCCAGACGCATTACCGCGCTCTGCAGGTCGGTAACGTTGAAACCATCCACCCGGTCGGCGAGGACCTTGCCGATATCAATAAACGGCTGGGTTTCCGTCCCTTTTTCCGGGCCGAATTCTACAGTGATTAGAAACTTGCCTGCTTTAATCTTCTCTTTGAAAGTCATGGTTTCTCCTCAACAAATAGATTCTTCGCAAAATCGGCTCAGAATGACAAAAAGTGTGTCATCCTGAGCGGGTAGCGAAGGATCCCGTTTTAAGATTGCCGCGTCACAAAATACGTTCCTCGCAATGACAGCGTCACACTGCCGCTTTACTGCGCAGCGGTTTTATCTTTTTTGACCAGTCCTTGGCCGGCTGGTTTGCCTTCATCAGGTCAAGCCGTCCGAGTTCTTTCAGCCGGTTGTAGATTAAAAGCCAGCCGCAGGAACGGTCTCCATCCACCTCGCACTTGCCGTTTTTGGTGGTTCCGCCGCAGGGTCCGTTAAGCAGTCCCTTGGCGCAGAGGGTGTGCGGACAGAGTCCACCCATTAAATCCAGGATGCATTCGCCGCAGAGGCTGCATTTTTCCTCAAAGGTATTAACCAGGCCCGTTGGCGAAAGTTCCGTCTTCCATTCCGGTCCCAGAAAGAGGGTGTCACAGCCGGGCACAACCAATTTTTTGGTGATTTCGGTCAGGACCTGGTTGCCCAAGCCGCAGCAGAGGAGCAGAATAACTTCGGCGTCATCCACCGCTTTCCGGCTTGTCCGCAAATCTTTTTTGACCAGAGGCAACAGGCAGCTCCTTTCCGGCAGAAGGTAACCGGTTACCTCTTTGCCGCTTTCCGTTAAAAATTTTGTCATCTCCTTCAATTCCCGCTCTCCACCGGTTCGGCAGGTAGTGGCGCACGACTGACAGCCGGAAAGAAATATTTTTCTAAACGGCTCCAGTTTTTTCAGGATATCTTCCCTGGATTTCTGAACGGTAACAACCATTTTTATCCTCCGTGAAAATGTAGGGGGCGGGGTTACATCCCCGCCCACGGGAGGGGATGTAACCCCGCCCCCTACATTACATTAGCTTAATATTTTCCCGCGGCCGCAACGGTATTTCTTACCAGCATCGCTACCGTCAGCGGTCCGACTCCGCCCGGCACCGGCGTAATCCAGGACGCCCTCTTTTCCGCCTCGTCAAACTCCACGTCTCCGACAAGCTTGTCCGCCACCCGGTTGATGCCGACGTCAACCACGATGGCGCCTTCTTTGACCCATTCGCCCTTAACCAGACCGGCCTTGCCTACCGCAACCACCAGGATTTCCGCGCGCCTGACGTGTTCCGGCAGGTTTCCGCGCTGTCCGGTGGCGATATGGCAGACCGTGACCGTGGCGAACTCCGTCAGGAGCAGAAGCGCCAGCGGCTTACCCACAATTTCAGAATGTCCGACCACCACCACCTCTTTGCCGTAAAGTTTTTCGTTGGTGGCCTTCAGAAGTTCCATCACTCCGGCTGCGGTGCAGGGCGTGAAGAGCGGTTTTGCCAGCACCAAAAGGCCTAAACTGGCCGGATTGATTCCTTCCACATCCTTCCCCGGCGCAATCAGGGCCTGGATAGCCCGTCCGTCAAGTTGAGCCGGCAGAGGCATTTGAACAATGATGCCGCTGACCGAGGAGTTGGAATTGAGCCGGTTAATTTCCGCGGCCAGGTCTGGCTGGGAGATATTTTCCGGCAGGGTCAGCAGTTGGTAGTCAACGCCAGTATTGGCGCAGACCTTTTGCTGGCTCTTCAGGTAGACTGAGCTGGCCTGGTTTTCGCCGGCCTGGACCGCGACCAGTTTCGGTGTGATTCCTTTCGCTTTTAATTCCGCTGCTTTTAATTTAACCTCTTCTCCAATCTTTTCCGCAATCGGTCTGCCTTCCAGTAATTTTGCCATAATTTACCCTAGTCTTTTTTTGGCTTCGGTTAAAATTGCGTCACTTTTAGAGATAATCTCTTCCCGGAATGAATTAAGGGCTTTTTTTATTTTTGCCTCATCCGGCAGGTTCAGGCCTCCGGAGAGGTTGATCAGGATATTGATTTCCGCCACTTCAAAAGCAGCCCGGGCCAGACTGACCGCGCAGGCGACGTCGCTGAGCAGGTACGGATTCCCTTTTTCCAAAAGCGGCTTAGCCAGATGTAAGACCTGCCGGGATAATTCCGCAACAAGCATGAGGATTTTATTGCCGGCTTCTGTTGCGGTAATCAATGCTTCCCGCCGGCCCGGCGTTTCTTTATTTATTTCCGCGGCCCGGCGGTACTGGAGGTAAGCGACGCTGTCTTCTTCAACCAATTTGGCCGCTTCCTGCTGGATGGTTTCGGTGCTGTTTAAAATCTCTTTTACTTCGGCTTCAAAATCGAGATAACGTTTATTCCCGATGGTGAAATTGGCCACCATGGAGAGCAGGGCCGCAGACAGGGAAAGTGATAACGCGCCTGCGCTGCCGCCGCCGGGCACCGGGTCTCTGGATGCGAGCCGCGACAGGTATGTTTTTAACGGGTTCTGCAGGTAATCTATTTTTATTTCAGCCATTGCTTTGTTGTCATCCTGAGTGAAACGAAGGATCGCATCTTTCAATACGAGACCCTTCGCAGGACCGGCTCAGGGTGACATCCACAGGGATGTCGTGAAAAAAATCACAGACAAAAAAGTAAGTGTAACTCTTTTTCACGCTCTCTGTCAATCAAGTTCCAACACCATGCCGTCGGTTGCCGCGATTATCTCCAAGCCGAATTTTTGGCTCAACCGGTTGGCGATCTCCTTGGGGTCGGCTATCAACACTCTCCGTCCGAAATGGGTCAGGATAATTTTCTTCGCCAGAGGCGAATGCGCCTCCGGCGTATGCGGTTTGCTGCGGGCGAGAATATCTTCTACCTCGGGAACGGAAAGATGAAAAATTTCCGGCTTTCGTTTTGTCAGGACGACGTTGATAATCAACATTTCCCCGCGGAAGTAGTCCGGAATTCCGGGGAAATAAGCAGTGTCGGTGATAAAAGAGACGGTTCGGCGGTCTATTTTGAAATTAAAACCGTAGGTCTCCACCGGGTGCAGCATTTTGATTGGGGTAAAAGAGATTTTACCCACCCGGTATTCTTTACCCTCTTTTAGAATTTCCAACCGTTCCGGAAAATTTCGAATATATTTTTGGATGACCGGTTCCGGGCCAAGCGCGTCCCGGGGCGCAAAGACTGCGCCCCTCTTTGTGTGGCCGCCGGCGGTCATCGCTTCAATCATAACATTGACATCCGCGGAATGGTCCAGGTGTTTGTGGGAGAGGATAACGCCGGTTAGTTTGGTCGGGTCCAGTTTGGGACGGCTCTCCAGCGCCCGAACCAGAGAACCGGGTCCCGGGTCCAGAATCAGGTTATCCAAACCGCTGGAAATCCAGATTCCGCCTGAGGCGCGCAGTTGTTTAATCATCACAAATCGCGCGCCGGCCGTGCCCAGAAATTTGATAAAAGCCATATGATTTATTCCGGAAAGTTCCAGCGGGTACTTTTTCAGATAAATTTTTCAGTAACTCTGCGGGCCATATCGGCCCATTCCCACAGCCGTCCGGGTTCACCCCGCACCGTGGAAATATCCTTCAGGATAATTTCCGCAACACACCCATTATTGCGTGTTTTTTCAAGAACGCCGGTAAGTATCTGCCGTGCCTGTTCAAGATTCCATCGGTCGGTAGCCAGGACCGCCGGGTTGGGTTTGTAGGAAAAGACATAGCGGTTGCCCACATTGCGGACGGCCTGGTCAACGTTGATGCGCGGACTCATGGAAACCTTGCGCAGGTTCGGGATGCTGCACAGGATATCTATCTTTTGGTGGAGGGGTTCGCAGCATCCGTAATAGGTGAGGCCAAACTGCTCCAGCCAGGGTTTTTCATAACGTAAAGCAAACTCTTCATGCATTTTGGGGGAGACTTCAGAGAATATCTGCGACGTGGCGCATCCCCACTGGTCCCGAGTCCGAACGCGGGCCGGATTAAAATCGGGTTGTGGAAGTTCGTCGGTATAGCCGGGTCCTCCGGAACCGATGCGGAAATTTCCGTTATCAAGTTTGAAAAGGTTTAACTCTTCGTACTGTTTAATCCGGTGGAGGTAGGCGGATAGCAACCGTTCCATTGCGGCGTGGATAAGTTCCGGCCGGAGCGTCAGGTCCGTCAGGGCTTCCTGAACGCCGTACCAGGTAACCAGTACGTCCCACGGCGCAAACCACTGCTGCCTAACCCCGTATTTTTCAATCTGCAGAATGTCACCGAAAAGGTCGCAGAGGGTCTGATATTCTCGTTCGGTGGCTTCGCGGTTAAAAGAGATTTTCGGCATCTTTATCTTCAGGACATCCTTTTTAGTCTGAATCTGGGGATAAAAATGGTGTGAGGTAATTGAGGAGTGTTCTCCCCGGATAACGTCTGATTCTTCCCGGATGCCGAAGCCGGTATCGTGAATCACGGGGTGGGAATAGAACTTCGGTTCCACCGCCATATCCCCCCGAAAATGTTCCCACTGGTAAATCGTCGTACGGAGTTGCCATTCAACTCCCCGTAGAAAATTGTCACCTGTCTGCAGGGTGAGTTCTTTTTCAGCTTCCAGCAATTCCGGCCAGGGTACTTCGGTAATCCAGACCAGCGGCCGGCCGGGTTTCAGGCTGTTTAAACGCTTCCATTCCGCAATCGTTTCCTTGTGAATCGGGAGCGAGGCGATTTCCGCCTGGCGCGCCGCCAATTTTCTCAAGATGCCCCTGTCTTTTTCCGATGGCTTCATATTGGACGGCGGACGATAAGTTCCGGCGCGGCCATGAGACCGCAGGAGACCGACTGGTATTCTTCCTGCCACTCTTTTCCTTCGGTCGCGTATTGTGGGGAACCGGTCCAGATAGGCCACTTTTTTGCAAGGTGAAGGGGGCCGTGGGAGTTTCTTCGATGGCCAATTATTTCTATCGCCAGGGTTGACTCTTTTTGTCCGGAAACAAAATCGGTGACATCAATTTCGTAAGGTTCCCAGGCACGGACACCGGCTTCCTTCCCGTCTACCAGGATGCGCACAGCAACTCCGCGGTAATTCGGGATGCGCACGAAAAGACGGCCGCCTTCCGGAACAACCGGCTGAATCTTCCTCAAATAACTGACCGAACCGGAGTAAAACGGCAGCCCTTGTTCTGTCCAGTCACCCAACTTCAGGGAATGGACCGGTGCGGTAAGTGAGACCCGGGTTCCCGTAACCTCTGCGCCGAAATCACCCAGAAGGTAGATTATTTCCAGGCCCGGATGGTTCTCATCGTATGCGCATTCCAGGAGAATTTCGTTTTGACCGGAACGAAGCAGGGCAGAGTCAATCGGGACGGTGCGCAGGGAGCGGTCCACCCACCAGCCGCATTCGGCATCAACGGAAACAGGCGTTCCGTTTAAGCTGATGCGAAAGAGGTGTGGTTTCTCCAGAGCCAGAGAGATCTTTCCGCCCGGTGTTGCGGCGGATTCAAAGGTATACAGAAGGGAGATTGGAACTGATTTGGGCCTGGGGTTTTTCTGCTGCGCCCAGGGCTGGACCATATCCCCGGTGCGGTGCGGAATGCCCAGATAATCGCGGACAACCTTGTCGGCGCGAAGAACTTCATTTTCCGGCTGCCGCTTGTCGTCGGCAATCTTAAGTTGCGGACGGTCCAGCGGCAGGACGTTTGGTTCTGAGAGACGGATTTCCCAGTCCGGTCCATCCAGGACGGAATGGCTGTTTTCCTTCAGGTGTATCCGGGGGCCGGCCTCAACGGAAAGAGATTTTTTGGGTATCAGGAACAACCGGCTTCCCAGCTTCGGAAGATCAGTGTGGATAATGTATCCGTACGGAGTTTGCCTGGTATCGGCGGCAACTATCTCTCCGGTTTCCGGGTTGAGTTCCAGCGGGGCATACTGCCAGTCGGGAACTCCGCGGATGATAACCTTCGGGAAAAACAGGTTTCGCTCGCGCACGCTGAGTTCCTTCTGGATATGACGTTCGCTGCCCGCAAAGTCCTGTCCGGTATTGCAGACAAAGAGGTAGAGGGCGTTTTTGTCCTCACGCAGCAGATAGAGGACCGGTCCTAATTCCTGCCCCCCTTCCCGGTCGGTAATGGAAATGCGCCGGCAGTTATCTTCCAAAGTTTTGACAAGTTCTGTGCCGGCTGCCGGCGCCTTCCGGCATTGGGCCGCAAAATCCTTAACCTCGGTTGACGGTGTTGCATCAACGTATTCGGGCGGTTCTCCGGCGAATGTAATGTGGCCGCCTGCTTTTTGGAAGCGCTTAATAAGAGCCAGGGTGGTGCGGCGCATGGTAAGCATCGGCGGTACCAGGATGCTCCGGTACGAAGCCCGGCCGATTACGAAAACGGCGCTGCCGTCTTTTTTCCCGATACGGCCGTGCCGGAAAAGAATATCCTCGTCTCCGTAGTCAAAATCCAGGTGGCCGGCCAGAAGAGCGTCGCTCAACCTCCAGAAGGTGCGGTCATATTTTTCCACTTCCGGGCTTTTCCGCCAGTCAGACCGGAGCAAGACCCACATGCTTTCCACCGGATGGATAACCAGAAGGTCCCGCGCTTCTTCCCCCCGGGTCATAACCGTATTGATGCGGCCGAAATAATCTTCTACGCGCGAATAGAACTTCCACCAGGGTGACTGGTAGGAGATGGAGGCGGGATAGTCCCGTTTTGCCTCTCCGAGCATGGTGTACCAGGCAAGGTGCTGGCACCGCAGGTTGATACCCAGGGCGGCCTGCCAGTCGCCTAACGCCTTATGGCCGGAAAAAGGAAAGTCCCAGCCGGTACATCCGTAGGTTTCGGTAAGCCGCCATTTCCGGCCGAATTGCCGGGCAGCGGAACTTACCTGTTTGGCGACGGTGAAAATCCGCCAGTACTCGGTGAGCAGGTCCATGCCCGGCGCCTGCATGTATTCGTATAAGCGCATGCAGCTGCCCACCACATCGGTCTGGCTGGAAAGCGTATCCTCGCCAAGGATGTGACCGGTCAAGAACAGGTTATTTTTCCCGCACCACTCCCCAATCTGACGGCCGAATGACTGGACAAAAAGATGCGTCACGCATTCGTGGTAGTGATATCGCGCCGGCGTAAACGACTGCCCGTCAACATCAAGGAAAAGTTCCGGTAGGTGTGCGGTGAGGTCGTAGCCATAGCGGCGCTTGAAGACCAGAAGCAGTTTTCCGGTCCAGGCGCAAGCAGCGCGCCCGGTCTTTTCCCAATCCTCGGAAAACATGGAAAAGTTTTGATAGGGTTCATCGGTGAAGATGCCGGGGATGGATTTGCCGAACCGGGAACCAACCTCTTTCCGGTACGCAGCGTAGGTAACCTTGATGAACTGCCGCACTGCGTCGGGGTTGAGCGTATCAAGATACGTGTACCCGTTGAACCAGGAACTGCCTTCATTAATCTTTACGGAAAAGACCAGCAGTGTTTCTCCGGGAGAAAGCCGAACCGGTTTCTTCCCGGGTATCCTGCGTACATCACGGGCGGAGGTTCCTTCCACTTTTGCCGCAAATACGGCGACGGTATTCTTGGTCCGCTTCAGTTTTCGCGGGTCGGATAATTTCTCCATTACCAGAGAGCGCGCCCGGTATCCGGGATTTTTGGTAACCAGGCCGCCGGCCGCACCCGAGGGCCAGCGGTCCTCATCGTAAAGCCAGGCTTTCATGCCCAGTTTCTCCGCTTCCTCGCAACAGGTGCGGATACAGTCAAACCACTCGTCGGAAAGGTAGGGAGTGTCAAGTCCGATTCGGGAATGCATGAAGAACCCGCCCAGGCCCATCTCTTTCATCAGGCGTATCTGGCGCCGGAGTTCATCCGGTTTCAGCTTGCCGTTCCATGCCCAGAAGGGCGCGCCCCGGAATAAACTTCCCGGATTTTTAAATTCGCGTTGCAACGTCTTCAGCGTTTCCTGCGTCTTTTTCTGCATTTTCCCCCTTATGCGGTCAACCGCTCAAAACATGGATGCCCTCTTGTATCGGTGCTATCCGGTATGATTGGCCAAACCGTAGATATTTTTGCGGCCGGACAACCATCTTATCGTTAAAAAACAACGGTTTCCCATCGGGAAGCGGCAGACCGGCGAGCGCCGAAGCGCCGGGCGGAAGCGAAATTTCCAACTGCCAATTCCCGTTATATTCCCAGCTAACGTCTATCACCCCTTTTGGTGTCGGAATGCGGCCGCGAGCCCAGGTAAGATTACCGCGCTGCGGTAGCACCATAAAGTCCGTTGCCGGATCGTCCGAGGGGGCAACACCGAGGATATACCGTCCAAGGACAAATGCGGGCGCACAAGCCCAACCGTGGGAAAGCGAACCGTTTTCGCGGTTCCAGACTTCCCAGACGGTCGTTGCTCCCTGGCGGGAAAAATCGCCCCAGCGCAGGCGGATAAGATCGAGCGCCTCAACCGTCATCCCCAATTCATACATCGCTTCCAGTGCGAAGCCGGCAAAATACGGCGTACCGAGCGGAACCATTTTTTCATCATCCCAGCGGTACCGGTTGAGCGCGATGGCTACGCCGGAGTTGGCATCGCCGGCTTCCGGAATGATAATATCGTAGTCCTTACGGTCGGGAACGAAAATGCTGAAGAGATTTTCTCCCTGCAAACGTTTCAGGATTGAATTCCGCTGTCCTTCATTCGCCAGGCCGAACAGAACCGCCAGATAGTTTTCCTGACAGCCCCAGCGGGCCAACTGTTTTCCCTGGTGCCAACCGTTCACGAAAACCCCGCGGCCGGCGTCCCAAAAAAGTATTTGAAAGTTTCGCTTTAAAGTCCCGGCGCTTTCCAGGAGGGATTTTGCGGCCGACAATTCACCGGCTGCCCCGGAGATGGCGGCGGCCGCGCTCAGGAAGTGGTACGCGTGTGCATTCCAGGCGGCGTTGGCGCCTCTGGTGTCCACCGGCGACCAGTCGATAAAATTGTAAATGTTTGTCTCCGCCGATACCTCGAGGGGCAGGTTGCCGTATATTCCTTCGGGCAGGCGATAGGTTTCAAGCCAGTCGGCAATGCGTTTGATTGTCGGCCACAATTCCCGCCCAAGGCTGCGGTCACCGGTGTGCCGGATATAATCACGTACGCTGACCGCATAGGTAAGGGTCCAGGTGGAAATATGGGAACTTTTGCAGCTGGGATACTTGCTTTGCATCGCTCCCGACGGAAGCTGCCCGCGCGCGTGCTGGCGCAGGAAACGCCGCATCAAGGCCGTGTCGCCGAACACGTAATAGTTTGCCAGCGCCTTGATAACGTCGTCACCAAGCCAGGAGCCGCGCTCGCGCCACGGCGTATCCATATATCCGTCTTCCATGCAGAGCTGCGCGGTATGGGCGCTGATTTCCCATGCCTGGTCAAGCGCCGGGTCGCTGCAGACAAAGCGGCCCGTCCACTGCACCGGATAGGTGCTGCGCTGCAGCGCCACTGATTCTACGGTGGCGCGTCCTCCCCGGACATCTATTTGCAGATAGCGGAAACACTTAGGCCAGGTGATGCGATGTTTCAACGTACCTTCCCCGAGGATGAGGCGGTCAACGTATGGAAGGTGCTTGGTTGGGTCTATTGTCCCCAGCCGCAGATGTTCGGCATAACTAACATCAACGATTGTTCCCGGTATTCCGTTCAATTCAATTATGGGGTAGCCGGTCCAGATGCGTCCGAAATCCCAGAGCGCATAACAACCGTCTGAAGCAGGAAGCGCGGAAGCATCCAGCATCCAGCGGTCTGCTCGGCCGCTCCTGCCCGGTTCTACGGAAACCAGTCCCTGGTTGTCTGCCGTCCTTCGGGCTGATACGATCTGCCGGGGCAATCCGGTCATCTCCCCGGAATCCAACGCTGAATCAAACCGGGTAATCCCCGTTGCAATGCATCGGTCCGGCTGGTGGGTGTTCCAGTTGAAAAGAGGTATGTCGCGCAACTCAAGGTTTTCCGGAGGCATAAGTTCTGACAATTCAGTGGCATGACTCCAGGCGGAATCATCAAAATCATTATTCCAGGGTTCGCCGAGCGTCAGACGCGCGTCAAAAGATTGGACCGGGGGCTGGAAATCATCGCGGCTGATGGTCTTGGCCGCGTAAGCACGCTCGCGGCAAACCCTCCACGAGCGGTCGCTGACAATCTCTTTTCCGTTGCAGTAAATACAGGCGCGGAGTGCCCCGCGTTTGGGCATGCAGGAAGTGATTTTACCGGACGAGCCGTAACTGTAAACCAGAACCGTAACGGTATTGGCGCCCGCCGCAATATTTGATTCTATTTGATAACGGTCGAAAGTGGGTGTTTCCCAATGAAACTTCGGCGGACCAAACCCTACCGGACGGCCGTTAATCCACAAAAAGTAACGGAGGTCCGCGGTAATGTCAATCCGGGCGCCGGCAGGGTTTCGAACGGCGAAACTGCGCCGGGCATAAATCCAGACGTTGGACTCACCCGGGTCATCTTCGGTCCATATCCAGCGGGCGTTTCTGAGTCCATTATGAGGCTGGATTAAAGGGTTCATGTTCATAACTTTGCCTTTTTTCTAAAATAACCTGACACCCTCCGTTTATCCGGCAAAAAGAGATATTTTATCCGAAGACTATGCCTGATTTATTATATTATACTCTGCCGTATCTGTTTGTTATTAAAAAGATCCGGACTTAGTGTTGATTGTATGTAACTTTTTGATGATTTAGACGAAACAACGGTCTTGAATCTTACGAATCTTGCCCCGGAAGGTTACGGCTTCGCTTACCGGCTGAAACGATTTGCGCAATGATTTATGTCCGGGGATATTTTCCCGGGTTGCCGAAGTTGACCCTTTTTACCGCAGACCGGCGTGTTCGTCCAAGCCATCCATAATGGCCCGGCAGTTTTCCTGCCAGCGTTCCGGAGGCATGTCTTCCGTAATGCCCATTATCAACCCGGCAACCGTCTTCACCTGGTTCAGCAGGTCTATGGCGGTCTTCTTAATCTCTGCGCTTGTCTTCAGGTGAGCGGATGACGGAAAGTTGAGCCAGATGACCTTGTCCGGCCAGGCATCCCTTGCTTCTTTCAACGTCATGTCCGTGTCCGGGGCCGGCGTGAACGCCTCAATGTAATCCAGTCCGGCGCCGGCGATCGCCTTAGCCAGCACGCGGCAGTTGGCATCAAAGTGGCAGCCGACCAATTTTCCGTGCCGGTGCATAATCTCCGCCGCCTCGTTGTAGTGTTGAACATAATACTTTTCAAAAGTTTCCAGGCCGATGATTTCCGGAACGACGTTTCCGCCGTAGTTGGCGTGCGAAGCCGGGGATTCCGCCACCAGGGAGTAAATCCGGCGGCGGTTGGCGACGATGGCGTCGTAGATTTTTAATACTTCATCCCGGTTGTCCATCCATTCCAGACAGAAAGTCTGGGTGCTCATAACCTCGTCCGAAATCAAGGTCTGCAGCGGTTCCAGGCCGAAGCCCGCCCGGAAGATGGCGTCTTCGCCGAAACTCTTTTCCGCCGCCGTAAAGACTTCATAAGTCGGTTTATACTGCTCGTTTTTGAAGAGGAAAAGGATAGCCTTATAGTCTTTGGGCCCCTTGAACATCTTCTCGTGGCACCAGGTGGTGAATACGACCGGCTCGGACAGGGTGGTCAGGGTGCCGACCGGAGTTTCGTAATAGGTCCTGACAAACTGCCGTTCTCCTTCCCAGTAAACGTCCTGGGTTGTTTTGACATTCGGCCGGATGGTTTTAAAGACCGGCACATCCCTCTTGACGATGCACAAGCCCCGGTTGCGCAGTTCCCGTTCCGCGGCGCACTGGGGTATCTTGCTTTCGTAAACGGTAAAAGGGACGCGGTCGCCGTGACCGCCGGCCAGGGCTTTTTCCACTCTTTGTCTGGGAGTCATAATTCCCAAATTTTATATTATTTCCGCTGGCTTGACAAGTTTCCATTCGCAATTGATAATCAATCTAAAACTTGCGTTTGATTTTATCTTCTGATAAAATTACTAACATACGGTAAATAGTTAATTTATCCTTTGGCAACCCATAAAATTATGGCAAACAACAATTCAAAGCGGCTGAAACTTAAAGCGGAAGAAGTAAGAGCTGCCTGCCCGGAAAAAGCCTGTCCTCACGAAAACACGTCCAAAATTCCGCCCCTGGAAGGCATTATCGGCCAGAACCGGGCCGCCCGGTCCCTGGAGTTCGGTCTCAAGATTCAAAAACGCGGTTTCAATATTTACGTTTCCGGAATACCGGGTACCGGCCGGACGACCTCGGTTGACGCCGCGGTGGCGGAGCTGGCCAGGACCCAGCCGGTGCCTGACGACTGGTGCTACGTCTATAATTTTGAAGACCCGGACCGGCCGAAAGCGCTCTGTTTTCCTCCGGGCATGGGCCGGATGTTCCATAAGGATATTGATATCCTGATCGAAGAACTAAAAATCGAAGTACCGCGCGCCTTTGAAAGCAAAGAGTATGAAGAGCAGCGCAACCAGATTCTGCAGTTGTTGCAGGAGGAGCGCCAGCGCTTATACGTCGGGTTGGAAAAGAAGGCGGAACAGAAAGGGTTCACCCTCAAACAGACTGCAACCGGCCTGCTGCTTCTGCCCATCATGGAAGGTAAACCGCTGACCGAAGCCGAATACGAGAAGTTAGGGCCTGCCGAAAAGGATTTTTACCGGAAAAAACAGGAGAAGATTTACGCGGAAATCTCAGAGGTGATGCGCCAGATACGGCAGCGGGAAAAAGATATCCGCGGCAAGGTTCAGTATTTAGACCGGGAGACCGGGACATTCACGGTGAAGCACCATTTCGACGAACTGCGCCAGAAATATCAGGACCTTCCGGAAGTAACCAGCCATCTGGAGCGCGTCCAGCAGGAATTGGTGGAACACATCCACGATTTTCTGGAGAAGGAGGAGGCAGAGATTCTACCCGGCCTGAAGATGCCGGTCCAGCGGAACCCGTTTCTGCCTTACCGGGTCAACCTTTTGATAGACAACAGCCAGACCAGGGGCGCGCCGGTGGTCAGGGAGGGAAATCCGACCTATTTTAACCTTATCGGCCGCCAGGAGTACCGGCCCCAGTTCGGCTCCTTTGTGAGCGATTTTACAATGATTAAGGCCGGCGCTTTGCATCGGGCAAACGGCGGATATCTTATCCTTCAGGCAAACGACCTTTTCACCCGGTATTTTTCCTGGCAGGCGCTGAAGCGGTGTCTTAAGAACGGCGCGATGCGGATAGAAGACCTCGCCGAGGAGTTTCATCTCATCAGTACCCCGTCCACCCGGCCGGAGCCGATTCCGCTTTCCACTAAGGTGATTATCATCGGCAACCCGTACGTTTACCAGCTGCTTTTTGCCTATGATGAAGACTTTCCGAAACTTTTTAAGGTCAAGGCCGATTTTGATTACCGGCTTGACCGGGACGAGGAGGGTGTTAAACAATACGCGGCTTTTATCAGCCGGCACTGTCAGGAAAACAACCTCCTGCCGTTCCACCGTTCCGCCATCGTCAGGATTGTGGAATACGGCAGCCGGTTGGTGGAAGACCAGCAGAAACTGACCAGCCGTTTTATGGAAGTGGCGAATATTTTGCAGGAGGCGGATTACTGGGCAAGGCAGGAGCAGAAAAAGGTGGTTATGGCCGAGGACGTGCAGCGCGCGGTTGAGGAGAAGGTTTACCGCAGCAACCGGATTGAAGAACGCATCCGGGAAATGATCAAAGACGGCCAGATTTTGATGGATGACCGGGGCGGCGTGGTGGGCCAGGTGAACGGTCTGGCCGTCCTTTTCCTCGGCGATTACATGTTCGGCCGTCCCAGTCGGATTACGGTGCGGACTTTTGTGGGCAAAGAAGGGATACTGGATATTGAGAGAGAGACCAAGTTGGGTGGGCAGATACACACTAAAGGCATCTTAATCCTGAACGGGTTCCTGGGCCAGCGGTATGCCCACACAGAACCGTTAACCCTTTCCGCTTCAATCTGTTTTGAACAGTCATACGAGGAGGTGGAGGGAGACAGCGCCAGCAGCGCGGAGCTTTACGCGCTGCTTTCCAGTTTGTCCGAACTGCCGCTCAAGCAGGGGATTGCCGTAACCGGCTCGGTTAACCAGAAGGGCGAGGTACAGCCCATCGGCGGGGTCAACGAAAAGGTAGAGGGCTTCTTTGAAGTATGTAAATTAAGAGGTTTTACCGGAGAACAGGGCGTTATTATTCCCCGGACAAACGTCAAGAACCTGATGCTCAAGGAAGATGTGGTTAAAGCGATTGCCGCCGGAAAATTCCACGTCTGGGCCGTAACCAACATTGACGAGGGCGTTGAAATTCTTACCGGCGTGCCGGCCGGAGAACAGCGTTCGAACGGGACATTTCCCGCCGGCAGCATCAACGGTTTGGTAGCGAAGCGGCTGGTAAAACTGAACGCATATTACACTGAGAGCCAGAAGCCAAAGCGGCGCAGGAAGAAAAAAAATAACAGCAAGAAAGTAAAGAAAAAGCAGGGGCGCGATAAATGGCGCCCCTACCCGTAAAACTTATGCGAAAAATAGCTGTTATCGGCGCCGGGCACGTTGGTCTGGTAACCGCAGCCGGGTTTGCGAAATTAGGCCACCCGGTGCTGGCGGTTGACCAGGATAAGACCAAGATAGAGATGCTCCTGTCCGGCCAGGTTCCTTTCTTTGAACCGGGTTTACCGGAGTTAGTGGATGAGGCGGTAAAATCCGACCGGTTGTCGTTTTCCACCCGGATAAAGGACGCGGCGGAGTTTGCGGAAGTTATCTTTATCTGCGTAGGCACTCCCAGCCGGGGTGACAGCGGAGAATCCGACCTTTCCGCGGTGGAAAAAGTAACCGCCGAGATAGCCCGCAGTCTTTCCTCGTACTGCCTTATCGTAGAGAAGAGCACGGTGCCGGCGATGACCGGCGAGTGGGTCAAATACACGCTGAAGACCCTGGGACCTAAAGGCGTGCCTTTTGACCTGGCCGCCAATCCTGAATTTTTACGGGAGGGAAGCGCGGTTTCTGATTTCTTCAAACCGGACCGCATCGTGGTCGGCGTGGAGACGTCCCGCGCCCGCAGTATCATGGAAGAAATTTACGGTTCTTTTCCCGCGCCGCTGCTTTTTACCGATATAAAGAGCGCGGAACTTATCAAACACGCCAGTAACTCGTTTTTGGCGCTTAAGATTTCTTACATCAACGCAGTCAGCCGCATCTGCGAAAAGGTGGGGGCGGACGTCAACCTGGTTTCCAAAGGAGTGGGTTTGGACCGAAGAATCGGTCCCGGACATCTTTCGGCCGGCGTCGGTTACGGCGGCGGTTGTTTTCCGAAAGACGTCGCTTCTTTTATACACCTTGCCCGGAGCATCGGCTATGATTTTAAAATTCTAAACGCGGCCTTTCAGGCAAATCAAGAACAGAGACATTTGGCGCTGGAGAAGATTAAGAAAGGCGTCTGGAACCTGAACGGCAAGACGCTCGGCGTCCTGGGACTGGCTTTTAAGGATGAGACCGACGACATCCGGGAAAGCCCGGCGCTGGATATTGTCCGGTTGCTGCTGAAGGAAGGCAGCCGGATTAAGGCATACGACCCGGCCGCCGGAGCGAACGCCAGGGCGGAGTGTCCGGAGATAGCGCTCTGCCGGGACCCCTACGAGGTTGCCGACGGAGCAGACGCCCTCTTGGTTTTAACCGAATGGCCCAGTTTTGCGGAACTGGATTTTAACCGCATCAAATCCCTTCTGGTTGCGCCGGTCATTTTTGACGGCCGCAACTTCCTGTCCCGGGAAGAACTTCAGTCCCTCGGATTTACCTACCTGGCCCTCGGTCGGCCTTAACACAAACTCTTGAAATTTTGATGGCTCATTTGTAAAGAACCAGTCTATTTGACTTTTTATAACATATATGTTATAAAATAAAGATGATGCGCACGGTTAATTTTAGGGAGATATGCCGGAAAAAGGGAATAGGGTTAACCAAACTCTCCAGGATGTGCGGTATACCCCAGCCCAGTCTTTCCCGGTATCAAAGCGGCCGGAGCGATATCACCCTTCGTCAATTAAACCGGATCGCTCTTGCCGTATCATGCGAACTGAATGATATTCTTCAGGAGAAACCGGACCTTTTGGATATGTGTTTAAGGAAAATAGCCCGAAGAAAGAAAGACGAACTTTTCCGGGAAGACAAATCATGGGTAAGCCAGATTGTTTGTGATTTGAATAAACACTATTTGAACGTGAAGAGATAATTTATGGCTGATCCTTATCTCACGGCAATCAGGGAATTTAATAAGGCAAAAATAGACTATCTCGTCATCGGTGTTTCCGGTATAAATTACTACGCCAAAGACAGCCGGCAAATCATTATGACTGCCGATTATGATATTTTTTTGAAACCGGAGTTAAGGAACGTCCGGGAATCTTTGCGGGTAATGCAATCCCTGAAATATGCGATTATAATTGAGGACCGTATCCGGAAAAGTTTTTCAGATAAAACGGTCCAGGGGATTATTAAAAAGAGAAGCACGATTGTTTGCGAAAACCCGGAACATAATCTGATAGAATTATGTCTGGAAGTTTCTGGTTACCTTTTTGAAAAACTTAAACAAAACGCTCATTTTTTCAGGGCAGGAAAAGATAAGATACGAGTAGCTGATTTGAAGGATTTGTTACGGATGAAAATGTTTGCCAACCGGGAAAAAGACCGGCTCTTTCTCCAAAAATACGCCACAATCCTATCTGAATAAAAAACTTCTGTTATTGTATAACGTTTCTCGCAATGACAGCATTTTCAAAAAACGGTGAGGGTGATACCGTAGCGACGGCTGAGGCAGAAGACCTCTTCTTTTTCCAGAACGAAAGTGCCGGAGGAGATTGCCAGAACCCGGCCGGAAATCCGGGCCATAACTTTAAGGGTACGGGGCCCGATTACCGGCAGGTCAAAACGCAGGTCTTGTTTGGGACGGCTTACCTTGACGACCACCAGCCCTTTGGTAAATCGTCCGGCGCGGCGGATGGTGGAGTCGGTTCCGGATATTCCTTCCAATGCCAACACAATTCCGTCTTTGACCGCTACCGTAAGGCCCACGTCAAGTCCGGCGAGGGTTTCCGCCACTTTTCGGCCTAATTCAACGTCCGCCTTTTCCCGTTGGGATAGATTCGGGCCAACGGTTGTTCCGGCAGGCAGAAAAAGTTCCTCAATCAGAAAACTTGAGGATAAAAAAGAGATACCTTTCTCCTGGAAGTGGTTGGCGATGGCTCCGAGGAAGGTGTTTGTCCTCCGGTCCGGTATTTGGCTCAGGAGTTGCGTCATCTGCGGGTCAAGGTATTTCGGCTGCAGGAGCCGAAAATGGCGCACCTGGCCCAGCATCACCGCTTCTTTTACGTTGTTTTCCGTAAAGAACCTTACGCCTTTATCCAATTGTCCCACTGGCACCACAAGAGAACGTTCTGAAAGATGGATGACTTTTCGCGGAGTTTCGTTTTTGATGGCCAGGGTATAGACCGCAAAACTCTTTTCTCTGGCTTTATTTAGAAAGAGAAGAGGCAGAGAACCGTTACCGGCGATTAAACCAATTTTATTCATGTTTTTTCCGGCTGATGGCGACGCCGCGTTCAGAATTGGCGATAAACTTCAGAAGTAGGGTTATTTCCGGTGTGGTCGGAACGTCTGTTTTTATCTTCTCAACCGCGTGATTGATACCAAGGCGGCTGCGTATCAGGAAATGGAAGGCCTTTTCCAGGGCGACAATAGATTCCGGGCTGAAATTATTTCTCTTCAGACCGATACGGTTGAGCCAGTAGATACGGGCCGGGTGTCCGTCGGCCAGACTGTAGGGTAGGATGTCCTGGCAGGCCTTGGAACAACCCCCGACGATGGCGAAGGAACCGACCCGGCAGAACTGATGGACTGCGGAGAGTCCGCCCAAAACGGCATTGTTTTCGATCGTAACGTGGCCGGCCAGGGTGGCATTATTGGCCAGGATCGTGTTATCGCCGACGCTGCAGTTGTGAGCGATATGGCTGTAAGCCATAATTAGATTGCCTGAGCCGATGGAGGTTTCCTCGCCTTCATCGGTGGCCGGGTTGATGGTTACGTATTCCCGGATGGTATTTCGTTCGCCGATGCGGACAAAGGTCTTCTGGCCCCGGTACTTAAGGTCCTGGGGCGGGCTGCCGATAACTGCGCCGGTAAAGATGCGGCTGTTCCGTCCGATAGAAACGTGTCCGGTGATGACCGCGTGGGCGCCGATCTCAACACAATCGTCGAGCTTAACCACGCCGTCCAGGACCGCGCCGGGTCCGATAACGACATCCTTGCCTAACTCAACCTTCGGCCCTATAATTGCACTCGGGTCTATTTTCATACATTTTTGCTGTCATTGCGAGTCTGCGCAGGCAGGCGTGGCAATCTCGCTTTCTAAATGGGCCTGCCGCCCGATGCTTCCGCTCACAATGACACTTATTTTAACCTAAAACGGTGTTTTCCGTAAAGTGGATGCCGCGGATAAATTCTTCGGCGGGGAGACGCTTTTTACCGGCGGCCTGCAGTTCGGTAAGCAATAAAGCATCCTTACCGCAAGCCACCAGAACACCATTTTTGTCTGCCTTGAGAAGAACCCCGGGTCTGGCCGGGGGAGACACGTTTTTGTTTACCGATTGGGCTTCATAGATAATGATTTCTCTATTGTTGTAAAAAGTATAGGCGCGGGGCCAGCGGACAAAAGCGCGTACCTTGGCCGCAATTTCCGCGGCGTCTTTATTCCAATCAATCAGGCCGTCTCCCTTACTGATTTTGGCGGCATAGGTTGCCGCGTTTTCCGCCTGAGGTGTTAGTGCGGCGGTTCCGTTCTCTACCTGTCTCAGGCTGTTTAGAGCCAGTTCCGCGCCGACTTCCGCCAGCCGTTGGCTTAAGGCAGGCGTATCTTCATCCGGCCGGATCTCTACTTTTTTTTGAGCCAGGATTGGTCCGGCGTCCATCCGCCGCGTCACGGCAATAATCGTTACACCGGTTTCTTGTTCCCGGTTCAGGATAGCATGTTCCACCGGTGCGGCTCCCCGGTATTTGGGCAGGAGAGAGGGATGAATGTTGAAAACCCCTTTTCCCGGAATTTCTAAAACCGATTTTTTCAGCATCTGGCCGAACGCAGCCACCAGCATGATTTCCGGCCGGAATGACTTCAGTTTTGTGATTATTTCCGGGTGATTGATGTCAGCGGTCTCAATTACCGGCAGGTTTAGTGAGCGGGCAAGGATTTTGGTTGGCGCGGGAAGTATTTTCAGGCCGCGGCCAGCCGGTTTGTCCGGCGCGGTAACTACACAGCAGACATCCGGCGCCAGTTTCTTCAGAGCCGGCAGGCCAAGTTCTCCGCTGCCGATAAATATTATGCGCATTGTCTGCCCGCTACAATAGTTGCAAAGATCGAAAGGTCAGAATTTAAAATTACGATGTCGGCGTCTTTTCCAATCGCCAGGCTGCCTTTCCTTTTTTCAATGCCCAGGGCCCGCGCCGGATTTTCAGTTACGGTTTTTATGGCTGTCTCAAGCGTGCAGCCGGTGAATTTTATCAGCCGTCCAATCATCTGATTTAAACCCAGCGTGGTGCCGACCAGGGTTCCTGGGGTTGCCTGCGGCAACCCCTCGCGTCGGCCGGTGCCGTCTTTTGACCGGTATTTGACGCCGTCGTAAAGATAGGTTCCGTCCGGAAGACCGGTTGAGGTCACGCCGTCTGAAATTGTTACAAAACGAGAATCGCCCAGGAGATTTAAGGTGAATCGGACGATTTCCGGATGGAGATGAACCCCGTCGGTAATGACCTGGCAGGTTACGTTTTTGTTTTCAAAGATGGCCGGGAGCGGACCCGGGAACCGGTGGTGAATCGGCGGCATGGCGTTAAAAAGATGGGTCACGTGGGAAATGCCGGCCTCAATTCCCTTTAGGGTCGCCTCATAGGAAGCGCTGGAATGTCCAAAAGAAGCGATTGCGCCGGAATCAACTAATTTTCGGATTATTGGCAAACTACCCGGCAATTCCGGAGCGATAGCCATCATTTTAAGGGTTTTGCCGGTCAGGCCGTATATCTTCCGCAAAATATTCAGCGACGGTTTGCAGATGGAATCCATTAAAATCCCGCCCTTCTTCTCCGGGGAGACAAACGGACCTTCCAGGTGAATTCCCAACAGATTGGCGCCTCCTAAATCTTTTCCGGTGTTTTCCGACGCTACGGTGACCGGAAGGTTTTCGGCGCCGGGTTTAAAGACGGTGGTAGCCAGGAAACTGGTTGTGCCAAGCCGGGCAAGAGTCCGTGAGATGGTTTCCAGCGCGTTTCGGTTGGCGTCCAGAATGCTTGCGCCGCCCGCGCCCTGGATGTGTACCTCGATAAAACCGGGCGCAACGATGCGTCCGGCCGCATCCAGGACTTGGCAATTTTCACCAACGGTCTTAATCTTTCCGATGCGGACGATGGTCTTGCCGCGCATCAAAATAGCGGCGTTTTCTTTTTTCGGGGAGTTGAAAAGGCGTCCGTTTTTAATCAGGAGATAGTCCATTCCATCCTTTCGTAGTTCTTAATTTTAACGCTTTTTCCGCAACCAGTCAAAATTTTGACTTTTTGCTCCATTTGCTAATATAATTTATAACGTATGGCTCAGGATAACAAAACAACGGAAACGAAGCAGGTGAAAAAAGACGGTTGGATTGCCTACCGGCCC
The DNA here is from genome assembly GCA_043826355.1 of Candidatus Omnitrophota bacterium. GTDB lineage: Bacteria > Ratteibacteria > UBA8468 > MWAK01 > MWAK01 > JAHJUB01. The sequence continues at coordinate 72,916 of JBDRQI010000002.1, forward strand.
CAGATAAAGCTGGTGGACTGCACCGTCCGGGACGGCGGCTTGATGAACGACCACGCCTTTGACGATAATACAATCAAAGCCGTTTATGAAACCTGCGTCGAAGCCGGCATCGATTATATGGAGCTTGGATATAAGTCGTCCAAAAAAATTTACGCACCCGACCAATTCGGCTGTTGGAAGCATTGCGACGAAGACGATATTCGCCGTATCGTGGCCGACAATCCCACTCCGCTTAAACTGGCGGCGATGGCCGATGCGGAGCGCACCGACTACCACGAAGATATCCTGCCGGCAGAAAAGAGCGTCCTGGATATGATTCGCGTTGCCACTTACATCCACCAGATACCGGAAGCGCTGGACATGATAGCGGATGCCCACGACAAAGGATACGAAACCACCGTAAACCTCATGGCTGTTTCCACGGTCCAGGAAAAAGAACTTAACGATGCCCTGGAATTGCTGGCTGCTTCCGAGGTCCAGGTGGTTTACCTGGTTGATAGTTTCGGTGCATTTTACAGCGAACAGATAAGGGATCTGGTGCATAAATATTTAGGCTACGCCAGGCCGGTCGGTAAAGAAATCGGTATCCATACTCACAACAACCAGCAGTTGGCTTACGCTAATACGGTTGAAGCGCTGATAAACGGGGCGAATTATCTGGATGCCAGTCTGGCCGGGCTGGGCCGGGGCGCCGGCAACTGCCAGATGGAACTGCTGCTAAGTTTTTTGCATAACCCCAAGTTCAATCTCCGGCCGGTGCTTAAGTGCATCCAGGACCATATTGAACCGATGCGGGAAAAATTGCGCTGGGGTTTTGATATCCCTTACATGATTACCGGCCATCTGAACCAGCACCCCAGGTCTGCGATGAAGTTTATGGCAGACGACAGCAACCGCAAAAATGTAGTGGCTTTTTTTGACTCCATGCTTGAAGAAGAGTAATCCAGACATCAGACGCCAGACTCCAGACCCCAAATATTGGAAAAGAACCTTGCCCCCCGTCCGTGACCGCATGAAAAACGACACTATCTGCGCCATATCCACTCCGCCGGGCCGCAGCGGCATTGGAATTGTCCGGCTCTCCGGACCAAAAACCTACCGCATCCTGGAGCGGCTTTTCCGGGGGAAAAAAGGCCAACCGGTAAAATTAACACAACTCCCGTCCCATACGGTCAAATACGGCTTTATCCGGGAGGGTATTCAAACCCGGGACGAGGTTCTCCTGACGGTGATGAAGGGCCCCAGAAGTTACACCCGGGAGGATATGGCGGAAATCGGATGTCACGGAGGCTCGGTCCCGCTTAAGGGAGTTTTAAGGGCGCTTATTTCGGCTGGCTGCCGGTTGGCTGAACCGGGCGAGTTTACCAGGCGGGCTTTTCTTTCCGGCCGGATAGACCTGGCCCAGGCCGAAGCGGTGTTAGCGGCCGTTAACAGCCGGACCGAAACCGGACTCTGCGCCGCCTTAGACCAGTTGCAGGGCCGGCTTTCCCGGAAGGTTGCGGAATTGGAAGAGGATGTTATTGGTCTTTTAGCAGAAGTAGAAGCCGGGATTGAATTTCCGGAAGATGGCTTGCCGAAGGGAAGCGCAAGTTCTTACCAGAAAAGAATATCCGAAATCTGCCGGAAAACAAGTGAATTTATCTCCGGTGCCGAAGAAGGTAAAATTCTGGAAGAAGGTTTCAAGGTGGCGATTCTGGGCCGGCCGAACGTCGGGAAGAGCAGTTTGCTGAATATCCTCCTGGCGGAAGAACGGGCGATCGTGACCGATGTTCCCGGCACCACCCGCGACGAAATATCGGAAATGGTCAATGTGTCCGGCTGGCCGCTGAAGATTATTGACACCGCCGGCATCCGGCAGCCCAAAGACAAGATTGAAGAAGCCGGCGTTTCCCGCAGCCGGGCCTGGATAAAAGCTGCGGAACTGATTTTGCTTGTTCTGGACCGGAGCAAGCCGCTTCAACCGGAAGACCGAAAGTTACTGGCTGAGGTCAATCCGGAAAAGACGATCCTGGTAATTAACAAGACCGACCTGCCGGATAAGTTATTCTCCTTCCCGCGCCCTTCCCGCCAGGGGAGGGGTTTCCAAAATAAATTCCTCCCCCCCGGAGGGGGAGGTGAGGTGGGGGGGAGGTTCGCTCACGTAAAAATTTCTGCCCTCAAGGGTTGGGGCATTGAGGAATTGGAAAAGACAATAGCCGGTTTCATTCAGGAGGGAAGAGTGTTCAGCGGAGGCGAAGACCCGGTTTTTTTGGCCCTGGAACAGGAAACCGCCTTGAAAAATGCGTTTGAATATTTACAGAAATCAGCCGTAACTTTGGAGGAACGTCTGCCGCTGGAATTTGTGGCTGCGGACTTAAATCGAGCCGCCAAACACCTCGGCCGTCTTTCCGGTCGTCAGGTAAGTGCCGAAATCCTGGACCAGATCTTCTCCCGCTTCTGCCTCGGGAAATAGATGCTGCTTCAGGTATTTTCTTAGTTTTTCACAACCAGCCAAGCGAGGGTGTTTGGTCTGCAAAATTTCACGGAGCGTCAGGAACAAGACAAGCAATACGAGTGAATAAGTATCCGGGGTCCGCCAGAATTATGGCGGAAACACGGAGAGTCTCGTTCACGAGTTGCGTATGTCTTGTCTGACGCGCAGGGTGTTTAGCAGACCAAACACCCGAACGCTTAATTTTCACCTTCCGTCTCGTAGGTGGAATAAAAATAAGGAGTATGCGCCTCAAATTCCGCCCCGCAGGTGTCTACCTGCTTGAATGAAGGCAGAATGTTCTTTTCCTGGCGCAGTTTGCGGATAAAGTTTTCATCTGTCTTTAAAAGGCGGGCTAATTGAATATCCGAAAAACCATATTGCTTGGCTTTGCGCAATAAATCAGTTGGGATATTCTTTTTTCGGTGATAGCGGGTAATCTCTTTTTCCAAGTCAACAATTTGTTGAATGTTGGATAAAAACCATTTATCTATTTTGGACAAACCATAAATTTCATCTACACTCACGCCATTTTGCAGGGCATATTTTATAAAAAAGATTCTCTCCGGGGCGGGAATCCTCAGACCTGCTTGAATTTTTTCCGCATCCGGGTCTTCAAACTTCTTGTCCAATCCGGCGACGCCTATTTCCAAAGACCGGAGCGCTTTTTGAAGGGCTTCCTTAAAAGTGCGGCCAATCCCCATAACCTCGCCTACCGACTTCATTGATATGGTCAATACGGAATTTGCCGCCGGGAATTTTTCAAAGGTGAATCGGGGAATTTTAACCACGCAGTAATCGATGGTCGGTTCAAAATAAGCCGGTGTTTTTTGGGTGATATCGTTAGGTATTTCATCCAACGTATATCCTACGGCGAGTTTGGCCGCTATCTTGGCAATCGGAAAGCCGGTTACTTTGGAAGCCAGGGCCGAACTTCGGGATACGCGGGGGTTCATTTCAATGACTACCATTCGTCCGGTATCAGGATTGACCGCAAACTGGATGTTGGAACCGCCCGTCTCCACCCCGATTTCCCTGATTATTTTTAGGGACGCATTGCGCATCGCCTGGTATTCTTTGTCGGTAAGAGTTTGGGCCGGCGCAACGGTTATGCTGTCTCCCGTGTGAACACCCATGGGGTCAAAATTTTCAATCGAACAGATGACAATCACGTTGTCTTTGAGGTCGCGCATAACTTCCAGTTCAAATTCTTTCCAGCCCAGCACGGATTCTTCAACCAGTATTTCGTGAATCGGGCTGATTTTTAGACCCTGTCCGGCAATTTCTTCGAATTCGGCAATATTATAGGCCACCCCGCCGCCCGTCCCGCCTAAAGTGAAACTGGGCCGGATAATTACCGGAAAACTGATCGTTTCCGCAACTGTACGCGCTTCTTTTAAGTTATGGGCCCGGCCGCTTTGCGGTATATCCAAACCGGTCTTTTTTATCGCCTCTTTAAATAAATCCCGGTCTTCAGCTTTCTTAATTGCTCCGTATTGTGCGCCAATCATCTCTACGTTGTTTTTATCCAGGATGCCTTGTTCGTATAATTCTACCGCTAAATTGAGCGCGGTCTGCCCGCCCAGGGTGGGCAGTAAAGCATCCGGCTTTTCTTTTTCGATAATTTTCCGCACAATATCCGCGGTAATTGGTTCAATGTAGGTAGCGTCAGCTGTTTCCGGGTCGGTCATGATGGTGGCCGGATTGCTGTTTACCAGCACAACCGTGAACCCTTCCGCCCTCAGGGTTTTACAGGCCTGGGTCCCCGAATAGTCAAACTCGCAGGCCTGACCGATGATAATCGGGCCGGAGCCAATAATCAGTATTTTTTTAATGTCCGTTCGCTTAGGCATTTTTTATGTTCCGTTCAGACAGATTTTTTCATCGGGACGCTTGATTTCCCCAGCGAGGAAATCTACGCTCGACGCAGCTCGTTGCTCGTCCGCCTCTGGCGGACACCGTGCCCGCAACTCGCTCCGCACGCCCGCTGAAAGAATTATCTGAACGGATATTTTTTCTGGTTTTATTGATTTTGTATCAGTTTTACAAAGTTGTCAAAAAGATAATTGGTATCTTGCGGTCCGGGTGACGCTTCCGGATGGAACTGAACCGAGAATACGGGCAGTTTCCGGTGCCGCATCCCTTCCAGGGTCTGGTCGTTTAGATTAATATGAGTAATCTCAATATCATTTTTGTTCAAAGAATCAATGTCGATGCAGAAACTGTGGTTCTGAACAGTTATCGCCAACTTTCCGGTCTTTAAATCTTTTACCGGATGATTTCCGCCGTGATGACCAAACTTCAGTTTGTAAGTTTTTCCGCCAAAAGATAATCCCAGAATCTGATGTCCCAGGCAAATTCCGAAGATGGGAAATTTGCCCAGCAATTGTTTTACGGTTTCGACAACATACGGCGCTTCGGCCGGGTCTCCCGGACCGTTGGAAATCAACACGCCATCCGGTTTAAATTCTAATATTTCACGGGCGGCTGTCCGCGCCGGAACAACCTTTACCCGGCATTCACGGGCAGCCAATTCGCGCAGGATATTATATTTGACTCCACAATCAATAACTATTACTTTGTATTTCCCTTTTTTATTCCAATTATAATATTTTGCAGAAGTAACTTCTTTTACCAGGTCCTGACCAGTCAAGCCCGGAGAACTTTTTGCTTTCTTTATTAAATTTTTTCGCTCGAAATTTTCGGTAGATATAATTGCTTTCATAGACCCGGCGATGCGAATGTGTTTGGTTAATGCCCTGGTGTCAACTCCTTCCAGTCCGATAATGCCGTGTTCTCCAAGGAAATCGCCCAGACTCTTCTCCGCCCGCCAGTTGCTCGCGATGCGGCTGTATTCTTTAACGATAAACCCCTCGGCGCGGGGTTTGAGGGACTCGAAATCTCCTTCATTTACTCCGTAATTTCCAATCAAGGGATAGGTCATAATGACTATCTGGCCTTTGTAGGAAGGGTCGGTGATAATTTCCTGGTAACCCGTCATGCTGGTATTGAATACTACCTCGCCCGCCCTCTCCCCGGAGGCGCCAAAAGCGGTGCCTTCAAAAATTGTACCGTCTTCCAGGGCGATTATTCCCCTCCCTTTTTTTATATCCATATCTTCCCTCAGGGTTAACTTTATTTAAGAGACAGACCCTTATAGCCATAAAAAAAACCCCCAAAAGCAACGCTGCTTCTGGAGGCTACGCTGCCTCTCTTTAACAGGAATTGTATCACCTTACGGTAAGTAAAATCAAATTTTCGGGCAGCGCGTGGTATAATTTAGCGCGTATGGAAGGAAGGGAAAAATGCGGGGTTTTTGGAATATACGGACATCCGGAATCGGCCGACCTGACTTTTCTGGGTCTTTACGCACTCCAGCACCGGGGCCAGGAGAGCGCCGGAATTGTTGCTTCTGACGGCAAGGAGTTGAAGTCTCATTTGGGCATGGGCCGGGTCTCCGAGGTCTTCTCCCCGGAAAAACTGAAAGGCTTGACCGGGCACCTGGCGATCGGCCACACCCGCTATTCCACTACCGGCGGTTCCAACATCAAAAACGCCCAGCCCTTTCTGGCCGACTATTACGACGGTTTGATTGCGGTCGGACATAACGGCAACTTCACCAACACCAAAGCCTTGAGGCGCCGGCTGGAAAAACAGGGCGCGCTCTTCCATTCCACCACTGACAGCGAACTGGTTACCCACCTCATCAGCCACAGCAAAACAAAGACCTTTCCCGAAAACTTGATTGAGGCGCTGTTCCAGATTGAAGGCGCCTACTGCCTGGTCTTTATTACCAGGGACAAAATAATCGCGGCGCGCGACCCGCATGGTTTCCGGCCCCTCTGCCTGGGAAAAATCAACGGCGGGTATGTAGTTGCTTCGGAAACCGCAGCCCTGGACATCTGTGAAGCCGAATACCTTCGGGAAGTGGAGCCGGGTGAAGTTGTGATTATCAGCGAAAAAGGCCTGGAGTCGCTCCAGCCGTTTTCAAGCCGGAAACACGCTCTCTGCATCTTTGAGTACATCTATTTTGCCCGGCCGGACAGCCGTATTTTCGGTCACAGCGTTTATCTGACCCGCAAGCGGCTGGGTGAACAACTGGCGCAGGAATCGCCGGCAAGCGGCGACTTTGTCATGCCGGTTCCGGACTCCGGCAACTATGCGGCGCTGGGTTTCAGCCAGAAAACAGGCCGGCCGTTTGAAATGGGTTTTATCCGCAATCATTACGTCGGCCGGACCTTCATTCAGCCGGCGCAGAGGGTAAGAGACCTGAGCGTCAAAATTAAACTGAACCCGGTCCGGGAACTGATTTCCGGTAAAAAAGTAATTCTGGTTGAGGATTCAATCGTCCGCGGCACAACCAGCCGCAGCCGGGTGCGGACCCTGCGTAATTTCGGCGCCAAAGAAATTCACATGCGGGTCAGCTGCCCGCCGCACCGGCACCCTTGTTTTTACGGAATTGACTTTCCCACACCGGAAGAACTGCTGGCGAACCGGTACGATTTGAAGGAGATGACCAAATACCTCAACCTGGACAGCCTCAGTTATTTAAGCCACGAAGGGATGCTGGCCGCAATGCCTCTGCCGGCGGAAGAGTTCTGCACCGCCTGTTTCAGCGGAAGATACCCGTTTGAGCCGGAAGAAGGCCTGTCTAAAGAAGTTCTGGAGAAGTAGGGGCGTCAAAAAGGCAAGTAAGAAACGGTTATTATAAGAATTTTCTAATTTTTGGCCAGGCCAGTTTGGCGTAGAAGCGGTGACCTTCCTTTCCAACCAAAAGATGCAGTTGCCGGTCGGCCTTAAATGCCTGATAAATCTTTTTGGTCTGCCGGAAAGCTTTTTTAACACCGGCAACCGGAAAGATGGGGTCGGTCTCGCCGGCCAGAATTATCAACGGCCTGGGTGCAATTAAACCGGCTAAATCACCCATATCAGCTACTTTCAATATCCCGGGAAGGTAATTATCGGTGCAGTGGTAGATTTGCATCAGGCTGTCGCGGTAACTGCAGTAATAGCAGGATGGGACCGCCACCTTGATGCGTTCGTCAACACAGGCGGTAAAAAAGGTTACCGTTCCTCCTCCGGAATTTCCCGTGCAGGCAATCCGGCGGCCGTCAATCTCCTTTCTTGTTTTTAAATAATCAATACCCCTGATGACGTCCCAAACCCTTTCTCCGACAAGCGTCTTACCCAATAGCAGGGAATGCATGGCGGCGTCCTGACAACCGTGGGGCGCCTTCTCTTTCTGTTTTGTTTCCCGCCGCTCTCCGAAACATCGTTGTTCTATGACCAGAGCGGCGTAATTATTTTCTATCGCCTGGATAGCCAGGTCCCTGTCTCCGGCAATCAGTTCCTCTTCTTCTTTGTTGCTTGCCTGGCCTATGGAAATATGCATTCCGGGCGAATGGCCCTGCAGACAGATTATGACCGGGAAGGGCGGACTGATTTTAGCGGGAATCAAAAGATAAGCAGGCACATCGGCAAACGGTTCACTTTGGAAAACAATCTTTTCCCGGATACAACCGGGAAGAATTTTCTTTTCAACGGTTTCAGCTTTCAAGGGCGTCCGGACCGGGAAACCGCCCAACATTTCTTCCAGTCGAAGCCGCAGTTTTTTCTGCCAAACGTAAGGGTCTTCGCCGGTCCGGAAAGATGCTTCCGGTTTAATCGTCTTAAGGTAATTAAAATGGTACTCGCTGGGCGCAAAATGTTTCTTCATTCTTTTTCTCCGTTTATTCCCAGGGTTTATTCCCATTCAATCGTCGCCGGCGGTTTGGAACTGATGTCGTAAACCACCCGGTTGACACCCTTCACTTCATTGATAATCCGGCTGGCAATCCTACCCAGCAGCGGGTGGGGGATAGGGGTGTAATCCGCGGTCATGCCGTCAACGCTGCAGACGGCCCGGAGCGCAATCACGTTTTCGTAGGTGCGGGCGTCGCCCATCACGCCTACGGTCTTGACCGGCAGGAGAACCGCAAAGGCCTGCCAGATACGGTCGTACCAGTTGGCGGCCTTTATTTCCGCAATGAAAATTTCATCTGCTTTGCGCAAAATATCAAGCCGCGTTTTTGTAATTTCTCCCAGGACACGCACCGCCAGGCCCGGCCCGGGGAACGGGTGCCGCCCGGTAATTTCCTTCGGCAATCCCAGTTCTCTTCCCAGGAGCCGCACCTCATCCTTGAATAAATATTTTAAGGGTTCAATCAGGTCCAGTTCCATCTTCTCCGGCAGGCCGCCGACGTTGTGGTGGCTCTTAATCCGGGAAGTCGGCCCGCCGAAGACGGAGACGCTTTCAATCAGGTCCGGGTAAAGGGTGCCCTGGGCCAGGTACCTGACCCGGCCGATTTTTTTGGCTTCTTCCTCAAATATACGGATGAATTCCCCGCCGATAATCTTGCGCTTCTTTTCCGGGTCAATCACGCCGGAGAGTTTCTTCAAAAAACGTTTTTTGGCGTCCACTACCAGCAGGTTCATCCGAAAATGTCTGCGGAACGTCTCTTCCACAACTTCCCGTTCACCGGAGCGCAGCAGGCCGTTATCCACAAAGACGCATTGGAGCCGGTCGCCAATCGCTTTGTGCAGCAGAACCGACAGGACCGAAGAATCAACTCCGCCGGAAAGCGCGCTGACCACCTGCCCGTCTCCAACCTTTTTACGAATTTCATCCTTTTCTTTCTGGATGAAGGAAGCCATCGTCCAGTCCGGCGAGAGGTGGCTGATACGGAAGAGAAAGTTATGGAAGATATCCGGTCCTTTTGGCGTGTGGCTTACTTCCGGGTGGAACTGTACCCCGAATATTTTTTTACTCTTGTGGCGGAAAGCGGCAACCGGACAGTTGCCGGAAGAACCGATTACTTCGAATCCGTGCGGCAGTTTACTGACGTAATCGCCGTGGCTCATCCAGGTGATGAAGCGCAGGGGAAGGCTGAAGAAAAGGTCGTTACGCTTTTTTGCGGCAAAGGCGGTACGTCCGTATTCCCGTTTTCCGGCGGATTTCACCTCTCCGCCTAAAATTTGCGCGGTGAGGTGCATGCCGTAACAGATGCCTAAAACAGGGATGTCCAGGGAGAAGACGCCCGGGTCGCAGTCAGGGTGTTTTTCTTCCGAGACGCTGGCCGGGCTTCCGGAGATTATCAGGGCTTGCGGGTTGCGTGATTTTAAGGTGGCAACGGTCGCGTTGTGAGGCAGGATTTCGCAATAGACCTTTGCTTCTCTGATCCGCCGCGCAATCAACTGCGTGTACTGCGATCCAAAATCAAGAATAATAACCATAATTTTTTGTATACTCCACAAAATTTTCCAGCATCCTTAACCCCAGATCTCCGCTCTTCTCCGGGTGAAACTGGGCGGCGAAGATATTTCCTTTCTGGAGCGCCGCTGTAAAAGAAACCCCGTATTCGGTGCGGCCTGTCTCGGTTTCTCGGCTCTTTCCATAATAAGAGTGGACAAAATAGAACTGCGAACCCTCCGGGATTCCGGAAAAAAGCGGGCTGGGTTGGGTGTAGGCAACGCTGTTCCAGCCGATTTGCGGGACCTTTACCGTATCCGGGAAACGTTGGTTTTTACCTTCAATAATTTTGAACCCGGCTTCCGCGCCTTCTTCGCTTCCGGTGAATAGAAGTTGGAAACCCAGGCAGATGCCCAGGAAAGGCAGGTCCTTTTTCAGGTAATCAAGTACTATCTGAAAAAGTCCGGCAGATTTAAGATTGTTTACCGCGGCGTCAAAAGCGCCAACCCCGGGCAGGACAACACCCTGCGCGCCATTCAGCAATTCCGGTTCGGAACCCATCCTGACCCTGGCGCCGACTTTCTCCAGTGCTTTGCTGACACTGCGCAGGTTTCCCAGGCCGTAGTCCACTACCCAGATATATTTTTCCATTGTCGTTGCGAGCTCCCTCTTTACCACCCCCGCAGTGGAGGATAAGGCAAGGGGGTGTCATTATCTATGCATCAGGATGGGCCAGATCAGTTCCGAAAAATTATTTTTGAGGGAAAGCGCCTTGTTTACCATATAATAATTTACGTCCATATTGGCGGATTCATTCGGAGGCACTTTAGTATACTTACCCCAGAATTCCAATGTATGCAAGGGTGTTTTTCCGCTTTTGTCGTGCCAAATATATAGATTGTCCATTTCATCCGGATTATAGGACATAACCACTCCTTCCCCGCTGCCTTCATCCACGCAAGCCCACCATCCCTGGTCAGGCTTATAAAAACAACCCGTATATTCTTTGGCGAGTTGAAGCCTGTTTAACCCGTTGCCGTTGGGATAATAGATAAAATCTTTTTCAGTTACATTGCCGCCTACCTGGAATTCTCCGTGTAATTTAATAAGGAATCTTTTTTCGTCGTTACCAATGTTAGTATATTTAACCTTAACATTTAATCTGGAACTGCCTTGATATATGCTCATTTCTCTTTCAATTTTCACGTTTCCTTTGGAAGCAGTAACCATTACACCTATTCTGTCATTATCCCGGATAATCTCATAATCGTATTTTTCTCCCCAAAAAGTACCGGGGTAATTAAATCCACCATAGGAATCAACCATGTCTTTTAATCCACCACAATTTATCTGCGCAGATTTGGATAGAAGATTCTCCTTGTTTAGATACAATTGATTACGCCCGGTTATTTTGTTAACAAATTCTATCATTCTGCCGTCTATATCCGGGGCAACGGTCACCTTAAGAAAATTATTCTCCAACTCCACCGTTTTCAAGCCGTTATTGTTACTTTCTTTAACCGTGAGCATGGAATCATTGGGTATATCTATACGGTAAACATGCACCTGGTAAGGTTTGAACATATCTTGAAACTCTACGTTTCCCTTGAAAAAACCAGGCGCGATTTTAACCTTTCGTCCCTCGTATAATACTTCAGCCATCCCGCCTTTTTCAAAATCGCCTGCTTCAGATACAGCGAACTTCGCCGCGGTTGACCCGGTGCCGCTATTAACGGCAATCAGGTATAACTTATTTTGATACTCCTTCAGTATGGTGTAGACAGGGGAATATCCATTTTCACCTGCTTTGTTTTTAGAAATGATGCGCACCGACACCTTCTTTTCAGAAGTTTTTGAAAGTAAAACAGGCGAAAGGCTCTTAACTTCTGCAAGCAAATCTTTCATGTACGCCCATAAAGCAGGCTCTCTTTTTTCTATTGGCACGAGATCTTTTCCCACAAGTTGGTTGTAAGAGAAAAAACCGAATCCGGTCGCTCCCCGGGTAATAGCCAGATAAACCATGCATTTTGCTTCTGTTGGAGTGGGCGCGCGGTTCTCATTCTCCATTAAGCCGGGAGTTTGACTATCATCCTTAAACATCTGCACGATACAAAAGACAGGTTTCTTGCTGTCCACTCCTTTTACGGCGGAATCCACGATTCTGGCCACATCGGTTATCGCATAGCCCGGAAGAGGATATGGGTCGCAACTCATGATATCGGTTACTTTATAGTAGGTAAAAAAATCACCCATGCCCGTAAGATTCAACATTACCGGATGATTCGGATCCAATTTTTTTATAAGATCGTAAACTTTTTCCAGCACTTCCGGTGATACTTTGAACGCTCCGTTTATTTTGGCATTAGCTTCATCCTCGAGGTCCCAACATAGAAGCGCCGGGTGGTCTCTATTTGCCAGGACAATTTTTTCTATCAGAGGAAGATTATCCGATATCCCGATAAGAGAAACAAAAGCCCTGAGCCCATTTTTATAACCAGTATCCAAATCTTCCCTGACACCCTCCGGGGAGCTTCCCCAGGCTTCAAAAACATTAAACCCCTGTTTGCTAACCGCCTGGTGTCCTTTATGATAATGTCCGCTCCAATGGGCGTTTAAAGGCAAAAAGGGAGCTCCATTTACTAATAGTTCGTTATTCTTTCCAATTTCCACTTTTTTAACATCCGGAAGGTTTGTTTCGACTGCCGACAGATTAATATTCCACAAAGCAGCTATGAGTACAAAAATCGATAAACATTTCTTTCTCATTTTTTCTCCCGTATTGTCTTTGCTGTGTCTTGACTCAGCGTGAAATGGACAAGTTCGCTGGTCTGCTGGACTTCACGGCTTCATCGGAAAGTCGTACAGGTGCACCGCATACGGTGCAAAAGTGTCTTCAATCGTACTTTCTGTCACCGGTATGAGCCGGTTTTCAAACCGTACCGCGGCTTGCGGCGCTTTGGGATTTACCGGGAGCGTCAGGCGGGCCTTAACCAACGAATTGAAACCGTTCACCGCTATGAGGAAGTACCCGGTCTCCGTCTTCCGCAGTGAGACGTGCAGTGCCGGGTGGTTCCACGGTCCCGGTTCATCCGAGCCTTCGGTGATCTCCGTTTTGACGTTTCCCTGTACCGGGGGAGCCAGCAGATACGGCGCCAGAGCGGCAAGTTCCGTTGTCAGGTCCGCCCACTGCGCCCAGTACGCGGGGGCAGACTCACTGGTTCGCCAGCCCAACCCCGGCGGATTATCCCAGATAGGTCGTTCGTTGAAGCTGTAGTAAGCCACTCCGGTGATGCCATGTGCCAGGGCCATGTAGGTCATGCAACGTACTTCCGCCATCGTAGGATGCCGGTCCTTGTCGCCCAGTTCCGGCCGGACAGGCGCCATCTGCAATACCAGCCAAGGCACCTTGCCCGCGGCACCTTGAACGACAACATCGGCATAAGAGGCCACGGCCGGCAGGGCTGTTCCCGGTACCGGATAGATGTCATCGGACTGGATATCGGCGACAGCATTGTAAGCCTGGTGATCCGCCAGGTAACCATGGGCGAGGTTGATCCAAACAGGGTGAACAGGATCGAGCCGCTTGAGCAACTCATAAATGGGCTTTAGTTTGGCCGGAGGCAGTCTAAATGGCCGCTCGGCGTAGGGCATATCTTTCGGTTCCGGAAGGCGGATGTTGGGTTCATCTTCCAGCAGCCAAACCAGTAGTCCCGGGGCTTCGCGACAGGCTAACACAATCTTCTCGACTAGTTCCGGTTGTTCGCAATAAGCATTCAGCGCCAGGGCCGAGTACATGCCGTTCGCGAACGCATCGTCAACGTCTTTACGCATATCTTCAGGGGAGCCGCCGTAGGCCTGGACCAAATTGAAGCCCTGGGTTCCGCATTCGCGCAAGCCTTTGTGCCAGTGGCCGGCATGGTAGACACCAATGGGAAAGAAGGGTTTCCCGTTGACGATCAGCCTCCCGTCACGCGTTTCAACGGTTTTGACTGCCGGTAGCGCATTGCTCCGTGAGACAAACAAAGACAAACCTAAAAAAACCAAACACATAACCTTTACCATGCTGTCCTCCAAGATACAACTCTTGTATTTTTTATTTTTGTAACTGTTCACCCAGGATGAGGGCTTCGGCCACCTGGCGCATTGATGTGCGGCGGTCCATACTCTCCTTCTGGATGAAGCGGAAAGCCTCCGCCTCGCCCAATCCTTTCTTGTGCATCAGAATTCCCTTTGCCCGTTCAATCATCTTGCGGCTTGCCAACTCCTCCTCGATGACCCGAGTTTTGACCATCAGTTGGGTATTTTCAATCGTCACCGCGGCCTGGCTGGCCACCGTCTGGAGGATTTCAATCTCCTCTTCGCTGAATTTGTGAGGAGTCGAACTGTAGGTATTGAGCACGCCGATAACCTTGCCCCGCACCGCCAGCGGAACCGAGAGCATGGAAGCCAGGCCTTCTTTTTTAGCCAGGTCCTTGTGGATATATTCTTTTTCCGACTGGACGTCAAAGATCACGATGGGCCGGTTTTCAACCGCCACTTTGCCGGCAACCCCCTCGCCCATTTTCAGGTTGGGCTTGCGGATATATTCCGGGTTGATGGACTGGGTTGCCTTAATCTCCAGTTCTTTTTTGTCGTTCAGGAGCATCAGCGAGCAGATTTTTGAGTTCATTACTCCGGCGGTGACGGTGACGATGAGCCGCAGGACGTCCTCCAGGTAGAGGTCGGAACTGATTGCGGCGCTGACCTTGCTCAGCGCGTTCAGGATTTCGCCGGTGGAGTGTTCTTGCGTTTTAGTTTTCTTTGATGCTTTTTTTTGGGTCATTTTTTCTCCCGATTTTCTTTTCCACGCGCATGAGTTCCCGGCGCAGGTTTTCCTGAATCAGGGCGCTGGTAAGGTCTCCCCGGCTTCGCTCAATGATACCGCGGTCGTTGTCAACCATACGGCGCAAACCGCGCAGGATTGCGTCCGGGTAGTCAAGCGAAAAGAGGAAATAGTAAAAACTGTCCATTACGGAAAGGATGTGTTCCGCCTCGGCAAATTCCTGTTTGCGCAGGCGGTCCAGCAGGTGCCGCCGCATCTCGCCGATCGCCTCGGCCATTCCGTTGAGATATTCCGGCGCCGCGATTGAAAGTTCCGCCGGCAGGGGAAGTCGCTTGTCGCCCAGGACCGCAAGGGTGATGGCGGCTTCCGCATACTCCTTTTCCGCCATGGTCACAAAACCGGCAAAGCGCAGGTCGGGTTCCTTCGCCAGCAATTTCTGTATCTCTTTTATCGCTTTAGACGCTTTCTGCAGGTCCTTTTTCGCGTTCTGCCAGTGGTGCCGGTGCACTTCCTTGATGATTTCGGAAGCCATACGGACAACTTCGCGGCAAGCAGGCATGACCTTCTCCCGCATCCGGTCTTTGTGGTCCAACTTTGACTCAATCTCTTTTTCAACCAGTTTCAGCGTTTTTTCCATTTTTCTCCCTGTGCATTTATCAGATGCGCCATAAAGCCGGCGCCGAAGCCATTGTCAATATTTACCACCGCCACGTTGGGACTGCATGAGTTCAGCATCGTCAAAAGCGGGGTCAGACCTGCGAAAGAAGCGCCGTATCCGATGGAAGTAGGCACGCCGATGACCGGTCTTCCGGAGATACCGGCCACCACCGAAGGCAGGGCGCCTTCCATCCCGGCCACCGCCACGATGCAGGCTGCTTTTTGAATTGCCTCCACCGAATTTAGGAGCCGGTGCAGTCCGGCCACGCCGGCGTCATAAACGGTCTTCACCCGGCTGCCCATCACCTTGGCGGTAATCTCCGCTTCCCTGGCAACCGGAAGGTCCGCGGTGCCGGCGCTGACAACCATAATGTAGTTTTTGGAAGTTGGTTCGGATATCTTCCCGGTCAGAAGCCGCGCTTCCGGAAAATAAGTGAGTCCGGGAATCTTTTTTCGCAGTAGCGCCGCCCGCTTGGCTTCCAGCCGGGTGACCAGAAACTTTTCCGGGTGGTCCCGGGCAATCTCTCTTACGAGCTCAAACAACTGTTCGTCGGTCTTGCCCGGCGCGTAGATGACTTCCGGGAAGCCGCAGCGCAGAGCCCGGTGCGTATCCAGCCGGGCAAAACCCAGGTCGCGGTATGGCAGGGACTTCAGTTCCGTCAGCACCGTTTCCGCGCTTTTCCGCCCCGCCTTAAACTCCTGCAGTAACTTCCGTAAATGTTTTTCGTCCATAAGTCTTGATAACCCTCCCCTGTCGGGATAAATATTTACAGTGGAAAAGTCATATAGTACGTCTTCTTTGGAATCAGGGATACGACTTCCGACACGGTCGTCAGCCCGGTGCTTTGGCGATCATGCACGTCAACCTCAATCCGAATCGCGGACGGTAACGTGCCCGGGAAACAGTCTCGCAGTTCGATGCCGGGGAATGCCCCTGGAACAATCCGGCTGGACCCGATCGTGATGTATTGACCGATTAGTCCGGGATGAGGTGCCTTTGGTCTCTGAAACAACAACCACGGGGCCGATGGTGTGGCGTGATGCAGAATGCGGTACTCGACGACTTCCAGATCGGAGTCGCTGCGGCTTTGAACAATAAACGCGAGGCGCCAACGGGGCCGGACAGGGTAATCCGCAACGTACACGGCGCGCGGCTCGACCATCGTTTCGACTACCGGACGACTCATCAGCTCACCTCCTAGTTCCCGTATTCAAGGTAACTATCACGATAGACCCAACCAACCGAATACTTCTTCGGTCACTTATTTTTTCTTTAATTTTGATGCAATATTATATGTCTTTTTTGAACTTTCATGCAGGTGGACAACGTCCAGGCCAAGTGCAATGAAATTATAACCCAAGGCAATGGTTGCCCTGATATTCTCTTCGTTAGGTCTGATGACGTGTAAGCCAAATGATTTTCCGGATTTAAAACTCAGTTGCCGGAAAGTTTCAAGGTATTTCAACATATCCGGGTGCTCCAACTGGCCGGGGATTCCCATGGACCCGCTTAAATCCAGAGGACCGAGAAAGACGCCGTCAACACCGTCAATATTGAGCATGCCTTCAAGATTGTCGATTGCATCTTTATGCTCAATTTGCATAATCATTGCAATTTCATCGTTGGCGGTTTTGATATAATTGTCAAAGTCTATACCGTGAGTATTGGCGCGGCTGTAGCCAAAACCCCTTATTCCGCGCGGCGGATATTTTGCTTGGCAAACTGCGTTCTCAGCCTCCTTCGCATTTTTAACCATGGGGATAATAAGACCTTGCGCTCCTGCATCAAGGATGCGGTGTATCCAGACCGGATCGTTCTGGGGTAGGCGAGCTATGGGTATGGTATTATATTTTTCTATCGTACGGAAAATATTGGCCGCGGTCTCAATATCGATTGCCCCATGTTCCATGTCTACACATATCCAGTCAAAACCGTGACGGCAGAAAATTTCAGCAATGGAGGGATGTCCAATCTGCATCCATGCTCCCAGAGTAAACTTTCTTTCAACGAGTGATTTGCGAAAAAGATTCTGCATAATCAGCCTCCTGGTAAAGATTTTAGAACATCCCTGTTTAATAGAGCCATATCTCCATACCTCTTTTCAGCAGCGGCTTTGATGTTAACAAGACAGGTTAATGCCATATTGCAGCATGCCTCTTTCGTGCTGCTGCTTATATGGGGAGTCATCAAAATATTTTCAAGCTTTCGAAGGTCTTTACCGGGACTTACAGGAATGAAAGGTTCGTTTTCAAAAACATCAATTGCGGCACCTGCAATGCGCCCGGCTTTTAATACATCGTAGAGAGCCTCTTCATCAATAACCTGACCGCGGGAGGTGTTGATAATAACACATTGGGGCTTCAGGGCGGAGAGGAAAGCCCTGTTGACAAAATGGCGTGTAGCGAGAGTACAGGGGATATGTAAGCTGATAAAATCGGCTTCGGCCAAAGCATGGTCAAGTTTTTGATGAATTTTACAGACGCCGAAATCCTTTTTAACCCGCGCCGCATCCAGAGAGGCTGTATCGTAACCGCTAACGCGCATTGAAAATCCTGCGGACGCGATTCTTGCGACCTTGCAGCCGATAGAGCCGCAACCGATGACCAGTAGCGCCTTACCGTACAATTCCGAGCCTATGACGGGATTCCACAGTTTTTGTTTCATTTCATAATGGCTGCGGCCGATATTGTGAGCAAAACTTCCCATTAAAAGCACAGCATGTTCGGCAACGGAATTATCCAGTACCCCCGGGGTATTGGTTACCAGAATGCCGTTTTTGGTCGATTGGGTTTTGTCTATACCGTCATGGCCGACGCCGAATCTGGCAATAACTCCGCCCCTGGGCAAAGATTCATATAGACGGTTACGGTATGCCTCTAAGCCGACAACAGCGGCGAATGCACGGTTTTCGCGAATTGCCTCCGAGAGGAAAAATTCATCAGGTTCAGCCGGCGTGCATGTGAAATCTTTAAATGCCGCAAATACTTCCCTTGCCTTGTAAAATTCTTTTTCTGTCACGGCTATAATCGGTTTCATAAATAAGTTGCCTTTATTCTGCCCTTTTAGATTGACCGGAAATTGGCTATTATTTCACCGACCCGCAAAGCACGTCCGTATACCCGCAGAGAGCTGATTGCCTGCGATAGATTCCATGATGAAGACCCGTTGCAATGGCGCAAATTAGGGCTGAAACGTCCCCACCCGAACTGCCTGTGCTCTCCACCGTCATTGAGCACGCCGTCAATTGTAAAGGTTATTATACAAGGCCCGGCATCGACTGTAACGGCGAGACGATGTTTCCGCCCGGATTTGAGGATCCCGGGGTCGCAATCCCATCTGTTTTCTGTGCGTCCGTCATTAAGTGAGATTTTCACTGTTCCCTGCAGGGTTGTCACAAGCGTTAACCCCTTTCCGTCTGGGCAGCGTCCGTCAATCAGTACCTGACCGGGATAAATGTCGTCAAGTTTCAAACACATTTCAATCGTGAATCCCCGTCTCGTATGCCTGGTGCCATAATCGGCGCTCGATGAATCCATCTCGCAGAAAAGAGGCAAAAGCGGAGCTTTTATCGCAGGAGGAATATATTTCCCATCCGGCAGTTCCAGCAGCAGGCCGTCCCGCACGATTCCTTTTGCCGTAAACTGGTTCCAAAGGACGTCAAGCAATGCAGGGTCAATTTTATGGACACGCGCCTTGTTTTTCTGGGTCTCTGTCAGGAAAAATTCGCCGTCTTCCTCCACCATATCGGGATAGCTCATGCGAACATAAGGGTCATCGTCGTATAATACAATTTCCGGTTGCGACCAGAGGATTTCCCTTCCTCCCGGAGTGTCAATTTCCTCACCACCGCAGAGCCAGACAGGGTTGCGGTCATCGTAGGGATTGCAGTTATCGCTGACAACTGTGTTGTCTTCAGAAGAGCTGTTCCACATTTCTCTTATAAAACGGCCGCCGTGGTTGTGAAACCAGTACAGGTATTTTCCGTTGCTGCATTTCCAGACAAAATTTGCGGCACGCGGATGCTTCATCAATCTACCATCAGCATACCGCTTGTATCTCGGCTCGGTCCATGTGTGGCCGCCGTCCCGGCTATAAGATTCCACCGGATATCCGTCAATGGAACGGTAGACGCAGTAAAACGAGCCGTCGCTTAGAACGCAGAAACTCTGCTCCTCGCTCACGGGACCGCCTCCGGGCGGTGTTCTCAGGCCTTGTTCACCGTCAGGCAGTGTCTCCCAGCGGATTTTTTCAGGCTCATTTTCTGTCAGCAGGTTGTCGCTTTTCAGTAAGGCTCCTTCTGATTGTGCGAAAAAACCTTCCCCCATGCGGCCAACCTTGTGCAGGGGAACATATGCGGAGCCGGCATGAATGAAAGGTTTGCCGACATTCCAGAAAAAACGCAGTTTGCCTCTATAGATATTCTCCCTGTCGCAGGCAAACTCACGTACAGGAACAACATACCGTTTTACCGACCAGTTCCGGCCGTGGTCGTCACTATACTTGAATACAAAATAGCCGAGGCAATCCACGCGGTCGAAAGCCCCTTTGCCGTCATGACGTTCCACTTTGCGTATATTGTCGGTGTTATGGTTGTAAAAGATGTATATACGTCCGTATGGTCCATTAACGGATGGTTGTCGCCTGCCCTGCTTTGATGGAAAGGGGATTTTCAACATTACCGCATATGAATTTTCCGGGCTGTCCATTGTTTCCAACGGTACGGGTTCTGACCATTTGCATCCTTTATCGGCGCTGCGGAGAGTTATAACATGCTGTCCTTTGTCCCCTTCACTTCCCTTACCCGTTGTGATACAGCATAGCCAGGCATCGTCATCCGTTGGTACTATATACGGCTGGTCACAGTAACTTTCCGCAGGTATTTCCCTGCCCTGAATAATTTGCCGGTTATCAATACACACAATAATCCTCCAATCATTTATTCGGCTTCCTCAATGTATATGAATACGCCTCGTTGCCTCCTCCTTGCTTCTTGCGGAAGACGCTTCGGTCAACAGGGGACGGTTCACCGACTCACTGCCCTTGCCAAACGATGCTCTTTACTCATCGCATCGGCAATACTGTCTCGCCCTCAGTGCTATATGCGGTGTTCCTTGCCCGTCGCACCAGCACCCTTGCTATATGGCAAACTCAATTCGGTATTACCATAATTTTGATGGCGAATTAGTATTATTCGATATCCCATTTGACTTATAAAAAAAACTGTTTTAACTCCAAATTCTGATTTACTCTTCACATATTACTGCTGTATACCACCATGGCGAAGAAAAATCCGCAATTACCTTCAGATTTTTCTCAACCCGCAATCAAACCCTCTTTCTACGCTTTGCCCCCAATCCCTTGCTCCGAACGCTCTTGCCCTGTTTCTTTTTTACGGGGTCTCGATTTATCGCTTTTCCTCTGCATCTCTTTCAAAGTGAGGAGTCACTAATTTGCTTTCTAAGTGCGGGATTGCAGATTTTGTATTATTGTTTTCACCCATTGGGTTGCTCCTCTGCAAGTGCGGTTTTTCCTGTATTATAGAGGAGAAACGGCCTATTGTCCATATAATTTTCCACCTTTATTTGGAGGATACGGGTTTACTAAACCACAATAACCCCGGCGTAGCCCACCACGGAATCCTTATCCCCGCAGGTATCCCCGCTGGTATTATACATCACCAACTCTGCTTTCTGCGCATTGAGTTCCCGGGCCGCCTCGAGCATAATGGCGGTTGGACCGACCCCGCACATAGAGATATCCCTTTCCGCGGTCCGGCGCAAAAGCAGTTCCGGGTCCAAGGCTAATACTGCTCCCAGCGCATACTTGTCCTTCTCCCGTGCAACCCGGTCCGGCTCGTAATGGGTCATATCGGAACTGGCGATGACTAGCGTCTCCTTTTTGCTGTTTTTGATAAAGCCAGCCATCTCCTTTCCCATTTTCAGGAGGTTTGTTTGCTGTAGAGAACCGACCACAATCGGAATAATTTCAAACGGGTTTTGGGCACAAAATTGCAAAAACGGCACCTGCACTTCCAGGGAATGTTCAGATTGGTGGGCGCTTTCATCCTCTTTTAAGAGAGAACTCTGCGTCAGAAGATTTTTGGCCAGAGAAGAGATGGGAATTTCGCCCAAAGGTGTCTGCCAGGCGCCTTCTGCCATCAGGGAGAAGGCCGGACCAAGGCCGGTGTGGTTTGGACCTAAGATTATGACCAGTTCCGGGATGGAGAGCCGGCTGTAAACTGCGCCGGCCACCACGCCGGAGCAGACGTAACCGGCGTGTGGGACGATGGCGCCGACGGCTGAAATTTTTTCACCCCCCCACCTCGCCTCCCCCACCATGGGGGAGGAAACAAGCGAAGTTAGCATTTCACGCAGGGCTCTAGCGCTGGACGGATAGAATGTGCCGCTGACCACTGGTTTGCGAAGCATGATTATTTCCCCTCACCTCTCCCCAACGGGGAGAGGAATGAATAAAATCAGGCGGTTAGGTTTTCCAGGCCGGTTTTGGTGACCAGGTAGGTGTCCTCCACCCTCATTCCGCCCCAGCCCGGTATATAGACCGCCGGCTCCAGCGTTATCACCATTCCCGGCTTTAGAATGTCCCGGCTCCCGGGACTTAAGGTTGGCTCTTCGTGAACGGAAAGGCCGACGCCGTGCCCGATACTGTGGATAAAGTACTGGTCCAGGGCCTTTTTTTTCAGGATGTTCCGGCCGGCAGCATCCACGTCTTTAGCCGGTACGCCCGGCCCGGCTTTTTTCTCCGCGGCTTTCTTGGCCGTAGAAAGGATTCGGAGAATTTCCAAAGCCTTCTTATCTTTTTTACCGGGAAAGAAGACCCGGGTAAGGTCCGAACAGTAGCCGGAATATTTGGCGCCGAAATCCACCACTACCCAACTCTGGCCGGATATTTTGCTTGTTGTTGGAATTGCGTGCGGAAAGAAGGTGCGCTCTCCGGAAGCCGCGATGACCGGGAAAGCCGGCCCGGCTCCGCCTTCTTCCATGCGTCTTTGCAAGAGAAGCGCTAATTCCTCCTCTTGTGCGCCGGGTTTCAGCATTTTTTGCGCCTGTCGGAAGGCATTTCCGGTAATCCGGCCGGCTTTGCGGATGAGCGTAATTTCCGCCTCGTCTTTTACGGACCGTATCTGGAGCGGCAGAAGGTTCGGTTCAAAAAATGTTGCCGGAAAGGTCTCCTTCAGTTTTACAAAATGACCGGTTGACAGTTCCGGTTCCATCCCCACTTTTTTCAGACCGGAGATGATTGATTTTTTATCCCACAATTCAACGGATTTTCGCAGGGGTAAATTGCCGGAAAGATAAAACAGGGCTTCCTGGTAAATCAGGGGGTGGGTAAAAAGAAAGATTTCTTTAGAAGTGACGATGCTGAAAACGTCTTCCAGAAAGAGCCCGGTAAAGTAACCGATGTTTTCAAGATTCTGCAGCAGAAAGCCGTCAAACCCTTCGACCGCCATCAGATTCCGGAGCCGCCGCTGCCGGCCAAATAAAGTTTTTTTAGAGTAGGGCGGCCAGGAGGGCCTTTTGAAGGTGGAGACGGTTTTCGGCCTGGTCCCAGACGATGGAATTAGGGCCATCAATTACCTCGTCAGTTATCTCTTCTCCGCGGTGGGCAGGCAGGCAGTGCATCACCATTACCTTGGAGGGAGCGCTCTTCAGGAGGAAGCTGTTCACCTGATAGGGTCGGAATATTTTTTTCTCTTTTTTCGCCCCTTCCTGGCCCATACTCACCCAGGTATCGGTGTAGATGAAGTCAACGTCTGAAAGGCTGACTTTCGGGTTGCTGGTGATCATTATCCTCTTATGGCCGTTCTTCAACTTTGCCAGCACTTCTTTTCGGGGCTGATAACCCTTAGGAGCTATCACCAGCATCTCTACTCCAAGGAGATCTGCCGTTTGCATGAGGGAGTGACAGACGTTGTTTCCGTCTCCGAAATAGGCCAGTTTTACCCCTTTAAAGCTACCATTTTTCTCCCAGATGGTGTAAAAATCAGCCAGGGCCTGGCAGGGGTGATAGAGGTCAGTCAATCCGTTGATGATTGGAATGTCGCTGTGTTTTGCCAGTTCCTCGGTCTCCGTTTGCTCAAAAGTGCGAATCATTATTCCGTCCAGATACCGGGAGAGAGTGCGGCCGGTGTCGGCCATTGTCTCCCCGCGGGAAATCTGGGTGCCTTCTGCGGAAAGATTTATGGCGTGTCCGTCCAGCTGCAGCATCGCCACTTCAAACGAGGTGCGGGTCCGGGTGGACGGTTTGACAAAGATCATACCCAGGACCTTTCCCTTTAAGATCGGGACGCGCAACTCTCCGCGGTTATGCCGGTTCTTGAGGTCCTTAGCCAGCTCAAAAAGATGAAAGACCTCGTCGGCAGTCAGGTCGCTTATCTGCAAAAAGTCTTTCTTTCTCAGTTTAAACATTGTTTTGGTTTAGGGCTTGTTTATGAATAACATTCGCTATTTGGAATCCCGGATTTGAGGTCAGTGCAAGGCGCGACGAAGGCGGTGTGCCCTCTGCGGCACATAGCCGAGGAGCAACAACGCAATGACTCAAAGGCGGGATTCCCCGAAGGGCCGGGCCGCTTTTGGACTGCGACTGCGTCGCTCATCGCTTCCGTACCACCGTGGGTACGCAATCTTCTTCGTTCCTTGTCTCGTTCCAAAATCACCTCCGGCAAATAGTAATGTTATTCATAAACAAGCCCTTAGTATGGAAAGGCCGAGGTCGGCCTCTTCCCTGGTTAGGGTAAGGGGCGGCATAACCCGTAAAACGTTATGCTGGGTACAGTTGACCAGCAAACCGTTTTTCTGCGCTTCCTCGGTAATTTCCGCCCCGGGGATTTTCAACTCGCAGCCGAGCATTAGGCCGATTCCCCGGACTTCTTTTACCAGAGGCGAGATTTTGCGCAGCCGTTCTTGCAGGTATGCGCCCATTCTCACCGCGTTTTTCAACAGATTTTCTTTTTTGATTGCTTCCAGCACTGCCAGCGCGGCGGCGCAGACCAGAGGCCCTCCGCCAAAGGTGGTGGCGTGGGTTCCGGGCGAAAAGATGCCGGCGTATTTTTCGGCTATGATGATGGCTCCGATCGGAACGCCGCCTCCCAGCGTCTTGGCCAGGGTTATGGCATCCGGCGTCACCCGGTAATGCTGAAAAGCGAATAGTTTTCCGGTGCGGCCCATCCCGGTCTGGACTTCATCAAAGATGAGCAAAACTTTATTTTGGTTGCAGAGTCGCCGCAGTTCTTCCAGGAAGCCGGGCCGGGCCGGGTTGACTCCACCCTCACCCTGAATCGGTTCAATGACGATGGCCGCAGTCCTCGGACCCAAAACTTTTTTAACGCCCTCCAGGTCGTTGAACTTCGCTTTGAGGAAACCGGAAGGCAGAGGCGAAAACCCTTTCTGCACTTTGCGCTGGCCGGTCATTGTCAGGGTGGCCAGGGTCCGTCCGTGAAAAGAGCCGGTAAAGGAAATTATCTGGTAACGGCCGTAAGAGTGGCCGGCGAGCCGGGCCAGTTTGATGGCAGCTTCGTTCGCTTCCGCTCCGCTGTTGGCGAAGAAACATTTGCCGGGGAAACTTGACCGGACGAGTTCTTCGGCCAGTTGCGCCTGAAGGGGGTGAAAAAAGTTATTGGAAAAGTGGATGGCCTTTTTTGCCTGTTCCGTAACCGCGTTGACTACCTGCGGATGGCAGTGGCCGATTCCGCTTACCGCCCAGCCGGGGAAGAAGTCAAGATAGCGCTTGCCGTGGATATCGGTTACCCAGGCGCCCTTACCCTTCACCAGACACAGGTTGGTCCGGCTGTAGGAAGGGACGACGTATTTATGATACGCCTGCAAAACCTCTTTTTCCGTCATTTTACTCCGGAACGATTTCCGTGCCTACGCCCTGGCTGGTAAATATCTCCAGCAGGAGGGTATGGGGTATATGTCCGCCGACCAGGTGGACTTTGGCTACGCCGTTTTCCATGGCGAATAGCCCGGCGCGTACCTTGGGCAGCATGCCCGCGGTAATAATTTCTTCTTCAACCAGCGCTTTTGCCTGGCTGGGCCGCAAAATTGAAATCAGGCTTTCTTCGTTGCTCCGGTCACGCATAATGCCGGCCTGGTCGGTCAGGAATACCAGTTTTTCAGCCGAGAGACCGACCGCAATTTTACTGGCGGCCGCGTCGGCGTTTATGTTATAGAGCAGGCCGTCGGCGCCGAATGCCAGCGGTATGACCACCGGAATAATGCCTGTCCGGCAAGTTTCTTCAAAAAAGGAAGTATTTATTTCTTTTATCTCGCCTACCAGTCCGAGGTTTGCCTCGGTCGGGGAGAATTTAACGGCGCCTAATGTCCGGTCTTCCGGAAAGACCCCTTTGGCTTTGCCGCCGAGTTCCGTAATCAGATAAATCAATTCCTGGTTGACGGACAGGAGCGTTTCCTTGATTACCGCTATCGTCTCGGCGTCGGTATAGCGCAAACCCTCCAGAAAACGGGTTTTAATCTCCTTGGTGGCCAGCGCTTCGGAAATCCTGGGTCCGCCGCCGTGTATCAGGATAACCCTGATTCCCACCGCGGACATAAAAACAATATCCTCCAGGATGCTGCGCGCCAGCCGCGGTTCGCGCATGACCGAACCGCCGTACTTGACCACCACAAACTTATCTTTGAAGTTGAGGATGTACGGCATCGCCTCAATCAACGTCTGTGCTTTCTTTGTTGCCTCTTCCATAGGTTGAATTCCCCTTTTTTCTTTGTTGTCATTCTGAGTAAAACGAAGAATCTCGTTGTTAAATGCGAGATCCTTCGCAACTGCGTCTCAGGATGACACAGAATGTTACTGTGCGTAGCGCACGATTGATTTTAACAGGCGCAGCCCATCCGTTGATTTTCCTTCCCGCCGCGTCCAGGCCGGATGACAGTAAGGATACAGGAATCGTTCCGGATGCGGCATCATTCCCAGGATGTTGCCTCTCTCGTTTGTTACCGCCGCAACCGCTTCCGCAGAACCGTTAGGGTTTTCCGGGTAATCAAGGGCCGCGCTTCCGTCGGGCCCGGCATATTGCAAAACAACCTGTCCGTTTTTCTGCAGCGTTTCAAGGTCTTCTTTTTTTCCGGTCAGGAATTTTCCTTCGCCGTGTGCCACCGGCAGGGTTATCGTTTCTCCGGACAGACCGGAAAGCAGCGGAGATTTTCCGGTACAGCGCAGGTATATCCACCGGTCTTCAAAGCAACCGGAATCGTTAAAAGTCAAAGTGGCGCAAACAGTATTACCCCTTCGCGAAAAAGGCAGCAGGCCGGTCTTAACCAGAACCTGGAACCCGTTGCAGATTCCGATGATGGGCCGGCCGCTCTCCGCAAAGGAGAAGACCTGGTCCTGCAGTTTGAACCTCAGTTCGTTTGCCAGCACCTTCCCGGCGGAAAGGTCGTCTCCGTATGAAAACCCGCCCGGGATAACCAGAATGCCGTAATCGGAAAGAGAAACGGAACCATCCAGGAGACGGCTGATGTGAACCCGTTCCGGCGCGGCGCCGGCCAGCGCAAAACCGTGTTCGGTCTCCCGGTCGCAGTTGGTGCCGGCGGTGCGCAGTATTAAAACCTTCACTTTTCCCATCTCTTATTTTATTTAAGTTTTATAAACAAATTATTATACCACTAAAACCGGATTGACGGAAGCGTTAAACGGGTGTGTATTAAAGGTAGGTTATGCAGAAAAGATTTTCCGGTAAGGTTTAAAGTTATCTCTCCGTTCTTTAAGTTTTAGCCGGCATGAAATTTTTTACTTACTTATGAGAGTACCTCCCGGACTCCGGCGATAACCCATTCGTCATTGGGCACTACATCTTGTTCCAGTTTGGTGCCGTAAGGAATGCCGGTGCGCATACCGCAAACGCGTTTTACCGGTGCAAGCAGATTGCGAAAACAGTTTTCCATTATAACCGCCGAAACCTCTCCGCTCCAGCCGCCTTCAGCCGGCGCTTCCGTTACCATTACGCATCGTTTCGTTTTAGAGACTGATTTCACTAGGGTTTCTTTGTCTAACGGCCAGAGGGTTCGCGGGTCAACAACCTCGCAGGAAATGCCTTCCCGGGCTAACCGCTGGGCTGCTTTAAGCGCGTGCAGCACCATCCAGGAGGTGGCGATGATGGTTACATCGTTACCTTCGCATTTGACATCAGCCACTCCCAGCGGCACAAGGTATTCTTCTTCCGGTACTTCACCCTTGGTAAAATAAAGGAAATTAATTGCTTCTTCTATTCTTTGGCGAGAGGTCATCATAACTAATCTTTCTCTTTTATTTTCGTTAAGTGTCTACCTTCAAAATTGTACCGTTTTCTTTTTTCCAAGGTCAAATATCATCAGGGAGGACGCCGATGCAATCTTTTCTAAATGAAATTAACGGTGGTATAATTAAGTGAGATGAAGTATTTGAGAGCCATTACTGAAAAGACCGGGTTGGCCGGGAGTTATGGAATTCTAAAAGGAGAAACAATTCACCTGCTTGACCGTCCTCTTTTTTCCGGTGAGGTTCAAGAGACCGGAGTTTTTGTACCGCTGGCGGAAGTGAAGAGATTTCTGCCGCCGGTTGACCCGCCCAACATTATCGCTCTGGGTTTAAATTACATTGAGCACGCCAAAGAAGGCAAGTGGGACTTGCCTCCGGCGCCGGTTATCTTTCTGAAGGCGACAACCTCTTTGGCCGGCCACCTTGCGCCGATTATCCTGCCGCCGGAAGCGCCTTCCGAGGTTGATTATGAGGCAGAATTGACCATTGTAATCGGAAAAGAAGCAAAAAACGTTCCGGAAGACAAGGCGTTTGATTATGTCTTCGGCTACACCTGCGGGAACGACGTCAGCGCCCGGGATTGCCAGATGCGCATGGATAAACAGTGGTCCAGAGCAAAGTCATTTGACACCTTTGCGCCGGTTGGCCCGGTTATTGAAACCGAGCTTGACCCGTCTAATCTGGCGGTGCAATCTATGCTGAATGGGAAGGTAATGCAGGACGGTAACACCCGGGACCTTATCTTTAAAGTTCCGGCTATCGTCAGTTACCTCTCCCGGCAGATGACCCTGCTTCCCCAGACCCTGATTATGACCGGTACTCCGCCGGGCGTCGGTTTTGTCCGTAAGCCTCCGGTTTTCCTCAAACCCGGGGACCGGATAGAAGTGGAGATAGAGGGCATCGGTACGCTGGTAAACCCGGTGGTAATGGAAAGGTAGGGGTTTGATTTATCAAACCCGAACGGGCGCGATAAATCGCGCCCCTACAATTCGGCAGTAGTTTTAGGGCAAGGCGTCCTGCAGGAAGTTGCGGAAGTAAGCGAGGAGCGGGGAAGAAATATTGAACTTTTGCTCTATCTTCTGCATTCGGCCCGTCAGAAGCGCAAGCTTTTTTCTCATTACCGGCCTCGATTCCAGTTTTTCCGCATCGGCCAAATCATCCCGAACCTGAAAGGCCATTCCGAAGTCCCGCCCGTATTCGGCCATCAGGCGGACCCGGCCGGCCTTTGCCCCGGCAATCATCGCGCCTAATTTAAAGGTTAGTTCAAAGAGCGCGGCGGTCTTTTTTCGCCTTATCTCTTCTAATATTTTTACCGTAGGATTTTTAGTCAGGTGGGTGAGGTCCAGGAATTGGCCGGCGGTCAGACCGTCCAGTCCGGTGGCGTCAATTGCGGCCAGAGATACTTCTGCCGGGTAGTTTTCAAGCAACTGTTGGAAAGATAGAATTAAGAGATAGTCGGAAGCCAGGAGCGCGGTATATTCCGGATAGGCGCGGTGCAGGGTCGGTTTTCCCCGGCGCAGGTCATCATTATCCATAGAAGGCAGGTCGTCCTGGATGAGGGAGAAAGCGTGAATCAGTTCTATGGCCGCGGCGGCCGGAATTGCCTTCTTTCCCTTGCCTCCGCAGAGGCGGTATGCGTGAAGCAGGAGGATTGGCCTGATGCGTTTGCCCCCGGAGAAGACCGCATACCGGAGAGCAGCGGAGAATGTTTTCAGGTTATCTTTTCTTTGGGGTAGAATTGAATTAAGGTACCGGTCCACCCGGGCTTTTTCTCTTTCCAAAAATTCTGGTATTTTTCCGTTCAACTCATCCCTTTCAATTCTCTTTTGGAAATTTTGTTGGCTGCCGTGCGGGGCAGTTCGGTCTTAAAGATAATCCGCCGCGGAAGTTTATAAGTGGCAAGGTATTTCCTCAAAAAATCTAAAATTTCTCTTGATTTTGTCTCCATTCCTTCCTTCAGGACGATAAAAGCCACCGGTATCTCGCCGGTTGAGGTTAGTTCGCCGACGACCGCCGCCTCCTTCACGTCCGGGTGCCGGTACAGGACCGCTTCCACTTCCCGCGGGTAGATGTTAAGGCCCCGGAAATCTATCATCTCTTTTTTGCGGTCTACGACGAAGAAGTATCCTTCTTCGTCTTTTTTACCCAGGTCTCCGGTCAGGAGCCAGCCGTCTTTAATTACCTCGCGGGTATCTTCAAGCCGGTTGTAATATCCGGCCATGACGTTCTTGCCCCGGACGGCCAGTTCTCCGACCTGGCCGGCCGGTAATTCTTCCCCGGTTTCGGAAACAATCTTTACTTCCACGCCCGGCAGCGGGATACCGATGGAGCCGGTTTTGCGTTTCTGCGGCGGGTTCAGGGTAACCACGGGAGCCGCTTCGGTAAGGCCGTAACCTTCCAGGAGCGGGATGTGAAAACGATTTTCAAATGCGGTCAGTGTTTTCGGAGAGAGCGGAGCCGCGCCGGAGATGGCCAGCCGGATGGGGTTTAAGAACCGCACCAGGATTTTGGCGGTCAGCGGCATCCTGATTTCGCTAAAAATCTGGTAAAAGTCCGGGATGCCGATAAAGATCGTAATTCTCCGGCGTATGATTTCCGCGATTAAACTGCGGAAAGGGGTGTTTTTGGGAACGATGAAGACGGTGGAACCCAGCGACAGGGGTATCAGAACGCAGGCGGTAAAGGCGAAGGAGTGAAAGATCGGCAGAATACAGAGAAAACGGTCTTTAGTTAAAAGGGAGACGGCTTTCCGGCAGCTCTCCACGTTGGCCAGGAGGTTGTCGTGGGTGAGCATGACCCCTTTCGGAAAGCCGGTGGTGCCGGAGGTATAGATCAGGACCGCAACGTCAGAGCCCGCGGTAATCGGCAACGGCTTTTTTTGCTCCGGGCGGAAGAGACTGCGGTAAGCGATGATGGATTCCGGGGGGGTAGTATTATCGTCGACGAGAACTACCTTTCCCAGGTTCGGAATGTGGTTTCTAAGGTTCAGGCCAGTCTGGAGAAGATTCGCTTCGGTAAAGAGAATTCTGGCGCCGCTGTCAGAGACCACAAAACCAAGCTCTTCTTCTTTCCAGAGGTAATTGAGCGGTACCGGTATTGCACCCAGGCGCAGAATGGCAAAATAGGCAACGAGGAATTCCGGACGATTGTGCAGGAATATGGCGATGCGGTCACCGAATTTAACATCCAGCTCCAGAAGGCCGCCGGCCAGGTGGTTTATCTCTTCTTCCAATTTCCGGCAAGTGAACGTTTCCCTTCCGTAAACCAGGGCTGGTTTTTTCGGAAACAATTTGCTGCCGGAAACAATTAAATCATTCAGAACCATATTATTTTTTTTCGGGAAAAACTTCTCCCCGACTGTCAATGGCTACCACCGCCGGAAAGTCCAGGATTACCAGACGCCAGACCGCCTCCGGCCCTAATTCCGGAAAAGCGACGGTCTTTGCTTTCTTGACGTGGCTGGCCAGGAGCGCGCCGCACCCGCCGTAAGTTACGAAGTAAACGGCAGAGTGTTTCTTGATGGCCAGCCGAACCTCCGCGCTTCTTTCGCCCTTGCCGATCATTCCCTTCAGGCCGTGTTCCAGGAGCAGCGGCGTGTAGCGGTCCATCCGGGAACTGGTGGTTGGGCCGGCGGAGCCGATGACCCGGTCCGGCGGAGGCGGCGTGGGTCCGGAATAGTAAAAAGTCTGTCCGGAAACCGGAAAGGGGAAAACCGGATTTTTTTTCTTTTTTTGGTCTGCCCTGATTTTATGGAACAGGATTTTGTGAACCTGGTCCCGGGCCGTAAAGACTACGCCGGAGAGGAGTACCTCATCCCCGGCACGCAGAGTTTGTAAAATCTCTTTTTTTAACGGTAGTTTAACTTCTTTCATATTAATTCTCCCTCACCTTTATCTTTATCCTCTCCCCGTTGGGGAGGGGAGTGGTGGGGAACGGATTAAGCATACCCGATTTCAGTTCCAGGAGCCGGTCGCAGAAATAGTCGGCCAGGTTTCGGTCGTGCGAGATAAAAAGATAGGTCAGGTTGAGTTTTTGGCGTAATTCAGTCAGAACATTGATTACCTGGGCCTGGATGGAAAGGTCAAGGTTGCTGGTCGGTTCGTCCAGAATCAGAAATTCCGGATTGACCGCCAGACTGCGGGCAATCGCAACCCGTTGCCTTTCTCCGCCGGAGAATTGAAAGGGGAATTTAGAGCCGTCGTCAGCGGAGAGACCGACCAGCCGTAATAATTGAGCGATATAATCCTTTTCTTCAGACCTGTTTTTGACGCGATGGTAATGGATGACTTCCCCCAGGATGTCACCCACCCGCCTGCGCGGCGGTAGGGAGCGAAACGGATTTTGCAGGACAATTTGGACTTTTTTGCGCCAGAAGGACGTTTCCTGTTTGGAAAAACTAAAGATATCCCGGCCGTCGTATGTAATCTTTCCGGAGGACGGCGGGAGCAGGTGCAGAATTATTTTGGCAAGCGTGCTTTTGCCGGAGCCGCTGTCACCCAGAATTCCTACTATTTCTCCTTTGGCCACCGTTAAGTTGATCTTTTTCAGGACTTCCACCCGCGTCAGCGGTTTACCTAAACCCGGCCGTATCCAAAAATCCTTTTCCAGGTCCGAAATAGATAGTAGCATAAATTGTAAATATTCAGTAAACGCCGTTCTGCCGGGGCTTGATTTATCCGAGCCCGCGGGTCGCATGAATGTAACTCCTACATTAGGTATTTCTTAAAGAACTCAAAGGCTTTATTTCCTGCAAAAGCGTGGCGACCGGAGTGGATATCGGCCCAGAGTTTATCAGCTGCACCGGCTGCCCGGTAAATTCGCCTTACCCCGTCATATCCCTTGAGGGTGTCTTGGAT
>JBDRQI010000003.1:0-82156 GCA_043826355.1 Candidatus Omnitrophota bacterium
GAGAAATGAAACGAAAAACAGGCAAAAATTCTTCTGTCCTGAATTTTTTAAAAAAATACTCAATTTGCCTCCCGGTGAAACGCTAATGCTTTTGTATTTTATTGGCCACATAAATAACCGGCGGGTTACCGTCTGCCGCCGTCAAGTTTCAAATAAGGGGGAGTTACTGTAATTTGCATTACCGTATTGCGATTAAATTAAAACACACCCTCGTTTTTCTGTCAAATTACGTTTTAGTGTCCGGAACAAATTTCTACCTGCAGTTTAACCTGGTTCAACCTGGATGCCGGCAGAAGCGGGGTTACGCCCGGAAAACTCAAGAATAAAGAGAATTTTCGAAAGCTGTTCCTGGCGTCGGTTTTTAGTTTGCCGAAAAAATTTGACTTTGACAAAGCCAAATTTTGATGATATAAATATAATGAAGGAGGTGACACATGGCGGAAAAAAAGATTGTGGACCGGATGCTGGAGCTTGGTTTGGGAATTGTTGCCTACGGCGAGGAAAAAGTAGCGGATTTCCTGAAGGAGGTAACCGCCAAAGGAGAGATAAAACGCGGTGATGTTGAAAAGATGAAAAAGGAATTCAAGAAGAAGGGCGAACTTTTTCGTAAGGAATTTACCCGGAGAGTCAACAAAGAAGTTGAGGGCGTGCTTAAAAAGATGAACCTGACAACCGCCAAAGAAGTTGCCGCGTTAAAAAAGCGGATTGATAACCTGGAATCCAGAATAAAAGAATAAATCAGGCACAAAATATGAATTAATTATCGACGCTGATTACCGCAGATAAAAAATCTTTACCACGGAAACACAGAAAACCACGGAAACACAGAAAAAGATTTTAATTTAAGGTGTTTCTTTCCGTGCTTCCGTGGTATTCGTTTTAGCGTTATTCTGCTGTTTCTGCTTATATCTGCGTCCTATTTGTTTTGGCCTCTATGCTTCCTATTCGCAATATTGGGCGGGTCCGGCAGGTTTTGACGGTGGTAACCAGGAACGGCCTGGGTTACCTGACCGACCGTCTTCTCTCCGAACCTTTTTTCCGCTTCCTGAAAAGACACACGGTTTCCGCGCTTCCGGAAAATGCCGCCGGTGAAAGATTGGTTTCAGCCCTGGAGGAATTAGGTCCCACCTATATTAAATTGGGGCAATTTTTAAGTATGAGGCCCGATATCTTTTCCCCGCCGGTTATCAACGCTTTGAACCGGTTGCACGAAAGAGTCAAACCGATACCACTGGCCGAAGTTGAAACCGTAATTCAGGAGGAGTTGGGCAATCCGCCGAAAAAAATCTTCCGGGAATTTTCCGCTGCTCCCCTAGCGGCTGCTTCCCTGGCCCAGGTGCATTCCGCCATTTTATCAACCGGTGAAGAGGTTGCGGTAAAGGTCCAGCGGCCGGGAATCAAGCAAATTATCCGGGCGGACCTCGCTATCCTGGCGGAGATCGCTTACCTGGTCAATCAACGCATACCGGAAGTCCGAATATTCAATCCGGAAGATTTGGTAACCGAGTTTGAACACCAGTTGACGCGGGAATTAGATTTTCAGTTGGAGGCGATGCGGATTGAAAGGTTCCGTTCCCATTTTAAGGATGACCCGGACTTGTATATTCCGGAAGTTTTCTGGGACTACACGACGGAAAAAGTGCTGGTTATGGAACGGGTCAAGGGGCCGAATCCTTACCCGGAACAGGTTAAGGCGAGCGGTATTTTACCGCAGGAAACCGCGGCCCGTATTTTCCGGATATTTCTTGAAGAAGTTTTTGAGTTCGGTTTTTTTCACGCCGACCCGCATCCGGGCAATATCTGCCTTTGCAAAGACCGGGTCTGCCTGGTTGATTTCGGTATCGTCGGTACCCTGACCGAATCGGACCGCGAAGTAATTCTGGATATCGTTTTGAGCCTGGTGGAGGAGGACCTGGATTCGCTGATTGCGTCTTTTTACCGTTTTCGCTTGATTTCACCGGAAATAAATGAACGTCTTTTCCGTAGAGAAATGGCTGACCTTTTTGAACGGTACCGCGGTTTGCCTGCCCGTCGAATACGTCTGGGCCAATTTCTGGTGAATAGTATCCGTATCGGCCGGCGGTTCAATATCTCTTTTCCGACCGACCTGGCTTTGCTTGGCAAAACACTGATAATGGTGGAGAGTCTTTGCGCCTCGCTGGACCCTGATTTTGAACCCTTGTCCGCGGCCCAGCCGGTCATTAAAGCAATCCGGGAGCAGAAGATTAATCCCGCTTACTTCATACCCAGGTTTTGGCGAAAATCCAGAAACACCGTCCAAGCCATTTCGGAATTGCCTGATATTTTCTTCTCCATTTTGCGGAAGGTGGAAAGCGGTAATTTCAAAATTCAGTTTATCCACCGGGAACTGGAGGGAGTAACGCGGGAACTGGAGCATTCAATCAACCGATTGGCCTGGGCTATTTTGCTCTCGGCGGTAATTATCGCGGCAACCCTGCTCCTGGTCCGTCTTGGATGAAAGTTGTCATTGCGAGACGCACAATTTACGCCGTGGCAATCTCATCCTAAAATGTAATGTGACCCTTTCAGGGTCGCCAATTATTCACACCTTTTCCCACCGCAGTAATTCGGTAATCTGCGCCAGAGTTCCACCCTTGCGAATTTCTGCCCTTAAACGGTTTTCTTTCTCCAGGACATCCATCGCCCGGTTGGCAAACTCAATCGCTTCTTCTTTTGGAACGATCACGACCCCATCTTCGTCGCCTATCACCCAATCGCCCGGAAACACCCTGCATCCGCCCACGTAAACGGGAACGCCGATTTCGCCGAAACCCTTAGGTTCTCCGGCCTGGGGGCAAATCTGGCGGCTGTACGCCGGAAACTTTAATTTTCTGATTTCCGAAACATCACGAATGGCTCCGTCAATGACTACTCCGGCCAATTTCCGGACAACCGAACTGTTGGTCGCCAGGTCGCCCCAGACAGCCGGCGGGACTCCGCCGGCATTGATGACAATTACCTGTCCTGTTTGAGCCCGGTCTATCGCTTCCACCGGTTTAGCCCAGTCACCCGGACAGGTGCGTACCGTAAAGGCCTCGCCCACCATCTTCATTCCCGGCCATTGAGTCACCGGAATGATGCCGGAAAGGCCGAAGGCACGGTGCATCGCGTCGGATATGTTGGCGGTGGAAACGTTTTTTAAAATTTTAAATATTTCCGCCGTAGTTCCCGCCCGGCGGTAAAGGGTGGTCGGAATGCTTTTTTGTTCCGCCATCGCTTTTTTAATCAAACGAGTGGCCGTAGCCGCATCAGGACTTTTAATGATGGCGCCGCCCACAATCACGATGGTGGCGCCGGCTTTCAGAGCCAGCGGAGCGGTTTCCGAATTTATGCCGCCGGAAGCCACAACCGGCACACTGGTTGCTCCGGTCAATTTTTTGATGATTTCAAATGAAACTTTCCCCTGCATCTGCTGGTCAATGCCGAGGTGGATATTAAAAAAATCAACGCCGGTTTCAGCCAGTTGCCGCGCCCGCGTTTCTACGTCCGCTATACCGAGAAAATCGACCATAATCCGGCAACCGTAATTCCGGCCGGCCAGGACACTATCTACAATGGTCTCAATCGGAGCGGCCGCCATTACCGAAACGATATCCGCGCCGGACTTGGCTGCCATCTCCACTTCAGCTCGACCGGCATCAAATGTCTTCAAATCCGCCACAATCGTTTTTTTCGGGAAGAGTTTCTTCAGGGTTCTAACCGCATTGAGACCTTCGCTCTTGATTAACGGCGTACCGACCTCCAGCCAGTCGGCTCCGCCTTCAACCGCTTCCCGGGCAACCTTGACGGCACGTTTTAAATCAACGAAATCCAGCGCCACCTGTAAAATCTTTTCTGTTTTCATTTGTTTCGCTCTCAGGCGGGGGGGTGTATCCCTCCCGAAAATTACAGCCATTTCCGAAAGAAGGCGATGACTTCCTGCCGCATGGCAGCGGTCTCTTTATGTCCGACGTTATAGCGGATAAGGCTCCAGGCATTTGACGCTTTCTGGTCAGCGTAAATTTTTTTAAGACCGGCGTCAATTTTATCCAAACCTTCCGGCGGTGTCAACAAATCAAGATTTCCGGCTAATCCAAGGTGGGGCCGTGGCGCAATAAGACTGTTTATGGCAACGGTATCAAATTCTTTCAAAAGGTTCGGCACATAATAATAAATTCCATGCTGGTCAAGGGTTCGGTTGTTGACCATGGTTTGAAAATCACTCAGGCAGCAAATATCAACGCAGACTTTTATCCGGACATCCAGGGCGGCTATCCACCAGGCCATAGTACTCCCCATTGACATGCCAACCGTTCCCAACCGTTTTTTATCCACTTCCGGCCGGGAGATGAGGTAATCGACCGCCCGGATACTATCGTACACCATCATCCCCCACAAAACCCGGCCTTTCCAGAGCATTTCCTTAAAAAGTTCCAACTCGGTGCGTCCGGAACGTTCTCCAAAATTCCAGGCGTCAATAGTCAGCACCGCATAGCCTTCTTTTGTCAGCGTTTCGGCGTACGGCGGTTTCTGCTGGGAGGGCGCACCGTTAATAAGCTCATCTTTACCGTCTCCGTACCTGCCGCCGTGCGCATGGTTATACAGAATAGCCGGGATATTTTTCCGGGCGTTTTTCGGCAAAAGAAAGTAGGCGGGTACTTCCTCTAAACCATTGAGGTCCAGCATCAATTTTTCCAGCCAAAAACCATTTTTTTGCTCGCGGCTGACCAGGCGGCTTGAAATCGGCCTTTTCCGGACCGGCAGGTCGCCTAATAAGTTATAAAGTTTTTCCTTTTGTCCGTCTTCATTCTTCATGTTAATAGTTTACCCTTTCTGTATTAAGGCGTCAATTGAAAAATGCGCGCGCGTCGCGCGTACTGCTGATGAATAATTGACGGGATAAGGTTAAAGCAATTTAAAATAATAAATTAACAGCGCAAAAAAATCGCAGTTTTTGTCAAATTTGACAGAGTCTGTAATTCCAGAGCCAATTTGACCGAACAACACTTTTTATTATACTATTTAAAGAAATTAAACTGTCATTGCTTTTGAATTCGATGACCCGATGACCCGGAACTCTATCCATGATGTCAGGAGAGGGATATGTCTAATAACGAGTACCCTTACGACAAATTTTGCAAGGAAGAACTGATTTTAAGGGATTTTTTAGCTACCGACCGAACCGTACTTGCCAACGAAAGAACGTTTTTGGCTTATATCCGGACCGCCTTATCCGTTTTTGCGGTAGGCGCTTCCTTTCTTCAGTTTTTCCGTTCGTTCTTTATGGAAATTATCGGCTGGATATTTATCCCCCTGGGAATAATTATTTTTATAGTTGGATGGGTGAAATACGAGAAAATGAAAAGACAAATCAATAAAATAAAAACAGTTCAAATTAAATAATATCTGTACGTTCTTTTTTATAATCTCTGAGGTAAACGCCAAGGATACGAACTGAAGTGGAGATTTTCTACGCGCCCGTAAACCACTTGCCCCACGACAGTTTCCTTTTTTACGCCAATTTTACCCCTGGCCTGGACAGACGACTCCGCGAAAAATATGCCCTGGCATCTGACGCCAGCCTCCGGAAAGGGTACCCGTGCACTACGATAATACGACTATTTTTACGGTATTCAAACTGTGCGATTTTACCGTCAGCCGCGCCGGTTACGTTCTGTTTAAACTTGAAATCAGGCGATTGTCAAAGCAGTTATGCCGCCAAATGGTTGATTAGGAGGAATTGATATGACCGTCAAGCCCTGCAGAAACAAATGGAAAGGAACGATGACCGACCGGCAACGGTTCAATAACCAGATGCACTACCGGAGCGTTGACCGATGTTTCAATATGGAGTTCGGTTACTGGGATGAAAATTTTACCCTTTGGCCGTTGTTTGCGGAAAACCACGTTACCAACAATGAAGAAGCGGACCTTTTTTTTAATTTTGACAAAATTATCTCTATCTCCGGCACTGCATGGCTCTTCCCGCAATTTGTCGAAAAAGTTGTCCAGGAGACATCCGACACCCTCATCATGATGAATAGTGACGGCCTGCTCGCGGAAATCCCCAAAAACCGGCACGGCACCATCCCCCATTACATCAAAGCTTCAATCGTCACTCCGGATGACTGGAAAAGATGCAAGGAGGAACGCTTGGTCCGAGACAATCCGGCCCGGCGGGTAGACGTTGAGCTCCTTAAAAAACAATATCCCGTTGGCCGCGATTTCCCCCTGGGTGTTGACTGCGGCTCAATGATCGGCAAAATCCGTGATATGCTGACTTTTGAAGGCCTGGCCTACGCCACGCATGATTATCCTCAGATGGTTGAAGATATGGTGGAAACGGCCTGTGTCCTGGTTGAAGATTTTCTGGATCAAGTCCTGGGCAAGATCGATTTTGATTTTGCCTCCGGCTGGGAAGATATCTGTTTTAAAAGCGGCCCGATCGTTTCGGTGGATTTTTTCAAAAACATTGTTGTGCCTCGTTATAAACGCATCAGCCGCAAACTGCATTCGGTTGGAATCGATATCTGGTACACTGATTGCGACGGAGACGTGCGTCCGATTATGCCTTATTTGCTGGAAGGAGGCATCAATTGTCTCTTCCCGTTTGAAGTCAACGGCTGCGCCCACCCGCGGGAACTGCTGGACCAATACGGCCAAGAGCTGCGGATAATGGGCGGAGTGAACAAGATTGAATTGGCCAGGGGCCCGAAAGCGATCAAAGCATATCTGGAAACCCTGGTGCCGCTGGTCAAACGCGGCGGATATATTCCCTTCTGCGACCACCGCTGTCCGCCGAACGTCAAACCGGAGGATTATCTCTATTACCTTGGCTTGAAAGAAAAAATGTTCGGGATGGCGTGAACAAAAATAAAAGAAAATCTTGACAAAGCAAGGAAAGGGGAGGAAGGGGAATTGTCCATGACATCCAGGACGCTAATACGCGATACATTAGCCAGAAGAAAAACCAGCCGGATTCCCATGACCGATTTGTGCTATTGGGCTGAAACGATAAAAAGATGGGAAGGAGAAGGACTTCCTTTCGGAACGGACCTGTACAACCACTTTGGCCTGGACCGGATATTCCTGTACTACCCGAATGACTCTCCCCGGCTCGAAGCCAGGGTAATTGAGGCGGATGAGAAAACAATCTTAGTAACCGACGAGTGGGGCCGAACGGTCAAGCGATGGAAAAATGCAACCGCTACTCCGATAAATCTTGGATATGGCGTCAGAGACATATCTGAAGTACCGGCATATCTGGACCATTACGACAAGCTTGAAAATGAAAGCGCAGATGAGAAACAAATCAATGATTACCGGCAAAGCTTAAACCGGGGAGATTTTACCGCCATCAGCCCCATGGAACCCGCCTGGTTTATCGTTGAATATTTACTCGGTTTTGAAAAAGGTCTTCCGGCATTTTTGACTGACCCGAAAGAAGTATCCCGGGCGATGTGGAAATTGATGAATTACAGTCTTAGACACGTAAAATGGCTAATTGAAGTTAAAGGAATCCATTTTGACGCTCTCTACTTTTCGGCCGACCTTTGCTACCGCAACGGCATGCTCTTTTCCCCGAAAATATACCGTGAACTGATTATGCCAATTCATCAGGAATATAAGCGATTTTGTGCTGAACACAATATGTTCTTTATGCTGCATTGTGACGGCGATGTGCGGGAGTTTATTCCGCTGGTCATCGAATCTGGTTTCGACGCAATAGAACCTTTAGAAGCAAGGGCTGGAAATGATGTCCGGGAGCTGAAAGCCCTGTACGGCGACCGGATTACTTTTTTCGGGAATATAAATGCGGATATAATAGCCAACGGCACGAAAGAACAGATTCGGGAAGAGGTTATATCTAAAGTTAACGTAGCCAAACAAGGCGGGGGTTACATATATCACATAGACCACTCTGTTCCACCAACGATTAGTCTTGACAATTATTCTTTTTTAATCAAAACGCTCAAAGAAGCAGCAAAGATTGTAAGATAAATACTTGAGTTCGGCACTTTCAAATTAGAATCACCCTGTCTCAACTTTTCAAACAATCTTAAATATGGGCTTCTTATTTTCCGGGTATCCCTTATTGGCGGGGCAGGGGGGGGGTGACAAACATTTGACACAATAAAGAAAATATAGTAACATTATACTTGTCCCTGGTGACTATAGCGAAAGGGCCACACCCGTTCCCATTCCGAATACGGTCGTTAAGCCTTTCTGCGCCAATGGTACTGCTCTGGATAACGGAGCGGGAGAGTAGGTCGTCACCGGGGGCATTTTTATATCAATCCGCCTTTATTCAACATCACATTCCATCGTATTTTTCTTCCCTCTCTGTCGGTTTGCTTGCTGTCTTTTCCCATATTGAGTTATAATAAAAAGATTGGAGTTTTATAAATAGGTTGGAGTTTTATAAATAGAGCGTTTTTTCGGTTTTATTCTTTTCGCAATTACTCGGGAGAAAAGATGCGCAGAATAAGGAACATCGGTTTCTTTGGGCAGGGCAAAAGCGGTAAAACCACTTTGATTGAAGCGCTGCTTTTAAAAGCCGGGTCCATTAACCGGGCCGGAAACATTGCAGACGGAAATACAACACTGGATTTTGACCCCGAAGAAGTAAAAAGGCAACTCAGTGTAAATCTGGCTCTCGGCCACCTGGATTGGAAAGACGTCCGAGTCAACCTGATCGATACACCCGGATACGCCGACTTTTGCGGAGAGGCAATTTCCGGAGCCGTTGCAGCCGATTTTGCCGTTATTACTGTTCCGGCGGATAGT
This sequence comes from Candidatus Omnitrophota bacterium, assembly GCA_043826355.1. GTDB lineage: Bacteria > Ratteibacteria > UBA8468 > MWAK01 > MWAK01 > JAHJUB01. Next base: position 8,788 of record JBDRQI010000003.1, read on the forward strand.
GGTCCGGCAGTCGGCGCCGAACATGCCTGGAAATTAGTTTCCAAACTTAACCTGCCAACCATCTTTTTTTTAACCAAGGCAGATCTCAAGCCGGACGCCGGCGAAGAACTGGCAAACAAATTAAGTCAGAAATGGCAGGTCCGGATTGTGCCGGCAAATAACCGGCAGGCGCTGGTAGAGGTTGCTGCGGAAACAGATGAAGCAACGCTCGGCAAATATCTGGAAGAAGGCGCTCTTTCTTCGGAAGAGTTTAAATCCGGTCTGAAAAAAGCGATTATGGACCGTCAGGTATTTCCGCTTTTTACCGCGTCGGCAACCAAAGGGGACGGCCTGGCGGAGTTTCTTGACTTTACGGTTGATTTTCTGCCGGAATACTCAGAACTACCGCCGATTCCATTCCAGGGGGAAGGTTTTTGCCTCCGTTCTGATTCAAATCCACTATTCCTCCGTGTTTTTAAGACAACCAGTGACCCTCACGTTGGCCGACTTTCCTATTTTAAAGTTGAATCCGGCATCCTTTCACATAACTCAACATTATTTAATATCAACCACTCGGAAAAGGAACGCCTGGGACAATTTTTCTTTATTCAGGGCAAAAAACAGGAACCGGTGGAAAAAGGAGAGCCGGGTGATATTCTGGGCGTGGCCAAATTAAACTATACCCATATCGGAGACACAATATCTGTTAACGGTCAGACAAAATCTTTTCCGGCGCTTAATTTCCCCAATTCCGCTATTTCGGTGTCGTTATCTCCCAAAGAAAAGGGGAACGAGGATAAATTAGGGGTTGCTTTCAACCGAATACTGGAAGAAGATCCGACTATTAAAATTCATCGGGATGCCGAAACCGGCGAAACGATTCTTTCCGGTATCGGCGACCTGCAACTTGACGTTTGGGTGAGCCGTCTGGCAAAACGTTTTAGTGCGGAAGTAGTTAAGGGTATCCCCAGAATTGCTTACCGGGAAACGGTTACGGCGCCTGCCAGCGGTCAAGGAAAGTTTAAAAGACAGGCCGGCGGTCACGGCCAGTATGGTGACTGCTGGCTGAAGATTGAACCTCTTACCCGGGGCGGCGGTTTTGAATTTGTAGACGCGGTTGTCGGCGGAGCCATTCCCAGGCAGTATATACCTTCAGTGGAAAAGGGCGTCCGGGAAGCAATGAACAAAGGCGTTCTGGCTAACTATCCGATGACCGATATCCGGGTTACCCTTTACGATGGTACATTTCATCCGGTGGATTCCTCGGACATTGCTTTTCAACTCGCCGGTTCTCTGGCGTTAAAAAAAGTGGCGTCGGAAGCAAAATCCGCCCTACTGGAACCGATTATGAACGTAGAAGTTATTGTACCCAAGGATTATGTTGGGGACATCATCGGAGACATAAACGGACGCCGGGGCAAAGTCTTAAGTATGGATACGGCCGAGGGTGAAAACCAGGTGGTTGTTACCCAGCTGCCCCTGGCTGAAATGGCCAATTACGCCACTTCGCTGCGTTCCCTGACCAGCGGACAGGCCAGTTACCAGGCAAACTTCTCTCATTATGAATTTGTCCCCTATCACATTTCGGAAAAGATTGTTAAGGAACGGGAAACGGCCAAGGGAGTTACGAAAGAATAATGGAGTTATGAAAAGAGGTGGGCTATGAGCGGACATTCCAAGTGGGCAAGCATCAAGCACAAAAAAGCGGCAACCGATGCGAAGAAAGGCAAAGCCTTTACCAAACTTATCCGCGAGATTATGATGGCGGCGCGCAACGGAGGCGGTAACTCTGACTCCAATTCCAGACTGCGCCTGGCTGTTGAAAAAGCGAAAGAAGAAAACATGCCGGCCGAAAATATCAAAAGAGCGATCCAGAAAGGAACCGGTGAAGGCAACGAAAACCAGATGGAAGAGATTTCCTACGAAGGATACGGTCCGGCCGGCGTGGCGATTAAACTTGACGTCGTTACCGACAACAAGCGCCGCACCGCCTCGGAAATCCGGTCGGTTTTTTCTAAAAACAACGGGAATCTGGGCGAAGTAGGGTGCGTTTCCTGGATCTTTGAACGAAAGGGGCAGATTTCGATTCCCCGAACCGGAGCAGATGAAGACGCGCTCTTTACCCTGGCAATCGAATCCGGAGCGGAAGATGTTGTTTCGGAACCGGACTTTTTCCAGATATACACCCGGGCCGAAGACCTGGAAAAGGTAAAGAAATCCGTGGAGGCGGGCGGCATTAAGGTACAATCAGCGTTCTTTACGATGCAACCCAAAACAACAATCCGAATTGAAGGCAAAGATGCAGAACAACTTTTACGCCTGCTTGACGCCCTGGAAGACCACGACGACGTGCAAACGGTCTATTCCAACTTTGAAATTTCAGACGACCTTTTGGAAAAATTAAATATTTAGTGTAATTTACTGAAACGAGGACTATTTTTTTGCAACACTTCGCGTAATGTCAGCTGCAAAACAAGCAATACGGAGGTTTGAGTATCCGGGGCTCGCCGGTTCTCCTGGCGAGAACACGGAGAGGCTCAAGCCGTAAGTTGCGTAGTTTTGTCTGATACGCAGAGTGTGTAGCAAAAAAAACATCCGAGAGACCGAATGATAGTGGCCGGATTTGACCCGGGACTGAACCGAACCGGTTTTGGAATTATCGAGAATTTAGCGCCGCTTTCGGTTCTGGGCTTCGGGGTAATTGCGCCCCGTGCCAGTAAAATTTTCGCGGAACGCTTATCCGAAATTTACGCCGGCGCCCGCCGGGTTCTGAAGGAGTATGCTCCGGACGTAATTGTGGTGGAAGAGATTTATTTTGCGAATAATCCCCAGACTACTCTTAAGATTGGGATTGTCCGGGGTCTTCTCTTTGCGGCGGCTCTGGAGCAAAAAATTGAAATCGCTTCCTTTTCGCCTGCGGAAGTAAAGATGGCGGTTGTCGGAAAAGGCAACGCCACCAAAGACCAGGTTGGTTTTCTGGTTGCCAGAATTTTGGGGATAAAAAAAGAAATTCCGGAAGACAGCGCAGACGCCCTGGCGGTTTCTCTTTGTTATCTCAGCCATCAAAAGTATAAGAGCAAATTATTGTTGGTGTAGGGGAGGGGCTGTGCCCCTTCTCACAGTAGGACAGTCGTCTCGCTTGTCAAAACACGGGCGGGGATGTAACCCCGCCCCTACAAAAATATTTTAATTTATGTACGCCTATCTGCGCGGAAAATTAGCGGTTAAGAACCCGACCTCGGTAATCCTTGATTTGGCCGGCGTGGGTTACGAAGTGAGCATACCGCTTTCTACCTTCGACCATCTACCCGAAACGGGCGGCGAAGTTTTTCTTTATATTTACCCCTGCTACCGGCCGGAAAATATTACCCTTTGCGGTTTTGCCACCAAGGAAGAGAAACTGCTCTTCAACCTTCTTCTGGGGGTAAACGGCGTGGGTCCAAAACTCGGGCTGACCATCCTCTCCGGCACAACCGCGGCTCACTTCCGGGATGCTATTATTTCCGGAGACGATAAGACACTCTGCGCTATTTCCGGTATCGGTAAAAAACTGAGCCAGCGCCTGATTACCGAACTGAAAGACCAGATTATCAATCTGGAAGAATCTCTTTCCTCCGGTACGGAATCATCTCTGGAGAAAGAGGCGATTGGTGCCCTGGTAACACTGGGCTATTCCCGCGCCAAAGCCTACAAAGCAGTTCAGGACGCAATGAATTCCAGGAAACCGGGTAGATTGGAACCGTTAATTAAAGAGGCCCTGAAACGGATTTAATGCAACGGTGTCATTCCCGCAGACAGCAAGCGGGAATCCATTTTAGTAGGTTTGATGTCATAATTGATTCCCGATGGAAAAAAAACGGATTGACCTTACCGCACCCGATACTCTCCCCGAGGACACAAAGTATGATATCGCCCTGCGTCCGGTCAGCCTGGACGATTTTATCGGCCAGGATAAACTGAAACGAAATCTGAAAATTTTTATCCAGGCCGCATCCGAACGTAAGGACCCGCTTGACCACACGTTATTTTCCGGTCCGCCGGGTCTGGGTAAAACGACGCTGGCGCACATTATCGCTGCGGAAATGGGTGTAAAGATCAAAGCCACTTCCGGTCCCGCGATTGAACGCCCGGGAGACCTGGCCGGCCTGTTGACCAACCTTGGCCGTTCCGACGTAATCTTTATTGACGAAATACACCGGCTTAATCATACCGTAGAAGAATACCTGTACGGTGCGATGGAGGACTTTCACATTGATATTATGACTGGGGACGGTCCGCGCGCCAATTCCATCCGATTGACCCTGGAACCGTTTACCCTGCTCGGCGCCACCACCCGCGCCGGCCTTTTAACCGCGCCCCTGCGGTCCCGGTTCGGCATCAACCTGCGGCTGGATTATTATCCGTCGGACAACCTGGCGGCCATCGTGCGGCGCTCCGCCGGAATTCTCAAAGTTGTGATTGAAGACGGGGCCTCCGGAGAGATTGCCCGGCGCAGCCGCGGGACTCCCCGGATCGCCAACCGTCTTTTGCGCCGGGTGCGGGATTTCGCCCAGGTTTCCGGCGAGAAGATAATCCGGCAGGAACTGGTTGTTTCGGCGCTGGACAGCATGGATGTCGACCGGTTCGGACTGGACGAGATGGATAAGCGTATTCTGGAGGTCATCATCCAAAAATTTTCCGGAGGACCGGTAGGCGTTAAAACCCTTTCGGTAGCGGTCGGCGAAGAAGTGGATACCCTGGAGGAGATTTACGAACCGTTTCTGGTCAGGGAAGGATATTTGGAGCGGACCCTGAAAGGCCGCCTGGCAACACCCCGCGCTTATCAGCATCTTAATCTGGAAATTCCGAAGTCGTTGTCCGACCAGTCTAAACTTTTTAATAATACATAGTTATTATGCCGTTCTGAGCGTAAGCGAAAATCCCGTGGTAACGTAGTGCGACTCTGTCAGGGTCGCCCACAGAACACTATGCTTTCAGCCGAAAATATTTTCAAGAGTTATCGCGACAAACCGGCGGTAAACGGTCTTTCCCTCGAGGTTAAAAAGGGTGAAATCGTAGGGCTTCTGGGACCAAACGGCGCCGGCAAGACAACTACATTTTACCTTCTGATCGGCTGGCTCCGTCCGGACCGGGGAAATATCCGCCTGAACGATAAAGAGATAACGCGATTGCCGATGTACCGGCGGGCGAGGTTGGGCCTCGGTTATCTGCCGCAGGAACCATCGGTCTTCCGCAAATTGACCGTGGAAGATAACCTGACCGCGGTCCTTCAGTTTCAGCCGCTTTCGGCGAAAGAACAAAGAAAACGCCGGCTGGAAGTACTGGAAAAAATGGGGCTGACCGCGCTTTCAACGCAAATCGCCGGTACTCTCTCCGGCGGTGAACGCCGCAAGGTTGAGATTGCCCGCAGTCTTGTGCTTAACCCTTCGTACCTCCTGCTGGATGAACCGTTCAGCGGAATCGACCCGATTACCATCGAAGATATCCGCGTGATTATCCGGAACCTGGCCCGCTCCGGCATCGGAATTTTGATTACCGACCACAACGTCCGCGAAACCCTGTCAATTACGGACCGCTCCTATCTTGTTTTCCAGGGAAAAATTCTGATTTCCGGTTCCGGGCCGGAACTGGTAAACAATCCGGAAGCCAGGCGTTTTTACCTCGGCGAAACATTTACTTTGTAGATTTCTCTCTCGGGGGAGAGGGTGAAAGGTAAAGGGTAATTTCTGTGCATATTGGAATCATTATGGACGGGAACGGCCGCTGGGCTAAAAAGCGCGGCCGGCCGAGGATTTTTGGCCACAAAACCGGCGCGGACCGGATTGATGAAATCGTGCGCGCCTGTCCGGATTTAGGCGTCAAATATCTATCGCTTTACGCTTTTTCCACGGAGAACTGGAACCGGCCGGGAAAAGAAGTCGGTTTTTTGATTAAACTTTTCGCGGAAAAGATAAAGAAGAAAACGGCCGGGATGAAGAAGGAAGGCGTCCGGGTTCTATTTTTAGGCGACCGGACCGCTTTTCCGGAAAACCTGCAGAGCTTGATGGCGTACTGTGAATCTGAAACCGCATCCGGCCGGAAAGTTAACGTGGCACTCTGCCTTAATTACGGAAGCCGGGATGAAATCGTAAGGGCGGCGCGCAGAATCAGCGAAGAGGTGCAGGCCGGAAAACTGAAACCGTCACTGATTACCGAAAACCTCTTCAGCCAATATCTTGACACCCGGGAACTGCCGCCGCCGGATTTAATAATCCGCACCAGCGGAGAGTTGCGGTTATCCAACTTTTTCCTCTTTCAATCCGCCTACGCGGAGTTATATTTTACCCAAACCCTCTGGCCGGATTTCAGCACCGGGGAATTCGCTTCCGCGCTTGCTGAGTTAAAAAAACGGAAACGGCGTTTCGGAGACGTTTAGTAGTGCGACCCTTTCAGGGTCGCCTGCAGGGGAGGGGTTCTGTCTCCTCCCGCACCTTTTGTCAGTGCGTCCAAATAATTTTAATGTTTGCTAAAAAACGAATTGTAATTCTCGGCTCCACCGGTTCCATCGGCTGCAGCACGCTGGCGGTTATCCGGCGTTTCCCGGAGCGGTTTAAGGTTGTGGGTCTTTCCGGACACAGCCGGGTCGGATTGCTGAAAAAACAGGCGGCTGAATTCAAGCCGGAGGCGGTCGCTTTAACCGGTACGGCGGTTTTCAACCGCGCCGTTTCAGTAAAAAAAAGTTTTACGGAAGGAACAAAATTACTCCTGGGAACCGACGGATTACGCCGGACGGTCTTCTGGCCGGAAGTGGACCTGGTGGTCCTGGCAATCCCTGGAACAGAATCGCTGATGCCGGCTTTCTGGGCCGTAGAATCAGGCGCAAACCTGGCGCTGGCCAGTAAGGAGGCGCTGGTAATGGCCGGCAGTCTCCTGACGGATAAAGCGAAGAGAGCCGGTGTTCAAATCATTCCGCTGGACAGCGAACATAATGCCGTTTTTCAAATCGTTTCCGCTTTTCCGGAACGAAGTATCAAAAAAATTTACCTTACCGCCAGCGGCGGTCCCTTCTGGCAAAAAAAGAAGGGGAAGGTGAACCGGCAAAAGGTCCTGGCCCACCCGGTCTGGAAGATGGGTCGGAAAGTTACCGTTGACAGCGCGACGATGGTAAATAAGGCTCTGGAAATAATTGAGGCGCATTATCTTTTCGGTTTACCGCCGGAAAAAATCAAGGTTTTAATTCACCCGGAGGTTGCGGTCCACGGGATGGTTGAGTTTGACGATGGTTTCACCATGGCCAACCTTTCCGCACCGGATATGCGGCTTTCAATCGCCTCCGGGCTCTTCTGGCCGGAAAGACCGCCGGCCAGCCCAATATCTACTTCGCTTTCTCTGGGGAGCCTGGGTAAACTCACCTTTCACCGGCCGGCTCACCGCCAATTCCCGGCCTTGACTCTTGCTTACCGTATTCTGGAAAAGGGCGGCGGTTATCCGGCAATCTTTTCGGTGGCTAACGAAGAAGCAGTTAATGCTTTCCTGAACGGATTGATTGAATTTGAAGGAATCCTGCCTCTGATAAAAAAAGTTCTGGAAAAAGAAGCGCCTTCTTCCCGGTTAACTCTTACCGAAGTACTGAAAATTTCCGAAGAGACCCGGCAACTCACCCGCTTTCTTTTAGGGATTCCCACTAACGCTGCAGGCTTTTTTTCGCAATGAAATGACCCCTTACCATTCTTTGCCGCTCCAAAACATCTTCTCTTTTCTCAAGGATAAAGAACCTTTTGCGCTTCTGGAGACCACCCGCTGCGACCCCGAAAACTTTCTTTCCTATATTTTTTATGAGCCGGATGGCAAGATTGAAATCAGCAATTATTCGGACCTGCCCCGGTTTTTCAACCAGATAGAATCCTTTTTACGAAAAGGCTATTACCTGGCCGGATTCTTTTCTTACGAAGCCGGCAATTTCCTTAATGTAGGGGAGGGGCTACGAACCCTCCCGCTTTTACGTAGTGCGACCCTTTCAGGGTTGTCGTCTTTGTCTTTTCCCCTGGCCCGTTTTTATCTCTTCCGGAAACCGCTGGTATTTGACCACCGGTCCGGTCTTTTTCCCGGCAATTTCCAACCCGGAGGTTCGGAATTTCCCGAAAATTACACCCTGGAAAAACCCCGGCTCAACACCGGTTTTACGGAATACCAGAAGAACGTCGGCCGCATCAGAGAATTAATAAAAGCCGGAGACACTTACCAGGTCAACTATACCCTGAAATGCAACTTTAATTTCTCCGGTTCGCCTTTCGGCCTTTACCAAGACCTGCGGGAAAAACAGACGGTCGCTTATTCTGCTTTCATCAAAAACCGCGACTTTTCCCTGCTCTCTTTCTCTCCGGAACTATTTTTCCGCAAGGCCGGCCGGAAGATTATGGTCCGGCCGATGAAAGGCACCATCAGCCGGGGAAAAAATACCTGTCGGAACAGACAGCAAATGCAAATTTTGAAACAGAGTCCCAAAGAACGTTCCGAAAACGTAATGATTGTTGACCTTTTGCGCAATGATTTAGGCCGGGTCTCCGAGGTGGGTACGGTCCGGACCGATTCGCTCTTTGATATTGAAGAATATGAAACACTTTTCCAGATGACTTCCACCATCTCCGGCATCCTGAGAGAAAACCTCTCTTTTGGGGAGTTATTTGAAGCCGTCTTCCCTTCCGGTTCGGTTACCGGCGCACCCAAAATAAGGACGATGGATATCATCCGGGAACTGGAAAAAGAGGCACGCGCCGTCTATACCGGAGCCTTGGGGATTTTCTTCCCGAACCGTGACGCAGTCTTTAACGTGGCTATCCGCACCCTTCGTATTACCGGGGAAGAAGGTGAAATGGGGGTCGGAAGCGGAATCACCTTTGATTCCGATGCCGGGCGGGAGTATGAAGAGTGCAAACTGAAAGCGCTCTTTCTGACCAAAAAAATGTAACAAAACTGTCCTTTCCATGTCAAAACTCCAACCTCGGCAAATTCCGCACCGCCGGACCCCTTTTCCAGCCGGTGTCGTGAGGAGGCAGCGGGCAGGGGTTTTCGTGCCGGAAGGGCACGAAAAGAGCGCCGACGAGCGTCAAGTGAAATAAATCCTCGCCGGGGATTGATGAACGTCCGGCTGGAAAAGGGGGTCTGGCAAAGGTACGGTAATTCCGAGATGCTGAATTTAGATTACAGAAAAACAGCCTAATATGGTAAAATAAATAGCTATGACAGTTAACCTGATACATATCCTGGCGGTCGTCTTTATTTTTGGGGTATTAATCATCTCCCACGAACTCGGTCATTTCTGGGCCGCCCGGAAATGCGGGGTGAGGGTGGAATTGTTTACTTTTGGCTTCGGACCGAAATTATTCGGTTTCAAACGGGGAGACACCCTCTACCAGGTTGCCCTGATTCCGTTCGGCGGCGCGGTAAAATTGGCCGGGGAAGATGGTTACGGTAAAGAAGAACCGAAAGGCGATGAATATTTTGCCAAACCGGCCGGAAAGCGCGCCCTGATTCTTATTATGGGTTCGCTGCATAACTTTATTCTGGGTTTCCTGGTCTTTGTGCTCGTCTTTATCCTGGGGATACAGACGGTCAATTACCGGCAGCCGCTGGTGGGCGAAATACAACCCGGTTTTCCGGCTCAAAGCATTGGAATTAAAAGTGGGGATTTAATCACCCGGGTCGCCGGCAAGAAGGTGACCGATTGGCTGACCCTGTCCAAAGAAATTCACCGGTACCCGGGTCAGGAAATTAACCTGGAGGTTCTTCGGGAAAAAGAGGTCCTGAATTTCAAAGTTACCCCGAAGAGCGAAACGATTAAAACCGCGCAAGGAGAAGAGACTGTCGGTTTAATCGGTATTATACCGGCCGCAACCAGGGAAAAGTTTGGTATTATCCCGGCGCTCGGCCGGGCCGGCAAAGAGACATTCCGGGTGGCCGGACTTATCTTCTACTACCTGGGAAAACTATTCACCCGCGAACTTTCCACCCGGGAACTGGCCGGTCCGGTAGGCATTGCCCAGATGACCGGGCAGTTTGTGCAAACCGGTTGGAGCGGTTTTCTTTACTTTCTGGCGCTTTTAAGCGTGAACCTTTCCATCGTAAACCTGTTCCCTTTCCCGATGCTTGACGGCGGGCACGTTGCCGGCGTGCTGATCGAGCGCATCCGGAAACGCAAGCCCAGCCGACGTTTCCTGGAAATCTCCCAAACGATCGGATTTGGCCTGATAATCCTCCTGGCGCTCTTCGTTACCTATAACGACATTTTAAGAATTTTTAGCAAGCGACCCTGAAAAAGGGGTCAGACTACGCAATCTTATCTGATGACTCGCCGAAAGAAAACCTCTCGTCCGGTTCAGGTTGGTACCCTGGTCATTGGCGGCGGCGCCCCTGTTTCCGTCCAGGGGATGACCAAGACGAAGACCGCAGACCTTAAAAAAACGCTGAATCAAATCATTTCCCTGAAAGATGCCGGCGCGGAGATTATCCGCCTGGCGATACGCGACCGGGAAGATTTAATTGCGCTTGAATCCCTTCGGAAAAAGACCGCGCTGCCCCTGGTGGCCGATATTCATTTCCAAAGCGAACTGGCTTTAGCCGCCATCAAAGCCGGTGCGGACAAAATCCGGCTTAACCCCGGAAACATCAAAAACCCGGAAGAACTGAAGAAGATTACCAGAGAAGCAAAAAAGAGAGAAGTTGCCATCAGGGTCGGGGTTAATTCCGGTTCTTTGAATTTTCCCCCTCATCATGCCTCTCCCCACAGGGGAGAGGGAAACAAATCAGTTCTTGCCTGCGCCATGGTTTCCGCAGCCAAAAACTACCTGAAAATTTTTGAAGCCGAAGATTTCCAAAATTTAATCTTTTCCCTTAAGTCGTCTTCGGTCCGAACTACCATCCTGGCAAACCGCATATTCAGCCGGCAATTCGATTATCCCCTGCACCTGGGAATTACCGAATCGGGCCGGGGTAATATAGCCCTGGTCAAAAGCGCAATCGGCATCGGCGCTCTCCTGGAAGAAGGAATCGGCGACACGATCCGGGTATCCCTGTCCGAATCTCCGGAAGAAGAAATTAGGGCCGGACGTCAGATTCTTCAGGCGCTGGGATTGAGATATTTTTACCCGGAAATTATCTCCTGTCCAACCTGCGGTCGTTGCCGGGTTAATCTTTTTGGAATCTTGCGAAAAGTGGAGGCCGGACTCAAAGGGCTGCCCGGTTATCCCCGGGATTATGCGGGACTCAAGGTTGCGGTAATGGGCTGTGAGGTTAATGGCCCGGGTGAAGCCGCAGCCGCCGATATCGGCATTGCCGCCGGCCGCAAAACCGGTCTTCTTTTTGCAAAAGGAAGGAAGGTTGCCAGAACCAGCGAAAGAGAACTACCGTCCATCCTTTTGAGGGAAATTCTCAAATTGCGAAGAATACGCGGCAAATGATAAGATAATTTGCGGGAGGGTGCAAACATCATGGAACAGGACTTACTTGCGTATGCCTGTAAACTTCTTGGCCAGCGGGCCTACACCCGCTTGAAAATGGCTCAGAAACTGGCTGGTAGAGGGGAACCGGAAAACGTGGAAACCGTTCTGGATAAACTGACGGAATCTGGTTATCTTGATGACCGGGATTTTGCCCGGGAGTACATCCGACAGCGATTAACTACCCGTCCTTCCGGCCGGCGGCTCCTGGAAATGAAACTAAGAACCAAAGGAATCTCAAAGACGGCAATCGGGGAAGTCCTTGATGAACTTGAACCGGAGGCGGAAGAAGCCGCAGCGCAAAGCCTGGCGACAAAAAAGGCGGCTGCCCTTAAAAACCTGGAACCGATAGTTCGAAAAAGACGTATTTTCCAGTTTTTGATAAACCGGGGTTTTTCGCCGGGAATTGCAGCAAAGTACTCAAATTTATAGTTTGATTTTATTAAAGTGAGGATATCCGGTGCAAAGTTTTGAAATAAGGCAAAAATATCTTGATTTTTTTAAGGAAAAAGGGCATACCGTTGTGCCGGGAATTTCCCTGATACCTCCGGAGGACCCGACATTACTGTTCACTTCGGCCGGAATGGTTCCCTTCAAGAATTTCTGGACCGGTTCCGGTGAAATCCCGTATGTCCGGGCTGCGTCCTGCCAGAAATGCCTTCGGGCCGGCGGCAAAGACAGCGATTTGGATAATGTGGGTTTTGATTTTCGGCATAACACCTTTCTGGAAATGTTGGGTAATTTTTCTTTTGGAGACTATTTTAAAGAAGGCGCGATTGAATTTGCCTGGGAATTTCTGCTGCAACGCCTGAAACTGCCGGAAACAAATCTTTGGGTATCGGTTTACACCGAAGACCGGGAAGCGGTTGAAATCTGGAAAAAATACCTGCCGGATAAACGGATTGTCCGGCTGGGCGCAAAAGATAATTTCTGGGGACCGGCCGGCGAAACCGGCGTTTGCGGTCCCTGTTCTGAAATATATTTTGACCGCGGTCCGGCTTTTTCCTGCGGGAAAATTTCCTGCAAACCGGGCTGTGATTGTGAAAAATACCTGGAGTTCTGGAACCTTGTTTTTCCCCAATTCAATAAAACCAAAAACGGCGAACTTCTGCCTTTAAAGCGCCGCGGGATAGATACCGGAATGGGTCTGGAGCGAATTACCACACTGTGTCAAGGGGCTGAATCAAACTTTGACACCGACCTGTTCCTGCCGATAATCAAAAAACTGGAAACGCTTTCCGGGATTATTTACCGGAAAAACAACGATACCCGGTCCGCTTTTCGCGCGGTAGTTGACCATGTTCGCGCTTTAACCTTTACCATTGCGGAAAATATAGTTCCCGGTAACGAAGGAAGGGGATATGTCGTTCGCCGGATTTTGAGGCGGGCGGTGCAATTTTTGCAGGTGCTGCAGGTGGACAAACCGCTTCTTGCCGAACTCGTTCCCGAAGTTGTCCGGATAATGGGCGCATATTATCCGTATCTCCCGGAACGGGAGGGATTCGTCCGGGAAACGATTGCCGGCGAAGAAGACCGTTTTCTGAATCTTCTTTCAGAAAGCCGAACCCTTTTCAAGAGGTTCAAAACAGAATTTAAGGATAAAACCCTGCCCGGCAAAATCGCTTTCCAACTTTACGACACCCACGGTCTTCCGCTGGACACAATCAAGGAAATCGCGGTTGAAAATGGCCTTTTTTTTGATGAAACCGGGTTTGAACTGGAAATGACCAGACAAAAAGCGGCCGGCCGCAAAGCTACCTCTTTTGATCTGATTGCCGACCGCAGTTGCCTGGCCGGGCTTTCACCCACCAAGTTTGTCGGTTACCAAACCGGTACTGCCCGGTCTTCCGTACTGGCAATTATCCCGGCTAAAAATAACCGGTATTCTCTGGTTTTATCGGAAACACCTTTTTACCCGGAACGGGGCGGACAGCAGGGAGATGCCGGAATAATCAGCGGGGACGGTTTTCGGTTTAATGTCTCGGAAACCAGGGTGGACGAATCCGGCTTTATCCACCATCTGGGTTTATTCCAAAAAGGAACTGCGGTCAAGAATGACGCTGTAACCGCACAGGTGGATTCAGAAATACGCCAACAGATTGCGGCAAACCATACCGCCACCCATCTTCTCCATTCGTCCCTGCGCCAAATTTTGGGTAACGAAGTAAAACAGGCCGGTTCCCTGGTGACGCCTGAATCGCTGCGTTTTGACTTTCTTTTTTCCGGAGAAATAGAACAAGAGAAACTTGGCAGCGTTGAAGAATTAGTTAATGAAAAAGTGCGGTCAAACCTGCCGGTGACGATAACGGAAAAAGAATTAAAGGAAGCCATGGCCGAAGGCGCCATCGCTTTATTTACCGAAAAATACGGCGAAAAAGTCCGGGTAATCACCGCCGGTAATTTCAGCAAAGAAGTTTGCGGCGGAACCCACCTTGATTACACCGGCGGCATCGGCCTCTGCCTGTTTGCCAGTTTCGCTTCGATCGGACAGGGGGTGAAACGGATTGAAGCGGTTACCGGAAAAGCTGCCTATTCCCGGATAAAGGAACGGGAACGGCACCTTTTGGAACTGGCTGCCTGCCTGAAGGTGGAACCGGCCTTGATTCGCCTGGAAATAGAACGGCGCACGGAAGAACACCGGAAGCTGAAAATAAAATCCGACGCCTTTTTTTCCGCCTATCTCCACCGGGAGGCTGACAAAATAATCAAGGGCAAAAAATCTGTTGCCGGAATTAATCTTCTGACGACAACCCAGTTGTTGCTTTCACCGGAAGAGGCAAGGACTTTGATTGATTATCTTAAAAAAAAGTCTCCGGAAAGCGTCATACTGGTACTGCTTTCCGGAACGGATAAATCCCAAATTTTTCTGGGCTTAACTCCCGATATTATCCCCCGGGGTTTAAAAGCCAACGAAATCTTACGACAAGCCGCCGGGTTGCTGGGCGGTGGAGCAGGGGGCCGGGCCGATTTTGCCCAGGCCGGTTTGAAAGGGAGAGTAAACCTGGAAGAAGCCGAAAAGACCCTGATAAAAATTTTGACAAATACTGATGGAAAACCCGGGCGGAACCACCACGGATAGAAACCGTGGTGCCGCGCTCCATCTTCGGCGGAACCCGCCGAAGCACGTCCTCCTTCGCGGTGCGGACACTAGGTACCGAGGCGGCAAAGCCGCCTCACTTGCGTCCACGCTACGGCGGACACCCTAAGACGCATTCCTCCCCGGGCAGAGCCCGGGTCTTTCTGCGAAGGCGGGTGAATGGATGAAATAAAACTATTTACGCGGTTAAAGAAGGGCGACGAAAAGGCGCGGGAAGAGATTTTTAAGGCCCACCAAGCGCTGGTTGCTAAAATAGCCTGGAGTTATTCCAAAAAATCAACTCTTTCGGTTGAGGAAATGATCGCCGAAGGATACGTCGGACTTCTGCAGGCGATTAATAAATTTGACCTGAAGAAGGCGAAATCGAAAGAAGTAAAGTTCGGTTCCTATGCTTTCTGGTGGATAAAGCGTAATATTATCAGAGCATTGGTTAAAAAACAGTCAATTCTCTCTATTCCGGAAAATGTTTCGGAGATGGTGCATCGGTATAACCATTTTGCCGTAATTCTTACCCAGACCCTTGGCCGGGAACCAACCGGGATGGAAGTAAGAAAGCTCCTGACTCTTTCGGAACGGCAGCTGGCGAGCGTCAGCCGAAGCCGCGCCCTGAAAGTAGTCTCGCTGGACGAACAGATCTTTACCGATAATGAAAACGGTACTCTATCCGATATTATTCCAGCCGAAAATAAGGCGGATATCGAAAAAACCCTGGAGCATGGTGTCTTGATTGAAAAATATTTTTCGGTGCTCACTCCACTGGAAAAATCCGTGTTGAACCTCCGTTTCGGGCTTCAGGGTCAACCGCAACTGACTTATCGGGAAATAGCGGAAAATTTTCAGGAGAAATTTAAGAAACCGTTTAGCCGTCAGCGCATTCACCAGATATTCCGCACCGCCCTTAAAAAGATAAAGGCGGGTAGGGATAAGGAGACAGACCGCAAATGGAAAAGGAAAAATGGCCAGGGCTGATTAGGAGTATTCCGGATTTTCCCCGAAAAGGAATTATTTTCCGTGATATAACCCCTCTCTTAGGTGACGGAGATGCGTTCCGTTCCGTGGTAAGCCGGCTGGCAAGGGCCTGTCCGGTTGGAACCGAAATGGTAGCCGGCATTGAGGCGCGTGGTTTTATCTTTGCCGCCGCGGTAGCCAACCAATTAGGGGTTGGTTTCGTGCCGATCCGAAAAATCGGAAAACTTCCCTACCGAACGGAAACGATTACCTATGACCTGGAGTACGGAACGGATACCATTGAGGTTCACCTGGATTCCCTGTCCAGAAAAAAAAATGTTGTCCTGATTGATGACCTTTTAGCTACCGGCGGAACTGCTGCCGCGGCCTGCCGGCTTCTGGAAAAAGTAGGCGGCCGTGTTCTTAAGGCCGTTTTTCTGATCGAATTAGTTGATCTTAAAGGGAGAACGAAGATACCTGACCGTGCTGTTTCCACCCTGCTGCAATTTTGATTAAATCCAGGGGATGGGTTATAATATTTATTTAAATTAAACACAGCGGACAAACGGAGATCCGATAAAAAGGGGGTGTAATGGAACGAGATTATGAGGGATTTATGATTTTAGACCCCACCCTTTCCGAGGAAACGGTTGAAAAAGAGGCGACCAGGATAGCCGCTTCTTTTCCGGAAGGAAAGGCAACCTGTCAAAATCTGGGTAGGAAAAAATTTGCCTATCCGATCAAGAAACAGATTCAAGGTTATTATCTGCTCTGTAATTTCACGGCTGATGCTCAAAAAAGAACTGAATTGGAGCAGACACTGCGCGGTAATCCGGCACTTTTAAGATACCTGATTATCCGGGCGCTGAGACCGAAGAAAAAGGATTTAAAGACACAGAATTAAGGAGGCAGGGAATGTCGGTAAACATAAACCGCGTAATGCTGGCCGGTAATTTAACCCGTGACCCGGAGATGCGTTTTACGCCTTCCGGTACCGCAGTTACCAACATAGGATTAGCCGTCAATAGAGAATATACAACCAAGGAAGGTGAGAAAAAAAAGGAAGTGGCGTTTGTCAGAATCGTTACCTGGGGCAGGCAAGCTCAAAGTTGCCAGGAACATCTCAAAAAAGGGAGCGCTATCCTGGTAGAGGGCAGACTGCAAAGCCGTTCCTGGGAAACAGCCGAAAAGGAAAAACGCAATACCCTGGAAGTAACCGCCGAAAGAGTTCATTTTTTAACTCGGTCAGACCGGTCAGGCTTTGCCGACCAGTCAAGCTTCGCCCAGACGAGCCGGCGAACTGAAGAGCAAACGATTGGAGAAGAAAACTTTGAATATGACGAACCAGAGGAACAAAAAGAGGGGTAAGAAAACAAAAAAGGCCAAGCGGTTTTTGATCGCCAAGAAATGCCGTTTTTGCGAAGCCGGTATTCTGGATATTGATTATAAAGACGCCGGAGCCCTGAGACGGCATCTTTCCAGCCGGGGCAAGATACTTGCGGCGCGATACACCGGAACCTGCGCCCGGCATCAGCGCAAACTGGGCGACGCTATTAAACGCAGCCGTTACATGGCTCTCTTACCTTATATTGTTCGGTAAAAATTAACAGGAGCAAGGGACGCCGGAATAAAACTGCGCTGGGGTTAATTTATTTTCCCGGTGTGAGAAAATTTGAGTTCAGGTGTCTGCCTCGTAAAATAACGATGCGCACCAGACAAAACTCCGCAAACTTTTCCTCATCAGGCACCTTCGCTTAAACATTGAAAGGAGATATAATGAAAGTAATCTTGAGAACCGGGGTTGCAAATTTAGGTGAAGCCGGAGAATTAAAAGAAGTAACGGGTGGATTCGCCCGCAATTTTCTTTTACCCCGGAAACTGGCTTATCCGGCTTCAAAAGCCGCGGAGAAACAAGTGGCAGAAGAACACCTGGCCAACGAACGCCGAACCATAAGGGAACACCGCACGCAACTGGAGCTGGCAAGTAAACTCAAAGATGTTTCCCTTACGCTTCAGGTTACGGCTGGAAGCGAAGAACAATTGTACGGTTCGGTCAGTGAGCGTGATATCGTAACCGCTCTGGCCGCGGAATATCAAATTAAACTGGAAGCAAAAGCGATTAAACTTGAGGAACCGATTAAACAGTTGGGCGTTTATAAGGTGCCGGTCCGGCTCAGTCCTGAAGTGGAAAGTACCATAACCGTGTGGGTTGTAAAGAACAGTGGATAGCACTAATTCCAAAGAAACCCTTAATTTACTGGAAGAACGCGTTCCACCCCACAACCTGGAAGCGGAGATGGCGCTTTTAGGCGCTATGCTCCTTTCGGAAGAAGCGCGCCTTCTGGCTATTGAACAGGTACGAACCGGTTACTTCTACAAAAAAGCGAACAGTCGCATTTTTGAGGCAATCTGTAAACTTTTTGAAGCAAATCAGCCCTGTGACCTGGTAACCCTCACCGACCTTCTGAACCGGGAAAATATCCTGAAAGAATTGGGCGGCCCGGCCTATCTTGCCGGATTGATTGACCTGGTTCCTACCCCATCCAATATCGGCCAGTATATCAGGATAACCGAGGAACACTTCATTCGTCGTTCCCTGATTGACGGTTGTTCTAAAATCATCTCCAAAAGTTACCAGATGGCCGATGACGTGGACGACCTCCTTGATGACTCCGAAAAGACAATTTTCCAGATTTCGGAAAGACAGAAACAGGATATCCTTCCCATTCGCCAACTGGTAACCCAGAGTTTTGAAACCCTGTCCAAGCTTTACCAGAATCGCGAACACCTCACCGGCCTGGGCACCGGCCTGGAAGAGTTGGATAAGATTACGGGCGGGTTTCAAAATTCCGACCTGATCGTGCTTGCCTCCCGGCCGTCAATGGGGAAAACCTCCCTGGCCTGTTCAATAGCCCGTTTTCTGGTAGTGGAAAAGAAGGTTCCGGCGCTTTTCTTCAGTCTGGAGATGAGTTGCGACCAACTGGTGCAGCGAATGATCTGTTCCGAGGCCCGGGTAAATATTCGTGATTTCCGAAGCGGATTTACGAAAGAACCGGATTGGCCAAAGCTCACTTCGGCCGCTGGCAGATTAAGCGATTCGCTGCTTTACATTGATGATACACCCGGACTTTCCGCCCTGGAAATCAGGGCAAGGGCGCGGCGGATGGTTGCCAGAGAGAAAATCAAAATTGTTTTTGTTGATTACCTTCAATTAATAAGAGGACGGGGCAGAGTAGAAAATCGTCAGCAGGAGATTACCGAAATTTCGTCCGGTTTGAAAAATATGGCCAAAGAATTGAAAATTCCCGTAGTGGCGCTTTCCCAGTTGTCGCGGGCGGTGGAGATGAGGGAAGAACACCAGCCCCGGCTTTCGGACCTGCGGGAAAGCGGTTCTATTGAACAGGACGCGGACGTGGTCCTTCTCCTGGTTCGCGAAGAGCAGTATACACCAACCGAGGAAAACAAGGGAAAAGCAAAACTGATTGTAGCTAAACAGCGCAACGGGCCTACCGGTGAGATGGACCTTACTTTCCTTAAAGAATATACCCGTTTCGAAAACCCTTCTTACAGAATACCTTAAAGGGTTGACGCAGAATAAAATGGTAGCCGTAATTATCGTGGCCGCAGGCAAGGGCGAACGTTTAGCGGCTGGCGTCGACAAACCGTTCATCAAGTTGAACGGCCGGCCAATCGTCTCTTACAGCTTATCCTTGTTTGAAGAAATAACGGAAATCTCTTCAATAATCCTGGTGGTTTCCGGAGAAAGGATGGCCGACGCCGCTGCTCTGGTTACCCGATGCGGTTTAAGTAAGGTTAGGAAAATAGCGATTGGCGGTGCCGTTCGGCAGGAATCGGTATTCAACGGTCTGGAAGCACTCCCCCTTACAACCCGGACCGTCCTGATTCACGATGCCGCCCGGCCCCTGGTTTCCAAAGATAAGGTCGTGCAATTAATCGCCATGGGGGGTAAAATTGCAACTATTCCGGCTCTGCCGGTTTCCGATACACTCAAAGAAGTGAAAGGCGGATGTATCCTGCGCACACTTGACCGCCGGCATTTTTATGCGGTTCAAACACCCCAGGTCTTTCCGCGGGAGGTTATTCTGACCGCCTACCGGCAAGCAAAACGTTTCGGGACGGTCGGCACGGATGATGCCGCGCTGGCCGAGGCCGCCGGTTTCCCGGTGCAAATTATCGAAGGCGAACGCACCAATATCAAAATTACCTACCCGGATGACCTTATTTACGCCGGGATAATACTAAAATTGAAAAAACAAAAGCATAAGCACAAATTATCAAACACAGCTTAAGACCGATAATCGTAGATACAGATTAAGGATCAGGTAATGCCAAATTTGCCACGGAAACACGGAAAAGTTCAATTTAAATATTTTAATCTTTATTATTTAACTTAAAATATCTCTTTGTTTCGTGTTATTCCGTGCTTCCGTGGTATTTTTTTTAGTATCATCCGGATGTTTGCGTCCAAAATAATTTTATGCCTTACTTAATTGAAGTCACGGGTGCTTTCAGCGCCGCCCATCAGTTGCGCGGTTACCGGGGAAAATGCGAACACCTTCATGGCCATAACTGGAAGGTGACCATAACGCTCTCGGCCAAAAAAATTGATAAAACAGGCCTGGCAATCGATTTCGGCGAAGTCAAACAGATGCTGTCCAAAATCACGCAAACAATGGACCACACCTTTTTAAACGAACATCCGTATTTTCAAAAATCAAATCCTTCCTCGGAGAATATTGCCCGGTATGTTCACGATTCCGCGCGTTCTCTGCTTTCGAAAAAGAAGGTAAAAGTGGAATCGGTTGCGGTTTGGGAATCCGAAAAAACCAAAGCTGTTTATTCAGAATAATGAAGAAGGCGGTAGTTCTTTTATCCGGCGGTCTTGATTCCACCACGGTCCTTTACTGGGCAAAGAAGCGACGTTACCAGGTGCTTCCGCTTGCCTTTGACTACGGACAACGTCACGGTAAAAAAGAACTTAGTGCCGCCAGAAAGATAGCCTGCCTGAATGAATTAAACTTAAAGGTTATCCGAATCAGTTTGCCCTGGAAGGGTAGCAGTCTGATTGATAAGAGTTGCCCCTTGCCACAGGTCTCTTCGGAGAAAGATATCGGCGGGGCAATTCCTTCAACCTACGTTCCGGGCCGAAACCTTATTTTTCTCGCCTTCGCCTTTTCCTACGCGGAGTCGGTTAACGCTTCCCTGGTCTTAATCGGCGCCAACAGCGTTGATTTTTCCGGATACCCTGATTGCCGGCCCCAGTTTTACCGCCTCCTGAATCGCCTCGCCCAGATCGGAACCAGAGCGGGCTGTGAAGGCCAGCGAATTCAGGTCATTACACCATTAATCTATCTCTCCAAAGTCAACATCATTCGCCTGGGGAAAAAATTAAAGGTTCCTTTCCGGTTCACCTGGTCCTGTTACGCGGGCAGAAAAAAACCATGCGGAAGATGCGACAGTTGTTTACTGCGCAGCCGGGGTTTTACAGAAGCCGGAATAAAAGACCCGCTTTTTTCCGGCAAATAGACCGATTGTATTCTTTCGCAACCCCTTATGCGCACCGCTAAAATAAACGAACTGTTTTTTTCCGTTCAAGGGGAAGGTATCTTTATCGGCTATCCCCAGGTATTTGTCCGGTTTGCCGGTTGTAACCTGTCCTGCCGGTATTGCGATTTGCCGGAAACTCTCCCGGTAAAAAAAATCACCGCCCCGAAACTCATCGACCGCATTTTAACTATTACCAAGGAAAAAGGAAGCGTTCATTCCGTTTCGTTGACCGGAGGTGAACCATTACTGCAAGCCGATTTTTTAAACGGTTTCCTTCCGCGTTTAAAACGAAGGAAGCTTCCGGTATACCTGGAAACCAACGGAACCTTGCCGGAGGAACTTAAAAAAATTGGGAAACAGCTCAATTTTATTGCGATGGACCTGAAAATTCCGAGTGCAACCGAACAGGCGTCTTGCTGGTGCGTACACCGTCATTTCCTGGAGGAATGTCAGCGTTTTCCAAGTCAAATATTCGTCAAGGTTGTGGTGACAAGCAATACCGATTCCAGCGAAATAAATCATGCCGCAAAACTGGTGCGTAAAATTAACGCGAAGATACCCCTGATAATCCAACCGGCATTAGATCGAAACGGAGAACCGGAAGTAAGCGGTCAAAAATTAACGCATCTTTTTCAGGCGGCCTTTAAGATTTTGTCAACCACCCGTCTTATTCCGCCGGTCCACCGGTTCCTCCGCCTGCCCTGAATTTGTGGTAAAATAGATGTAATTTAAGTTTTAGGGATTTTTGCGTTAATAATGTCTTGCCCAAAAAGAGATTATCACGAACGAAATGAAGCAATCCTATACGAGATTACCGCGCCAGCCGAAGTCTGACTCGCAAGACACATTCGGAAACGAGTATGGATGTTCTCAGACGCGATGGCAATGCCGGCGCGACCAACACCGTTTTGTGGAGAAACAGATTAACCACTACGGCAACCGGGAAGAAGAGGGAATCTATCTTGTTCCCACGTACCTGAGCATCGACCCTGTGTACGGTTTCACCCCGCAGGAAGTAAATGCAAACGCCCGGAGCAACTTCAAGGTAATGCGCATTACCGCGAACGGGGTCCATCCAGGAGTCGAGGGCTACCTGCAGATGGCCGACACTATTTACGGGTGGCTGAAGGGAATTTTTTAATGGGTAGTGTCAAAAAATCAAACGAAAGGAAATGAAAAATAAAAGGAAACCGGCGTGATGAGGCAACATCTTCTAACAACAATTCGCGTGGCGGTAAGCAGCCTGCTTATCTTTTTAATGGTTGCGCCGGCTGCAAAAATCATATCACCTGTTTTCCCGCTGGTTGATATCAGCGGTTTTTCGGAAATTATACGTAATACCGACAAGGGATTTCTTTTGCTCGCCGCCGTCTTTTCTCTTATTTCGGCGGTGATGCTGGCCTGGCGCTGGAAGATTGTTATCTTGAACAACAGACTCTCTTTCCCCTTTTTGCTGCGCCTGACCTTTATCGGTATGTTTTTTAACAACTTTCTGCCCACCGGCGCCGGTGGGGATATCGTAAAGGGATATTATCTGTTGAAAGGCCGGGAGAAGAAATTGGACCTGGGTATCTCCATCTTTATAGATCGCCTGATTGGAACGCTATCCATAATGACGATGGGTTTTGTCGCGTCTCTTTTTTTCCCGAACCTGCCCCGAGTTACCGTATATCTGATAGTTATTATTTATATATCTATTCTCTTTTTTCTGCTCCTTTCCGCCTGGCCCGAACTGGGGAGGATTTTAGGGAAGGTTCTCTTTTTCCATACCTGGGGGAAACCGGCAGAATCAATCCGGCGCTTCTATTACGGATTACATAATTACCTGCAAAACCCCCGGCCATTATTGCAGGCGCTGCTGGTCTCTTTCGGCTGCCAATTACTCATAATCGACGTAAATTATCTGGTTGCACTCGGCTTGAAGGCACCGGTGCCTTTGGGTTCCTTTTTTGTTTCCATTCCTTTAATCTGGTCGTTTGCCGCGGTGCCCTCGCTGGGTGGTCTCGGCGTCCGGGAAACCGGCTATCTTTTATTCTTTCAGGGCCGGATGGGCCGGGAAAATGCTTTTGCCCTGGCTTTAATTATACTTGGTTTTTCACTTTTAAACAGCCTCATCGGCGGTTTAATCTATTTTTTGGGGGGTGGACAATGGCAAAAGAAAAATTGACTTATGAAAGAAAAATGGTCTGGGATGTTTTTTCGGATGCAGAAAAAGGCGCGGCTTTTGATTTTGCTTCGGGTTACCGTCAGTTTATTTCCGACGTCAAGACCGAAAAAGAAACGGTAATCTGGACAAAAAAGAAGGCGGAAAATAAAGGGTTTTGCGAACTGGCCGAATCCCGAAAAAGCAAAAAAATATACCTGGCCAATCGTTCTTCCGCGCTAGCCCTGGCAATCATGGGAAAACGTCCCATTCAAGACGGCGTTCGCATCATCATCTCTCATATTGATGCGCCGCGGCTTGACCTGAAACCCCAGCCGTTGCTTGAAGAAGAGGGTTTGAGTTTTTTGAAAACCCATTATTACGGCGGCATTAAAAAATACCAGTGGGTAACCAAACCGTTAAGCCTGCACGGCACCGTGGTTCTTAAGAGCGGCGTCAAACAGGAAATCGTTATCGGTGAAAAAGAGAACGAACCGGTCCTGACCGTTACCGATCTGCTGCCGCACCTGGCTAAAGAGCAGATGGAAAAGAAGATGTCGGACGCTGTAGACGGCGAATCACTAAATCTTTTGATCGCTTCGCTGCCGGTCCCGAAAGAAAAAGGTAAAAAAGCGCCGCAAGCCAAAAACCGCGTAAAAGAAGCGGTTTTAAAGTTACTCTACCGGACTTACGGGATAAAAGAAGAAGATTTAATCAGCGCGGAATTAGCCGCGGTGCCGGCCGGCCCGGCCCGGGAGTTGGGTTTTGACCGCAGTCTTATCCTGGGGTACGGACAGGATGACCGCATCTGCGCCTACGCTTCCTTTCAGGCTTTTCTGGAAGCGGGCGAACCGGAATATACCAGCGTTTGCCTGCTGGTTGACAAAGAAGAGATCGGCAGTGAAGGAACCAGCAGCGCCCAATCCGGATTTTTGAATTTTTTTCTGTGCCGATTGGCCGGAATCACGGAAACGGAACTGGCCCGTTCGTTCGTTAAATCATACGCGGTCAGCGCGGACGTAAATGCCGGACTTGACCCGAGTTACCGGGAGGTAAATGAGGCGCAAAATGCCCCACGGTTGGGTTACGGTACGGTTTTAACTAAATATACCGGGCACGGCGGAAAATTCGGAAGCAGCGAAGCCGGCGCAGATTACGTGGCTTACCTGCGGCGTCTCTTTGAAAAACACAAGGTGGTCTGGCAGACCGGTGAATTAGGGAAGATTGATAAGGGCGGCGGCGGAACGGTGGCAAAATATCTGACCCGTCAAAATATCGAATGCATTGACATCGGACCGGCGTTGCTGTCAATGCATTCGCCTTACGAAGTGAGTCATAAGGGCGACCTTTACTGCACCTACAAGGGTTTCCTGGCTTTTTATAAGGGGTAGATATGCGATAACCATGAAAAGACCAGTAAGTGATTGGGAAAATCCTCGGATCCTCCATCAAAATCGCAGACAGCCGCACGCTTCACTCATTCCCTTTGCAGACGAGGAGTCCGCTTTAAAAGGCAACCGTTCTCTTTCTCCGCACTTTTATCTTCTGAACGGCTTGTGGGATTTCAAGTACTGTAAATCTCCGGTTGAGGTTCCGGAAAAATGGGAGACCATTCCGGTACCAAGCCACTGGCAGATGCACGGTTACGGTCGGCCGCATTACAGCAATAGCAACTACCCTTTTCCGATAGACCCGCCGTACGTACCCGACGAAAATCCGGTCGGTATTTACCGTCGCACATTCACTCTGCCGGCCTCCTGGAAAGGCAGGCGCATCTTTTTGAATTTTGAGGGGGTGGATTCCGCCTTTTACGTTTCGGTCAATGGAAAATCTGCCGGTTTCAGCAAGGGGAGCCGTCTTCCCGCGGAATTTGATATTACCGGTTTTTTGCATCAAGAAAAAAATCTGCTTGCCGTCCAGGTATTCCAGTGGTCGGACGGCAGTTACCTGGAAGACCAGGATATGTGGCGTCTGAGTGGTATCTTTCGGGACGTCTATCTCCTGGCGGTGCCGGAGCTGAACCTGACTGATGTCGCAGTCCGCACGGAACTTGACGTTAACTACGTCAATGCAACCCTCCGCGTGTCTTTCAAACTTCACAACCACGGCTTACTTGCCGTCCAAGGGTTTATTGTTACCAGCCGGCTCATCGACCCCAGCGGAGAGACGGTCTTCAAAAAAGAGGTGAACGTACCCGGTTTCTGCAAATCCGGCGTTGACACAGTCGTCACATTGAAAGAGCAGGTAAAGAATCCGTTCAAGTGGAACGCCGAAAAACCGCACCTTTACACTTTTTTAGCCGGCCTTTCCGACCCTTCCGGAAAAGTCCTGGAAATGAAAGCCGTTAAAGTCGGTTTCCGCAAAGTGGAGGTAACAGACAGGCAATTATTCGTAAACGGCGTTTCCGTGAAACTGAAGGGTGTAAACCGTCACGAATTCCACCCGGACTTCGGCCGCGCCGTCCCCCTTTCCCTGATGGAGCAGGATGTTCGGCTTATGAAACAGAACAACATCAATACCGTGCGCACTTCCCATTACACCAACGATACCCGCTGGCTGGACCTCTGCGACCACTACGGAATCTACGTAATAGACGAGGCAGACCTTGAAACTCATGGCTTCGGATATATCGCTCCGGACATACCTGCCAGAGTGCCGCTCTGGAAAGAGGCGTTTGTTGACCGGGCGGTCCGAATGGTGGAACGCGACAAGAACCATCCCTCAATCATCATCTGGTCTTTGGGCAATGAGGCGGGTTACGGACCCAATCACGACGCTATGGCCAAAGCCATCCGGAAATTGGACCCGACCCGCCCCATCCATTACGAGAGAGCCGAAACCGCAGCCGTGGTGGATATTGTCAGCGTGATGTATCCGGAGGTTGAATCTTTGAAGGAAGAAGGCGAAAAAAAATACGAACCCCGGCCTTTTTTCATGTGCGAATACGCCCACGCCATGGGCAACGGCCCCGGAAATCTCAAGGAGTATTGGGAAGCCATCTGGAAGCACCCGCGCCTCATCGGCGGCTGCATCTGGGAGTGGATTGACCTTGGCATCCGGCAGTTTACCGCGGGCGGAAAGGAATGGTTCGCCTACGGCGGGGATTTCGGCGATAAACCGAATGACGGTAACTTCTGTATTGACGGTCTTGTTTTTCCGGACAGGCAACCGCACAGCGGTCTAATTGAGTATAAACAAGTTATTTCCCCTGTTTCCGTGGAGCCGGTTGACCTCTCGGCCGGGAAAATATCCATCACCAATCGTTACGATTTTATCTCGCTGGAACATCTTGAAGGCGCCTGGCAGATTTTGGAAGACGATAAAGTTATCGCCGAAGGGAATCTGCCGCACTTGGATATTCCGGCCAAGAGAAAGAAAATTTTAAAATTGTTTGATTCCCTGCCGGCCGGAAAACCCGGCGCCGAATACCGCCTGAATTGCCGTTTTTTCTTTAAAAACGATACGGCCTGGGCAGAAAAGGGTCACGAAGTGGGAACGTATCAATTTACCCTGCCGGTTTCGGTTCCGGCCGGACCTCTGGTAAAGACCGCGGGAATGCCGAAAACGAAGGTTACCGAAAATGGCAGGCAACTTAGTATTTTCGGAAAGGATTTTTCCATTGTTTTTGACCGGGCGACCGGACAGATTGCGGACTGGGAGTATCTAGGGAAGCCGCTGGTTCTTGAAGGTCCGAAACTCCAGTTATGGCGCGCGCCGACTGATAATGACGTTCATATTGCAAAGAAGTGGCGGGAATCAGGTCTTGACCGTCTTCAACACCGCCTTACGGAGTTTAACGTCGTAAAAAGGGACAATTTCGTGCAGGTCAAGACCTCTTTTGTGCTGGCCGCCTCCAGTCTTCACCCTGTTTGCACCGTGGTTTATCAATATACCGTTTATGGTTCCGCCGATGTTTTGATTGAGACTTGTTTTACCCCCACCGGTGAGCTTCCTTACTTGCCGCGGCTGGGATTGGAGGTGGTTTTGCCAGATTCCTACAACCGGTTTTCCTGGTACGGACGGGGTCCTCACGAAAACTACGTTGACCGGAAGGAGAGCGCTCTGGTGGGATTATATTCCGGAAGTGTTCGCGACCAGTACGTTCCTTACCTAAAACCGCAGGAGAATGGCAATAAAACAGACGTCCGCTGGGCAGCCGTGCTGGATAAAAAAGGCAAGGGGTTGCTGGCTGTCGGTAGGCCGGTTTTAGAAGTAAGCGTACATCATTTTACCGTGGAAGACTTAACCAACACCGCCCATGAATACCAGTTAAAGCCGTGCCGTAAAACCATTCTCCATCTGGATTACCGGCAGGGAGGTTTGGGCAGCAACAGTTGCGGGCCTGAGCCGATGATAAAGTACCGGCTTATGCCGGAAAAGGCGACTTTTACGATGCGTCTGAGGCCGTTTTCAAAAGAAAAACAAGACCTGATGCAGTTGAGCAAACAGCGGTTACCGTTCTCAGGAAAGATATAGGGCGACCTTTACGGAAAATGCCAGAATGCCCCGTCCTGTGGACGGGGTTCTTCACTGCAACTATACGGGTTTCCTGGCTTTTTACATAAAGTAATTATTTCATTGCGCAGACGCGAAATTAGAGGATAAAACAAAATATTCTTTTAACTTTGACGCCTGAAGATTGTTGGAAATTCGAAGTTTCTGTTGCCGGCCGGAAATAAAGAAACGCCGCAAGTATTCAACCTCTTCGTAATCAACCCGGTAAGAAGTATCCATCAGACCACTGAGCGCCTGGCGTAAAATCTCGCGTTGCAGGGAAATGGGAAGAGATAAAAATTCCCGGCGGGGGATTTTATATCCCTCCGCTGCGTTTGTAGGGGCTCGATTCATCGAGCCCGATGCGGGTCGCATGAATGCGACCCCTACATTATTAAAAAGACAGCGGGATTTTAAAAAATCAGCGGCCTGGCCGGAAATGTATTGGTAATCGGCGTTCAATATCTCGGCCATCCGAAAAAGGGCTCCCTTGATGTTGGGATTATACTCCGCAAGCAACGGCAATAGTTCCAGCCGGATACGGTTACGCTGAAATTTCTGGTCCAGGTTGGTCGCATCGCTGACAAACCGGTAATCTTTTTCCGCCAGAAATCCGGATATCTCAACCCGGCTTACAGAAAGCAGCGGCCGGATGAGATTGATTTTGGAACCGCTTGAAACAGGACGATAGGGTGTTATTCCGGAAAGACCCTGCAATCCTGTTCCGCGAATAAGGTGTAAAATAATTGTCTCGGCCTGGTCATCTAACTGGTGACCGGTCGCAATGGAATGACAGGAAAAATGGTCGGCGGTTTTTTTTAAAAAATCATAGCGCGCCTTCCGGGAAGCATCCTCAGCCGCGCCCGGTTTCAAGGAACCTTTTCCGGCCAGAAACGGAACACGGTATTTGGCAGAGAGTTCCTTGCAGAAAACCGAATCATTTTCGGAAAACGGCCGGAGTCCATGGTCAAAATGCCCGGCAAAGAGACCGAATTTCAGGCGGGTTTGCCATACCCGCAAAAGATGGAAAAGACAGACTGAGTCCGGGCCCCCGGAAAACGCCAGGAGCACCCGATCCCCTTTTTTGACCAGGGAATGCTCGATAATATACGCTAAAACCTTATTTTGTATTTTCATATCTGGCAGGACGGGCAGAAATAGGTGGAACGGCTTCCGTCTTTTTGGACTCTGACCAGATTTCCGCAACATCGGCACGGCTGTCCTTTCCGCCGATAAACAAAAAGGCTGTTTTGGAATTTTCCGTAGCTGCCGTCCGGTTTCAGGTAATCCTGGATTGATGTCCCGCCTGCCTTGAGCGCTTCCTTAAGCGTTGATTTTATCGCCCGATAGAGTTTTTTTGTTTCGGCCGGCTGTAAAGCGGAGACCCTCCGGTCCGGATGAATGCCGGCCCGGAAAAGCGCCTCGGTCGCATAAATATTGCCCAGACCGGCTATTCTCTGCTGGTCAAGCAGAAACGTCTTGATACGACTGTTTTTCCCGAAGATGATCTGTTTCCAACATTCAAAGGTAAAATCGGGCGTCAAAGGTTCCGGACCTAAATTTAATTTTATTTCCGGGTCTTCACGGCGCAGGGTAAACCCGCCGAAACGCCGCAGGTCATGGTAATAAAGCCGGGACCCGTCCTGGAACAAAAAAAGGACGTGATGGCGAATCTTGGGCTCCGATCCGGAAGAGTAGAGGAGTTGTCCGGAAAGTTTAAGGTGTACCTGAAGGTACAAGGACGGCTTGAGGTCAAAGATGAGGTATTTACCTCTGCGTCGGATATTACCAATTTCCCTGCCGATAATCTTTCGTTGAAAAAAAACCGGGGAAGTCTCTTTAATCAGTTTGGGAACCAGGATTTTTACTGCCTGAATTTTTTTACCGACTAAATCTTTAACCAATTGTCGGCGAATAGTCTCAACTTCCGGTAATTCCGGCATAATATTACATCTCTTCCGTTTCTTTTTGGGGATAAGAAAGTTGATACCGCGAATCAAGATAATCCTGCAGAATTATCTGGGCGGAAAGGCGGTCAATTATATTCTTTCTTTTTTGACGGGAAAGGTCCGCGGAAAGGAGATAACGTTCCGCCAATTTACTGCTCAACC
The DNA here is from genome assembly GCA_043826355.1 of Candidatus Omnitrophota bacterium. GTDB lineage: Bacteria > Ratteibacteria > UBA8468 > MWAK01 > MWAK01 > JAHJUB01. The sequence continues at coordinate 38,602 of JBDRQI010000003.1, forward strand.
TTTCGTCCCACCTGGTTACCGCGCACCCGGTGATTTCCCGCAACTTCTCCATAAATCCGAGTATTGTCTTGGCCTGGGAACCCTCCTGATTATCCAGGGTTTTAGGCATGCCCACCACCAGCAGTTGCACCCGGTATTCCCGGATTATTTCCGGTATTTGTTTTTCCCATTGATTTTTGGGAATGACGGCCAGGCCCCGGGCCAGGGAACCATTTTCGTCGGAAATGGCCAGCCCGATGGACCGGTGACCGTAATCAATTCCCAGGATTCGCATTTTTTATCGCCTCGGCTATCGCCAGGGCCCTTTTTACCTCCTTGACGTCATGTACCCGGAAGATAGCGCCCCCGGATAAATAAGCGGTAACTACCGCGGCGATGGTGCCTTCCAGCCGTTCGTTAACCGCCAGACCGGTAATTTTGCCGATAAACGCTTTTCGGGAAGGACCCACCAGAATAGGCCGGGAAAGTTCCGCGAAATCATTAAGCCGCTTCAGGATGGTCAAATTATGCTCCGGGGTTTTGCCGAAACCGATGCCCGGGTCAATTACAATCTGTTCTTCGGAAACTCCGGATTTTTTTGCCTCGGCTATTTTTTCCGCCAGAAACTGCCTTATTTCCGCAATTACGTCCCGGTAAGACGGATTCTCCTGCATGGTGGCGGGGGTTCCCTGCATGTGCATTAAAACTAAGCCGGACTTGTTCTCGGCAGCCAGTTCCAGAATGCGCCTGTCTTTTCCGGCCGTTATGTCGTTAATGATAGCAGCACCGGTTTTAAGCGCTTCCGCAGCCACCCTCGCTTTACAGGTATCCACGGAAACCGGAACCCGGGTTTTAGCGCAAATCTCTTCCAGAGCAGGCATCAATCTTTTCAATTCTTCTTCCTCAGAAACAGGAATGCTGCCGGGGCGGGTTGATACCGCGCCAATGTCGATGATATCAGCGCCTTCCTTTTCCATTAAAAAAGCATGTTCCAATGCTTTCTGGCGGGACGGGTATAAACCGTCTCCGGAAAAAGAATCAGGCGTCAGGTTTAAGATACCCATAATCCTGGGCCGGGTAAGGTCAAAAACCGTATTTTTAATCAGCCAGTCAGGCATGTTTTTGTTTTCGGGTTATCCTGGGGCCGGCCGGGGTGTCGTCGACGACGATGCCGCGTCCTTCAAGGTCTTTACGAATAACGTCAGATTTTGTAAAATCTTTCCTTTTGCGAGCCGTTTCCCTTTCCGAAATCAACCGCTCTTCTTCTGGGGTCAATTCCATCTTTTCTTCCCGTAAAATAGACAGAATATTGTCAATTTCTCTGACGTAACCGGAAATTAAGTCGCTCTCCGCTTTGCTTATCGCATCTTTTTCCACCTTCGGATTAAGCTCAGTAATCAGGTTGTGGAGCGAAGCCAGGCTTACCGTCATATTCAGGTCATCATCCAATCCTTCCTTAAACTCTTTCTTTGCCCGGGCAAGTCGTTCGGTTATTTCCGGGCTGGCTTTATCCTGGACAGGCGGGACGCCTGTCCAGTCTCTTGAATCAACGTTTATAACCCTTCGGTAAAAATTTTGAATTCTTTCCACGGCATTCCGAGCGGCTGCCAAACCCTCCAGGGTGAAGTTCAAAGGGCTGCGGTAGTGGACGGAAAAGAGCAGGTACCGGATGGCTGTCGGGTCGTAACCTTTGTCAAGCAGGTCCCGCAGCGTAAAAAAGTTCCCTTTGCTCTTGGCCATCTTCTCGTTATTTACCAGGAGGTGGGCGCAGTGCAGAAAATAGCGGGCAAACGGTTTACCGTTGGCCGCCTCGCTCTGCGCAATTTCGTTTTCGTGGTGGGGAAAGATATTATCAACTCCGCCGGTATGGATATCAAGCGTTTCGCCCAGATACTTCATGCTCATCGCCGAACATTCTATGTGCCAGCCGGGACGGCCCCCATTCGCGCGGGATCCATCTCGTTCCATGTCGCCGGCGGATATAGGAAAACCGGTTTCAATATCGTATGACGGCTCGCCGGGCTTGCTCTTCTTCCAGAGCGCAAAATCCCGGACGTCTTCTTTTTCGTATTCGTCGCTTTCAGCGCGCGCGCCTTTTTTTAGAGCCAAAAGGTTTATCCCGGATAGTTTGCCGTAACCGGGAAAACGCTCGATGGAAAAATAGACTGAGCCGTCCTTCTCGTACGTATAACCTTTTTCGTTTAACTTTTTGATAATGGCAACCATTTCCGGGATATGCTCGGTGGCCCGAGGATATTTCGTTGGGTTTTTCCGGTTGGTAAAAATTCGCAGTTTATTGCAGTCATCAAAAAAAGCTTCTTCATAGCGCCGGGTATATTCGGTTAAGGATACATTTTCCTCAATACTGCGTTTGATAGTCTTGTCGTCTATGTCGGTGATGTTCATGATGTGATTGACGGCATACCCGCAATATTCCAGGTAGCGTTTCAGAATATCCTCAAAGATATAGGCGCGGAAGTTGCCGATATGGGCAAAGTCATAGACGGTCGGCCCGCAGGTATAGAGGCCGACCCGGCTGGGCTGAAGAGGCAGAAATTCCTCTTTTTTTCGTCTTAGCGTATTCCAGAATTGCAAGGCCATAAGCGTTATAAAGCGGTTTGCAGACGATGAAGCACTTTTTCCCTGCCCAATAAAGATAGCGTTTCAAAAAGGCCCGGTCCCACCGTTTGCCCGGTTACGGCCACCCGCAGCGGGTGAAAAACCGCACTTGTCTTCAGGTTTTGACCCGTACAGTAATCACGAATGATTTTCTCCAGATTGACCGTAGAAAAATCGGCCTCTTTTTTCAGCAGTTGGTTTACGTCGGTCAGTATTTTCCCCGCGCCTTCTTTTTGCAAAATTTTTACCTTTGCCTTAGCATCATATTCAACCTCTTCCTTCAGAAATATCTTGGCTGCTTCCGGTAAATCGGAAAATTTCTTAACGCGTTCACCCATTACGGTAATAACCCGGGCAAGATATTCCCTTTCTTCCGGAAGAACCGTCTCGGAAATCAGGCCGGCCTCCCGCAGAAAAGGCAGGCTTAAATCAACCAACCGGCTTAAATCCGCCTTATGGAAGTAAAGTCCGTTCATCCAGGTCAATTTTGCCAGGTCAAAGATGGCCGCTCCCTCTTTGCAGCGTTCCAGGCTGAATTCTTGAATTAATTCGGCCGGCGTGAATATTTCCTTGTCTTCGGTGGTCCCCCAACCCAGAAGCGCCAGATAGTTAAAGACCGCTTCCGGCAGAAACCCCTGGATTCTCAGTTCGCGCAGTGAGGTGGCGCCGTGCCTTTTGGAAAGACGGCTGCCATCCGGACCAAGGGTCATGGCCATGTGGGCAAAAAAAGGCGGTGTTTTACCGAATGCTTCAAAAAGAAGTATGTGCCGGGGTGTGTTGGAAATATGGTCTTCACCGCGGAATACGTGCGTTATTTCCATGGTAATATCGTCCAGGACAACTGCAAAATGAAAGGCCGGTTTTCCGTCCGATTTCATGATTATCAGGTCACCCATCAAAGCGGTATCAAAAGTAATCTCTCCGCGGATTAAATCATTAAAGGTGACTTTTCTTTCCGGCAACCGGAATCGGACGACCGGTTTCCGGCCTTCTTTTTCAAAAGCGGCTTTCTGTTCCCCGGTAAGCGAGCGGCAGCGGTTATCATAGCGTGGGCTTTCCTTCCGCTGCATCTGCGCCTGGCGCATTGCCTCCAGTTCCTCCGGCGCGCAGTAACAGAAATAGGCCTTTTCCTCTTTCAGCAAACGCTGTGCTGCCTCTTGATATATTTCCAGGCGTTCCGACTGTCGGTAGGGATTGAAAAGACCGCCTATATCCGGGCCTTCGTCCCAATCCAGGCCCAGCCAGGTCAGGTCCTCTAAAATTATTTTTTCATATTCCGGCTTGCTTCGTTCCGGGTCAGTATCCTCAATGCGTAAAATGAAAGAACCCTTATTCTTGCGCGCCAGAAGGTAATTAAAAAGTGCAGTTCTGGCGTTTCCGATATGCAGGTATCCGGTTGGACTCGGCGCAAACCTTACTCTCATTATTTCCCCCAGGTATTGAAAATTTAACCGCAGAGCACGCAGAGCACGCCGAGAATTACTAAAGATAAAGGTTAAATATTATTACTGTTTTTTCTTCAAGTTTTCTTTCTTGCTTCGTACTTCTCTGCGGACTCAGCGGTCTCTGCGGTGCATCTTTTATTATTTTACAGAACCCAAAGTAACGATTGCGAATGAAGAAATTGCCTGTCCTTTTCCGACTTCAGCCAGACCTTCGTTGGTTTTAAATTTGACACCGACCATTTCCGTACCTATCTTCAAAGCACCGGCTATTCCGGCTTGTATCTCGCCCCGAAAAGGGGAGAGGGAGGGTTGCTGGCAGACCAACACGGTATCTACCTGTTTAACCTTCATCCTTTTCCGAACGGCTATCCTTCTGGTTCTTTCCAACAACTCCAGACCGGAAATTCCTTTCCACCTGGGGTCGGTATCCGGAAAATGAACTCCGATATCCCCGAAAGCCATTGCGCCCAGTATCGCGTCGGCGATGGCGTGGCAAAGCACGTCTCCGTCGCTATAACCTAACGGCCCTTTGGCAAACGGAATCTTTACCCCGGCGATAACCAGCGGTCTTCCTTTAACCAGGCGGTGGATATCCGAACCGATTCCTATTCTCATAAAAGATATGTTACGGTTTAAAAAGTTTGGAATCTTTTTTTATCGTCTTAAAATAATTAAGTAATTCTTCGGCTATTTCGGGTGAATCAATCAGTAAATTCGCTTCCCAATTTTTGCTAAGAGAGTAGTACGCCCAATTGGTGCTGCCCAGAAGGACCAGCCGCCGGTCAACCACTAAAAATTTGGCGTGCAGGGTTTTTTGGGGGTTGTCAAGGTATACCCTAACTTTACCTTTAGCTAATTTCGGGGCGACCTCTAGATTGTAAGCACTGTTATCTTCGTTATAATTTTTTGACTGCTCCAGGCACACTTCAACATTTATGCCTCTCTTGGCGGCCAGAATCAACCCGTCAATTAAAAGATTGGAAGGACTTTGAGGGTATTTCGGGTAATAACGAATTTCAAAAACGGCGAAATTAATCGATTCTTTAGCCCCCTCAATTGCCTTCAAAGCCGCCGGGTAATACTGCCTGTCAAGGATTACCTTAACCGACTCGGCTTGAATCCTAACCGGATTGAAGGCAAATGCGAGAAAAAAGAACAGCCAGAAAAATCTTTTCATTGATATTGACGAATCATTTTAGTCAGGTCAACCTTTCCTTCGTAAAGCGCTTTACCGATAATGATTCCTTTAAGGTTGGGCACATTTAGCTGAACCAGCCGGGCAATATCTTCTTCGCCGCCGATGCCGCCGGCGGCAATCAGCGAAATTTTCGGTACGGCCAGCGCCAGTTGTTGCATTCCCGCCACATCCGGGCCCAGCAAGGTGCCGTCCTGTTCAACCGAGGTAACGACCATCTGACGAAAACCGAACTCCTGGAAATTTTCAGCCATCTTTTCCGGCCGGGGCGGCAGGGTTAACTCCCAGCCGCTTATCGCCACCGCGCCCTTTTTGCAATCCAGACCGATGATTACTTTTTCAATAAGTTTGGCACGTACTATGTCCTGGATAAGGCTGGAGTAGGGCAGGTCAACTTCAACGATAAAATCACCCAGTGATTTGGGGTAATTAATCTTAAGACGTTCTTCGTTAATCTTGATTGCGTCCAGCATCGCGGCTGTTCCCAGAATGACGTAATCAACCCCCCACCCCAGCAAGCGTTGTATCTCATCTATTGTCCGGATACCGCCCCCCACTTCTACCTGAAGATTAAACCGTTTTTTCTCCTTCAGAAGTTCCAATAGAATCGGGTCTTCTTCCAACGGGCGCAGCCCTTCCCGGGCCGCGCCCAAAAAAACAAGGTGAATACGCTGCGCCCCGGATTCGGCATATTTCCGGAACGTTTCCCCGGGGGAAAGACCGTAGTCGGTTACCTGCTGATAATTACCTTGAGTCAGACGCACTAGCCGTTTTTCCAAAATGTCAATTGCCGGAATAATCAGCATAGATTCAGACCCTCCACGATTAATTCTATCTCCGGATATAAAACCGGCTTAGCCAGATTAACCGAAGGAAAACGGACACTGTCTTTTCCGGTAATAACTAAAAAATCCGCCTCTTTCAAAGGAATTTTTTGTATCTCCTGCGCCGAATAAAAATGATGGTCGGCGAAAAGAGAAGCCCCGACTACCAAAATTCCTGTTTTTTTCATTTTTTTGATAAAACTCTGCGGGTCGCCGATTGCGGCGCAGAGCCATACCTTTTTGCCGGCCATGCCTTCAAGCGATACTGATTCTCCGGATAAAGAACGAAATCTCCGGTAATGATAATGACTTTTAACCACTGACGCCTTCGGATTAAACCTAATCAGTTCCTTCCGAAAACTATCCGACTCTTTTTCGCTAACCAGGTCTGTTTGATTAAGCCAGACAAGATCGGCCCGGCGAATATTGGCTAACGGCTCCCGCAAAGGCCCGGCCGGCAAGAGACGGCCGTTTCCCAAACGGCTAGCGCAATTAAAGACCAGGATATTATAATCGCGGTGCAGGCGCAGGGCGTGGAAAGCGTCGTCCAAAATAATTACTTCGGCGCCAAACTTTTCACAGGCAACCTGCGCCTGAACCTCGCGGCGCCGACCCGACAGAACCGGGATACCGGGCAGGTTTTGCGCCAGAAGATAGGCCTCGTCTCCGGCCTGCCGTATGTCTGTTAAGATACTCCTTCCGTCGGAAACGACCAGACCTTCACGACTGCCGCTGACACCATGACTGATAACCGCCACCCGCTTTCCTTGTCCGCGAAAATAATTAGCCAGGTACTGGGTGACGGTAGTCTTTCCGGTTCCACCCGTGGTAATATTACCTACGCTGACCACCAGAGCCGGAACCCGGACTTTTTCCAAAAATCCTTTCTGATAAAGAAGCCGCCGGGTCTCCGAAAATAAATAGTACAGCGGTGTTAAAAAAGTTAGCATCAATATTCATTGGGACGCAGATTACCGCAGATAATCGCGGATACGGATTTAAAGACTATTTTTAGAGAATTACTAAGAAACACTTTAAAAAAATATCATTTAGCATTATCCGGTCATCTGCGTACTGTTTTAATTTCTTAGTAATCTGCATCCTCAAAAAAGCGTTGGCTGCTTTATGACGGATTCCGGCATTATTTCAACTTTGCCGAATTCGCCGTCGTAACCGGGTTCCACTTTAACCCGGCCCCGGCGCACCGAAATGATGGCGGCTGCTATCTCCGGTTCCACCTTGTTTTCAATCTCCGATTCCGATAATGAAAGCAGAATTTCAAACTCCGGCGCCAGGCTGCTGACCAGTTTCCGGTATTTCTCTTTAACCACCGGGCTGTCCACCGGTCTCTTCAGGACAAAAGCGATAATCTGGTCAAGGGGCACCATTCGTCGAAAAGGAACACTGCTCTCCGGAACGGTGCCTTCCGGCCGGTCCGCTAATTCTACGACCCGGTGCAGTACGCCGACGGTGACCTTCCGGCCGCAAACCGGACAAAGATTTTTGCCCGCAATGGCTTTTTCCGGCGGAAGGGAAGATTTGCAAAAGCGATGTCCGTCATAGTGATATTTCCCCTCTTCCGGAAAATACTCCACGGTATACAGGAATCTTTCCTTATCTTTTGTTTTCAGAACGTCAACAATTTCGCGGTAATCAAGAGCTTTGCTGAAAACGTTAACTTCCCGGCCAATTTTGGCCGGTGAATGAGCGTCGGAATTTGATATCAGAGAGTAGGCATCCAAACACGAAAGCCGCCAATTCATCGCCGGGTCGCTGGAAAGACCGGTCTCCAGGGCAAATACTTCCGATAATCTTTTGGGAAAACAATCTTCGATCCGGTCAAAACCACTGTTGGAGCCAAACAGAGAGAAATGAGGAGTCCAGATATGGGCCGGGACCACAAAACCGACCTCGGCGGCATCTTTTACCCGGCCAATCAGGTCATCCGCGGAAAGCTGCAGCATCGGACGTCCATCGGAACCAAGGCTGCCGTAGGCGGCAAGTTTCAACGAAAGCCGCTCAGCTGCTTCCAGGTCAGGCAAAAAGATAACATTGTGTATTCTTTTGATGGAATTACGGCTGGGGAAAATATTGCATACCTCAGCGGTCAGGATAAACCGGAGCCCCCGGTAAGCATAAATCCCGTCTGCGGCCGGTTGCAGCTTTTTTCTCAGTTCCTGAAACCAGACCGGATGGGTAAAATCCCCGGTTCCTACCAGGGATATTCCTTTTTCCTGGGCCGCCTGGGCCAGATGCTCCAGGTCCATATTCAGGCTGGTAGCACGGGAATATTTAGAATGAATATGAAAATCAGCGATGAAAGACATGGCTTAATTCGTCGTAAAGCGCATCCAGAGAATCCGGCAGGGATTTGATGCCGCTGACCGCCGGCATAAAATTGGTATCTCCAGCCCAGCGGGGAATGACGTGTACGTGAAGATGACCGGCGATTCCGGCGCCGGCTGCCTTACCCATATTAAGACCGACATTTAAACCTTCCGGTTTCAGCGTTTTCTTCAATCCCTCATTTGCCATTTTAATCAGAGAGAATAGTTCCTTCGCTTCTTCCGATTTCAGTACCGACAGGTCTTTCAAGTGCCGGTTGGGAAGAACCATCAGGTGTCCGTTATTATAGGGAAAACGGTTTAAAATTATGAACGCGCCCGCACCACGGAAAACAATCAGGTTCTTCCGGTCATCATTTTCCCGTATCACCCGGCAGAATAGACATGCCTTATCTTTGTTGGGCTGAATTACGTAACCCTTGCGCCAGGGAGCCCAAAGTACATTATTTTCTTTAGCCATTATTGAAAGATATAATACAACAAATCCGGACAAAACGCAAAACGAATTTTCTTGACTTTTTTGACGGAAAAAGGTATATTTTAGCGATTACGCAGGGATTGACGCGGGGTTAGTTTAGTGGTAAAACTACAGCCTTCCAAGCTGTTAATGAGGGTTCGATTCCCTCACCCCGCTCTGAAAGAAAGGCGCAGAGCTAGTTTAATTGCCGCTTCCATGCTGCGGCTATCCGCGCGATTTTTGTAGGCCAGACCGAATGCCGTACCGTGGTCCGGACTGGTACGGATAAAAGGCAGGCCAACGGTAATATTAACTCCCCGGTCAAAATAGAGCGCCTTAAACAAAGGCAGAATCTGGTCGTGGTAGGCGGATACCATCAGTTGAAACCCTCCCTGGCAATAAATACGGTAAGCGGAATCGGCCGGAACCGGTCCGGAAATATTCAGACCTTCTTTTAACAATAACTCCGTAGCCGGTTTAAAAATGGTCTTCTCTTCTTTTCCGAGGCAGCCTCCTTCGCCGGCGTGAGGATTCAAACCGCAAATCAGAATTTTTGGATTTTTGATTCCCAGGCTGGACTTTAAAAAACGGTTGGCAAGCTTCACCTTACGGAAAATCAGATCCGCGGTTATCTTCCGGGAAACATCGGAGAGAGAAAGATGGGCGGTCAGAAGAATGAAGCGAAATTTTCCGGCTGAAAAGAGCATTCCATAATCGGCAATGCCGAATTTTTCCGCCAGAACCTCGGTATGGCCGCAGAATTTGAAACCGGCCAGATTAATCGCTTCTTTGGAAACCGGAGCGGTAACCAATGCTTGAATTTTGCCGCTTTTCAAAAAAGAGATTGCATCCGAAAAATATCCGTAAGCGGCCTTTCCGGTTAAGGAGTTGACCTCTCCGACGGTAAATGTCCGGGTGTTGATTATTCCGGAGCTGATAACTGCAACGCCTTTTGGCACCGCCAACCGGGTACGCTTCAAAACCGGTCCGTCTCCGAAAAGCAAAAATTTTGTCTCCGGACCGGCTTTAATACCGGCCAGCGCTTTTAACGTAACCTCCGGACCGATGCCGGCTGGGTCACCAATAGTAATACCTAAAGAGATTTCAGTCCGCTTCCTCAAAGTAATATTTTATCTCTGTTTTCGTTCTTAAATTGTTTATCAGTTCCTGGTAAGCAGTTATATATTTTTCGCGGAAAAGAAGTTGTTTTGCTTTCAGGGCGAAAGAAAAAGAATCAAAATCGGCCGGTTGCTTTATTTCCGTAATTTTAAAGATGACATAGGTATCGTTAAAAAAGACAACCTGCGAAAATTCCCCAACCGCTAAACCGCTTATCGCCCCCTGGATCTGTTCGGAAAGTTCCGGAAAAGAGATAAAGCCAAGGTCCTTCATTCTCTCTTCGATAGCGGAATGTTTTTCCGGAATCTCCGCGCGGGTGGCAAAAACGGCTTCCGAAAGACGCAAGTCGCTCTTCTGCCGCATTAGTTCATCGTGGTGATCATGCAGATAAACTTCTAATTCCTTCGGGTTAACTCTGATTTTAGCTAAAATTTCTGCCTGGATGAAAAGGCGCACCATAATCTGTCGTTCGATGCGGCGGCGCAGGACGGTAGGGGTCAACGATTCATCCTTAAGGCGCTGATAAAAACGGACCGGGTCCGGGAAAAGACGCATAATTCGTTCATACTCACCATCGACATCTTTTTGAGAAACTTCCATTTTTTGTTTTTTGGCTTCTAAAAAAATCAGGCGTTCTTCAACCAGTCTTTCGACGGCCGCTTTTCGGGATTCGCCGGATTGAATAATGTCCTGAAGATCGGTTGAGGTTATCACCTCATCGCCCACCCGGACCAGCGAAATTTCGGACCGGCAGATGACCGGGAAAAATAAAGAAACAATAAGCAAGACTGTATAAATTTTAGAATTCCATTTTTTCAAGGTTGGCCTCCATCGTCTTAATTTTGGATTTTGCCCTCAGGCTGACCAGAAAATCCTTAAAATTCTTTTCGCCGTACTTGCTGTACATAATCTTTTTAAGCAGCGGGGTGGACTCTTCATAACTCAGCTGGCGGCTGGGAATGTTCTGCCCGGCCATCAAGATGTAATATCCGGCTTCGGTCGATATGGGCGGACTGACCTGTCCCGGTGACAGCGAAAAAGCAACCCGGGCCAATCGCTCCGACAATTTACCTTCACGCACAAAACCAAGGTCTCCGCCCCGGCTCTTACTCGGCGCTTCGGAATATTTGCGCGCCAGGTCTTCAAAACTTTCCCCCTTGCGGTGCCGGTCGCCGATATTTTCCGCAGTCTTCAGGTCGCTCACCATTATTTCGTACAGATGGATGCTGGCCGGTTGAATAAAATCCATCGGATGTGATTGATAGTATTGGCGCATATCTTTTTCCGGGATGTCCGGATTTTCCAGTATCTCTTTTTGCACATACTCCTGAACTACAAAATCTTTTCTTAATTCTTCCAACCGTTTTTCAATATCGCGGTTCCGGGCGTAACCGCTGCGCCTGGCCTGCTGATAAACCAATTCCCGGTCAATCAAATCCTGCAGAAACTGGCTGCGGTTGCCTGTTACGTACGCCTGATAGAACTCCGGAACCGCGGCCATCTGTTTTCTAAAATCGGAAACCCGGATCCGGTGACCATCAACCACCGCCAGGGTCAAATCCTGACTGCGCTTTTCCATAATTGTCTTTACCGCCACACCCGCAATCGCAAACACAGTCAGGGCCGCAACTACAATCAAAAGCAACCGTTGTTTCTTCAGCCACCACACCTTTAACTGCTTTAGAATAATTTCAATCTTCATCTTATCTCCTTTTTCAAATAATATGCAAAGTGAGCAATCCTAAAATGACCATATTACCTTTACGCGTTTTAGAATTGTCTGTTTTTGTTGTTATTTCCTCACACTTACTCGATTTTCCAGGACAAAAACTTCCGACGCTTGCGGCCCCGATCGTAAACCGTCGTAATCTTCTTTTCCGCCAGGACCTCCTTCTCTTCTATTTTACCATTTCCATTGAAATCTTCAACACTCTGACCGGTAACCGTAATGCGAAAAACATTGCTGCGTACCGTTACCAGGTTGCTGATGCGGCGATAAACCAGTTCCCGCTCGTCATCCTCGTCAATCGTCTTTATCGTCGTCTTTAAGGTTATAGCCCCACAAAGAGTTCAGTTTTGGAACCGCGGCGCCGATGTCCAAATGCGGCCGCCCAGCTACAATTTTCTTGGCTTCTTCTATCCCGATGAAGGGGAGGGTGGTCAAGACCAAAATCGGCGCGGTATTAATGTTGATTCGGGCCGGCGCCGGTAAAGCTACCGGCTCGGAAACCGTAAAGATATCCTGGGTTTTAAGGTCCGGACCGGCTTGCCGCCAGAGATTGATTGTCCGCCACTCCCGCATCTGGTGGATATTACCCAATTCACCGACCTGAGAGAACGGTCTGTTTTTAATCAGAAAATGGCCGGGCCAGTTTATTCGGTTGACCTCCAGGCCTATTTCGGGCAGGAAAAGCGCATTTTGTTTACCCGGAGAAGCCGGACCGGGAAACCAGTCAAAAAGACCGCTCATCCTGGGGTCGTTCTTCTGTTTGGTTATCTTTCCGTAAAAATCCGGGCCGTAATTGGTACTCTCAATCGTGTTGCCTTTTTCGTCAGACAAAATCAACCGGGAACCCAGGATGGGCAGACCCGCGAACTCTTCATATTGTTCGCAACCTTTCGGTATAGAGTCAAAAAAAGGAATGACGACCACCTCCGGCGGCCAGGAGGCGAAATTGATTGATATCCGGAGGGCAAACCGGTCGCCGACGGTGTAGTAACCGCCGCCGGAAATCCGGGCCTCTTTTTTGAGCATAACCGAAAATAAGTTGCCAACATCAATCTTCCACCCTCCGATAAAAATGGACTCGGGGTAAGGATTGAAGAGTTCCAGAAACTCACCTTTGCTCCACCAGAAGGTAAGCACGCTTCCGGTCCATCTTTCTTCAAGGTCCGGAGCCGCTTCCACTTCGTTAAAATACGGCGTTCTTTCCAATCCGTAATAGGTGTTATTGTCCGAGTCCGTGTCTTGGGTGGGCAGGGAATCTGAGTCCCGATAATCCCGAATGTTTACCGCCAGCTGGCAGAGCTGGGCTTCGCTGGTAAAACCGCAGCGCCGCAAACCTTCTTTAATTTCGTTGATTGACGCCCGGTTAAGGTTGATGCGCGGCCGGCCTTCGGAATCAATGTTTTTATCATACGAAAAAATGGTGACCAGATTTTTAACCTTTTCGTAGATTTCCGGTCCAACGCCGGCAACCCCTTTCAGGTCTTCCGGAGAAAAAAAGGGGCGGTCGTCGCCGCGCGCGCCGGTTTCCGCAAATTCATCCGGCTCGTTGATACCTTCGCCCGGTTCGTCGAAAATACCGTCGCCGTCGTTGTCTATCCCGTCTGCCGTTAAAAAAAAGTTGTCGGAATCATCATCGCCGGGTCCGCCCGGCAGACCGTTGGGGCCGTAGCGGTAAAGGCAGACGTTCCGGGCCGTTTCCAGACTGAAACCCGGCAGATTGCCCGGAGAGATTTCGTTCACCTTCCAACCCTCATTAACACCCTGGTATCCGTTTCGGGAAATATTTCCCGCCGCATTAAGGTGGACCTTGGCAGATTCATCCTCCACCAGAACGGCGTATCTTCCGACAATCCGGCCTCTTTTTTTAACTAAAATCCAACGGCTGTCGGCCGAGCCGTCGGTATCGTTGTCCACCTCGTCTCCGATGAAATCACGGCGCCACGATTCATCGTAATGGTCAACGGTCGGGTCATCGTTCTGCAGGCGCAGGAGGGCCTCGGCCACGCCGGCTTCAGCCATCTCTTTTGCTTTCACTTCCTGAAGATTAAAAACGGCGATTCTGGCTCCGGTGCGTCCCAGGATCAGGTAGGTCACGGTAGCCGCCAAAAAAAGCGCCAGCAGACCGATAACCAAAATAAGCACATCGCCCCGTTTGTTCATAATCAGTTATTTTTAATTTCAAAAACCGCGTGATAGTTGCGGCGAAAAACCTGGCCCTCAGAGGACTTCTGCCCTGACAGTTGAAAATCCAGGAAGACCGCCTTCGGAAGGGTTCCCTTTTCCGGGCCTTCCCCGGAGCTGTCCCAGGCTGGCCGCGGCTCGTTTCCGTCAAAGTAGGAAAAACGAAATTTTGTAACGCCGCCGGAAAGTGGCTGGCTCCCGGTTTTGCCGGAAACCGAAAAAATTTTCGGACCGGCTCCGGCCCTTTCCTCGGCAACATATACCGCGTTTTCCTTTTCTTCCCAAAAGATGTTTATCCGGGCAAAATCGGTCTTCTTTTCGTTCCCCGGAAGCAGGGCGCAAAAAGATATCTTTTCCGGACCCCCGGAAAATTTCAGCTCTGCGCCGCCGCCATCCGTTAAAACGGCGCCCGGCACAAGCCGGTTTAAAAAGGCGGTCAGGTTCCGGGCCTCAATTTGAGCGGATGCTTCCGATTCGCCCCGGAACCAGCTGCGGCTGGCCGTGCGCAGGAGAAGCAGGCATCCGCCGACAATGACCAACAGCAGAAAAGAAGCAATCAGCAATTCCAGCAAACTGAAGCCGGATTTCATTTCAGGCCGGCTAAGATTTTTGCGCGTCATTTTTTGACGAATCTTGTTTCAAAAGTTTCCTTCTCTTCTTTGCCGCCTTCCTTCCAATAAACGTCAAGCGAGACAAAATACATCCCGCCGTCTTTTTCTATTGCCGCCGTCCACCGGAATCCGTCCAGATCCTCTCCGGAAATTTCCGCCGGGGGAGGCGGGCTGTCCTCCCCGGAATAACGAACCCGGATTAAAGAAATTTCTTTTTCGGCTATCGCGGCGGCCCGGCTGTAAAAAACCGTCTGGCTTACCGCCTGGTGGCCGGAAGGCATCAGGGAAAGGATTGAGATAATCCCGGTCGCAAAAATGACCAGGGCTATGATAACCACCAGGAGGGAATATCCGTTCTTCATTCTATCTTAACCTTGCCGGTCAGGTTATACAGGATTATCCTGTGTTTCCGGCCGGTACGCTCGTCTTTGACGACCATTGAACCGGAAACACCGAACAGCCCTCCGTCCGGTCGGAAAATAATGGGAGGAAAGTTGCTGGAAAACGAAACGATGCGTATTCCATCCGGGAGTTTTTCCTCCCGGCCGATTTTTTCTCCGGTTTTCACATTATTGATGCGCAGGGTATCTCCGGTGCGGCTGATCAGCACTTCAAAATTATTGCGGTCCTTGATCGCCTGGAAGCGCGCCAGATTAAGGGTTTGTTTTACCGTCAAACAGGCTAACTTAAGCTCCCTTTCCTTCTGATGACGCAGAAATTGAGGCAACGTTCCCCAGATTAAACAAACCGTCAGAAACAATACAACCAGCGCCTCAATCAAACTAATCCCTCTTTTCCTCTTCATTTTTCCAAACACTTGTGTAATATGTCGTTTTTCTTCAAGCTTGGGTGTCTGGTTCGTAAAACTTCACGGAGTGTCAGCTACAAAACAAGCAGGACGGAGAGGTGAGTATCCGGGGCTCACCTGTAATCTAGGTGAGAGCCCGGCCAGCAACTGACCCACTTCCGTCTCTTCGGCGTATGGCCGGGACAAGTGTTGTTCTCAACACGGAGAGGCTCGCCTCGCAGTTGCGCAGTTTTGTCTGACATGCAGGGCGTTTCACGGACCAGACACCCAAGTGCTACCAATTGCCAATATCATCCTCAGTCCCTCTTTTCCGGTCCGGTCCGCAGGAAAAGAGCAAAAAAGGCGCTGATTGATGTACTTGCTGCGGGTATTGATACTGGTAGGGTTCTTTCCACGGATCCAACAGTTCTCCGGCCTGAAGGTCTTTTTCCTTAAAACGCAGATAGGGACCTTTCCAACGGGGGTTTTCGGTTTCCCCGATCAGGACACTTAACACTTCCCGGAAGGTACCGGAATGGGTCGGATAATCGCCGAAATCGGTTTCGTACAGGGAAAGGGCTGTTTCAAGCGCAATGATGGTTGCCTGGACTTTGGTGAACAACCCTCTCTGTCTTGCTTTTTGGCTGGCCGGTAAAACAAGACCGGCCAGAATGGCTCCGATGGCTACAACGATCAGTGTCTCCAGCAGGGAAAAACCTCTGCGATTAACCACCGGACATACTCATGGCAAGTGTAATAAGCGGCATAAAGAGAGAGACAACGATAAATCCGACCACGCCACCCATAAATACGATTAGAATTGGTTCAATCATCGAGGCAAGCGCTTCCACCGCGCGGTCCACTTCCTCTTCGTAGGCATCAGCCACCTTGTCCAGCATCGCATCCAGTGTACCGGTTTCCTCACCCACGGCCACCATGTTGATCAACATTGGCGGAAAAACAGCAGTTTTAATCATCGGGTTACTCACACCGGCGCCTTCCTTTACCTCATCATGTACTTTTCCAATCGCTTGGCTGACCACCTGATTGCCGACTGTTTCCCGCACAATTTCGAAAGCGGTTAAAATGGGAACACCGCTGGTAATTAAGGTTGCCAGTGTCCGAGCAAATCTGGCGATGATGGTTTTATATGTCACCGGTCCGGCCAGCGGGATTTTAAGTTTGGCCGAATCAATCATATACCGGGTGGTAGGAATACGTAAGAGAATCCGGTAAGCAATAACTATTACGATGAGTATCAAGATACCAAGCCAGAGACGGGTGGTTAAAAATCCGCTTAAAAAGATCAGGAAACGAGTGGGAGGCGGCAGCGCCCCGGCTTCAAAATCTTGAAATATGGTCACAAATACCGGCACGATCTTTAACATAATAAACGCGACGATACCGGTAGCAACAATTACGATTACCGTCGGATACGCCATGGCCGCCTTTATCTTCCCCCGCAACTTTGCGTCCTTTTCCGCAAATTCCGCCAGGCGGTTTAAGACGCTATCCATGGAACCGCTGCTTTCACCGGCCCGAACCATTGCGATGTAAATGCGCGGAAAACTTTTGGGGTGTTTCGCCATCGCCTGGGAAAGAAGCGCTCCCTGTTCTACCTCGGCTGCCAGACTTTCTACAACCGTAGCCGCACCTCCTTTCTGCTGGTCTCTGATGGTACGCAAAGCACGCAACAATGCAAGCCCGGAACTTAAAAGAGTTGCTAACTGCCGGGTAATAACTGCCAGAACTTTTGTTTTGATTACGGCGCCGCCGAAGGAGAAAGAGAGAGAAAAACCGCTCTTTTTTGCCTTTACCGCCGGCCCGGACGCTGCTGTCCTTCCCGCGGCGGGCGCCGGTTTATTTGCTCTCGTTTCGGCTAAATCGGAAAGGGTCAAGCCCCGTTCCTTGAGGACGGTAATCGCCGCCTGCAGTCCTTCGGATTCAACCGTACCGGAAACAATCTTCCCTTTTCCATCAAAACCGCTGTATTTGAAGGTTCCCATAAATATTCAGCATACAGCATACAGTAAACGGTAGGACAAGGGGAAAAATCATTCTTTAAATGTCTTAAGTTTTTCCCCGCATACTATGCTACTTTATGCTGTCTACTGCCCTTACGCGTAACCATGAATTTCATGACTAACTTCACTGATAGTCGTTATTCCCTTCAAAATTTTTTCCTGGCCGTCCAACGTCATGGTGTGCATTCCTTGTTCTACGGCCTTTTTCCGGATTTCACTCAGTGGTTTTCGGGCGATAACCATTGCCCATAATTCCTCATTAGGCACCAGGACTTCGAAAAGGGCGGTTCTGCCCCGAAATCCGCCTTTACAACGCGTGCAGCCCTTAGGTTGATAAAATTTTTGGTCTTTGACCTTTTCCGGCTTAAAACCAACCTCCGTCAATTCTAACTCTTTTGGCGTATATTCCAACTTGCATTCCGGACAAAGTGTTCGCACCAGGCGCTGTCCGATAATACCAATAATTGTGGAAGAAAGGAGGTAGGGTTCAATCGTCATATCCATTAACCGGGTAATCGCACTGGGCGAATCGTTGGTGTGCAGGGAGGAAACTACCAAGTGTCCGGTCAAACTGGCCTGAATAGCGATTTCCGCTGTTTCCAAATCCCGAATTTCTCCCACAAAAATAATATCCGGATCCTGCCGCAGAATAGAACGCAGACAAGAAGAAAAGGTAAGCCCGATCTTTTCCCTGATCGGAACCTGGATGGCGCCGGGTAAAAGATACTCCACCGGGTCTTCGGTTGTAATCAATTTGATATCCGGCGAGTTAAGCTCTTTAAGAGACGCATAAAGGGTGGTGGTCTTTCCGCATCCGGTAGGACCGGTTGCCAGAATAATTCCTTGCGGTACCTTAATCAGGTTTTCAATCTTTTCCTGGTCATCGGGATGCAGTCCGATGTTATCCAAGCGGAAATCAACCCGGGTCCGGTCCAGGACGCGCACCGCCAGACATTCCCCGAAAACCGTCGGAACCGTAGAAAGACGCAGGTCAAGGTCCCGACCGCCCGTATGAAATTCCAGCCGGCCGTCCTGGGGAAGCCGCCTTTCCGAAATATCCATTCCGGACATAATCTTGAACCGACAGAAAAGCCCGAAAGCCAAATCCTTGTACGGGTGAACCAGGTCGTAGAGTTTTCCATCCACGCGGTAACGCACCCGGAAATCGTTTTCGAAAGGTTCCAGATGTATATCGCTGGCATTGTCCTTGCATACCTGAAGAAGAATTACGTTAAAAAGGCTGGTAACCGGCGGCTGGTTAGCCAATTCTTCCAGGGTGGAAACGTCGGTTATTTGGTCGGTGCCGGCTTTTACTCCAAGGTCAACGTCCGTCTCTGCGAAATAACTCATGATTTCGTTGATGGACATTGTTTCCCGGCCGTAATATTTCTCCAGGGCGGCATCAAGTTCTTTCGGGTCAGCCAGCACCATTTTTACATTTCGACCAAGGGTAAAACGAATGTTTTCCTGGACAAAATCGTTTAAAACATCGTTAACTGCAAGGATAACTGTATCCCGGCCTTCCTGTCCCACCGGCAGAATTTGGTAGGTCTTCGCAATGACGGCCGGAATTAATTTGATTATGTTCGGCGGGATATCTTTTTTGGCAAGTTCAATCGTTTCTATACCGCTCTGAACCGAAAGCACCCGGCGCAGGACATTTTCATCCACAAAATGAAGGTCAACCAGGGTCCGTCCCAGGAATTTTCCGGTGCGTTGCTGCTCTTCTAAAGCAACCCGCAGCCGCTCCTCGGATAACAGGTTCATCTCCTTCAAAACTTGACCTAAAAGTTTTCTAGCCATTTTTTTTGTGGGGTCCCTTGTACTTTATACTTTGGGTGGTGGCGCTGTTTCCTGGTCAACCGATAACATGCGTTTTTCCAACTGTTCTCCATCATAAGAGGCTTCAGCTGCCTCATGGCGAGTTATTATACCCCGGAAATACGCTTCCAGTAAAGACTGGTCCATAGTTTTCATACCATGCTTCATTCCGGTTTGAATTTCAGAGACGATCCGATAAGTTTTCTTTTCCCGGATGAGGTTGGCGATAGCCGCCGTGGCAACCATTATTTCGTAAACCGCGATGCGTCCCTTTTTGTCAGACCGGGCCAAAAGCTGCTGTGAAACAACCGCTAAAATGGAAGCCGAAAGCATTACCCGAATCTGCTCCTGTTCTTCGATGGGAAACGATTCCACAATACGGTCAACGGTGCGGGAGGCGCCGGTAGTGTGCAGAGTCGCAAAAACAAGGTGCCCGGTTTCGGCCGCAGTTATCGCCGCTCGAATCGTTTCGGTATCGCGCATTTCACCAACCAAAAATACATCCGGATCCTGCCGCAGGCCTCTTCTTAAACCCTCGGAAAAATTTGGCAGGTCAACACCCAATTCCCGTTGGGAAATAATAGATTTTTTATGTTGGTGGTAATATTCAATCGGGTCTTCAACGGTAATAATGTGCCGGTCCATCGTTTCGTTAATGTGGTTGATCATGGTTGCCAACGTGGTGGTTTTTCCGCAACCGGTCGGACCGGTTATCAAAAAAAGCCCCCGGGGCCGGCTCAAAAGCTCAACTACTTTTGGACCAAGACCCAGATATTCAAAAGAATAGAATTTATACGGAATAAGCCGCAGGGAAATTGCAATTTCGCCTTTCTGCCGATAAACAGCCACCCGGAACCGGGCCAGGTCCTTAAAAGCGAATCCGAAATCGGTGCTGCCGACTTTCGCCAACTCTTCCTGGTGTTGATGGGAAGTAATTGATTTCATATAGCCAACGGTGTCTTCCGGGGTGAGCGGCTCCTGGTCCATATTCACCAAACTGCCATGCAACCGCATCGTCGGTGGACGGTGAGAGTGAATATGCAAATCGGATCCATCCTCCTTAATAATTCGCGTCAGTAGTTCGTCTAACGGCAAAGCCATATTTCCTCCTTTTTCCGCAATCCCCTAGTCCAGCCCGGTAGCCGAAATCACTTCGTCGTAAGTAGTTATCCCTTTTTTTACCTTAATTAATCCGTCTTCACCCATAGTGCGCATACCGGAACGGCGGGCGGCGAGCCTTATTTCACTGCTGGGTGCTTTACGCAAAACCAACTGTCGTATTTCATCGTTTACAATAAAGATTTCAAATATTCCTTTTCGGCCGCGGAAACCGGTATTGTTGCAACTTTCACAACCACCGGGTCGGCAGACGTCAACCTTTTCATCCGGTCCTATTCTCAAAATTTCTTTCTCTGCCTCGGTCGGCTGATCGTGAACTTTACAGGAGGGACAGAGGATTCGGACCAGGCGCTGGGCCATCACACCCTGAAGCGAAGAAGCCACCAGAAAAGGCGCGGTTCCAAGGTCAATCAACCGGGTGGCGGCTGCGGTGGCATCATTGGTGTGTAACGTGGAAAAAACCAGGTGGCCGGTCAGGGCGGCGCGTAAAGCGATATCCGCCGTTTCGAAATCACGAATCTCACCAACCAGGATTACATCCGGCGCCTGACGCAAAAGGCTGCGCAGAATCAAGGAAAAAGTCAGACCTATTTCGGTCCGCACCGGGGTTTGATTAATTCCTTCGATCTGGTATTCAACCGGTTCTTCCACGGTCATAAGTTTACGGTCTGTGGTGTTAAGCGATGAGAGTGAAGTATAAAGAGTCGTTGTCTTACCGCTTCCGGTTGGCCCGGTTACCAGAACGATTCCTCCGGAATAACGGAGTAATTCGTTCCACTTTGCTTCATCTTCGGTCAAAAATCCCAGCTGGTTCATGTTTAGCAACATTGAACTTTTATCCAGGATTCTCATTACGATGCTCTCACCGTAAATCCCCGGCAAAGAACTGACTCGCAAATCAATCTGCCGACCGCCGGCCCGAATCATAATCCGGCCGTCTTGAGGCAACCGTTTTTCGGCCAGGTCCATTCCCGCCATCAGTTTAAACCGGGCAATTAAAGAACTCTGGAGAATACGCGGTGGGCTGATGGTTTCGTGAAGAACGCCGTCAATCCGGTAACGAATCCGGAACAGATCCTCCAGAGGTTCAACGTGAATATCGCTGGAACGTTTGTTGAGGGCATCGGTAATAATTGCGTTTGCCAACCGGATGACCGGTGCCTCCATAGCATCTTCCTGTCCTTCTTGTGGCTTGCCGACCGCAGTGAGGCTTTCTTCATTAACTTCTCCGGTATAACCCTTGTCCACCTTCCCTAAAATAGAAATAAAATCTTCTTTTTCCAGGCCGTAAAACTTACCTAAAAAAGTTTTAATGCTCTCGCTGTCGGTAATTTCCAGCTTTAGCTTAGTCACGTTCAGGAAGATTTTCAGGTTGTCAATAACCAGGTAGTTTAACGGTTCATCGGTTGCTAAAACCAGCGTTTCGCCATCAAGTTCAATCGGCACAACATGGTGCTCCCGGGCAAAACTGGAGGTCACTTTTTCAATAACATCCGGGGGTATTTCGGAAAAAGCCAGCGGCGCCGGGGTTATTCCGATCTGAGACAATAAAGAAACACTGGATCCTGACCCGGCAAGGTAGCCCAAATCATTCAACACCTTCTTGATCGACCCGGATTTCCGCAACTGCTCTTTGACTGCCGCATCTATCTGCTTACGGTTTAAAAATCCGATATTTTCAATAACCCGGAGAATTTTGCTGGCGGTATGCATAATATTATTTAATGGTAATTGTTTATTTTTGTCAAGACCCAGGTGTCATTTCACATTCGTTCCGGCGCGTATACATTAAGCAAGAAAAGTCCTTTCTTTAAAACACTCGCTAAACCTGAAACCAGCGACAACCGGGCCAGGGACAGGTTTGCATCGGGACCGACTATTTGGCAACGTTGGTAATACTGGTGGAAGGTTTTTACCAGCGCAAGAAGGTAAGTCAGCAGGATTTGCGGCTCCAAATTTTGCGCCGCCATTAGAACCGACGGGCCAAATCGGCTTAGCGTTAACATTAACTCCAACTCCTCCGGTTCCTGAAGTAAACTTAAATCAATCTTTTCCGGGTCAAGGCTGACACCGGGCATCTTTTCCTGCTGATACCGGAAGATGGAGGTGATGCGCGCCGTCGCATACTGCAGGTAAAAAACGGGGTTTTCGGCGGAATCCTTTTTGGCCAGCTGCAGATCAAAATCAAGGTGGCTATTGGCTTTCCGGGAGAGAAAGAAAAACCTGGTCACGTCCGGGGACAATTCTTCCGTTAAAACAGAAAGGGGTAAAAATTCTCCCCGGCGTGTTGACATTTTCAATTTTTCCTCACCCCGAAAGAGGGTTGTTAACTGAACAATAACAATCTTGATTTTCTCCGGGTTAAAACCTAAAAAGGAAACGCCTGCTTTTAAACGGCTCATATAACCATAATGGTCCGGACCCCAAAGATTTATAATCAGGTCATATCCTTTTTGAAACTTAACCCGATGGTACGCCAAATCCGGAGCCAGGTAAGTATACGAACCGTCTTTCTTGCGTAAAACCCGGTCTTTATCGTCACCGAAAGGAGTGGTCTTCAGGAAAAGAGCGCCTTCGGAAACATAGGTCACGCCCAACTTTTCCAAAATGCGTAGAGTTTCCAGAACCAGACCCTGTTCGGTCAACTCACGCTGGCTCTGATACGAGTCAAAAACAACCCCGAAATTAAGCAAGTCGCGCTTGATAACTTTCAGAATTTCCTGTATTGCCGCCCGGCTAAAAAATTCAGGCTCCTTCTCCTTTACGGCCGAGCCGAATTCCGATACCAGTTTCTGCGCGATGGAAACCAGGTATTCACCCTGGTAACCATCTTCCGAAATCCGCAGTTCTTCCCCGGAAAGCATCCGACAGCGAACCTTCAGGGATTCACCCAGAAGGTCGATTTGGCGGCCTTCGTCATTCAGGTAATATTCTTTGGTGACCTGGTAACCGCTGTGGGACAGGATTCGGCCGAGCGCCTCACCAAAAGCAGCCTGTCTTCCGTGGGCGATCGTCAGGGGTCCGGTCGGGTTTGCGCTTACAAATTCCAATAAGACTTTTTTACCCTGACCAATATCTGCAACACCGGCTTCATTATTTTCAATAATTAACCTCAACTCCTCCTGCAACGCTTTCGGATTAAGGTGAAAATTCAGAAAAACAGGAAGAACAACGTCAATTTTTTTTATAAACAAACAACCCCGGTTTTTTAAAACTGTGCCCAGCGCATGGGAAAATTCCCGAAACAATCTCTCCCGCGGCAGGGTAGAGGGTATCCGGCTCAGAATCGGAGTGCAGTACTCTCCGTATCCTCTTTCCCGGGGAATGGTAACGTCATTCTTTTGTACTAAATAATCTTGCGTAAAAATTTCCTTCCTGCGAAAAATATCAACCGTTTCCTGCAAAGCATCCGCCAGTTGTTGAATTATATCGGTCATAATTTCTTCGATTCCGTCTTTAAGCTGTCCAGGATCTCTTCCACTTTTTCCACCCGGAGCAGTTCTTCATCCAGGACGAATTCAATCTCCGGTTGAAAACGCAGGCGAAGATTGCGAGCCAGGGCGCGTTTTAGTGTCGGTTTGTTCTGCGTCAATATCTTTTCGGCCTGAATGCGTTCCACCTCGCTCCCGATGGAAGTAAAATAAACCCTGGCGTTACGTAAATCCGCAGAGATGGTAACCTGGGTAATGTTTATCTTCCATCCTTCAGGGTCCGGTATTTCCTTTTGGAGAGATTCCGCCAGAATGCGGTGAATTTTGCCGGCTACTCTTAACGGTCTGTGCTTCATTTTAATGCCAATTTAAAAACAGCCACAAAGTACGGCGAAAGTTATCAAGGATTTTAAACCCTGCGCCTGTATGCCTTTTTTTGTTCTTCACTATGTGCCTCAATATCTTTGTGCCTAACTTATTTCCCTTTTGTTTGATTATTATAGTATAATTTAAGTGATTTTGACAAAAGAAAACGGCTATGAAAAAAAGAATCCTAAGAGAGATAGCGGCTTTTGCATATGGCACCATCGGTCTTTTCTTAATCATCTCGCTGTTTTCTTACTCGGCCTTTGACCCCACTTTTTCCTTCTTCACCAACTATCCGGTCAGCTTCGCGCCCCAGAACCTGGGAGGTTACGCCGGTTCGTTTCTGGCCGGTTTTCTCCTGAATATCTTTGGTTGGCCGGCCTTTCTTTTTCCGATTGCCCTATTCTTTTACGCCTATCAAACCTATCAAAAAGAAGAAGTTGTTCCGCCGGAACGGGTCGTCTTCGTCTGTCTCGCGGTAATTATTGCCGGCGGGCTTCTGGGTCATCTTGCCGATCCGGTGATTTTGGAAAACTTGACACCGTCCGGAAGAAACTTTGCCTCTTTTCCGGCCGGCGGAATTCTGGGTTATTTTCTGGCCGAACACGGGAGAAACCTCTTTGGAAAAACCGGCCTGGTAATTATTCTTCTGGCGGCTTTAATTGTTCTGCTTTCCGTAACCTTCAACATCCCTCTTTCCCGATTCAAACGGAAATTTCAATTCGAAAGCACCATCCGGCCAGCAATAAAAAAAGAGGGTTTAATAGAAAAAGAACCGGTTTTTGTGCCGGCGACAAAACTGGAAGCGCCGAAGGTCAATCCGTCAAAAATACGCGCCCGGAAGGAACGTGACAAAAAGCGGGAGGAAACGCCGACCGCCATAACGCCTGTTTCCACCATCTTCACCCTGCCAACCCCGGACATTCTTTCTCCGGTTGTTTCCGAAGAACAGGCCAATCTTGACCTTGACCGTTATCGGAGCGTAATTGAAGATACTATCGCGGATTTTGGAATTATGGTAAAAGTAGTGGAATGCAACCAGGGACCCACCATCACGATGTTTGAACTGGAACTTTCGCCCGGGGTCATGCCGCAGCGCATCGTCAGCCTTTCTGATAATCTGGCAATGGCTTTGCGGGCAACCAGCGTACGCGTAGTGCCGCTGCCCGGAAAATCTACCCTGGGCGTAGAGGTCCCCAACCCTAAAATGTCCATCGTCCAAATATCGGAAATAATCACCGCGCCGGAGTTCGTCCAGCACCGTTCCAAACTGGCCCTGGCCCTGGGAAAAGATACGCTTGGCCGGCCGCTGGTCGCGGATCTGCGCAATATGCCCCATCTTTTGATTGCCGGCGCCACCGGCAGCGGCAAAAGCGTCTGTCTGAACAGTCTTTTACTCTCCCTTCTTTTCCGGACCACTCCGGAAGAAACCCAGTTCCTGCTCATCGACCCGAAAATGGTGGAAATGACCATTTACCGGGATATTCCGCACCTGCTTCTCCCGGTCATTACGGAAACTAAAAGCGCCATTGAGGCCCTGAAATGGATGGTGGGGGAAATGGAAAGGCGCTACCGGCTCTTTTCCCAGAACAATGCCCGCAGTATCGATATTTATAACAACCGTGAAGTGGAGCGTATTCCATATATTGTAGTGGTGGTAGACGAACTGGCCGATTTAATCACGACAGCACGCACCGATGTAGAGTTAAGCATCATTCGGCTTTCCCAGTTAGCGCGTTCCGCCGGTATCCACCTCATTATCGCAACCCAGCGGCCTTCGGTTAATGTCATTACCGGAGTAATCAAAGCCAATTTCCCGGTCCGAATCGCTTTTCAGGTAGCCTCCAAAGTTGACAGCCGGACCATTCTCGATGCTAACGGCGCCGAAAAACTTCTGGGGCGAGGGGATATGCTTTACCTTTCGCCGGCCGGGCTCCATCCCACCAGGGCTCAAGGTTGTTACCTGCCGGATTCCGAAATTGAAAAGGTAAGCGAATTCTGGAAAAAACAAGGCAAGGGTCCCACCTATGATTTGGATTTTATCCGGGAGAGCAACGGGGAAGAAGGCTCCGAACAATTTACCGGTGAAGACCCGCTTTTTAAAGAAGCGGTTCAGATTGTCCTGACACACCAGTCCGCTTCCATTTCGCTCCTGCAAAGAAGGCTTAAGATTGGTTTTAACCGCGCCGCCCGACTGATTGAGGAGATGGAAAGCCAGGGTATTGTGAGTCCGTACCGAGACGGCAAGCCACGGGAAATCCTCCGTTGATTTCTACGGAATATTTTCTAAATCAAACACGAAATCCAGTGGTGCCTCCTCTGGTTTTATGATCCGCAAAGTAATTTTACCCTTATCCGATAATATATCGGCCGAAAAATATAACTTTTGCTGACTGAATATCATATATTCTCTTGCCATGTCATACCCCCGGTGAAATGTCTCAAGAATCGGGACCTCCCGGTCATCTTTCAAAATCACCGCCTTGTAATCACGGTCAAAAAAGTCATTCATGCTGTAAAGGGTAACTTCAAAATAAGGTTCTTTGTGTTTTTCCGCGCAAAGACGACAGATAACTTCGGTATCCATCTCAGAATTATCCCTGGCCGAGTTTCGGGCCATCAAAGCCAGACAGTAATAAGGCGTAAAAATGGTCGCGCTTCCCTTGCCGTGGTCGTAACCCAAAAAGACGGTCCAGGGTTTTTTAAAATCAACCAGTAAATCGTCTTTGTGTTTTTTCCCATAATCAATTGCCGCGCTGATTTCTGCGGCGATCATTGCGGGGGGCACATTCGGCGCCGTGGCGATCTCTTTTTTAACGGATTTTTTATGCGCCAGAATAGCCACCAGCACTCCTGCAATCACAACTGTAATAATCACCGTTAACCATCTTATTTTCATCCCTCCTCCAATTTTTGCGCGGGCAATAAAACAAATCGCTTTTTTTCGCTTACCAGATACTTTTTCAAATCACGTTTCCGGTTGGGAATTTCACCCTCTAAAACCAGGCGTTCCAGCTCCGATTTAACCTTGCCTACCAACGGACCGGCTTTAATCTCCAATAATTTCATGATTTCGTTACCGTTAATAGCCAGGCTAAAGACCGCGGTCCGCTGTTCCTTTTTCCATTCCCGGATCTTGTTTTCCAAATCGGCTATGTCGGCCAGACCTTTGCGGACTTTTCCTTCGTTGTTACTGGTCAGGTCCGCGGCGGCTAAAACAAAAAGGCTTTTCAGGTCTTTACCGCAATCTTTGACCAGGTGGTTTATCGCCCGCTTGCTGGCGCCTTCTTCATTTACTCCGGCGCCGGCCAGATAATGGGGTCGAAGATGAAGTTCGATCAATTTATAAACTTTTTCCCGGACCGGATTTCCGATATTGAACCGCCGCGTCACCTCCAGCCAGATTCTGGCGCCCTTAATTGGATGGTCATGAAAAGCCCAGCCTTCTCCCGGAATAAACTGCTGGGTAACCGGCTTGCCGACATCATGAAAGAGCGCGGCCAACCGGGTAGTCAAGTCCTTCGTCCGACGGCTGACCCGGTCCAGAACAATCAGGGTGTGGCGGAAAACATCCTTGCAATTGCGGTCATCGGCCGCCACTACGTTCTTCAGGTTTTCAATCTCCGGCAAAATCAGCGGTAAAAGTTGCAGATGGTCCAGCAAAACTATGCCGGCGGCCGGCTGCGGTATATCCATGGTCCGCAAAAACTCATCGGCAATTCGTTCCCGGCTCACAATCTTCAGGCGCTCCCGGTTACGGATTATCGCCGCTTCGGTCTGAGGATGAATTACAAAATTCAAACGGCTGGCAAAACGAACTGCCCGCAACATCCGCAAAGGGTCATCAAAAAAAGTCTTGTCCGGATCAATTGGCGTCCGGAGTATCTTGGCCTTAATGTCTTCCCGACCCGCAAACAAATCAATCATCTTTCCGTCTTTCAGCGAAAGAGCAAGGGCGTTGATGGTAAAATCCCGCCGTTTCAGGTCATCTGTCAGTTCGGAGGCGACAATTTTCGGTTTCCGGGAATGAACCAGGTAACTCTCTTTGCGGCAGGTAGCAAACTCCAAGGTTATTTTTCCGCTCTGAAGCATGGCCGTTCCGAAGCGGCTGTAAAAGATCGGCGGTTTCAGGGAAAGAAGTTTCGCCACTTTTCCGGCAAAGATAATGGCGTCGCCTTCAATCACAAAATCAAGGTCATGGCAGGCGCGGTGCAGAATCCGGTCGCGCAGATAACCGCCGACCAGATAGACCGGCCAGTTACCCTTTTTTGCTAAATCCGAAACGGCGGCGATTATCTCTTTTTCCGTCATATCTTAATATTATACAACACTTTCCAAAGGATGCACTAAGGAAGTAGAAACAAATGCGCCGGGTTGAGAACTACACTCGTCCCGGCCATTCGCCGAAGAAACAAAGAGGGTGCAACATCTGGCAGGGTTGAATTCGGCTCTCCGGGTATGTTAAAATGTGAAACATGGGACGTTTAATTAGAATTTTTGATACCACTTTACGGGATGGCGAGCAATCGCCGGGTGCAAGTCTCACCGTAGCAGACAAAATACGCATCGCCCGGCAGCTGGAACACCTCGGCGTTGACGTTATTGAAGCCGGTTTTCCCATCTCTTCGCCGGGTGATTTCCAGTCAGTGCGGGAAGTGGGAAAGATAATTAAAAAATGCCAGGTGGCTGCGCTGGCGCGCGCCTTGCCGCAGGACATTGACGCCGGACTTAAAGCCCTGGAAACTGCGGTCAAACCCAGACTTCACGTTTTTCTGGCCACTTCCAAAATTCACCGTCAGTATAAATTAGGCAAAGCCAAGTCAGAAATTTTACGAATTGCCGTGGAAGCGGTCAGCCGCGCCCGAAAAGGTATTGCGGATGTGGAATTTTCTCCGGAAGACGCCACCCGCACCGAACCGGAATTCCTCCTGGAAGTTGCCGAAGCGGCGGCGGAAGCCGGCGCCGGAACCATCAACATACCGGATACCGTCGGTTACACGGTTCCGGAAGAATTCGGAAAATTAATCGTTTTCCTGCGCAGCCGTCTTGACAAAAAAATTCGGATAAGCGTTCATTGCCACAATGACCTTGGTCTGGCGGTCGCCAACAGTTTAGCGGCCCTGGCCGCCGGCGCCGATCAGGTTGAAGTGGCCGTCAACGGCATTGGCGAACGGGCCGGCAACGCCTCGCTGGAAGAGGTTGCGGTCGGTCTTCACGTCCGGCGCGATTCCTGGAAATTGAAGATTAACATCAACCTCGCGGAAATTTACCGCACCAGTCGGCTGGTCAGTAACCTGACCGGCCTAATCGTCCAGCGAAACAAGGCGGTTGTCGGTGAAAACGCGTTTGCCCACGAGGCCGGCATCCACCAGGATGGAATCCTGAAAGACCGCCGGACCTATGAAATAATAGAACCGGCGCTAATCGGCGTCCCGGAAAGCGTGCTGGTTTTAGGCAAACATTCCGGACGGCACGCCCTGGCAAACCGGTTGCTCCGGCTCGGTTACCGGCTCAAAGATACCGAATTGCAAAAGATATTTATTCGCTTCAAGGAATTGGCGGATAAGAAGAAGGAGGTTAACGACCAGGACCTGGTAGCGCTGATGGAAGAGGTCCTGATGCCTCTAACCGAAGTATATACCCTGGATTATCTTTCCACTGCGTCCGGAACCAATACCGTTCCTATGGCCACGGTCCGTCTGAAAAAAGGCAAGGAAATTCTACAGGCGGTTTCCTCCGGCGACGGACCGGTGGATGCCGCCTGTCATGCGGTCGACCAGTTGACCGGTATTTCGGCGCGGCTGACCGATTACCGCATTACCGCGGTGACCGGAGGCAAAGATGCGCTCGGAGAGGCTTCCCTGAAGATTGTTATTGATGACCGGGAAATACCGGGCCGGGCGGTAAGCACCGACATCATTGAAGCCAGCGTCAAGGCATACCTGAATGCGGTTAACCGACACCTTCAAAACAAGCGCATTAGCGCCAAACAGTAGGATAGGCGTCCTCATTCGCTAAAATTTCGGCGGACAAGTCTCGCCTGTCAAAATGCACGGGAGGGGCTATGTCCGCCTCCCGCGGGCTGAGTTTCACCAAGTCCGCCTCTGGCGGGTGGGGATTTAAATCCCGCTTCTACAAATATGACACTTACCGAAAAAATTCTGGCAAAAAAAGCGGGGCGCTTGGAACTCAAACCGGGCGAATTCGTATTGGTTGACGTTGACCTGGGTTTCGCCAACGACCTGACCGGACCGCCGGCCATCAAGGAATTTGAGAAGTATGGAAACAAGGTATTTGCTCCGGAAAAAGTAGCTCTGATTCCGGACCATTTTACTCCCTGCAAAGATATTGACAGCGCCGGTCTGGTCAGGATACTGCGCGAATTCAGCCTTAAACAGAATATCAGCCGGTTTTACGAAATCGGCCGGATGGGCGTAGAACACGCGCTCCTGCCGGAAGAAGGGCTGATTCTGCCCGGAACAATAGTCATCGGCGCGGACAGCCATACCTGCACCCACGGTGCGCTCGGCGCCTTCGCCACCGGCGTTGGAAGCACCGACCTGGCTTTCTTTCTCCTGACCGGTAAGGCCTGGTTCCGGGTTCCGGAAACGATTGCCGTGGAATTTTCCGGAAAATTACCGGAATGGGTCGGCGGTAAAGATTTAATCCTTTATCTTATTTCCAAAACCGGGGTGGACGGCGCTCGTTATAAAGCTTTTGAATTTATCGGTCCGGTCATTTCCCGTCTTCCGGTTGATGACCGCTTCTCCATGTGCAACATGGCAATTGAAGCCGGTGCTAAAAACGGCATCATCGCGCCGGACAGCATAACCCTGGATTACTTGCGCCAGGTAAATCCGGTCTGGGTTAACAGCCACTCCGATTTTACGCTGAGCCCGGACTCCGGAGCCGTCTATTCGAAAAAAATAGAAATAGATGTTTCCAAACTGGAACCGTTTGTGGCTGCGCCTGATCTGCCTTCAAACGGTTACCCCGTTTCCCAACTTTCCGGCGTCAAGCTTGACCAGGTTCTAATCGGCTCCTGCACCAACGGAAGAATTTCGGACTTAAAGATAGCGGCCGGAATACTGAAAGGAAAGAAGGTGTCAAAAGACCTGCGTCTGATTGTCATTCCGGCCACTCAAAAAATCTGGCAGGAAGCCTTGGACCAGGGTTACCTGAACACGTTTGTTAAGTGCGGCGCAGCAGTGAGTACGCCAACCTGCGGACCGTGCCTGGGCGGACACATGGGCGTACTGGCCGAAGGAGAAGTGGCGCTTTCAACCACCAACCGCAACTTTGTCGGCCGGATGGGGCATCCCGGAAGCAAGGTCTATCTTTCTTCGGCGTCCGTAGCAGCCGCCAGTGCCCTAACCGGCCGGATTACCCATCCCTCCGAAGTGTAATGCGCCAGCGTAGTGCGACCCTTTCAGGGTCGCTTTGTTAGAACAGGCGTTTTGTATGTAAAAATGCAGGGGAGGGGCTATGTCCCCTCCCAAAAAATTATGAAATTACAAGGCAAAACCTGGAAATTCGGTGACAATATCAACACCGACCTGATTATTCCGGCACGGTACATGACCGCTTACGAAGCCGCGGAACTCGGCAAACACTGTATGGAGGATGCCGACCCGGAATTTTCAAGAAAAATAGCGCCCGGAGATATTGTCGTCGCCGGAGAAAATTTCGGCTGCGGTAGCAGCCGGGAGCATGCGGTCCTGGCTTTGAAAGGCGCCGGCATCTCCGCAATAATCGCGAAATCATTTGCGCGCATCTTCTTCCGCAACGCCATTAATACCGGACTGCCGATTATCGAATCACCGGAAGCCGCGTCCGCGATTAAAGAAGGAACTGAAATCATAATTGACCTGACTGCCGGACAGATTGAAGACCGAAGCGAAAACCAACATTTTACAATCAAAGAATTTCCGGAATTCTTAACCGAAATCGTGGAAAACGGAGGACTTTTAAAATGGGCGACCAGAAAAAAAAAGGAACCTACAAAATAGGCGTCATACCCGGAGACGGAGTAGGGCCGGAGATAATTCGGGAAGGATTAAAAGTTTTGGAAGCGGTCAGACAAAAATTCTCCCTTAAATTTGAATTGGTCAATTACGACTTTGGCGGAGAACGCTATCTGAAGACCGGCGAAATTCTGCCGGACAGCGCGCTTGAGGAGTTTCGGAAACTGGACGCTATCTACCTGGGAGCGGTTGGCCACCCGGACGTAAAGCCCGGCATCCTGGAACACGGTCTGCTTTTGAAACTGCGTTTTACGCTTGACCAGTACATAAACCTGAGGCCGGTCAAACTCTATCCCGGAGTCTGGACGCCTATCAAAGATAAAGGCCCGGAACAGATAGACTACGTCGTAGTGCGTGAAAATACCGAAGGCGCCTACACCGGAATGGGCGGTTGTTTCAAAAAAGGGACGCCGGATGAGATTGCGGTCCAGGAAGACGTCAACACCCGTAAAGGTGTGGAACGTTGCATCCGTTACGCCTACAAGGTCTGCCGGCGCCGTAACCGGATGAAAAAAATAACCTGCTGCGATAAAGCCAACGTCCTGACTTACGCCGGAGACCTCTGGCGCCGGACCTTTGTTGACGTGGGCCGGGAATTTCCTGGCATCAAACAGGATTATGCTTTTGTGGACGCCACCACGATGTGGATGATTAAAAATCCGGAATGGTTTGACGTAATCGTCACCAGCAATATGTTCGGGGACATCATCACCGACCTGGCCGCGGTAACCCAGGGCGGCCTGGGAATCGCCGCCGGCGGGAACATCAACCCGGAAGGTGTCTCAATGTTTGAACCGATTCACGGTTCCGCTCCCAAATACACCGGCCAGAACGTCATCTGCCCGGTAGCCACCATCGCGGCCGGCGGAATGATGCTTGATACGCTGGGAGAAACAGAGGCTGCTGTTGCCATTGAAGCCGCAGTTGCAAAAGCCACCGGCGAAGGACACATCAAAAGCCTGGAAGCTAAAAAAATGGGAATGTCCACTTCGGAAGCCGGCGACCTTCTGGCCCGTTTCATCTCCGAATAGTTCCGGTGTCATTCCCGCATGTTTTAAGCGGAAATCCAAAGTGTCATTGCGAACGTAGCGTCGGCCACCAAATCTCGCCGGTTTTCAGACGGGCGGCAATCCAATCTTTGTAACTTACGCTTCGCGTAATGCGACTTTTTCAGGAGTGGGGGAGGAACTCCGCCTGGGTTTTGTTTTTGGGAGATCGTCTAATGGTAGGACAACAGACTCTGAATCTGTTTATGGTGGTTCGAATCCACCTCTCCCAGCCAGGTTGTACGAATAGCTTCTAGATCCTCATTTTTCCCTTGTCCTGCCTGCGTTTCCGCCAGTTCGAACTTCAGAAGTTTTCCCACAGAAAGAATATACATTTGCAGCGGGTTGCAGCCGCGAATTGGCCTCTATGTCTCGGTAGTGTTAAAAAACATCGCTCAGTAATAAATAGTAACGACTTGACAAATAATAATTATTATTAGATAATATACGATATGAAAAAAATTGACATCCACCAGGCAATGAGTTTTTTTGAGGATAAGTGCCGAAGTTACGGTCTCAGAATTACACCTCAGCGCACCCTTATATACAAAGAACTTCTTAAGGCAACGGACCACCCTTCTGTAGATACTGTAATGGTAAAAGTAAGAAAGGTTATGCCCAACGTTTCTTTTGATACCGTTTATAGAACCGTCCTCTCTTTTGCTAAAATCGGGATTGTTAATATGGTCGGAGGCTATGGCGGAGCAAGGCGTTTTGACCCGAACATCGGCGAACACCATCATTTCAGGTGCACAAAGTGCGATCGGATAATAGATTTTTACAGCCCGAGTTTTGATGCCTTGAAAATTCCGGAGGATGTCAAAAGAAAATTCAATGTTTTGAACAAGAAAGTGCTGTTGGAAGGAATCTGCGAGAAGTGCGACAAGAAAAAATGATATTTTTTGCTAATTTATAGTCATAATTATGATTTAGTAACAATAACGGAAAGGGGGTGAATTATAGTTTACATTATTTAATCTTGGTTACAATTCAAAGAAGTTGATTTTCAGAGAAGTTGATTTACGAAGGAGGAAAAAATGGCTAAGGTGGCGATTGATGTGGTGAAAAAAGCGGGTGTCGATGTTGACAAACTGCTGGAATTGCTGATAAAGAATGCTTCGGCCGAGCTCACAACCTATTACTACTACACGATTCTGCGGGCGAACCTGATTGGACTGGAAGGCGAAGGTGTTAAGGAAATTGCCGAGACGGCGCGGATTGAAGACCGCAACCACTTTGAGGCTTTGATGCCCCGCATCTACGAACTCGGCGGTAAACTTCCCGGAGACATGAAGGAATTTCACGATTTGTCTGCCTGTCCGCCGGCGGGTCTTCCGAAAAACCCCAATGACGTCAAGGCTTTGCTCGAAGTGCTCGTTAAAGCCGAGCGGTGTGCTGTTTACGGCTACACTAATATTTGCAACATGACAGCCGGCAAGGACCACCGGACGTATGACCTGGCTCTGGCGATTCTGAACGAAGAAATCGAGCATGAATCGTGGTTCTCCGAGTTTCTCGGTGAGGGACCCTCCGGACATTTTTTACGCCGCGGGGATACTTCTCCGTTTGTTTCAAAGTTCCTTAAGTAAGATTAGCAAAGCGGGCCATCCAAGAAAACCCGGGTGGCCCGCTTTATCTTTTATGAAAGACAAGGAGTTTAAACTCGTGGTAAAATTAATCGCTTATGATAAATTTAATTCAGAATTTTAATCCTATTATCCAGGCTTTATTTGCCGGAATCTTCACGTGGGCGTTCACCGCCGCTGGGGCGGCCACCGTCTTCCTTAACAGAGAACCCGGCAAAAAGATATCCGACGCCATGCTGGGTTTTGCGGGCGGGGTGATGATTGCGGCTAGTTTCTGGTCGTTGTTGGCCCCATCTATTGAAATGTCGCGCGACCATATTATTGCGCCCTGGATTCCCGCGGCAATAGGATTTCTGCTGGGAACTGTATTCCTGAGGTTGATTGACCGGATTCTGCCACACCTTCACCCTGGTTCTCCAATTTCAGAAGCAGAGGGGATAAAAACATCTTTACCGCGCAGTACATTACTGGTCCTTGCGATAACCATGCACAACATCCCGGAGGGGTTGGCCATCGGCGTTGCTTTTGGCGCAGTCGCAGCGGGTTTTCCCGGAGCTACCTTAACGGGTGCCATCGCCTTGGCGGTGGGTATCGGTATTCAAAATTTCCCGGAAGGTTTTGCGGTATCCGTCCCCTTGAGGCGGGACGGCATGGCGCGTTTAAAAAGTTTTTGGTACGGACAGTTATCGGCCGTGGTTGAACCGGTAGCCAGCGTTATTGGCGCAGCGGCTGTATTTATGGCAAAACCGCTGCTACCTTATGCCCTGGCTTTTGCGGCCGGAGCGATGATTTTTGTGGTAATTGAAGAGGTTATTCCCGAATCTCAGCGCAACGGTAATACGGACCTGGCTACTGCCGGCACCATCGCGGGTTTTTTGGTAATGATGGTGCTCGATGTCGCGTTTAACTGATACTCATAAAATTGACGAATAAAAAGAGAGGTACCGGTGAAACGTTTTCTTAATCGGCAGATAATTTTTGCTTTAACATTGGTTATGCTCTCATTGCTTTTTTATCTTCTGCTTTATTTTTAGAGACGTTCATCACATTTTCCTGTATCTTGTCGGTGACATCGCATTTTTGTTCCTGGATGTCCCGCTAGTAATGCTGGTGCTGCATCGTCTGCTCGCGTATAGAGAAAAACAGCTAATCCTGAAGAAACTAAATATGGTGATCGGAACTTTTTTTAATGAAGCGGGCACGAAACTAATAAAAAAATGTTTCCAGTTTGACCCGGATTTAACTAATATTGGGCGCCGGCTTGCAATAACAAAAGATTAATCGGATAAAGAATTTATAAAGGCGCACAAAAACATCGAAGATTACGAAATCAATATAAACATCCGGAAAGACGATCTTGACGAAGTGAAGAACCCCGCCCACAGGGCGGGGCTTCTGAGCGGGTAGCCGCAGGCTTTAGCCTGCGCACCCTGAAGGGTGCGACTACCACAACACGGCTACCATTCATCCCCGTCCACAGGCCGGGGCATTCTGGCATTTTCCGTAAAATGAAGATACGTAAAGCAGGGAATCAGGCCAAAATATTTCTTTTTGATGGGTAAACGAAGGATGTCAGTTTACGCTATTTCACCAAATGCTTGCGTTTTCGCGGGAACGCGCTCCCGCGCAAAAAGTGGAACTGGTCTGCACTGCCCTGTCGGAAGCAGCCGCAGCGCTGCGAAAGTGACAAAAAAGACGGTGCAAGGTCCAGACACATACGAAAGGTCCAGACATATACGAATTGAATTAAGGAAGATAATAAGATGAAAACCGGCGGCGCGAAAATCTGGTATTTCCCAGACGGCTACCTTCCGGAAAAGACCGGCGAAGCGAATTTGGAGGCGTATGAAGCATTGATGCTGCTTAACGTCAACGATGCTCCGGCCGAAGTAAGACTGGATTTCTACTTTGAAGACCGCCAGCCGGTGAAAGATATTCCGGTGAAGGTGGGGGCCGAACGGCGGGTAGTATGCCTGCAGTTGGACAAACCGGAATGCATCGGCGGCCTTCAGATTTCACCGCTAACCCAATATTCCATTCGTGTGCGTTCCAATCTTCCGATCGTCGCACAATTCGGACGGCTGGACACCACACAGACCAACCTGCCGTATTACTGCGCGTCCGGTTTATGGGAAGAACCATAAAAAACTATTACGGGAAATACCGGCCGGTTCCCATCAATCTCCACCAGCGGGTTTTACTGGGAACGGATTTCCTCGTTCATAACCCCGATAAACGTTATGGCTGTTTACCTACCTTTACGGTCTCTTTTGACGATAAAAAGACCGTCGGGCGGCACGATTTCCCCGATTTCGGAGACCTGACTTCCCGATATCTGGAAGCGCTCTTGCTGGCAAAACAGATGACCGGCAGTAATTCCGGCGACGAAACAATAACCGCGTTAAAAAAACTTTTCCTTTCCTTCTTCCGGCACCGGGATGGTTTAAATTACCGTCCGCCGGTTGACGCTCCATTCCAATCACTGATTACCGGAAAACCATACCAGCCGGAGGTGGCTGAAGGATTTGACCAGTCCCGGGTGATGTTTACCCTTCTTACCTGGTTCCTGATAACCGGCGAAGCAAAACCCAAACAGCTTTTTGATAAACTTATCGACGGAATCCGTTCCAAGGCGGTAATCAAAAATGATTATCTTTATTTCGCCGGACCTACTTTTACCCCGGGACATCGGCCGGCGCCGGATAGCCCGTCTTATCCGGAACAACTTTATTTTGCCGGGACAATGATTCTACCGCTTGCCAAATGGTACAAATTGACCGGCAATACGGCGGCGCTGGACACGGCCGGAAAACTGGTTAATTTCATTATCAAACAATCAGACTATTTCGGCCCGGACGGTTCTTTTACAGCCCTAGAAGTAAAAGGATCCAAAAGCTGGGACCTTATCAATGGCCACACCCATTCCAGACTGGGCGCCATTGCCGGTATCCTGAAATACGGTAACCTGACTTCAGATAAACCGGTTTTTGAGTTCGGCAAAAGAGCTTTTCACTGGTTTTACCGGAATTACTGCCTGCTAACCGGCTGGTGCCCGGAATTTGTGGGCCGGTACCCGATAGAACAAGAAGGATGTGAAACCTGCACACTCATGGATCTGGTTTACTGCTGTCTGGAATTATGCGCCGCGGGTCACCAAAAATACTGGAATTTAATTGAACGGGTTGCCCGAAACCAATTATTGGAACAACAATTGACCGACGTATCCTTTCTGGGTTTTGCGCACGGTTCTCCCGGCAAAAAATTTGAGTCCTACCCGGTCTCGCCAAAGGCGGTGCTGGGGGCCTTTGGCGGCTGGTGCGGTGTGAATGATTTTATCAGCGACAATATCGCCGCCCGTCACCTGATGAATTGCTGCGGACCATCCGGTGTAAAAACACTCTATCTGGTCTGGCAAAATATCATCAGTTGGCAAGACAAAACATTGTCAATCAACATGCTTTTGCCGAGGAATTCCAGATATGCAAATATCATCAGCCATGAGCCCCGGAAAGGAAAGCTTGAAATTGTTCTTCGCCAGAACTGCCGTCTCCAAATCCTTATCCCCGAATGGGTTAATAAAGAACAAGTTTCCATCTCCGTCAACGGCAAAATAAGAGCAAACCGCTGGACCGGTTTTCAACTTCTGATTGAAGACGTCGGCATTAATCAAAAAGCGGTGATTACATATCCGCTTCGCTCAATCACTCTTACCGAAAAATCCGGCCTTCGGAAATACCGGACAAGTTGGGTTGGAAGCACGGTAATTTCCATCGACCCGTCCGGCCGCCGCGTACCTCTTTATCAACGCAGCCAATTACTGAAGTCCTGCAAACCAATGGCCTTACCTGATTATATTCCCGAAAAAGAAATTACGTTATAACTGTTCTTGGACAACCCACTTTAATTCCCAAAGAATAGAGGACAAAAACATGGCTCATGCTTCTGTAAAATGGATCGGGATGACCGATGATCTTCGAGGCAAAGCGGCTCCGTTGTTGCGTAGCTGTTTTGCTTCAGAACAGACCATAAAATCTGCGCATCTGAGCATCTACTGGGAGACGGTTTTTTAACCAGGCTGCGATTCCCGAGCACCAATATGGGTGGTTTGGAGAAAAATCCTCATACGGCTTAAATTACGGTATGCCGGTTTGTAACCAATTTGTGACCATGCGGTGGTTAAATCCAGTGAACGCCAGTGAGATGCAGTGAAATAGGGGATAACCTCTTAAATTATTTCTTTAAAATAGCCTCGTTTAGCCTACGTTATTCTTCGGTAATTTTCAAAAAACATATTGGGAATTTATATTTCTGCATGCCGGAAGATGTGAAGAAGAGTTTTACCGGGCAGTTAAGGAAACTCAGGGCAGGTTGAGCAGTAATTGGTTTGGTGCTGGCCCGGGGGGCTGATGCTTTGAGACCAGCCAGACCCGTTTCCAGATGCCGCCGGCTCCGGCGTTGTCCGCTACCCGGACTGTCACCTGCTGCCGGGACTGTTCCCAAACAAGAAAGGGATCAATCCGGATTTCAAACGGCGTGTTCCAATCATTCGGTTTTTCAAACAGGTGCTGGCCGGCAAGTTTGCCGTTGACGTAGACCCAGCAGGATTCATCCACCGCCCCGAAGTAGAGAAAAATTGCGCGGCCTTTCATTTCCGTCGGGATGGTCAGTTGCGTGGCATACCAGCCGATGCCGTCGTAGTTTCTCAGTTGCGCTCGCAGGGCAGGGGATGGATACGACATTTTTTCAGGCTGATTTTCCCAGAAATGGTCGGTCCGGATCTGGTCCCAGTCTTTGAGCTGCACCCAACTTTTTTCCGGCCACTTTTCCGTAAGCCCAACATCCTGGGGGTCCAGTTGGAAACGCCAGGCCAGGTCAGTCAGCAACCAGGGCAACGGATACTCCTGCAGGTCCGTGGCAGTTTTGATGCCGGTTATGTCGCCCCAGTAGGTTTCCCGGTCAAAAATACTCGGCCAGGGCAGGCGCAGGTCGTCCCGATGGCGGCGGCGAAATTCCAGCAGGGCCCGGGCCGGCTCAAATTTAGCGGTGCCATCCGCAATAACTGCCTGAAACACCAGGCGCGCATGCCGGTTGGCCAGGATCAGTTGAGCCACGCGGACGCGTTGCGAAGGCGAGAGTTTTTTTGCGGCGGCTTCCTGGAGGATGGCGTCCGTGCGGTCAAAGTCCTCCGCGGTATAATATTTGCCCAATGACCACATTACGCCCCGGACAAAATTATAATATTTGCCGCGTTCCGCAATGGCATCCAACTCCGGCAGGAACCGCTTTTCCCATAATTCCTGGCGCCAGTACCGGAAATAGCGCTGGACTGCCCCGGCGGCCGGCCCATAGGCGGAACAATAATGGGCTTCCCAATACTCAAAGGGACGGGACGGATCAGAAAAGGCTTTGGCCAGGATATAATCGGCCATGCCGGTAACCGGCCAATGGCCCATCAGGGAACCGTAATCCGCAGCAATCACCCCGTGCTTCACCGACAGTTGGAAAACGTCAAACATCTGCTTTTCG
The DNA here is from genome assembly GCA_043826355.1 of Candidatus Omnitrophota bacterium. Lineage (GTDB taxonomy): Bacteria > Ratteibacteria > UBA8468 > MWAK01 > MWAK01 > JAHJUB01. The sequence goes on from JBDRQI010000003.1 coordinate 78,836, forward strand.
AATCCCATCGGGATGACGGTGGTAAAATAGTAGTATCCATAATTCGGACGCAGAAAGAGCGATTTGGCCCCGGCGGCCTGCCAGCCTGCAAACAGCCGCTCCAGTTTCGAGAGGTTGATCGTGGTCGGGACCACGCCGACCAGGACGTTCGGTTCCAGTCGCTGGCGGCGCGGTGGCAGTTCCGTTTCATTGTAGGCATACATCACGGCGCCGCCTTCGGGGTCGTGTTGACGCGCGGCGCGGGCCACGGCATTGGCCAGGAACACGTAGCGGTCGGTCAGCGGTTTGCCGTAGGTTTGATAATCGCCAAAGGTCTCCATATCCTTTTCGACGTCTAACGCCTCGCAGGCCGGACAACGGCAGAAACCCCAACTCATGTCGTTTTCGCATACCCCCGCCCATTTGGAACGCTTGCCGCCGGCCAGCCAGTTTTGAACGATTTGGTCGGCCACCCTGGGATTGCTGGTGCAGAGTTTAACGGTCTGCTTGTCGCCCAATCCAACAGGTTCCGTCGGATTGTCCGGATTTGCCTTTTGAGATTCCGGTTCGCGTTTACCGTATTTGTTCAAGGCGAAATAATCGGGATGCTCTTTGCCATATCTATCCCACCAGTCGGTGAAGGAGTGGCCATAGCCCAGGGCGGCATGGGTTCCTCCCATGCGCATGCGCATTTGCCACTCCTGTGTATCATGACCACCATCTTCATTACGGATAAGGCGCAGTTTCAATTCCGGCGCCCAACGGAATTGGCCGGCTGTTACGCGGAGCGGAAATTGCTGCGGCTCGTAGGCGATACCCTGGTCGCCCGGTTCAATCCAGCGGACGCCGAGCGCATCCTCCAGGAATCCGTAGACGGCAAACAGCGCCTCGCCGTAAAACCAGGCTGACCGGGAGGTGATTTTCCAGCGCGCTTCTTCAGGCGCCAGCAACGGCTCAGTCGACGACGGGGCGAAGCCCACGTAAAACGCGTATTTGTCCGCGGGCCTCCCGGTCTCCTCAACCTGATCCAGTTTGACACCGGTTAGAAGCGCCAGGTGTTTGGCCAGTTCTTTGGCCGCCAGCAAAGTATTCGGATCGGCACTGGCCGGGACCACGATGGCGGCGGCCGGGTTGATATCAACCATTTCCGCCTTTTGTTCCTTTGCGCATATATACTTGCAGTCGGCAGCCATGATGAACGCTGTTACGACAAGCAAACCGCATAGACCGACCACGCTAAATCCCCGTGTCATTTTCATCTTCCCCCTGAATCCGTGACAGGAAATCCTGTCGCGTTTTTTTCAACCTTCGTAGCCGCCGCAAATTACTACGCCGAAGCATGAGGTTTCTTCCCGCCACAGGTCTGCCACAGGCAGGGGCTGGACAAAAAAATAGTTGACGGCGGTACGATTTTTCTTATCATCAGACTTTACTTTACCACCAAAATTAAAATAATGTCAATGGTGGAAGTGCCTCATCTAAAATTCTTTATATTTTACCGGGGCGGGGGTAACGCAGGCCAGACGATAACCTTTCACAACGCCATTACGTACGAATATCTGTATTACCAGCCGACAGGAACAAGCGACCGCGACCGGGAGCGGTTTCACCAGAGGCTGGCTTACAAAACCCCCCGGCAGGTGCATTCAAATGCGGTAAAAAAAGAAGCGGCGGCGTATGGACATAAACAAGCAATGTCCGCCACCCTAAAAACTGAGAGAAGTGGTCTTGACAAACCCGAACCTTTATCCGGCGCGGTCGCTGATTACGTCATCTTCCCGGCCATCTCTTTCATCGTCTCGGTCATATCCATCACCTGCATACCCTCGGGAACTTTAAAAACAAAGAGTTCTGGAGATAGACCCCGGTCAGTTTTGACGTTCCTGAATTCCACGTACATCACCGCCGCATTCTTCTGGGCGTAGAATTCAACCGAGTCCGGAAAAAGGGTGCCTTTGTTAACCCACGCACCGATACTCTGCAGGGGCGGTTTTGTCGGCAGGAACATACCCATAAAGGAAACTGCGCTCTTCTGAAAAAAATCTTTTATGTTGCCGGTTTCCAAAAAATAATAATCATCTCCGTTCCGATTTTCTTCGCTTATGCTGTACGATAGCGCCGGAAGCAAATAAAGAGGCTTTGAAAACGGCGCATTATTTGTCTTGCCCCCCAGAGCGGAAATGTCGGTTTTCATCACCATATTCATAGACGGCAATGAAAACCACGCCGTCTTTCCGTCAAAAACCATCAGCGCTTTGAACAACCCGGACACCCTGTATCCTGTCATGGCTGTAATTATCTCCGGTGGCACCGTTAACTCTGTCCGGAAAACCCGCTCCTTTTGCCACACGGCGCCTTCTATCTTCGTCGTTTTGCCAGACACCTGCACACCAATTGTCAGGTCAGACTGAAAATCCTGAATATTGCCCCATCGCCGGTTCATGTCAGCTGTCAATTGTTCCACGGGCATCGCCTGACCCGGAACAGACTCCTCCTGACCGAAGACCGGCCGGGAAAGCGCCAGGCACAACAAACCCGTTAAAAACAATGCCTTAACCCTCCATCGTTTAATCATTGATTCTCCCCAAAGTTAAGAATTCTCTGCTATTAACTATTCACCTCATTTCCTTGTCTTTTACAAAAACTATTACGTAATTCTCAACTGGCAGTTACGATTTAGCGCCCGGGCCGTTTCATTGTGGGCCCGTCAGGTAATGCGGGGAGATTTCTCTCCCCGCATCGTAAGGAATCTTACTTAACCGCCGATTTTCTATTTCCCGCCGTTGCTCTATTTTTTTCCATCCTTTCCTGCATATTCGCCTGGGCCTTTTCGCGCAGTTGTTCTAACTTCTTCTTCTGCGTCGATGTCAATACCGCATCAATCTGCTTTTCGGTGGCGGTCCGTATTTCCTTGACCTTTGCCGCCTGCCCGTCCATAATGCTTTTGATTTTGGCCTTTTGGGCATCGGTGAGATTCAGCTGATCGCCAAATATGAAACCTCTCTCCTGCCACTGCCCCATCTGTGCGCCGCGCGGCGGACCACCAACCTTCCGAGATGTTTGAGCGCCGGTCTGGGCATACGCAAGGGATACCCCGGCAATCAAGACTGCCGTCAAAAAGATAGATATCTTCTTCATAAAGTTCACCTCCTCGTTTCGTATTTTATATCTATTAGACACAAAAGACTTGAAAAATGTTTAATCCCGCATTCTCCATATGAAGACAAAATTTTATCTGGACAAATTGACCTTTCTTGCGTCTATAATATAGATAGAAACAGATGAAAAAAGGAGAGACCTGATGGGTGAAAGTAAAAACAGCTATTTCCGGGTAGGCTTTAA
>JBDRQI010000004.1:0-149960 GCA_043826355.1 Candidatus Omnitrophota bacterium
GAGATGATTATTCCCGGGGATAACGCCAAGATTGAGGTAAAACTAATCGCCCCCATCGCCATGGAGAAAGGTCAGCGCTTCGCCATCCGGGAAGGCGGACACACCGTCGGAGCGGGAGCGGTAACGGAAATTTTGGAATAATTTGGTGAAAAATAACGGATGACAGGAGCGTAAATTATGGGTACAAAGTTGAGGATTAAACTAAGGTCTTACGATCATCGCCTGCTGGACCAGTCGGTGACCGAAATAATTGAGATTAGCAAGCGGACGGGTGAGACGCTTGCCGGGCCGATTCCCCTGCCTACGCGAAAGGAAAAATATACAGTATTGCGTTCGCCCTTTGTGCACAAGAAAAGCCGGGAACAGTTTGAAATTCGCATTCATCGCCGCCTGATCGATATCGTTAATCCAACGGGTAAAATCGTGGATGCGCTTACCAAATTAACGCTTCCGGCCGGGGTTGACGTAGAAATAAAATCTATGATATAATTATAATTTTTCTTAAATTATTCCAAACATTATGGCCCTTGGAATTTTAGGTGTAAAAATAGGCATGACCCGTGTTTTTAACGAGGCCGGCGCTCCGGTCCCGGTGACGGTAGTCCAGGCCGGACCTTGTCCGGTGGTACAGCAGAAACAGCCGGAAAAGGAAGGTTATTCTGCCCTTCAGATTGGTTTCGGGAAGGTACGGCGACCGGTTAAATCGATCGTCGGACATTTCAAAAAATCAGGCTTGGAACAAGCGTGTCGCTTCCTCCGGGAATTTTTGGTTGAGGCGCCGGAACTTGAGAAATTTTCGGTCGGCTCCCAAATTAAGGTTGATATTTTTGCAGCCGGTGAGAAGGTTTCTGTTTCCGGAGTTTCCATCGGAAAGGGTTTTCAGGGGGTCGTTAAGCGCCATGGATTTGCGGGCGGTCCCGCTACCCACGGCTCCATGTCTCACCGGGCGCCTGGTTCCATCGGAGGCAGTAACCCAGACCGCGTACCCAAGGGTCGAAGAATGGGCGGCCGGATGGGCGGTAAAATGATTACGGTCCACAACCTGGAAGTGGTGAGGGTTGATACGGAAAAAAACCTGCTTTTGCTTAAGGGAGCAGTTCCCGGTGCCGAAGAAGGTCTTTTGGAAATAAAGAAAAGACGAGCATTGAAGACATAAAATAACAAAAGATCAACCGCAGAATCCGCCGAGGAGCGTGAAGCAAGAGCAAGGAAACTTAAAAGAAATAACAGTTAATAATCTTTAAATTCTCTGCGTGCTCAGCGTTCTCTGCGGTAGTCAGCGTCTAAATAATTTGTTTTAGGAATTTTATGGAAATAAAAATTCTTAATTTATCCGGAGAAATTGTCGGCACGGAAAAGGTGGAAACCGAACCGTTAGGCCGGGTGAACAAGAAGATTCTTTACGACGCCGTCAATGCTTATCGGGCGAACCAGCGGCAGGGAAACGCCTCTACAAAAACAAAGAGCGAGGTGCGGGGCGGCGGTAAGAAACCCTGGCGGCAGAAGGGTACCGGCCGTGCCCGGGTTGGTTCAATTCGTTCGCCCTTATGGCGGGGCGGCGGCGTTATTTTTGGGCCCAAACCGCGGGATTACCGGGTGGACCTGCCGGAAAAAGTCAGAAGGGCGGCCCTGAAAGAAGCATTTAAGGATAAAATTCTTTCGGAAAAAATTTACCTGCTCTCTGAGTTTCAGGTTCCGGAGGCCAAGACGAAAATCATCAGTCAGTTTTTGCGAAAATCTTCTTTATCTGGTAAAATACTTATTTCTCTTCCTGCGGAATCAGAACTTTTTCGCCGGGCGGGAAGAAACATTCCCGGTGTAATTTTTTCCGACTGGAAATCGTTGAATTTTTATAATATCTTAAATTCCGACTGCCTCTTGATTTCCCGGGATATTTGGAGCGAGGTTAAAAAAAGAGCGCGGATATAAGATGATATCCGACATTACCTAATGAATACAGCCGACATTATCCGGTTTCCGTTAGTTACTGAAAAGGGCAGTTCTTTTTTGCAGCCGCATAATAAGTACCAGTTTTCGGTTCTGCCTTCGGCCAATAAACCGGAAATAAAGAAGGCGGTGGAAAAGATTTACAAGGTAAAGGTTATCGCGGTGCACATTTCTAATTTTACGGGCAAGAAGCGGAATTATCGCAGGCAGGCCGGAAAGAAGGCTGACTGGAAAAAGGCCGTCGTTACTTTAAAGAAAGGGGAACGCATTGAGTTTGTCTAAAAGAAGGCCGGTAACACCGACCATGCGGCATGCTGTTTTGCCGGATTTTGCGGAAATAACCAAGACGGAACCGGAAAAGAAGCTTTTGGTTCACCGCCTTAAAAAAGGCGGCCGGAATAATCAGGGTCGTTTGACATTGCGTCACCGGGGAGGTGGGCACCGTCACCATTACCGCATTATCGATTTTAAAGAGGATAAACCTTTGGCGGGTAAGGTTATCGCCATTGAATATGACCCCAACCGAAGCGCGCGCCTGGCGTTAATTCAGTACCCGGACGGTGAACGACGTTACGTATTGGCGACAGCCGGGATGAACGTTTCCGGCCAGGTTGCATCTATTTCCGAAGCGCCGGCCACGGAAGGAAACCGGATTCCGTTAAGAACTATTCCCGAAGGCAGTAATGTCTGCTGTCTGGATTTGAATCCGGGCAGGGGCGCTCAGATTGTACGGTCCGCGGGAGCTACTGCTGTTTTGATGTCCAAGACCGATAAATATGCCCAGGTAAAACTTCCCTCCGGCGAAATAAGATTTTTTCTGCTGGATTGCCGCGCTAAAGTAGGGACCATCAGCAACGCGGAGCATCGTTACGAATCGCTGGGTAAGGCCGGGCGTAACCGGTGGCGTGGCCGTCGTCCGATCGTACGCGGAGTGGTGATGAACCCGATTGACCATCCTCTGGGTGGGGGTGAAGGAAAGAGTTCCGGAGGCAGACCTCCGGTAAGCCCGCAGGGAAAGCCGGAAGGCGTAAAAACGCGGAACCGAAAACGTTTTTCTCAGAAATTAATCGTCAAGCGCCGTAAATAACAGAGGATATTAAAGATGAGCCGGTCGTTAAAAAAAGGACCACTGATTGATCAGAAACTTCTCAAGAAGATTGAGAAGGTAAGGAAGGGCGGACGCAAGGAACAGATTCGCACCTGGAGTCGTTCCAGCCAGATCAGCCCGGAATTTGTGGGGATGACCATCGCGATTCATAACGGCAAGGTTTTTATTCCGGTTTACATTACGGAAAACATGGTTGGGCATCGTCTGGGTGAATTTTCGCCCACGCGCACTTTCCGTCACCACGGGATGCATACCGAGCGTTCAATCACGAAAAAATAATTATTTATTACAAAACGAAGGTATTTGGTGAGCATTAATCAGTGTGATTTTTTGTTTTTTACTCAAGCGAGGATTGTTTCTTTTGCACACTTCAGCGGAGTGACAGAAACAAAACAAGCAATACGAAGGATTGAGTATCCGGGGTCCGCCGGTTATTTTGGCGGGAACACGGAGAGGCTCAAGCCGTAAGTTGCGTAGTTTTGTCTGACACGCAGGGCGTGAGCAAAAGAGACATCCGAGAGAACATATGGCTACGGTAGCAGCAAAAACAAAGTACGTGAGAATCAGCCCCCAGAAAACGAGGGAGGTGCTTTATCTGATTGAAGGTAAAACGCCAATGGAGGCGATTGGAATTTTAAAAAATTTGCCGCAGAGACCGGCGGCGTATATTGCCCAAACTATTATTTCTGCGTTGGCTAATGTTCGCAGCCGGAAATTTTCCGAAGAGAATTTTCGCTTGAAAAGTCTGGTTGTAGAACAGGGTCCGCGCCTGAAGCGCTTTCGGCCGGCTTCCATGGGGAAGGCCGTTTCGATAGTGCACCGCACGTCGCACTTAAAAGTGGTTCTATCGGACGAATGGGACAAAAAGTAAATCCACTTTCATTTCGCCTGGGTTTCATTGAGAACTGGCGGTCCAACTGGTTTCAACACCGAAGGCTGGGGCCTTCTATTTTGGAAGATTATCAGATCCGGAAGTATCTGGCTAAGCGCTTCCCGGATAGCGGGGTAACCCGGGTAGACATCGATCGTCTGGTTGATATTGTCCGCGTTAAGATTAAGGCAAACCGGCCGGGATTGATTATTGGCCGTAAGGGAGCCGAAATCAACACCGTGAGCGCTGAATTGCGTAAGATTTGCGGAAAAGAAGTGACAATTGACGTTACGGAAACACAAAACTCAGCGACGGATGCGACGTTTGTGAGCGGCAGTATCGCCGCGCAACTGAGCCAGAAAGGACGTTCTTTCCGGTATGTTTGCAAGCGGACAATTGAAACTGCTATGCAGCAGGGCGCCGGTGGGATTAAGATCAAGATATCCGGCCGGTTGGGTGGCGCGGAGATAAGCCGTTGTGAAACCTACAAACAAGGAAAGATACCGCTCCATACTCTGGTTGCCATAATTGATTATGCCAGCGCGACTGCCTTTACCACCTACGGAACCATCGGGGTGAAGGTTTGGATCTATAAAGGGAACGCTAAAGAAAAAGTTTAGGGGTAACCCCACAACAATGGCTTTAATACCAAAACGCGTTAAATTCCGGAATATGCACGGTGGTCGGACTACCGGAAAAGCCACCTCCGGGAATAAGCTTTCTTTCGGCGAGTGTGGCTTATTGGCATTGAAACCCGGTTATTTTACCGAACGTCAGATTGAGGCGGCCCGTGTAGCCGCAACCCATTACCTGAAAGGAAAAGGTAAATTATGGATTCGTGTTTTCCCGGACCGGCCAACTACCAAGAAACCGGCGGAAGTTAGAATGGGCAAGGGGAAGGGCGATTTATTCCAGTGGACGGTGCGTATTTTACCGGGTCGGGTGATTATGGAATTGACCGGGGCCGGAACGGATGAGATGAAAGAAGCGTTGCGTTTGGCTTCCGGCAAGTTTCCGCTGGCGACGCGTGTCATAACCCGATGAATAAAAAAGATTTTGACGGTTTAAAAAAGTTAGGCGAACTCGAACTGCGGGAAAAACTCAGCGAGTTAAAAAATAACCTCTATCATTTGCGGATGCGGTTGCGAGTAGGGCAGACAAAGGATAATGCGGCTATCAGCCGGACCAGGAAAGATATTGCCCGTGTGCTCACGCTTTTGAAACAGAAGCCATAAAGGATTTATTTGCTAAAATGAAAAAGAAATTAGAAGGAATCGTGGTAGGCGACGGGATGGAGAAAACACGGGTTGCCGTAGTGGAGCGGTTTAAAAGACATTATTTATACCATAAAGAGATACGGGTCAGGACCCGCTATAAGTTTCATGACCCTAAAAACGAAAGTCACATCGGCGATCGGGTTGTAATTGAGGAATGTCGTCCGCTGAGTAAAGATAAAAGATGGCGCTTGATATCTGTAGTTAAACTGGCCGCCGGGTAGTTTATGGAAGAAGTAATTCAAATATGGTTCAACTGAGAACGATTCTGGAAGTGGCGGATAATACCGGAGCGAGAAGGATTATGTGCTTTGGTATTCCGGGCGGTACCCGTAAGCGCACGGCCGGTATCGGCGATGTGATCGTAGCCACGGTTAAGGACGCTCTTCCTGTCGGTGCCGTAAAAAAGAAAGAAGTAGTTCGGGCGGTAGTGGTACGTACCCGAAATCGCATTGCCCGGTCAGATGGTTCCTATCTTTCTTTTGACCATAACAGTGCGGTTATTGTTGATCAGGACAACAATCCCCGGGGTACCCGGGTTTTTGGTCCGGTTGCCCGGGAACTGCGGGACAAAAATTTCGCCAAGATTATTTCTTTGGCCCCGGAAGTTCTTTAGAAGGGAGTATTTTTCATGAAATTACGTAAGGGAGATTTTGTGCAGGTATTGAAAGGTAAGGATGTTGGTAAAAAAGGCCGGATATTGAGAGTATATCCCCAGAAAGATAAGGCGCTGGTAGAGGGTGTTAATTTTGTAAAACGACATACTAAGCCGGGTCGGGTTGACCGTCAGGGCGGCATAATTCAAAAGGAAGCACCGATTGCCCTGCCCGGATTGAGCTATTTTTGTTTGAAATGCAATCATATTGCCCGGGTTGGATTTAAGTTTATCAGCGAAAATAAAATCAGATATTGCAAGAAGTGCGGTGAATTGATTGAGAGTAGTCAGGGGAAACGATGACGCGACTTTTTAAAAAATATAAATCTGAAATTGTTCCTAAATTGCAGACCGAATTTAAGCATAAGAACCGAATGGCGGTCGGCAAGCTGGTAAAAGTGGTTGTCAGCGTTGGCCTTGGAAAAATCAACAAGGAGGAAAAGGCGGTAGCGGAAATTCTGGCCACGCTGGGAGCGATTACCGGGCAGAAACCGGTTACCAGGCGCGCCCGAAAATCAATCGCTAATTTTAATTTGCGTGAAAATGATCTGGTTGGCGCTTTCGTAACCCTGCGCGGGAAAAGAATGTATGAATTTTTCGACCGACTGGTGACCTTTGCCCTGCCGCGCGTGAGAGATTTTCGAGGTTTGCCTCCTTCCGGTTTTGACCGGAACGGAAACTATAGTTTTGGTCTGGCTGAACAGACCGTTTTTCCGGAAGTAGATTACAATAAAATAGAAAAGGTTTTTGGAATGAATGTAAACCTGGTTTGTAATGCTAAAAACAAGGAAGAGGCGAAAGCATTGCTGGTTGCCCTGGGCTTGCCTTTAGAGGCAGCCCCATAGAAAGGATAAATGGCGAGAAAAGCGTTGTTGCAGAAAAATTTACACCCTAAGTACCCGGCAAGGCGCCGAAACCGGTGTTTAATCTGCGGAAGACCGCGTGGTTATCTGCGCCGGTTTGGTTTATGCCGAATCTGTTTTCGCGAGCGCGCCAGCCGTGGTGAAATTCCTGGTGTGGTAAAATCCAGCTGGTAACAGGGGATTATCGTCAAGAGAGGGAAAATGGTTAATGACCCGATTGGTGATTTACTGGTGCGCCTCAAGAATGGGGGAAGCGGGAAGAAGGCAGAGATAAGGGTGCCTTGTTCCCGGATGAAAGAGGCGATTCTCAAGATTCTTTCCGGAGCAGGTTATGTGGCCGGTTACGAATTACGGGAAAGATCAGGCCGGAAAGAATTAGTGGTGAAATTAAAATACGATTCCCATTTGGTTCACGCGATTAAAGGAGTAAAAAGAATGAGCACGCCGGGTTGCCATATTTATATCTCCAGTGACGAAATCAATCAGCGAATCAGAGGGCGGGATAAACTGGGAATTATTTCCACTTCCCGGGGTGTAGTTTCGCATTACGAAGCTAAAAAACAAGGTCTGGGCGGCAAATTTCTCGCAATTATCTGGTAGTAGTGTACATATGTAGTTTACAAGAACGAGGATTGTCTCTTTTGCAACACTTCGTGGAGTGTCAGTTACAAAACAAGCAGTATGAGTGAATGAGTATCCGTGGTCCGACAGAAATATTGGCGGAAACACGGAGAGCCTCGTTCACGAGTTGCGTAGTTTTGTCTGACACGCAGCGTGTGGGAAAAAGAGACATCCGAGAGAACCTATGGCAAAATTAGGCAAGCGAACGATTACGATTCCCGAAGGCGTAAAAGTTTCCCTGGAAGCCGGCAGATTGAATCTGGCTGGACCGGAGGGAAAATTGAGCGTAGAAATTCCGCCTGCTCTTTCGGTGGTGTTGGATAAAGAACGGATAAGGGTTAACTGTGCGGTTACAGGTCAGGGCCTGGCTAAGAAGACGAAGCGAAAACTGGAAGGAGTTCGGGGACTTGTCCGGTCTTTGATTAACAGCCGGTTAAGCGCAGTTAAGAACGGATGCCTCAAAAAACTTGAGGTAATCGGGGTGGGCTATGGAGCCGAAGTAAAAGGAAAGGAATTGGTTCTTAAGGTTGGTTTTTCTCATCCGGTTCAGTTCACCATTCCGGAAGGCGTAAAAGTAAAGGTCGAAAAGATTCTGGTCAGCATTTCCGGTGTTAACCCGGAAACGGTGGGTGATTTTGCCGCCCGGATAAGAACAGTAAAACCACCGGAACCTTACGGCGGTAAAGGTATTCGTTATCAAGGTGAGTATGTCCGGCATAAGGTTGGAAAGACTGCTGGAGCGGCCGGAGTCACAGCCGGCGGCGCCAAATAACGCGCACCCGTTTTTGTTTCAGAACGACAAGAAAATATCATGATTAAAGATAAAAAAGAAAGGCGTCATATGCGGCATTTGCGATTTATTAAACGGCTTGTACCCGGGGGCGGAAAGCCGCGTGTTTTAGTGCGAAAGAGCTTAAAATATATTTACGCCCTTTTAATTGATGATGCAAAAAGAAAAGTGATTTTAACCGTTTCCAGCATGTCTCAGGTGCCGGCCGGAGATGCGAAAAAAAACAGCCGAAAGAACGTGGCAGCCGCAGAGTTGGTGGGCAAAGCGATGGCCGAAGCAGCTTTGAAGGCAGGTTATCAGGAAGTTGTTTTTGACCGTGGCGGTTATCTTTATCACGGAAAAGTAAAGGCGCTTGCGGAAGCAACCCGGGCAGCCGGACTTAAGTTCTGACGCAAAAATGATTTCAGCGATTTAATCACCGTAATCTATATTGTAAGAATCACCGTAATCAACGTAGTTTGTTAAAAAATGGTAGAAAAAAAACGTAAAAGAAGCGGGAATTTTAAACGAAAAAAATTCACGGACGACGGCTCTTACGAAAAGGTTGTGCGTATCAACCGAATCAGCAAGACAGTTGCCGGCGGACGGCGGATGCGTTTCAATGCCCTGGTAATCGTGGGGGACAAAAAGGGCAAAGTTGGTGTTGGTTTGGCTAAAGCGAAGGAAGTTTCTCTGGCAATCGATAAAGCCAGAAGGCTGGCTCAGCGGCACACCGCGTCTGTGGTTATGGATGGGAACACCATACCCCATGAAATGCTGATAAAGTTTAAAGCGGTGAAGATTCTTTTAAAACCGGCCAGGCGCGGCCGTGGAATCGTGGCGGGCCAGACTTTACGTGCTATTGCCGAAGCGGCCGGCATCAAAGATTTAGTGACAAAAATTATCGGAAGCGCCAATCCGGTTAATGTAGCTAAAGCGGCCATGAAAGGGTTGACTGGTTATCTGCCATGAAATTAAATGAAATCGGAAGGCCGAAAGGAAGCAACCGTCCGGTGAAAAGACGGGGCCGGGGCGGCGCCAGCGGACACGGCGGCACGTCAACCCGTGGGCACAAAGGACAAAAATCACGCGCCGGCGGTGGCGTAAGGCCGGGCTTTGAAGGAGGGCAGATGCCCTTAATCCGTCGGATTCCCAAGCTCGGTTTTACTTCGCGCCGAAAAGACCGGTACCAGATTATTAACTTGGACGATCTTTCCCGTTTTCCGGAAAACACCCTGGTGGATTACAAAGTCCTTCTTTCGGCCGGTCTGGTTAAAAAAAAGCTGCCGGTTAAGATCCTGGGTTACGGCGACCTGAAGGTTCCTCTGAAGGTGGAGGCCGGTTTCTTCAGCAAGCAGGCCGAAAAGAAGATAATTGCGGCCAAAGGCCAGGCAATCGTTATTACTACGCAAGCCCCAAAAATCGGTAAAGAAAAACAAAGCGGACGTACAATAAACATAGAAACCGCCAAAAATAAACCGATAGAAAATGAACCGCAGAGTCCACAGAGACCGCAGAGGAGTATGAAGCAGGAAAAGAAACTTAAAAAATAACAGTTTATAATCTTTGATGATTCTCTTCGTACTCCGCGTTCTTTGCGGTAATTTTCGGTAATCTTGTTAAATTAATTTATTATGGCAAATTTATCCCCGTTTCGTGACAGCCTTAAGATTCCGGACCTCCGTAAGAAAATCCTGATCGTGTTAGGGTTATTATGTGTCTACCGGTTTGGTTGTTACATACCGGTTCCCGGCATTGACGGTCAGGCGCTCTCTCAATTTTTTAACCAGGTACAGGGGACGCTTTTTGGCGTGGCTGACCTTTTTACCGGGGGTGCGCTTTCCCAGGCGACCATCTTTGCTCTTGGCATCATGCCCTACATTTCCGTTTCCATCGTCCTGGAACTTTTAACTACGATGGTGCCGGCCCTGGAGCAGATGGTCAAGAGCGGCGCGGAAGGCCGGCGCCGGCTTACCCAGTTGACCCGTCAACTAACGGTGATTTTATGTCTTTTCCAGGGTATGATGGTCAGTCTCTGGCTGGAAAACCCGGCCAGTTTCGGCGGGGTTAAAATGGTTGCCGAACCCGGCTGGGCATTTCGAATTATTTCCACCCTCACTTTAACCGCCGGCACAATTTTTTTAATGTGGCTGGGAGAGCAGATTACGGAGAAGGGCATTGGCAACGGAATTTCCCTGATTATCAGTCTCGGTATCATCTCCCGTTATCCGACCGCGGTTAAACAGGTGTTTGGATTGGCGCAACAAGGAATGCTTTCCGGTTTAAGCATTATTCTGATGCTTATTTTAATCATAGTGGTGGTTGGCGCCACCATCCTTTTGCTGGAAGGAGAACGCCGCATTTCGGTCCAGTATGCCCGCAGGGTTGTAGGCCGGAAACAGTACGGCGGACAGAATACCTATCTTCCGGTCAAGATTAACCAGGGCGGTGTCATCCCGCTTATTTTTGCGGTTTCCATCCTGATGTTTCCGGCCACCATCCTGCGTTTTTACAAGGGCGCTTTCGCTGTCAAGCTTACCAGCCTGCTGGACCAGGGCGGATTATTGTATATCATTCTTTACGCGGCCCTGACAATCTTCTTCTGTTATTTCTACGCCGCAGTCAGTTTTAAACCGGAAAAGGTGGCCGATGACCTCCGTAAATACGGCGGTTTTGTTGCCGGCATCAGACCCGGCCGCGCCACCACTGAATACCTGGAAAAGATTTTGCTTTTCGTGACCCTGCCCGGCGCGGTTTTTCTGGTTACGATCGCTCTTTTCCCCCAATTGATCGCGCGCGTCTTCAAGATTCCGTATCTGGTCAGCAGTCTTTTTGGTGGAATCGGCCTGCTGATTGTGGTGGCGGTGCTGATTGAAACGATGCGCCAGATCGAGGCGCATCTTTTAATGCGCCACTATGAGGGATTTTTGAAGAAGGCCCGTATCCGATAAACAACAAAAGGGAGTGTTCTGAAAAATAGAGCGGTGGTTTTTTTCGGCCCGCCCGGTGTGGGTAAAGGCACCGTGGCAACCCGGCTGGCGAAGGAGTTTGGATGCCGGACTGTTTCTTCCGGTGACCTCCTGAGAGAGAACGTGAAAGGCGGGACGGATTTAGGCAGCCAGGCGAAAAAGTTTATGGATTCGGGCGGCCTGGTCCCCGACCAGTTGGTTACCCGGATGGTGTTGGCCGGTCTAGACAAGGAAAACGGCTGCGTTTTTTTAGACGGTTTTCCGCGGACCATTGTTCAGGCGGAAGAGTTGGCCGCATACCTGAAAAAAAGAGATTGGGAACTTCTGGTAATTAACCTGGAAGCGGATGACCGGTTTCTGGCAGAGCGTCTTACCGGCCGGTTTATCTGTAGGGGATGCGGAACCATCTACCACCGGATTAATCTGGCGCCGAAAAAAGAAGGTGTCTGCGATCTCTGCGGCGGAGGTCTTTACCAGCGGGCGGATGACCAGCCGGACGTCGTTGCCGCAAGACTTTCGGTTTATCATCAGCAGTCGGCGCCGTTGCGGGACTATTATCAGAAACTGGGCTTGATGGTGACGCTGCGCGGAGACACTCTTTTGGATGAAACGCTTGTTGCCGTGCGCAAGATTTTGGAATCAGCCGTAAAGTAAGACAGGAAATGGTACTGTTTGCAGGGAAGGGAGGTCACACTTCTTGTCATTTTTAACTTGGGAGTGCACGTGCGGCATCAGGCCAAACTGTTAAGAATGAAGGAAGCCGGCCGTATTGTCGGTTTGACCCGTCAGTATCTTGCACAATTAATTGTACCAGGCGTTGAAACCGGCGAGTTGGATAAACGAGCCGGGGAGTTTATTGAGAAAGAAGGCGGCCGGGCCGCCTTTAAAGGATATTGCGGTTTTCCCGCATCAATCTGTGTTTCACCCGATGAAGTTGTGATTCATGGAATTCCCGGGAAAAGACGGCTTATAGAAGGTGACATTGTCAGTATTGATTTAGGCGTAGAGAAGGACGGTTTTTTCGCCGACGGCGCCGCAACTTTTCCGGTCGGTGCGGTTTCCGCAGAGAAAGAAAGATTGATTACGGTAACCCGGGCATCCCTTTTGGCGGCGCTTGGGAGGATAAGATCCGGGTTGTTCGTAGACGATATCAGTTCCGTGATTGAAAATTTAGTTAAGAACGCCGGTTTCTCAGTGGTTAAATCTTTCTGCGGGCACGGCATTGGCCGTCGGCTGCACCAGCCTCCGGAAGTACCGAATTTTGTAAGCGGGAACGTTTTTCGTTTATACCCCGGACTTGGCTTAGCAATCGAACCTATGGTAAACTATAGGGGAGGAGAGGTGAAAATTCTGTCTGACGGCTGGACGGTGGTAACTGCCGACGGAAGCCCCTCCGCCCATTTTGAGGAAACGGTGGTTGTACTGAAAGATGGTTGTGAGGTCGTGACCCAAGGGGATTATTAAATAATAAAATGGCCTATTTGCCAGAGGTGATTTTGGAGCGCGACAAGAAGCGAAGAAGCTTGCGTACCCATTGCGGTACGGAAGCTTAGCAACACCTAACATGAAGAAGGAGAATAAACTAAAAGTTGAGGGCGTTGTTTTAATGGCTTTGCCTAATGCCAACTTTAAGGTTAAATTGAAAAACGGTCATGAAATTTTAGCCCACGTCAGCGGTAAAATGCGAATGCATTATATCAAAATTTTGCCGAGCGATAAAGTGATTATGGAAATCAGCCCTTATGATTTAACGAAAGGCAGAATCATTCAACGGCAATAAAAACATTATGAAAGTACGAGCCTCGGTAAAAAAAATTTGTTCCCAGTGCCAGATTGTCCGGCGGGACGGAAAAATCCGGGTTATCTGTAAAAATCCCCGGAAGGGACCAAAACACAAACAGGTTCAGGGATAGTTTTTAAACTACAAAATATGGCCAGAATAATCGGTGTGGAGATTCCAAACGCCAAACGCGTAGAGGCAGGGCTTACCTATATTTACGGCATTGGCGTGAACTTAGCCCGGCGATTGTTGAAAGAGACTAATATTGATGCGGACATCAGGGTAAAAGACCTTACGGAAGACCACATTAATCGTCTGACAATGGCGATTCAGCGCAGTTACCGGGTTGAAGGCGACCTGCGCCGCGAAGAAACGGCAAATACGAAACGCCTGATTGAAATTGGTTGTTACCGCGGGGTCCGGCACAAGAGAAGTTTACCGGTCCGGGGGCAAAGGACGCACACCAACGCCCGGACGCGCAAGGGTCCCCGAAAGACGGTTTCGACCATTCGCAGCAAGGATAAACGGAGCGCAATAAAATCCAAAGGACCAGAAACCAAGAAGAAATAAAAAGGGTAAAAGCGAATGGGAAAAAAGTACGAAAAGAAGAAGAAAAAGAGTACCGCCCCTTCCGGGGGTGTTGCCCACGTGAAGGCAACGTTTAACAATACTTTTGTCACGATAACCGATGATAAAGGCAACGTTCTGGTTCAGGCAAGCAGCGGCCAGGTTGGTTTTAAGGGTACCCGCAAGGGGACGCCGTATGCCGCCGGCCTGGTTGCCCGGGAAGTGGCGCGTCGCGCCCAGGATCTTGGGGTCAGGGAAGTGGAGGTGCGGGTAAAAGGACCGGGCCCGGGCCGGGAGACGGCTATCCGTTCCCTTCAGTCAGCCGGACTGATGGTAACCCAGATTCACGATATGTCTCCGATTCCCCATAACGGCTGCCGGCCGCCCAAGGAACGCCGGGTCTAAAAACACAACAGGACAGGCGTCCCGTCTGTCAAAACACCATGAAAACAAGAGCGCCAGTTTGTAAAATCTGTCGTCGCGAAGACACAAAATTATTTCTGAAAGGGCAGCGGTGCGTAACGGCAAAATGCGCTGTGGATAAAGGACGGCCGGCACCCTCCGGAAACAGCAGGTATTCCAGTCCAAACTCCACCTATCGTCTCCAGCTAAGAGAAAAGGAAAAAGCCCGTTCTTTCTACGGCGTTTTGGAAAGACAATTTCGGCGTTATTTTGTCATGGCTCAGAAAAGCGGCCAGGCTCCCGGCGAAAAACTGCTTATTTTTCTGGAACGGCGCCTGGATAACGCTTTGGTTATTTCCGGCCTGTTGCCTTCCAGACGTTTTGCCCGCCAGTTGATCGGCAGCGGCCACATTCGGGTGAACGGCCGCCGTATGAGCATACCGTCTTATCTGGTTGCTAATGGCGACGAAGTGGATTTCAGGTCCGGTTCCCGGGTTTTACCGAAATTAAAGGAAACAATACTGGCCGGCGGTGTGGTAAAGCAATGCCCGGCCTGGCTGAATCTGGATAAGGAAGCGGTCAAAATTAAAGTTCTGCGGGAACCCTCGAGGAGCGAAATCTCTGTCCCGGTGGAGGAGGGTCATATTGTTAACCTTTACTCACGGTAGTAAAAATGTATAGTGCGACCCTTTCAGGGTTGCCCAATTGAGGCTGATTATGGAGCAATTTAAATACCCGAAGAAGATAGATTGGGAGAATGATACCTACCGGCCGACTTACGGTAAGGTTGTCGTAGAACCGCTGGAGCGCGGTTTTGCCGTTACGGTTGGAAATTGCCTTCGCCGTGTTCTGCTTTCGGCAATTCCCGGCGTGGCGATTACCAGCGTTAAGATTGATGGTGTCGCCCATGAATTCTCGACAATCCCCGGAGTAAAAGAGGACAGTACTGATGTTGTCCTGAACCTGAAGCAGGTGAACCTTAAAGCCAACATCACCGGTCTTCCCAAAAAATTTTTCGTGAAGATTGAAAAAAAGACGGAACTTCTTGCCGGTGATTTATTTGCCGATTCGGAAATTAGCGTAGAGAATCCAAAATTACATATTGCCACCCTTTCCGAAGGCGCTACGCTTAAGATGGAGTTGACGGTCAGCCCGGGGTTCGGTTACGTACCGGTCGGGCGGATATCTGAGGAAGGGGTACCCATTACGGCTATCCCTCTGGCCGCTTCGTTCGGCCCGATTACCCGGGTGTCCTATCGTATTGAGAATACGCGGGTAGGGCAACGGGTTGACTATGAAAGACTGTTGTTAGAAATTTGGACAACCGGTGCTATTACACCGAAAGAAGCGGTAAAATATGCTACCAGGATTTTGAACAAGCACTTTAACCTGATCGCCGGTGAAGAGACCGAAGAAATAAAGACAGTGCAAGAATCTTTGGTGAAGGCCGGTTCACCGGAAAAATCTTCAACCAAAAAACCTTCGGTAAAGACCGGTTTTATAAAAAAACTTTCAGCCAAGAAAAATTCTCCCCCCAAAAAAACAAAGAGGGAATTAAAGAAAAATGCGACATCATCGAAAAAAAAGGGTTAACTTAAATCGCGGCCGCCGGGCCGGAGTTTTCAATTCTTTGCTTAAAGGGTTGATTATTCATGGAAAAGTTAAGGCTTCTACGGCCCGCATCAAACAGGTCCAGGTTCTGGCGGAAAAGATAGTTACCATGGCCAAGGAAGATTCGGTGGCCAGCCGGCGCCGGATCTTTGCCTGCCTGCAGGATGAAACCATGGTGAAGAAATTGATGTCGGAAATTGTCCCGCGCTACCAGGGTCGCAACGGAGGCTATACCCGGTTTTTTAAACTTGGTCCCCGCGCGGGCGACGGGTGTGAACTTTCCCAGCTAACCTTCCTGCCTTAAAGACGGTAAATAGTGAACGGTGAACGGTAACAACCGATTACCGCCATGTTGCTGTTGATAATCAGTAGGACATGACCCGAGAAAAAATCATTGATTTCCTGAGAGAGCATAACCAGCACCATATTCTTCAACATTACCGGCGTCTTAGTCCGGACAAACAGAACCGTTTCCAGGAAAATCTGGAGGGGTTGGATCTGCCGCTGGTTTTTAAACTTCACCGGGAATTTTCCGGAGCAGAAACTGCTGTACGTCTTCCGCGTGATATTCAGCCGGCCCCAATTATTACCATACCCCGAACACCATCCGAAACGGTCTTTCAGGAAAAAGCTCGTGTTGAAGGGGGGGCGCTCCTCCGGGAAAACAGGGTTGCTGTTCTGGTTGTAGCCGGCGGCCAGGGTTCCCGGCTCGGTTTTGAAGGCCCCAAGGGCATTTTCCCTGTTTCTCCGGTCAAAAATAAATCCCTGTTCCAGTTATTTTCCGAAACCGTTGTGGCTTTAAACCGCCGTTACCGGGCCGCCATTCCCCTGCTGATTATGACCAGCAAGGAAAACGACCGGCCGGTCAAAGATTTTTTTCGGGCGAACCATTTTTTTGGATTGAATTCCGGTACGGTCTTCTTTTTTACGCAGGAGATGCTGCCTACCATTACCGCGGACGGCAACCTGATATTGAAGGACGAAGTCCATCTTTTGGAAAATCCGGGCGGACACGGCAGTTCCCTCAAGGCGCTTTACAAATCCGGACTTCTTTCCGAATTAATTCAAAATGGTTTTTCCGACCTTTTTTACTGCCAGGTTGATAATCCGCTGGTGAAGATAGCCGAACCGGTTTTTTTGGGTTACCACCGGATGGCGGAATCTGAATTCTCACTCAAGGTTTTACGGCGCCGGAACGCGGCGGAAAAGATTGGCGTTTACGCGCTTCTGGACGGAAAATCAGGCGTAATTGAATACAGTGATCTGGCGTTGGGGAACGAGTGCCTGACAGAAGCAGGGGGCACGCGTTTTTGGGCCGGGAACGTAGCAATCCATATTATTTCCCTGTCATTTGTGGAACGTTTGAACCGGCAGGGATTCAGCCTGCCTTATCACCGGGCGGTTAAGATTATGGAAGCGCCGGGTCCGGGTGGAGGGACGAAAAAGACAACGGTCTGGAAGTTTGAAACGTTCGTATTTGATGGTCTGCCGCTGGCAGACAGGACCTGCTGCGTGGAGACGCTCCGGGAGGAAGAGTTTGCTCCGGTCAAGAACAGGCGGGGCGAAGATTCGGCTGAGGCCGCTGCCAAAGCCTTATCCGACAGGTCTCGGCGATGGTTGATTGAAACCGGAAGCGCAGTGGCATCGGGTGTGTCGGTTGAAATAAGCCCTGGTTTTGCTCTGAATCAAGCGGAACTCGTCTCAAAATTAAAAGGGAAGCCCCTGGTAATCAAAAAAGACACCTGCCTGGAATAAACGGCTCTTCTTATGTTATTTTGACTTAACCCCTCTTTTCTTGGTAAAATAACAGCGTTTCGAAAATATTTTGCATTCAAACCGGAGAAATAAAAAATGGATATCAGGTGGTACTTATCGTTTAAGATGACCGGCTGGTTTTGCGGCGGCCTCCTCATTGTTTTGGCCCTTCTTTCCATCATTTCCTGGTCACTCATTTTTCGGAAAATGGCTGATTTTCGCCGGGCGCGCCGTGCCAACGCCCGTTTTCGTTCCATGGCTGAGACGGAAATACCGGGGGAATACGCCGGATTTTTGGCTTCTTCAAGTTTTTATCTGATTTTCCATAGAGTAAATAAATTTCCGGTAGGAAACGAGCGGGATCTGGAAAGGCTTGAGGAGGAGATTAAGGTTGAACTAAACGAATATTTCGAAAACCTGAACAGCGGTCTGCCCATTCTCGGCAGTATTACCGGTGTAGCGCCTTTTATCGGCCTCTTAGGCACGGTCTGGGGTATCATGGTCATCTTTTCCCGGATGTATTCACAGGTAGCCGGTGTTTCAGAGATGGTGGCGCCGGGCGTGGCCCAGGCGCTGATAACCACCATCGCCGGATTGATCGTGGCTATTCCCGCGCTTTTTTTCTATAACTATTTTGTAATGATTTCGCGAAGTCTTTCCGGCGAAGCGGAAAATTACGCAAGCCGGCTTATCTCTCGGAAATGAAACGAAATATAAAATTTACGCCTGGCCTGCAGGATCAGATTAACATCACTCCAATGTTGGATATTGCCCTGACTCTGCTGGTTATTTTTGTTATCATCTCTCCATTAATCGGGACCGGTATTCCGGTCAAGCTTCCGATTGCTACCGGAGAAAAACTTCCGGTTAGCGCAACCATCCTTTTGACGTTAAACAAGCAGGGAGAGGTATTTTTAAGCGGCCGGCAGGCAAACCCAATCTTTCTTTCGGTGGACCTTCAGAGCCTGAAAAAGACAGACCCGGATTTAAGAGTTATCATCCAGGCAGATAAGGAGGTGTCCTATGAAGCCGTGGTTTCCCTGCTGGATATTGTGCGTCGGGCAGGAATTTCGGCGGTAGGTTTGGCCACTACTTTGAAAACATTAAGCGGTGAATAGTAAACAACGTGTCAAGGTATCGTGACACTTTGATACTTGATACTCAGTAATCGGTATTACTAATGAAAGCTTATCTTCTTTCCGCATCCTTCCATCTGCTTTTTGCCTCCCTCCTTTTCTTTCTGGGGGCTTCACCGGGCAAAACGCTACCTCCGGGGAAGATTGACCAGGTCTTTCTGGTAGCGTCAATACCGGCGGTTTCGGTATCTTCCGTGCCAGCAGGGGTGCCATTTACGGCGCCCGTGAACTCGAAGAATCGAACCCCTGCGATTAAGCCTGAGAAGACGATTGAACCAGTACCGGTAAAACCGGAGGAAAGTCTGGCTGAAAAATTAGCAACCAGGTTGACCGGCGTGACATCCGAGGATTGGAACCACAAAACATCAAGCCGGAGCGAAACACCCCAGGAAAAAGTCACAACCGCAGCCGAGCCAGGGAAAGAAGTCTCATCCAAACAGACGCAAAATCTGCCTGATCAGGCTTCGGTCTCAATTGGCGATGGTTCAGCCCGGGTGGAATCGGAGTTGGGTTTTTCAGACGGATGGTATCTTACCCTGCTTTCCCGACGGCTCACTGAACGATGGAATCCAACCCGCGAGGGTGTTGCGGTAGTGAAGAGAGAGGTTACCGTCTCCTTTACGATAACCCGTGATGGCCGTATAAAAGGTGTAAGTCTTACCCGCTCTTCCGGTAATCCAAGGTTTGACCGTTCCGGCTTGACCGCGGTAGTCGAAAGTGATTTCTTACCGCCTCTGCCGGCAAGTTGGGGGAAGAAAGAACTGCAAATTTCCGTTCATTTCCGGGAGAAGTAGGAAATTCAGAAGTACGCAGATATCGTAATTTCTTGAGGGAACGCCATGACATTCCCGCGTGTTTTAGGCGGGAATCTATATCTTATAAAGATTGGATTACCGATTTAAGCATTCGGGAATGATATTAATTTTTATCCTGTAATTTCTGCGTACATCTGCGTCCAAACATCATCTTTATTTTACATCCTTGACGCACCGGAACCCCAGGTTCGGCGCCGGCATCGTTCCCTTGAATTGCGCGTATGAGGAAAGCCCTTCTGCACCATCTTCAAAAGAGCCGCCCTTTACTATCTTCCAATGTTGGCTGCCGGAACTGTAAGGCGTAGCTGTCCATTCCCGGACGTTTCCCGTCAGGTCGAATATGCCGAAAGGGCTGCGGTCATACGGGAAGCTTCCTACCGGTGCTGTGGTTCCCTTGCCTTGCTGGTTGCCGCTACCGTTGGTGGCATTCGGATTATAATCATTTCCCCAGGGGTACATAAATCCTTCGTTGCCACGGTTGGCTCGTTCCCATTCCTCTTTGGTCGGTAATCTTTTTTCCGCCCATTTAGCGTAATTTGCTGCATCCTGGTAAGAGACATTGACCACCGGGTGGTCCGCTAATTCAACCGGGTAGGTCCCGTTCTTCCAGATATTGTATTTCAAGCCCCTGGGGTCAGCCGGCGGCTTGTGACCGGTTGCCTTTACAAAATCAGCATATTGCTGATTGGTAACCTCATATATATCCATTAAAAAAGACGGAACGTTAACCTTAACCGGCGTTTCGCTTTCATTCCAGCCCGTGATGTAATCACCGGTTGGCACCAGGACCATATTTTTCGGGGAGGCTGTTGCTTGCCCCTGGCTCTGGGGTGTTCCGCTTGAGGTTGCAGAACCGCCGCCGCTGATACCCGGTAGCGCTAATCCTGGCACAGGTCTTGGAACGGAAAGACCGCCTGCTTGATGTGTTCTGGAATCGATAGAAACCTGACCTAATCCCTGCGTTTTTTTGGCTATGTTTCTGGCAATGATTATAATGCCGGCGATAAGACCCAGGACAACCACGATTAAAAAGAAGGATATGGTTGCGTTGGATAAAGCGCTCTGTTTTTTCGAAGATTTGGCTGCTTTTACAACTTCGACCGCGTCTTCTTCCGAAAGTAAGATGTTCGGCATATTTTTTTACCTGATATTCTTTTAATAACAGCGTTTAAGTCTATTAAATATTATATATTAAAAATAAGCGAAAATCAACAACAAGGATAAGAAGTGGTAGAAAATGTAATACCTTAAGAATTTTAAGGATTTGATTTTCGTGTTTGTTAAAGCGTAAAATAAATACGATATGGCGGAAAAAGAACTGCTTCAAGAACGGGAACAGAAACTGAATACGATTATTCAGGCCGGCATCTATCCTTATGGTCTTCGTTTTGACCGGAGCGTCCCGGCGCGGGAGGTGGCTGACGATGCCGGCGATGTTCGGATTGCCGGAAGAATTGTTACAATGCGCAATCACGGAAAGGCCGCTTTTGCAGACTTGGAGGACCTTTCCGGCCGCATTCAGGTCTATCTTCAGCAGGATGTCCTCGGTTCCGGATTTGACCTCTACCGGCTATTGGATATCGGAGATATCGTTGGGATATCCGGAGAACCATTTCGCACCAGAACCGGCCAGTTGACCGTCAAAGTTAAGGAATTGACGCTTCTTTCCAAAACAAACCGGCCCCTTCCGGAAAAATGGCACGGTCTGAAGGATATTGAAATTAGGTTTCGTCAGCGTTACCTTGATTTGATTGCCAACCCGGAAGTGCGGGAAGTTTTTGTTGCGCGCAGTCTTATTGTCAGCCGTATCCGGGAACGCCTGAACGGGGAAGGTTTTTTGGAGGTGGAAACGCCGATGATGCACCCGATTGCTGGTGGAGCGGAGGCCAGACCGTTTGTCACTCATCACAATACCCTGGATATGGACCTTTATCTGCGTATCGCCCCGGAACTATACCTGAAACGGCTTCTGGTTGGCGGTCTGGAAAAAGTTTACGAAATAAACCGTTCTTTTCGCAATGAAGGCATTTCACCGCTCCACAATCCCGAGTTTACCATGCTGGAACTTTACGCGGCGTACGCTGATTACAACGGGATGGCTGAAATTATTGAAGGTCTGGTTCTATATTTGCTGGAGACCAATATCCCGGGTGTGAACCGTTCGGGAAACAAGATAAATTATCAGGGGGTGGAAATCGACCTGTCTCCGCCCTGGCGCCGGGCGACCTTATCCGGCCTGATGAAGGAACAGGCCGGTATCAGCGATCTGCGGAACCGGGGGGAATTGCTTGCCTGTCTTCGGAAAGAGGGGGCGCCGCTTACCGGAACCGAAACGGTTTTCGATTTGCTGGACGTTCTTTTCAAACTAAAGGTTCAGCCGAAATTGGTAGCGCCGGTCTTTGTGATGGATTATCCCCGGGAAATTTCACCCCTGGCCAAGAGTAAACCGGAGGAGGCGGAAACGGTAGAACGGTTTGAACTTTTTATCGCCGGGATAGAGGTTGGCAATGCCTATTCGGAATTGAACGACCCGGAAGAACAGCTCCGTCGGTTTGCGGAAGAGGTTAAGCATAATCGTCCGGACCGGCCCAAAGTTGTGGATGAAGATTATCTTCTCGCCCTTTCCTACGGGATGCCGCCGGCCGGCGGTCTGGGAATAGGTATCGACCGCCTGGTAATGTTGTTGACGAACCGGCCCTCTATCCGTGAAGTAATTCTTTTCCCGCTCCTGCGTCCCCAGGCTGGAGGGTAGCCGCAGGCTTTAGCCTGCGTCCTTAAGTGATGGAAAAAGAACGAAAGGCCATCTGGCTGGAAAACGCTCTGATTATTACAGCGGTCGCCGCTCTGTGGCCGGCTATTTTACGTTGGCCCGACCGGATAACCAGGCCGCTCCTTTATCTGGCGGTGGTTGCGATGGCGGTGATTGCCCGACGCCGGTGGCGCCGGTTGACGGATCTAAAAATTACAGGAAGAGACAAAGTCAGACACAAAAAAACAAAGGCACAAGATTAAATGAAACGGGAGATCAGTTCCTGGATAAAAGTCATTTTTTTCTGCGGTTTTTTGATTTGGGTCGGTCTCTTTACCAATTTAATTCTCCGGCCCGGCGAGAACCGTCAGGCCAGGGAACAGGAAAAAAGGGGAGACATTTTTTTCAATGAAGGCAAACCAGAAAGAGCCCTTTTTCACTGGCGCCGCGCCATCGCGCTGGCGCCAAAACAGCGAACTCCTTACGAAAAAATTTCAGCTTATTATCTGCTGCAAGGCCAGTGGTTAGAGGCGCGAAAGATTGTGGAAAGTGGTTTGACAGAATTGCCTTCGTGTGCTAATCTTTATTTTAATTTAGGTTTGAGTTATTATTTTAGCGGCGACTATATTCGGGCCAGGGAGAATTTTAGGCGCGTGACAAAGCTTGATTCTTATTATCCCGACGCCCATTATTTTTTAGGGTTGATTTACCGCCAGGAAGGTAAACCGAAGGAAGCAGGGGAGGAGTTTGTTCGGGAAGTGAACCTGGACCCGACCAGCCGCCGCGCTTGGACAGAAATCCGAAAATAATCGATGAATATTTTCAAAAAAATCCGAGTCATTTTTTTATTCTTCAGTTTTATTCTTTTTTCCGCTGTTGCCGCGCAATCTTCAGTTCCGGAAGACATCGCCTATTTTTCTTCTTTGGCGTCCCGGGTGCCGGGTTATCCGGGAAACAAGGCGGCCGCCGATTACATTGAGGCGCGGTTCCGGTCGCTTGGTCTTCAGAAAATAAAGAGGGAAGTCTATTCGGTAACCGTGCCGGTGGAAGAGTCTGCCACCCTGGATTACCAGGGACGGGAGATAAAAGTTTCAGCTCTCTGGCCCAATCACGTGCGTACTTCCACCCTTCCACCGGAAGGGATTACCGGAAACCTGGTCTACGGCGGGGATGGTTCCCTGGACAATTATTCTGGGAATGACCTGAAGGGTGCGGTTGTCCTGTTGGATTTTAACTGTGGATTTCGCTGGCTGGACGCCGGTTTGCTGGGTGCCCAGGCGGTTATTTTTATTGAGCCGGAGGATACGACCTTTTTTGAAGCCCGGCGGAAATTTCTGAGTATGCCGCTGGATTTGCCCCGGTTTTATGTCAGCCGGAAAGACGCGGATTTTCTGCTTTTCAGTTTAAGTCGGACCCGGAACATCAAGACTGCCGGTCCGGCGCCGGCAAAGCTTCTGTGCCGGCAAAATTGGAAGGCGGCGCCGACCGAAAATATCCTGGGTTATATCCCGGGTACCGATTCAAAGCTGAAGGATGATATTATCTGTCTTTCCGCCCATTACGATTCAATTTCAGTGGTTCCTTCCCTGGCGCCCGGCGCAGACCAGGCCAGCAGCATTGCCGGACTGCTTGACCTCGCCGCGTACTTCAGCCAGAACCCTCCCAAACGGACTATTCTTTTCCTGGCCAACGGTAGCCATTTTCAGACTCTGCGGGGCATAGGCGATTTTGTTACCAGACACTACCGCAAGGAAAAGACTTTTTTAACCAAGGATTTGGAACCGATTAACCTGAGGCTGTTAATCGGGCTTGAACTCTCCAGCCATTCCGATATTCTGGCGACCTACCATAACAGTGGAGCATTATATGCTCAGCGTTATTTTGCTCCGTTCGCCAAGAAATTCCTGGAATATGTCCCGGCTGCTTTTTCGGGCAAACTGCTTAACGGCGTCAGTCCGGAAAGAGGCATCTCTTTTTCCGCTTTTCTGCCGGAAGGCATTCGCACCGACGGTGAACTTGCCCTCCAGGCCGGACTGCCTTCCCTTTCTTTCGTAACCGTTTATGACAACCGGCGTTATTTTGATACCCCGTTGGATATTGTTAGCCGCGTTAACATCGGAAAATTAACAACCCAGGTTGAACTCATGCGCCAGATGCTGTACCGGGCGTTCAATGATTCCGGGTTCTTTCCGGAGGCGGAGCTTGAATTTAAAGATTATTTAGGTACCTTAAAAGGTCGCATCGTCTCTTTTGACCCCAGGACCGGTTTTGTTCCCAACCAGCCGGTGGCAAACGCAATCGTTTGCCCCAAATTTCCTTACGTTTCTTCTTACCAAAACCGCAAGAGCGCCTATGGAGTCCGGGGTGAGTATTTGGAATTGACTGACGATAAAGGACGGTTTAGCATCAATCAAACACCCCCGTACGTTGGTCAAAACACCATGCTGGAAGCCTTCTATCTGCATCCGGAGAACGGAAGAATTGTGATGGCTCCGGACCGGGGGGTTAACGGCGCGGAAAATTACCCGATGCTTTTTAAGGTTGATGTACCGGTCAAGGAATGGTCAATCGTCCTGTTTGACTGTATTAGTACTAATCTCTACGATTTTATTGACCCCAGGTATTTGATCGGATTGGATAAGATGGATCTTTTTAATTCCGCCAATTCCATTCCGACCGCCTACGGTTTTTCGTACCAGGAAATCCCTGTTTGGGAATGGTCATCCGAGGTGGAGCCGGTAGCGGTTATCTATTCTGAACCGGGCATGGAGATTAAAGTTGCCGGTTCGGCCGGGCCGTTAGGGAAAAGGATTCTGCTCTTGAACTCTTCCGACAGCGAGACCAAATCTGATTCCGAAGGATTGGGCTATTCGGTAACCAATGACCCGTCCCTGCTCACGCTTACCCCTTACCGGGCGTGCCGGGACATGATTAACCTCAACGAATACCGGATCGGTAATTTTAAACAATTCGGTATTTCCAACGAAAGGCTGCTGACTCTTCACGAAGAGGCAAAAAAATGGTTTGCGATCGCATCCGATAACATGGTTCGGTTGGACTGGTTTTCTTTTCTGACCAACAGCCGGCGGGCGGTGGGTTTGGAATCCCGGGCTTACCCGGACGTGCGGGCTACCACCAATGACGTCATTAAAGGCCTTATTTTCTATTTTGTCATTCTCCTGCCTTTTGCTTTTTTCAGCGAACGACTCTTTTTTGGTTTTACCGATATCCGGAAACAAATTGCCGGAATTTTTGCCATATTTTTGTCCGTTTATACCGCGTTGCGTTTCGTGCACCCCGGTTTCCGTTTGAGCAGCAGCCCGGAAGTTATCCTGCTGGCTTTTATTATCCTCAGTCTTTCTGTATTGGTTATTTTTTTGGTTGCCGGCAAATTTGAAGAGCAGATGCAGCGCCTGAAACGAGAACGGGCCAAGGTTTACGAAACCGACGTGGGACGTCTTGCCGCCACCGGGGTTGCTTTTAATCTTGGAATCGCCAATATGAAGCGGCGGAAACTGCGCACCACGCTTACAGCAATTACCCTGGTACTATTGACTTTTACGGTTATTTCGTTTACTTCTATTAAAAATTACCTCCGTTTTAACCAGGTAGCCAGAGGGTATCCGGCCGCCTATGAAGGGCTGATGATTCGGGACCGTACCTGGTCTCCCCTGGAAGAACCCGGCTATGAATATATCAAAAATGAGTTTTCGGAGAAGGCGGTTGTAGCGCCTCGTTCCTGGTTAATTAATCCGGCTATTGAAGAGAAGACCTTTACCCGCGTCGCGTATGGAAAGCAGGAGACGTTTGCTTTCGGTCTGTTGGGCGTGACTGTTCAGGAACCGTTTATTACCGGTCTTGACCAGTTCCTGGTAGCCGGAAAGTGGTTTGAAGCCGATACGGAAAAATCGGCTATTATTTCGGAAAAAATGGCTAAAAACCTTAACTTTTCTGTTTCGGAACTCGGTCAGGGTACGATAAATATTTTCGGGGAAAACCTGAAAGTGGCGGGGATTATCTCGGATGCGAAATTTAATGATTACAGCGATCTGGACGGTGAGAGACCGACACCGGTTGATTTTGCGACTATGCCCAGCCAGCAGATGAGCAAATTCAAGATGGAGCGTACCGCCAAAGTGATGGCTGGAGGAGGAAAAACCGAAACCTTTACC
Source organism: Candidatus Omnitrophota bacterium (assembly GCA_043826355.1). Taxonomy (GTDB): domain Bacteria; phylum Ratteibacteria; class UBA8468; order MWAK01; family MWAK01; genus JAHJUB01. The sequence goes on from JBDRQI010000004.1 coordinate 26,065, forward strand.
CATCAGGAAGCGGCTAACATTGTCATCGTGCCTTTCCAGTTCTTGCGCCAGCGCGGAGGTACCATCCAGTCAATAGCGGTTAAATTCAAGCCCGGTTATGATACCCGGCAAGAAATTGAAGATTTTGTTTCCCGGCTGGCAGTGACGATCTTTGCCGGAATCGGCGGTAAGACTTCAGTCTATTCTTCTCTTGAGTTGACTTCTTTTTCCGGAATCGGCAACCTTTTTATCCCCATCCTGATCGCCAGCCTGATCGTTCTCAACACCATGATGGGTGCGGTTTATGAGCGTATCCGGGAAATTGGTATTTACGGGAGTGTGGGTTTGGCGCCCAGCCACATCGCCGCTCTTTTCTTCGCAGAAGCCTGCGTCTATTCGGTTTTGGGCGCGGTGGCCGGTTACCTGCTGGGCCAGGTGGTTACCAAGGTCCTGATGGCGGCCGGTCTGTTGAAAGGTTTGACGTTAAACTATTCCTCTCTTTCCGCAGTTAGTTCTACCATTATCGTTATGTTTGTAGTCTTTCTTTCCACTATCTTTCCGGCCCGGAAGGCTTCACAGATGTCTGTGCCGGACGTTACGCGGAGATGGGTTTTGCCCAAGCCGGATGGAGACATCTGGTTTTTTGATTTTCCGTTTACGGTTGGAGAAAGAGAAGTTCTGGGTCTGATGACCTTTTTGCGTAATTATTTTTCTTCCTATTCGATTGAGGCGGTTGGTTCTTTTTATACCGCTGACAACAGACTGTTTAAGGAGAGTGGTCCAAAGGGCAATTCCTATGCTACCGCCTGTCGTGTTTACCTCTCGCCGTTTGACCTGGGCGTGAGCCAGCAATTTAAACTTTCGGCATTTCCGGTCGGGGAGTTTGGATTTTACGGGATAGAGGTTCGTCTGGAACGGAAAAGCGGAGAGGGGAGTGACTGGCAGCGGTTAAACCGGAGATTTCTTGATAGTATCCGGAAGCAATTTTTGGTTTGGCGTACGATAAACAAGGAGATTAAAGAGGGATACCGGCAGGAAGGTGAAAGAGAGTTGAGTGATGGATAAAAAAGAAAATATGTTATTGCCGGATGGTTTTGAAAGCGGTTTTAATATCAAAACTCTAATTGCGGCTCTTTTTGTCGGATTTATTATGTTGCCGGCCGGCATCTATATGGGTTTGATTGCCGGAACTTCTCTGGGAGCCGCCGCCCAGTGGGTAACGCTCATTCTTTTTGTCGAAGTGGCCAAAAGGTCATTTATTCAGTTGCGGCGTCAGGAGATTTACCTCATCTTTATCGTGGCAAATTCCCTGATGATGGTGGGTGCGGCCGGTCTCATGAACGGCGGCGCATTCAGTTCGTTGATTTGGGAACAGTATTTTGTGCAGTCGCCGTACGCCAAAGCTTTTGGACTTTCCGGCGAGATTCCCCTTTGGGCTGTTCCGCCGGCCGGCAGCGCGGCGCTTATCCAGCGCACCTTTTTAAGCAAAGTCTGGCTTGTGCCGATTCTGATTCTCCTGGCAACCCAGATATTGAGCCGGATTAACGCTTTTACGCTCGGATATTATTTCTTTCGGGTAACCAGTGATTTTGAGCGGCTGGAATTCCCGATGGCTCCGGTGGCGGCAGAAGGGGTCTGGGCGTTGACCGATCTTTCCGCCAACAAAGATACCAACCGCTGGCGCGTCTTTGTTGCCGGCGGCATGATCGGCATTATTTACGGCGCTTTTTACGTTTTCATCCCCACCTTTACCGGACTGGTAATGGCCAAGCCGTTTACGCTCATCCCAATCCCTTTTGTTGATTTCACCAGTCAGATAAGTTCTTTTTTCCCGGCTTCAATTCTGGGTTTTATGACCGACCTGGGTAACGTTTTTATCGGTTTTGTCCTGCCTTTCTGGGTGGTGCTGGGCACCTTTGTCGGTTCAATTGGGGCGCAGACTATTGCCAACCCCATCCTGTACAAAAATACGGGTTTCTTAAGAACCTGGCAGCCGGGAATGGGCGCTATCCCGACCTATACTTCCACGACGATAGATTTCTGGATAAGCGTTGGAATCGGTCTGGGTATTGCGGTTTTGTTTCTGAGTATTGTCTCGGTTACTTCCAAGATGCGCCGGAGCGAAAAAAAGATTCAGACTGCAATTAAAATACCGGTGAACCGGGGCGATTCCCCCCTGTTGGTTATGCTGGGAATCTGGGTCCTCTCCACCCTGGCCTACGTGTTTCTTTGCCATGCCCTGGTACCTCATTTCCCACCGCTCCTGATATTATTCTTCGGTTTTATCCTGACGCCGACGCTCACTTACATTTCTGCCCGAATGTTTGGCATAACCGGGGTTGCCAGCGGAATCTCTTTTCCCTATTTGGTGGAAGGAACCTACATTCTTTCCGGTTACAAAGGCGCGGATATCTGGTATATGCCTTTACCCTATTTTAACCACGGCGCCATGGCCCAGGGTTTCAAACAAATGGAGTTACTGAAGGTGCGTTTTACGGACTGGTATAAGACCGAATTCATGGCTTTGGGTATAATGCTTTTTTGCAGTTTCCTCTTCTGGGCGATTATCTGGAAAATGGGTCCGATTCCTTCGTCAACCTATCCTTTTGTGCAACGGATATGGCCGATGATGGCTATTCCGCGGGCGCTCTGGGTCTCTTCTACCGTAGAGGGCGGGGCCACCTGGCTGCTGGAGTCGATCAAAGGTTCGGTAATCGCTTGGAGCGCGGCCGGCGGTCTGATTACAGCCGGAATCCTGGTCCTCGTTAAAGTACCGATTTCATTTTTCTACGGGATAGTCGGTGGAATTCCAATGTTGCCGCACATGGCTTTTCCGATGTTATTCGGAGCCCTGTTAGGTAAATTTTTCTTTGCCCGTCGTCTCGGTGTTAAAGAATGGCGTAGTATGACCCCGTTACTCCTGGCCGGTTACGGATGCGGCATGGGTCTGGCCGGAGCGGCCTCAGTTGCCATCGCCCTGATCGCCAAAACAGTCTTTCAATTGGTGTATTAATTATCCCGTTGTTGTAAAAGGCAAATTGTAAAATGTAAATTTATTATTTTCAACAGTCAATTTGCGTTTTGCATTTTGAAATTTGCAATAGTGCAATCCAAAAAGAGAAATAACGCCTACATCTTTTCCGAACTTCCCTCCACGCAAGACAAGGCCTGGGAATTAATTTCCAACGGCGTCCCTTCCGGTTCCCTGGTTATTGCCGGCGCCCAGACTGCGGGCCGTGGCCGGCAAGGCAAAATCTGGCATTCTCCCGCGGGCAGTTTGTATTTTTCCCTCATTTTGTTCCCGGTTTCCTTCCGGCAGTCCAAAGGTATTACGTTGTCTGCCGCAAGAGCGCTGCAACTTGCTTTAAAATCAGCGCTGGGTTTGAAAACCCGGTTTAAACTTCCTAACGACCTCTATTTTCAAGAAAAAAAGTTGGCCGGAATTATTCTGGAAGTGAAACGGGAGAAAGCGGTTTTGGGCGTGGGGCTTAATGTTAACTGCCGGACCGGTTCCTGGCCCGCTGGGGTATGCGCCGTTAGTCTGAAAGAGGTTCTAAACAGGCGGGTCAGTCGTTGCGCCGTTCTTTCCGCTTTTCTGAACAATTTGCAAAAAACCTTGACATTTTCTCTCTTTGAAGATAAAATATACACGAAAACAGAAAAAGAATACCACGGAAACACGGAAATTAGGAAGCACGGGTAAAGAGGTGCTCTAATTATTTTTTTTTGGTGTTTCCGCAGTTTTCCGTGTTTCCGTGGGAGGGTTTTGTGGTTGCTTTTTGACAATACTGAGTTGAGGAAGGGGGTGAATCACAGTGAAGAAAAATGGTTTTACTTTAATTGAGCTTTTGGTTGTCATCGCCATCATTTCCATTTTAGCGGCTTTGCTTCTGCCGGCGCTCTCGCAAGCGAGGGAAGGCGCCAGACGCACTAACTGTCTTAATAATTTAAAACAGTTAGGATTGGCTATGAGTATGTACCTCCAGGATAACGACGAAAGTTTCCCAACCGTTATTAATTGGGACGGTGAAGTCGGTGTCTATGTTTCGGATAATGACCGGGTTTTTTCTTGTCCCAGCGAGAAGAGTGTTACCAACGGTTATGCCATAAACAGCAACGTGACCGGTCAGAAGTTTTCCGGAATTAGCCATTCATCAACCTTTCCGTTGCTTTTTGACCGCAACCCGTCTGGAGCATTTCAGGGTAATCCTGACGACGACTCTGGTTTTTACTACGATATCTGTTCCGACCGGCACAGCAGAGGCACCAATTTTTTATTCCTGGATGGCCATGCAGCCTGGATTTCAAAACCAGCAGACGCAGGTACTTATGTTTTAAATTTTAGCGCCCAATAAAATGATCCTGCCCCGTCTGGTTGATTTCGATTCGCAAACTGTTCCGGAGGAGGACACAGAAGTACTGATTATCGGCAGCGGCGCGGCCGGTCTTTCCGCTAGTTTGAGCGCAGCCAGAGCTGGCCGGCGCGTTATGCTGGCGGCAAAAAGCGGTTTTCTGGATACGGCTTCTGATCTGGCCCAGGGCGGAATCGCAGTTGCCCTTTCTCAGGATGATTCTCCGGAAAAACATCTTCAGGATACGCTCAACTCCGGTTCGGGATTGGCTGATCCTGAATCTGTTGAAGTGCTGGTCCGGGAAGGTCCGGAAAGAATCAGGGCTATGCTTTCTTCCGGTGCAATCTTCGCCCGGGATGGTTCCGGGCTTGCTTTTACCCGGGAAGGCGGCCATTCGTTGCCCCGCATTATTTATGCTTCCGGCGACCGCAGCGGTGCGGAAGTAATCCGTACACTCTCTCCTCTTGTTCTTCAGAACCGCCGGATTGAAATCAGAGAAAAATATTTTTTGATAGATCTCATTACTTCGGGAAAGTCAGTCGTCGGCGGGCTTTTTTTTGAAGGGGAAAAAAAGATTCCTTTGTTTGTTCGGGCCGCCAGCGTAGTTCTGGCGACCGGCGGTTCCGGCCAGTTGTTTCAAGAGACAACCAACCCCACCATCTCCACCGGGGATGGTATGGCGGTCGCCTATCGCAGCGGGGCAACCCTGCGTGACCTGGAGTTTATTCAGTTTCACCCGACCGTTTTTTATGTGGCCGGTGCCCCGCGATTTCTGATTTCCGAAGCGGTGAGAGGCGAAGGCGCGTTCCTGGTCAACGACCGTCAGGAACGTTTCATGCGTTCCTACCATCCTGACGCAGAACTTGCTTCCCGCGATGTGGTTGCCCGGGCCATTCTGGACCAAATGAAACGTCAGGCCGCGCGGAATGTCTACCTGGACTGCCGTTCCATCGGCCCCAACTTCAAGAAGCGGTTTCCCTCCATTTATGCCATGGTCCAGCGTTTCCGGATGGATCCGGCCCATGACCTCATTCCGGTTCGGCCGGCCGCCCATTATATGATGGGCGGAGTCAAAACTGACCTCAACGGCATCACGGAGTTGGAAAACCTTTTTGCCTGCGGAGAGGTTGCTTGTACCGGTGTTCATGGTGCCAACCGCCTGGGCAGCAATTCTCTGCTGGAGTGCCTGGTTTTCGGAGACCGGGCCGGGGCTGCGGCCGCCGTTGGAAAGCATATTTTTCGGGGCCGCATTCAGTTTACCCGGCGCTGGAAAGATTTCCATTTGGACGTAGTTGACCTTAAACGGTCGCTCAACGCATTGGTCTGGCGTCATTGCGGCATAGAGCGGGAAGGTAACGATTTGGAATTTACCCTGGAGAAATTAAAAGAATGGCAGAGTTATGCTTTTTCCGCCCGTTTCTTTGATTCTGCCGGATGGGAGATGCAGAACATGCTTATGCTTGCCGGTCTCATTGCGCAAAGCGCCTGGGAAAGGACTGAAAGCCGGGGCGCGCATTTCCGCACCGATTTTCCGGAAAGAGATGATGTAAGGTGCCGCCGGCATATCGACCGACGATTATGAATATCTATCCCTCTTTTGCGGAGTTTGACCGGCTGGCAAAAGAAGCCAACTTTATACCGGTCTCCTGCGAAATTTTAGCCGACCTGGAAACCCCGGTCTCCGCCTATCTTAAGGTGGTGGGCGCAAAACCCGGTTTTCTGCTGGAAAGCGCCGAGGGTGGCGAGCGTTTCGGCCGTTATTCATTTCTGGGAACCGACCCAAGCGCGATTATCCGTACCAGGGGAAATCGGATTGAGATTGAAACGGAAATCGCAAAAGAAGTAATGGAAGAAAGCCCGTTTCCGTTTTTACGAAAATATCTTTCCGGGTTTAAAGTGGCTGTTGACCCGACGCTTCCCCGTTTTTCCGGCGGTTTGGTCGGCTATTTTTCCTACGACGTTGTCCGGTTTTTTGAGAATTTGCCGGACATTAAAGAAGATGACCAAAAATTACCGGATATGCAGTTATTCCTGGCCGATACCATTCTTGCTTTTGACCACTTCCGGCACCGGCTCAAAATTATAACCCACGCCCGTCCGGAAAATGGCTCCGAGAAAGCTTATGAAGGCGCTAAAAGACGGATAGCAGAGATAATCAGCCGCCTGTCATCATCTTCCCTCCCCTTTTGCGCCAAAGGCGCACTCGCCTCTGGCGAGGACGGGGGAAGGAAGGTGGGGGTGAAAGGTAGCGGAAAATCTCAGTTTCAGAGCAATTTCACCCGTCCGGAATTCGAAAAGGCGGTTCTTAAGGTTAAAGAATATATTTGGAAAGGAGACGTGATTCAGGTTGTTCTTTCCCAGCGGCTCTGCGTTGATTATCCGAAGTCCGGGCCAGACCCCTTTAACCTTTACCGGGCGATTCGTGCCATCAACCCTTCTCCGTATCTTTACTATTTTAATTTTGACAAAACCATCCTGGTTGGTTCGTCTCCGGAAGTAATGGTGCGTCTGGAAGAAAGTAAGGCCACTTTGAGACCGATTGCCGGGACCAGGCCCAGGGGTTTGAACGAGTCGGAAGACCGGGAACTGGAAGAGGATTTAAAAAAAGACGAAAAAGAGAAGGCGGAGCACATTATGCTGGTTGACCTGGGCCGCAATGATTTAGGCCGGGTCTGTCAGTCCGGAACGGTCGGGGTAACCGAATTGATGGTCGTGGAAAAGTATTCCCACGTAATGCACCTGGTAAGCAATATCACCGGTGACCTGTTGTCGGATAAGGACGCTTTTGACCTTTTCTCCGCCGCGTTTCCGGCCGGCACCGTCTCCGGCGCGCCCAAAATACGGGCAATGGAAATAATTGAGGAGTTAGAACCGATTAAACGCGGTCCTTATGCCGGGGCGGTCGGATATTTTGATTTTTCCGGAAACCTTGATACCTGTATTACCATCCGGACGGTCTGGATTGAAGAAGGCAAGGCCTATCTTCAGGTAGGCGCAGGCATCGTGGCCGATTCGGTCCCATCCAGAGAATATGACGAAACGTTGAATAAAGGCCGTGCGTTTCTGGAGGCGTTCCGTCTGGCATCTTCCGGCCTGTTATAAATTAACGTGTCATCCTGAGCCGTAGTTGCGAAGGATCTCGCTTTAAGGAGTAGATCCTTCACTATCGTTCAGGATGACAAAGTACGTCAGATTCTTCGCTGACGCTCAGAATGACAAACACTATGGTTCTACTAATCGATAACTACGATTCTTTCACCTACAACATTTTTCAGGAGATTTCGGAATTGGGCGCTGAGGTCCGGGTTGTTCGCAACGACCGGATTACGATTGATGAAGTTTTGCGTATGGCGCCGGAGAGGGTTATAATTTCACCGGGTCCGGGCCGACCGGAAAATGCCGGTATTTCAGTGTCTCTGATTAAAGAACTGGCGGGGAAAATTCCGGTTTTGGGGGTTTGTCTTGGTCATCAGGCGCTTGGATATGCTTACGGCGGCAAGATTGTCGGAGCAAAACGATTGATGCACGGCAAGATTTCGAGGATTTTTCACGACGGCTCCGGAATCTTTGCCGGAATCCCGGACCCTTTTGAAGCGACCCGTTACCACTCTTTACTGGTTGAAAAGGAAACCCTTCCGGACTCTCTCAAAATTATTGCCTGGACCGAGGAGAAGGAGATTATGGGTTTACAGGTTATGGGTTTGCCGCTCTTCGGCGTTCAGTTCCATCCGGAGTCAATTCTGACCAAAGAGGGCATCAATATCTTGCAAAACTTCCTGAAGGTAACGTAGTATGTCATCCTGAGCCGTTGTTGCGAAGGATCTCTCTTTTTATTAAGGATTAGATCCTTCGGTTCCCTCAGGATGACACAATACGTCAGATTCTTCGGCTGTGCCTCAGAATGACAGATAATTATTTCTTGCTTTTCGGGTAGGTACGCCGGGTAGCGCGTTTTTCAAAATCTTCCAGAAGACGGCGTTCTTCAACGGTCAGGTTTACCGGAGTTTCAATTATTATCCGTACCAGTTGGTCTCCCCGTCCGTAACCGGAAATATTCGGTATGCCCCTTCCGCGCAGGCGCAAAACCGTGCCGGTTTGTGTTCCGCCCGGTATCTTCATCCGAACATCTCCTTTGAGCGTCGGCACTTCCTTTTCCGTTCCGAGTGCCGCTTCGCTGAAGGTAATAAACTGTTCGTAAAGAAGGTTGTTTCCCTCCCGCCGGAATAAAGGGTCTTCTTCCACGAAAACGTTGAGGTAAAGGTTGCCGGACGGACCTCCCTGAATACCGACGTTACCCTTGCCGTGAACACGTAGTTTGGACCCGTTTTCAATCCCGGCCGGAATCGTTACCTGAAGACGTTCTTTCTCCCTCACCCTGCCTTTTCCGTTGCAGTTGCGGCAGGGTTTTTCAATGACTTCGCCCGCGCCGCCGCACCTCGGGCAGGTTTGGCTGATGGAGAAGAAGCCCTGGTTATGCCTGATCTGCCCGTCCCCATCGCACTGGGGGCAGGTCCGCTTGCCGGTATCGGCTGAAGCGCCGGTGCCGTTACAGGATTGGCAGGTAGTCAGCCGCGTCAGCGATACCTCTTTTTTGACACCTTCCGCCGCTTCTTTTAGCGGAATTCTGACCGAGGCCTCTATGTCCTCTCCGCGAAAAACCGGTTCCCGCCGCCGGGAACCGGTTCCGGACGTCCCGCGGAAAAAACTAAAGAGGTCGTCAAAGGAACCTTGGCCAAAAATATCTCCAAAATCCCGCTGAACCCGGCTCCAATCGTCGGTCGGGTTGAAGCCGCTGCTTTCAATTCCCGGAAAACCGAACTGGTCGTAAGTGGCGCGTTTCTGGGAATCACTTAAGACCTCGTAAGATTCGGTTGCTTCCTTGAACTTTTCCTCCGCTTCTTTATTCCCGGGATTCCGGTCGGGGTGAAACCGGAGCGCCAGTTTTCGGTAGGCTTCCTTGATTTCATCGTTGCTGGCGTCTTTCTTGACGTCTAAAACTTCATAATAATCTCTCTTCGCCATCTTTTTTCCTGTTATTTTTATTTCCGCGTAAAAACATTGTCATTCCCGCATTTACTGAGCGGGAATCCATAGATACTAAAGTAGTGCGAACCCCCCGCCTGCGCTTAAAGCTACGGCGGGTAAACTTTTAGGGCCGCTAATATATGGGAGGGGTTTTATCTCTTCACTATTTTACCCGATTCGCGTATTTTTTTCAATTTTACAACCGGCCCGAACATGCGGCCCGAACATGCGCCAAATTTTAAGATTATGAAGATGTAATTATTTAACTTCCGCCAGCAACTTTTCCAACCGCCGGCCGTAATCAATGTAATTCCGGTAGCGGATTTCCGCTTCCGATTTGACGCTTGAATCATGGAAAACGACCGCCATATGCGGCTCTATGGAAAAACCGCCTTCGTAACCGTTCTTTAAAAGGTCGGCTAAGATTTCCTTTACGTATCCGTTGCCTTCGCCGGGAAAAGTGAAGACCGGTTTGTCGCCGTCCATGTAGCCGTCTTTAATGTGAACGTAAATGATCTGTTCCCGCACCGCCCGGTAGAATTCCAGAGAATTCTGTTTTTTATACGGTTTTTGTCCGCGCACGTCTTCGTTAAAGACCGGGTTTCCGGTATCAAAGACCAATTTCAGGGCAGGGGAGTCAACCTCTTCCAGGAGCCGCAGGGTGTGTTCGTGAGAGAGGGCTCCCCAACCGGAACAGTTTTCGTGGACACAGATAATTCCGTTGTCTTCGGCCATTTTGGCGATTACTTTTACTCTTTTAATTGCTTCAGCGGACCAGTCCTGGTCCAGCGCTTCCGGCGGGATGGCGAAACTCATAATCCGAATCATTTTTGTACCCAGCCGCTTCATCCGGGGGATAGCGCGTTCCATCTCCGCGTAACTCTTGTCCGGCGGTTCGGTCATCTTCTGAGACCAGTTGGCTATTCCGCTGCCGAAACAGTTGACGCTGATGCCGGCGGATTGGAGTTTAGCGCAGACCTCGGAAAATTTATCCTCGGTGACAGAGGTGAGGTTGACGCCGTCAATCGTGCGGGCCTCAATAAATTTCCAGCCCAATTCTTTAGTTGCTCTGGTTTGGCCGTTAATGTCTCCGGCTGCTTCATCTGCAAATCCGGTAAGGTACATCGGGCTCTCCTTTTAAATGTGTTGCAGGGGGCGGATTTATCCGTCCCGCGGGCACGATGAATTGCGCCCCTGCGTTTAATTCAGCCAATATTATAACATTTTTCGTATTTTTCCTCCTATTGTTTTGACATTTCTCTGATTTTTTGGTAATATTATTTCGCGACTCTGAGGAAAAATATGGCTGGGTTTGACCGTTTTACCAATCAAGTACGCCGGATGCTGGACTTGGCGAGGGATGAAGCGATACGCTTTGGCCAGGATGCTATCGGCAGCGAACACCTGCTGCTGGCTATTTTGCGTGAAGGACAAGGCATAGCCGCCGCTGCTTTAACCAACCTTGGCTATGAATTGGGTTATATTCTGCTTGAAGTGGAGAAAGGCATTCCCGTTATTCCTGTGATTCAATTTCAGGGTTCCCTGCCGCTTAATCACCAAGCTAAGCGGGCCCTGGAATTAGGGGTGGAGGAAGCCCGCCGGTCTGCCTGTACCTATATCGGCACCGAACACATTCTTTTGGGAATTTTGCAGGAAGGAGAGAGTTTGGCAAGTCAGGTGCTTCTTCGTCTCGGCCTTTCAGTAGACCGTACGCGGCAGGCAATCTCCGAACTATCGTCTTATTCGGAACAACAGGAAGCTGGAGCCAGGAAGAAAAATTCCGCCCTGAAGGTTTTTGGCCGGGACCTGACTAAACTTGCCCGGGAAAAGAAATTGGACCCGGTAATCGCCCGCCAGCCGGAGATTGAACGTTTGTTCCAGATTCTTTGCCGGCGCCGTAAAAATAATCCGGTGCTTATCGGCGAAGCCGGTGTCGGCAAAACCGCTATCGTGGAGGGCTTTGTTCAGGCGCTGGTTTCCGGTTCGGTGCCGGAACTTCTGGAAAACCGGCCGGTAATAATGCTGGATTTGACCGCGCTGGTCGCGGGCACCAAATACCGGGGTGAGTTTGAACAGCGGTTGAAAACGATTCTGGAAGAAGTTGCGGAAAGTAAGGCAATCGTTTTTATTGACGAATTGCACGCCCTGATTGGCGCCGGGGGGGCTGAGGGCGCGATGGACGCATCCCATATCCTGAAACCCGCCCTGGTCTCCGGCGAGTTCCAGTGTATTGGCGCCACCACCAGCACCGAATACCGCAAACATATTGAAAAAGATGCGGCCTTGGAGCGGCGGTTTCAGAGTGTTTTTGTGGTTCCACCCAGCCTGCCGGACACGATTGAGATTCTGAAGGGGTTGCGGCCCAAATATCAGGAACACCACGGAGTGGAAATCAGTGACGCGGCCATCCGGTCCGCCGTCCGTCTTTCCGACCGCTACATCACCGGAAGATTTCTGCCGGATAAGGCGATTGATGTTCTGGATGAGGCTTGTGCCTGCGTGCGCCTGGCGCGGTACGGAAAACTTCCCGGTAAATTGAGGGTTTTGGAAACCGAACTGAAAAAAATTTCGGAGAGCCGCGAAAAAGCCATACATGATTTGGATTATGAAAATGCCATTCGCTTCCGGGACCAGGAGCGGTCGGTCCGGCTGCATTTCCAGGAGTTGAAAAATGAGTGGCGCAAGGGTATTTCTACAGCCGAAAATATGGTAACCGAACAGGAAATTGCGGAGACGGTCAGTCGCTGGACCGGTATCGCCGTTCAGCGATTTTCCGAAGATGAGGGCCAACATTTGCTGGGCATGGAATTGGAGCTTGGCCGTTGCGTAATCGGCCAGAAAGAAGCGGTTGAGACTGTTTCCCGGGCCATCAGGCGCAGCCGCGCCGGCATAAAGGACCGGAACCGGCCAATCGGTTCATTCTTTTTTTTGGGGCCGACCGGCGTCGGTAAAACCTACCTGGCAAAAGTTCTGGCTCAGTTTCTTTTTAAGGACCGGGAAGCGCTTGTCCAGATAGATATGAGTGAATATATGGAACGGTTTTCAACCTCCCGGTTAATCGGCGCGCCGCCCGGTTACGTCGGCTACGAGGAGGGAGGCCAGTTAACGGAAAGAATCAGGCACCGGCCTTATTCGGTGGTTCTGTTGGATGAGTTTGAAAAGGCCCATCCGGACGTTCATAATCTGTTGCTGCAAGTTTTGGAGGAAGGTCACCTGACCGACAGTTTCGGCCGCCGCGTGGACTTTCGCAATACGGTTATAATTTTAACTTCCAATCTGGGAACCCGGAACCTGAAAACAGACGCAAGTCTCGGTTTTGTGTCTCAGGAGGAAGGGTTGATGGAATACCGGGAAATGCAGACGCTTCTGAAGTCGGAAGCGGAAAGAATTTTCCAACCCGAGTTTTTGAACCGGATTGATGAAATTGTAGTCTTTAAAAGTCTTTCTCCGGAGGATGTTTCTGCCATTGTGCGTCTTGAAGTCGGCAAAGTCGTCGCGCGTCTTAAGGAAGAAAATTTATCAGTCAGTCTGGATGAAAAGACATACCGGTTTTTGGAAAAAGAGGGTTTCAATGCCCAGCTGGGCGCCCGGCCGCTAAAAAGGGTTATCACCAAATATATTGAGGACCGTCTTTCCGAGGAGTTGCTGTCCGGAAATCTCCATCCGGGAGACACCGTGTTGATTTCTACCGGCTCCGGCAACAAACGGCTTTGTATCCAAGTTAGAAAAACCATTCTAAAACGTAATGCGACCCCTTCCGGGTCGTTAATGTAGGGGAGGGGCTGCGCCCCCTCCCGCAGGTCCCGTATGGGTGGCTGTTGCTTTTTACGGGGCGGGTTTAACAAACTAAATTTTTTGCGCAACAGGAGGATAAGAACAGGATGGATAAGAATTTTCTTTTTAAAAACAGAGAAACGATAGTTTTTATCGGAGACAGCATTACCGACTGCGGCCGACGGGACCAGTTTTTTCCTTATGGCAACGGATACGTGAAAATGGCGATTGATTTGGTAACCGCTTGCTGCCCGGAAAAGTCCTTTACTTATTTCAACAGAGGGATAAGCGGCGATACGGTAGAAGGTCTCAATAACCGGTGGCACGACGACCTGATTCTCCTGAAACCGGACTGGGTTTTCATTCTGATTGGAATCAACGACCTGCATAGTTTTCTGATGAATTCAAGTATTCTGCCTTCGGATAAGTACGAAAAATTATATCGTGCAATTTTAAAACGGACCAAACAGGAGACAAAAGCAAAATTGATTTTGCTGGAGCCGTTCTATATCAGCAACGATTTTGAGGGTGATAGTTTTCGGTCCCGGGTTTTAAAAACGATACCGGACTATATCAAAATCGTGCGTCGGCTGGCCGAAGAATTTGGTGCGTTATTAATTAAAACGCACGACATCTTTCAAAAACAGTTAAAATACCGGCCGGCAGATACCTTTTGTCCGGAACCGGTTCACCCGAATGGGACCGGCCACCTGGTAATCGCCCACGAACTGCTTAAGGCAGTAAACTTTTAATTTCGCAGTGCGCGGAGCGCCTGTAGTTGCCGAGCTTGCTCGGCGCCCCCGCGTAAACTGTTAATTTAACAGGAGGATATACGATGGCAAAAATCGTTTTTATCGGAGCCGGCAGTTTTGGTTTTACCCGTAATCTGGTGAAGGATGTTTTGACTTTCCCTAACCTGAAGGATGCCACCCTTGTTTTGATGGATATTGACCGGGAACGGCTTGAATTCGCGCATAAAGCGGTTCAGCGAATTATAGATGCAGGTAAATATCCGGCCAAGATCAAGGTAACGATGGACCGGAAGGAAGCGCTGAAGGGAGCGGATGCGGTCCTCTGCACCATCCTGGCCGGTGACGTCCATGTCTGGCGCCATGACATTGAGATTCCCAAAAAGTATGGAGTGGACATTAACATCGGCGATACCCGGGGACCTTCCGGTATCTTCCGCGCCTTACGCACCATCCCGGTGATGCTCTCCATTTGTCGGGACATGGAAAAACTCTGTCCGGACGCGATTTTCCTAAACTACACCAACCCGATGGCGATGAACTGCCGGGCGATGCAGCGCAAGACAAGCATCAAGGTTACCGGTCTCTGCCACAGCGTCCAGGGAATTGCTGAGATGCTGGCTAAGTGGATTGGCGCGGACATGAAGGATATTACCTATCTTTGCGCCGGCATCAACCACCAGGCCTGGTATCTGAAGTACGAAAAGAACCACCGGGATGCCTATCCCCTCATCCGCAAGGCAGTTGCGAAAAAGGAGATATATAACCAGGAAATTGTTCTTAACGAAATGTTTTTGCACCTGGACTATTATGTCACCGAATCCAGCGGGCACAATTCCGAGTACAACTGGTGGTTCCGCAAGCGGCCCGACCTCATTGAGAAGTACTGCACCCACGGCACCGGCTGGAATCCGGGCGTCTATGCTTACATTATAAATTATTATCTTAACCGGGAAAAGACCTGGAAGAAAGAAATAAAGGATTGGCTGGCTCAAAAGAAAATTCCGCTGGAGAGGGGTCTTGAATATGCTGCCAGCATCATCAACGCCTACCTGGGTGGAGAACCGTTTGAATTCAACGGGAACGTGCCCAATACCGGGTTGATTGCCAACCTTCCCGCTGATGCTTGCGTGGAGGTTCCGGTGGTAGCCAACCGACGCGGTTTTAACGCTATTCACGTCGGCGCTCTCCCGCCTCAATGCGCGGCTCTTAACAACATCAGCGTGGCGGTGGAGGAGATGGCGGTGGAGGGTTGCCTGACCGGTGATGCCCGGCTGGTCTTTCAGGCGATCGCCTATGACCCGTTGACCGCCAGCGTTCTTTCTTTGGCGGAAATTAAGAAGATGGTGGCGGAGATGTTTGCCAAAAACCGGCCCTATCTGCCGCATTTCAAAAGCACCGCCATTTAATATTTTTCCCGAAATGTCATTCTGATGCCCTTCGTTCTGCTAAATGGTAAACTCCTTCGAAGAATCTGACGTACTTTGTCATCCTTCGGTTCCCTCAGGATGACAAAATTAGGAATCAGTTGCGATTTGACATTAATTTATTTTTGTTTTAAAATATAACCAAATAACAATATGGTTATACCGATAATCGGGTAATCGAAAAGAGCAGGGGATGAAAAACTGGCAAAAGTTTTTTTATATTGCGGCTGTTTTTCTGGGGTGTTTTTATCTGCCGATAGAAAACGCCCGGTTCAGCAACGCCGTTTTTGAGGCGCTGTCCCTGGTTAAATGGTATGCCCGGGAGCATGTTCTTTTGTGCCTGGTGCCGGCATTTTTCATCGCGGGCGCGATTTCGGTCTTTGTCAGCCAGGCGTCGGTTATGAAATACTTCGGCGCCGGCGCGAATAAAGTCCTTTCCTACGGCGTTGCCTCGGTTTCCGGGACCGTCCTGGCCGTATGCTCCTGCACGGTTCTGCCTCTTTTTTCCGGCATCTACAAACGTGGCGCTGGCCTGGGTCCGGCGATTGCTTTTCTATACTCCGGTCCCGCAATCAACATCCTGGCGATAATTCTTACCGCCCGGATTTTGGGCTGGCAGTTGGGTTTGGCCAGGGCGGTGGGCGCCGTTCTTTTCAGCATAGTTATCGGGTTGCTGATGCACCTCATTTTCCGGAAAGAGGAAAGGGAACGCCACGCGGGTGAGGGTCTGAACTTCGGGGAAGCGAAGGAAAACAGGTCTCCTGGGCAGACGATCGCCTATTTTTTCGTTATGATTGCAATCCTGGTTTTCGCCAACTGGGGGAAACCGGCTCCCGGCGATGCGGGGATTTGGGCTTTTATCTACGGACAAAAATGGGTGATGACCACGATTTTTTCCGGGGCCCTGGCCGTGATGCTCCTCCGGTGGTTTCGCCGGGAGGAACTTAAGGAATGGACACAGGCGACCTGGGTTTTTGCTCTGCAGATATTACCCCTGCTCCTGGCCGGGGTGCTGGTTTCCGGGTTCCTTCTGGGCCGGGTCGGCCACGAGGGCATTATCCCGTCACGATTTGTTGCCGGATTGGTCGGCGGCAATTCGTTCTTCGCAAATTTTTTTGCATCCGTGGTCGCCGCGTTTATGTATTTTGCAACCCTGACCGAGATTCCAATCCTGCAGGGCCTGATCGGGTCCGGTATGGGTAAGGGACCTGCTTTATCTTTGCTCCTGGCCGGTCCTGCGTTGAGTCTGCCCAGCATGCTGGTCATCCGCAGCGTCATCGGGACGAAGAAAACGGTTATTTATGCATCACTGGTGGTGGTTATGGCTACTTTTACCGGCATGGTCTTTGGGTTTATCGCGAAATAGGGGGGATATCAGGATGAAACTTGAAATTTTGGGTACCGGCTGCCCCAAGTGCAAGCAGTTGACCGCCAACGTTGAAGAAGCGTTAAAGGAGTTGAATCTGCAGGCCGAGGTTATCAAGGTGACCGAGATAAATAAAATTATGGAGTACGGCGTAATGATAACCCCGTCCCTGGTAATAGACGGAAAGGTGGTCTCTTCAGGAAAAGTACTCACCAAAGACCAGATTAAGAACTTGATTTCAAAATAAGGGGGCAGAATGTCAAATAAAATAGATAAACCTCTGAAAGAACTGACCGTAATCTTTAAGGCCCTGGCCGATCGGAACCGGATTCGTATTATCAAAATACTTCAAAAAAGGCCGCTTTGCGTCTGCGAAATCAGGGAGGTTCTGGGTATCTCCCAGCCGGCGGTTTCCCGTCATTTAAATATACTGAATAATGCCGGATTGATAGAGGATGAGAAAGACGGAATCTGGACTAACTGCCGGCTTCCCAGATTTTTTGAAAACAAACATGTTTCGACAATCCTGAAATATTTCCAAACCTGCGGGGAAGAAGACGACTTGATAATTAGCGACCGCCGGAAAGTAACTTGCGTTGACCGCAAGGTTATTTGCGCCCGGAGGAAAAGATGAATAAAAAAAATATCGGTAAAATAACCATTTTGGTTATTGTGATTATTGCGTTTGCGATATTCGCGGCCCGGCAAAAAGAAGAGCAGTCCGTTCCCCCGCCGGCCGTTCCGCTGGACGAAGAAGCAAAACCGGACGATTTTCGTCCGGAGCAACCGGCTAACCTGCCCTCGCAGGAATCGCCCCGCCTGGTCAGTTTGGGCGCCGATAGCTGCGTCCCCTGCCGGATGATGGTGCCTATCCGGGAAGAGTTGCGGAACGAATTAGAGGGTAAACTGCAGGTTGAATTCATAGATGTCTGGAAAGACCGGTCTGCAGGCGGCCAATACCGGATACGGGTCATCCCCACCCTGATATTCTTTGACCCTTCCGGAAAAGAGTTGTTTCGCCACGAAGGTTTCATAAGCAAGGAAGACATTCTCTCTAAATGGAAAGAACTGGGTTTCAACCTGGAGAAAGGAACCTGAAAATGAATAAATTAATAAAACGCATCGCATTTTTGATTTTAGGAATCACAACACTTCCGCTGTTCTGCGGATGTTCGGGGTTAATTCAGGCGGGAACGACGGAAATGGTTGACAGCCTTTATCCCGGACTTACGGCCGGAATTCTCAGATACGCCAAACCTGCCGAGTTGCCCGAAGGAATAGTTCTTTGTTCAGGACGGGTGGAGATTGCGGCAAAGGAGATTGAAGACACTGCGGCAAAAGCTCCAAAAGAACTTCAGGCCCAGCTGAATAAAAATTTAATCTTTCTTCTGGAGCAGGCGGCAACCGAAAAAATCCTGTTGAACCTGGCCAGGGAGAGCGTGAAAAACGAATCCGTTCGGGACGACGGCGAAATTATACGGAGTTATCTGGAGGGAAATATAGTGCATGATGTCAGGGTGAGCGAGGGAGAAATAAAGGCCTTTTACGAGGACAACAAAGAGATGTTCGGCGGCGCGCCTTTTGACGCGGTCAAGGGAACGCTGAATGCTTTTTTCCTTCAGCAGAAAAAACAGGAAGCAGTGACGGATTTCATAAAAAATCTGGGCCAGAAGATTCCCATTTCAGTGGCGGCTTCCTGGGTAAAGGAGCAGGCGGTTCTGGCGCGGGACAACCCGGTAGATAAAATTCGGGCAAGCAAAAAACCTTCGTTGGTGGATTTCGGGGCCGACGGTTGTCTGCCCTGCGACATGATGACGCCGATTCTGGACAATATCAGAGTTAAATACGAGGGAAAACTTAACGTTTTGTTCGTCCATGTTCAGGCCGAGCAGATACTTGCCGCCAGATATGGCATCAAGTCAATTCCGGTTCAGGTCTTCTTTGACAAAAGCGGAAAGGAGATATTTCGTCACACCGGGTTTTTTTCGCAGGAAGAAATTGAAAGAAAATTATCCGAAATGAGGGTGGAGTGATGTATGGCCTTTTTAATTTTTTGACCCGCGCCATAGAAGGCGCCCCGCTGGTCGCTTTATTTGCTTCGTTCGTGTGGGGTATTTTGAGCATCATCTTAAGCCCCTGCCACCTGGCAAGCATTCCGCTTATCGTGGGCTTTATTGACGGGCAGGGCAAAATATCCACCAGGAGGGCGTTTTTCATATCCGTTCTCTTTGCTTCCGGAATTCTTGTGACGATAGCGCTTCTCGGCATAGTTACGGGCGCGGCCGGAAGGATGCTGGGCGATATCGGGAGGTTTGGAAATTATTTTGTAGCGGCCATATTTTTTATCGTCGGGCTCCACCTGCTCGGTATTATCCCGATGCCTTTTTCCGGGCCCGGGCATATTGCCATGAAAAGAAGGGGGCCGCTGGCGGCGTTTATCCTGGGGCTTATCTTCGGAATCGCGCTGGGTCCCTGCACTTTTGCCTATATGGCGCCCATGCTTACGGTCACTTTTAAATTGGCGGCGACCAACCTGCTTTACGGCATACTATTGCTTCTCTCGTACGGAATCGGCCATTGTTCGGTAATTGTCTTTGCTGGCACCTTTACGGAGGTCATCCAGCATTACCTCAATTGGAGCGAGAATTCAAAAGGCGCCGTAATCCTGAAGAAAATCTGCGGCGCGCTGGTTATTCTTGGGGGAATTTACATGATTTATACCGCTTGATATACCGTGGGAGGGTTTAACGATGAAAAAGAAACCGATACGCTGTCATAAAACAGACCATAAGGAAGACGTGCGCCAGGCGGTCCGAAACGGATACGCCAGGATTGCATCCGGGGGCGGGGGGTGCTGTTCTTCGGCTGTCGGATGCTGCGGCGCTCCATCCGCCAGGAGTTTGGCGAAGAGCGTGGGTTATTCCGAAACGGAATTGGCAGCATTGCCCGAAGGAGCCAATATGGGTCTTTCCTGCGGGAACCCGACCGCGATTGCCGCTTTAAAACCGGGAGAAGTCGTGCTGGACCTCGGCAGCGGCGGCGGGTTTGACGTATTCCTGGCCGCTCCAAAAGTCGGTTCCAAAGGTCTGGTTATTGGCGTGGACATGACCCCGGAAATGGTCGGCAAGGCGCGCCGCAATATACCGGCTTTCCGCAAACGAACGGGGTTGGACAACGTGGAGTTCCGTCTCGGAGAAATAGAACATCTGCCCGTAGCCGATGCGAGCGTGGATGTCGTCATCTCCAACTGCGTAATTAACCTTTCGCCGGACAAACCGCAGGTGTGGCGCGAAATTGTCCGGGTGCTGAAACCCGGCGGACGCGTGGCGGTTTCCGACCTGGCGCTGCGGCGGCCTTTGCCGGAAGCGGTTCGTAAATCCGTTGCCGCGCTGGTCGGCTGCATCGCCGGGGCGGTTCTCGTGGACGAAACGCGGAAAATGGCAACCGAAGCCGGCCTGGTAAGTCTAATTCTGACGCCGCAACCCGGTTACATAGAGAATATGACCGACTGGAGCGACCCGCTTTACCGGGACATCCGCAAGCATCTTCCTGAAGGGCGCGCCGCAGGTGACTATATCGTAAGTTTGTACCTCACCGCGGAAAAGCCGATGGTTGACAAACACCATATCAGGAAAATGAAAAATGGCCGCAAATAATGAAAAAGCAAGACTGCCTTTTTTCGAAAGGTACCTTTCACTCTGGGTGCTTTTATGTATTGCCGCCGGCGTAATCGTCGGCAAGGTATTTCCGTCCGGAGTGAATTTCTTAGGCGAACTGGAGGTTGCCCACGTCAACATTCCGGTAGCCATCCTCATCTGGTTGATGATATATCCGATGATGCTCCAGATAGATTTTTCCAGCATCGTCCGCGCTTCAAGGAGACCGAAAGGTTTAACCATAACGCTGGTTGTCAACTGGTTAATCAAGCCGTTTACCATGGCGCTATTTGCCTTCATCTTTTTCAGGCACATCTTCGGCGCCTTTATCAACCCGGCCCTGGCAAAGGAATATATCGCCGGAGCCATCCTTTTGGGAGCCGCTCCCTGTACTGCGATGGTCTTTGTCTGGAGTTACCTGACCAAAGGCAATCCGGCCCATACCCTGGTTCAGGTTGCGGTTAACGACCTGGTGATTCTCTTTGCTTTTATCCCGATAGTTAAATTCCTGCTGGGTGTCAACCAGATATCCGTGCCTTACGATACTTTAATCTACTCGGTCGTTCTTTTTGTCGTGATACCTCTGGCCGGCGGGTATATTTCGCGGGTGCAGTTGCTCAAGCGTAAAGGGGTCGATTGGTTTGAAAACGTATTCCTGAAGAGACTGAAGCCGGTTACGATTTTCGGGTTGTTGCTGACCCTGGTCATCATCTTTGCTTTTCAGGGTAAAACCATTCTGGCAAACCCTTTTCACATTATCTTAATCGCGGTTCCCCTGACAATCCAGACCTATTTTATTTTTACCATCGGGTATTTCTGGTCAAAGAAATGGCGGCTCACCCATGACATCGCTTCTCCGGCGGCCATGATCGGCGCCAGCAACTTCTTCGAACTGGCTGTGGCGGTGGCTATCTCTCTTTTCGGCTTGAAGAGCGGTGCCACCCTGGTCACTGTGGTCGGTGTTTTGACCGAAGTTCCGATTATGCTGAGCTTGGTCAATTTTTCCAACAGGACTCGGGGCTGGTTTACTCCGGGAAGACGGAAGGCGGGAGGTTAAATAACGGATTTTTCCGGGGCGCCTTTCGTAAAAATATGCGTCAGGCCCCGGCCTGACTTGGGATGGAGCAGGATGACCATCAACCCGCCGACGATATTGCCGAAGGTTACCGGAATAAGGTTTCGGAATATTTCCCAGAAACGAGAAAAGAATTGCCCGCTTGCCATCAGGCCGGCCGGGATGAAGTACATGTTGGCGATGGAGTGTTCATAGCCCGAGGCGACAAATACCATAATCGGAAAATAGATTCCGAATATTTTTCCGGTTACGGTCTTTGAGGATAAAGACATAATTACCGCCAGGCAGACCAGCATATTGCAGAGTATTCCCCGGCAGAATCCCTGAAAAAAGGTCAGGGAAATTTTACTTTCGGCAATCTTGACAGCGATGTTGCCGGCGGCGCTGGTTAACGCGCCGGTCTGCAATAATCCGGAATTGAACACCAGGCAGGCCAGGAGCAGGCTGCCGATAAAGTTCCCCAGGTAAACCGCCAGCCAGTTTCGCAGCATTTTTGAAAAACCGTATTTTTTGCCGAGCAGGCCGATTACCATCAGGATATTGCCGGTGAAAAGTTCTGCGCCGGGAATCAGAACCAGCATTAAGCCAACGCTGAAGACGGTGCCTGCGAGAAATTTGCCGAGCCCCGGGTCAAGCGTCCCGCCGCTTAAGACCGCGGTAGCCGCCGCCGCCCCGAAACCGATGTAAGTGCCGGCCAGGATTCCGTAAACAAAGAGGTCGAAAATGGAAGAAACCGCCTTTTTTTCCCCGATAGCAATTAACTTTTGGGATACTTCCTTCGGTTTTAAAAACAGGTTCTCATCCATATTTGAAATTATAACCCGTGCCCCGCGAAAATTCAAAACCCCTGCGCCAGGTTTTGCTTGTAAAACCGGGCAACTTCCGGGCTCTCTATCACCGAAATAATCTCCTGGTTTCGTTTGGCCGCGCCGCTGGGATTATAAGAGCCGGTGATAACTTTTTTACCGTCAATCAGGAATAGTTTGTAGTGGTTCAAATAATAGTTTTTATCCCAGGCCACGTTTGCGCCGGAAGCGTTTAATTCGCGGAAAGCCGTATCATTTACCGCCCAGTCTTGTTCCAGAATGCCTGATACTTTAATGCCCTGGCTGGTTTTTTTCTTCAAAATCTGAATAATTTCCGAGTCGGTGAAGACGTAATGCGAAAAAAATATTTCTTTCTGCGCCGATTTTAGTTCTTTTAAAATAATGGTACGGCATTTCGGGTTCAGGTAAACTTGAACCGGAAGTTTCGGGTTGCCTTGAAAGGACAAAGGCGGATTTTTATCTTCTATCAGGGCGTTAAAAACCCGCCTTAAGTAACCGGCAATTTCTGGATAGTGAAAAAAGATTAAATCATTATCGCTTTGATAGGCGGAATTGAAGGTTAGATTGAAAGAACCCAGCCAGGCGAACTTTCCGTCTACCACGCCGAACTTGGCATGCATCAGAGAAGATGGTTTGGAGTCGGTAGCGATAAAATTGAAGGGGAGGGCAGAGGCGCTTTCTGCCGCCTTGTCGTCTATTAACAGCTTAACTTTCACACCCCGGTCCTGAGCCGCCTTCAGGGCATTGAGTACGCAGGGTAGGTTGGCTTCAAAAGAAGTTATTAATACTTCCTTTTTCGCCTGGTTTATCAGTCCGGTTATTTTTAAAGGTATGTCGGTTTTGCGGGAAAGACAGACCTCAAAATCTTTGGTCACCAGGGGTTGCGGTTTGTTGCATCCGGCTGTTAGAATTAAAGGTATCAGCCAAAACGCAACGAAACGCATACGCCGAAATCGCATTGTTTTATTATATCATTCCGTCCTTATGCTATAATAATATTAGTTTGTTGTCATTCTGAAGCATAGCGAAGAATCCCGTATTTGTAGGGGCCGCATTAATGCGGCCCGCGGGCGCGATGAATCGCGCCCCTACAAAAATCGTATTATCTTGCCCGGAGGAACAATGGAAACTAAAATTCTGCCCTTTAAACGATTAATAACGGAAAGAGAGAACCTGCTGGCGCGTAAGATTCTGATGTCAATAACGATGGCCGCGGTGACCGGACTGCTGGCCGGCATCCGCATACCGCTTCCGTTTACGCCGATTCCGCTTACCGGCCAGGTTTTAGGAGTGCTTCTCGCCGGCCTTTTTCTGGAAGGTTCTTTTGCCGGTTTGAGCCAGGCCCTTTACCTTCTTATCGGTTTAAGCGGCATCCCCTGGTTTTCCGGCTGGAGCAGTCTTTCTTTTGCCACTTTCGCCGCCAACCCCACTTCCGGGTATCTTGTCGGGTTTATTCCGGCGGCTTTCCTGATTGGAAAACTGGAACACTGCGGGTCCAAAATGAACCTTTTCCGGCATACAATCGCGTTCCTTGCCGGGATTCTGGTGCTCTATTCTTTCGGCGCAATCCATCTTGCAACAATAATGCATACCGGCTTTCAGAGAACCATGCTCTTGGCCGTCTATCCCTTCATCTTTTTTGATTTCCTGAAGGCCCTTCTGGCCGCTTCATTTATGAGCGCCTTTCGTAAGGTCTAAATTTTAGTCCTTCTCCCCTCCGGGCTGCAAGTCCGCCTCAGGCGGGGAGAGGATGAAGGTGAGGGGTGAAAATGACTGTTTACGAAACAATCATTAAGCGGCGTACCGTTCGCCGTTTTCAATCCAGGCCGGTTCCGGAAGAAATTCTGGAAAAAATGGTAAACGCCGGTCGTTTGGCTCCTTCGGCCGCCAATCTCCAACCCTGCGAATTTTTAATCGTGGACGACCCGAATTTGGTTGCCGCGGTCTTTGCCACTTTACAGTGGGCCGGTTATGTGGCGCCGGCCGGTAATCCGCCGGAGGGAAAACGGCCCGTTGCCTACATCGTTCTGCTTCTCAATCCTGAAAAGAGCCGGGGTGGTATTGCCGATGCCGGAGCGGCTATTGAAAACATGATTTTGACCGGGCTGGAAGATGGTGTCGCTGCCTGCTGGCTGGGCTCGGTGGACCGCGGCCAGTTGACAAAAATTCTTAATATTCCTAATTACTGCCGAATTGATTCGGTGTTGGCGCTGGGTTATCCGGAACAGGAGAACCAGGCAGAGGATTTTTCCGGTTCAATCAAATACTGGCTTGACGAAAAAGGTAATTACCACGTGCCCAAACGCAGTTTAAAAGAAGTCCTTCACCGTAATACCTACTAATATAAATTGTCTGTCATTCCCGCGTGTGGTAAGTGGGAATCAACATGTAGTAGGACAGGCGTCTCGCCTGTTTCTTTTTTGTAATGCGACCCCTTCAAGGTCGCCAATCTTGGTTTAATTACTGGAGAGGTGCGAGAGCGGTTGAATCGGCACGATTGGAAATCGTGTAGCCCGCAAGGGCTCGTGGGTTCGAATCCCACCCTCTCCGCAGATAAGCTTACCTGAAGGTGGGATTCGAGGGGAGCGAAGTAAGGCGTTGCGACTGGTTAAGGAGCAATGCCAGCGGGTGGCCTAGTTGAAACGCAGTGAAGTTGAGACAGCCGAATCCCACCCTCTCCGCTGTTCGTCTGTTTTGGCCTTTTCGGCAATCAGACGGAAGGCCGGATGCCAGTCAGGGCACAGGTTTCCGTCTTTTAAAACGAGGTTCGAGAACACCAATTTCAGCAGTTGCCGCTTTTCCTCCACCGAACGTGAAATGTAGATTTCTCTCGCCCGCTGTGCCAGTTCCAGGATGTTCATCCCCAGTTCGAAGTATTTTTCCCGCCCGGTCTCATGCCGCCTGATTGAATCGAGAACCTCCTCCCTTTCGCCCGAGTACTGTTTGAACTTGCGCCCGTAAAGCTCCTCGCTTATCTTCCCATCCACCTTGTCGTCGTAGAGGGCATCCTCCCGCCGCTGCAGCGTTTCGTACCGGCGGTTCAGCTCCTCCAAACAGCTCCTATTGTACTCTGTTTCGTCCCGATGGCTCTCCTTGAGGGCCTTGCGGATCCATTCGATGACCAGGCTATTGCCGGCGGTAAGTCCGTCAAGACACTCGTGGATTTTTTTCTCCAGCCTTTCCTGACGCGTGTACATGCTCTGCACTCTAAAGAAAGGTGGTCCTAAAGACGGGGGAAGGTCATTACGGTCTTGATAATTACCATGTTTACCCAAGAATATAATTGCATAATTTTTAGCAACCTCATAATAGGAATCGTTATCCTGGAACCGTTTTCTAGCTAAAACCGTTAGATCTGGAACCTTTATTCTGTCAGACTCAATTAATAGACGCCAGATATGCATTTCCTGCCATGGATAGATACAGTCTTTGAGAAACAAGGCGCAATTTGTTTGAACAAATTTATAATTCTTACGTAAGATTTTTCTTTTGGTTCGGCATAAATTTAGCACAAAATATTTTCTCAGACCTTTTTGGACAAATTTATCGGGTGGTGTTCAATAAGTACTTCACCTGCTTTTTGTAATGCATATTTTGTGCACAAAGGACCGATTAATTCATAAACAACCGTGGTTGCAACGATAGTAGTAAAAATCATAGTTCCTACTTCTGGAAAATCATTTTTGACAATAAGGGCGCAACCCAACGCAACACCAGCCTGAGGAATTAATCCTAAACCTAAATATTTCTTTATGCTTCGGGAAGCATTGGAGATGCGTGCTCCTAAACCCGCGCCTATTACTTTACCGAGTACCCGAAACATAAGATACGCCAAACCAATCAGTCCAAGTTTACTTAAAATTCCTATTTCTAAGTTTGCTCCTGCCAAAACAAAGAAAAGCAGAAACAGAGGTGAGTCAACTGTTTTTAGACTCTCAAAAAAATTAAATGATGTTTTATGGACATTAACTAATATTGCTCCTAAAAACATACTTGCTAAAAGAACGGATAATTTAAGCCAAACAGCAATTCCTATATTTAAAAAAACAAATCCTAAAGTAAAAATTAGAAGCTCGGTTTGTGTACGTAGATGCCGAGAAAAATAAGTTACCACCATTGCTACTATACCCCCTAAGATAAAAGCGCCAGATATGCTTAAAATGGAATGGAAAAGTACTTTTATCAAGAAAAAGGGGGCTAACGTATGAGCATAGATAGCCTGTGATATTGCCAAAGAAACGGCAAATATAATAAGGCACCAGGCATCGTCAATGGCAACTACACCCAAAAGCGTATCGGTAAAGTTTCCTTTGGCCCGACATTCTCTGATGATCATAACCGTTGCCGCAGGGGCGGTAGCAGAGGAGATCGCCCCAAAAAGAAGAGAGAGATAAAAGGGCTGTCTTAAAATAACCAGGAATACAAAAGTGACCAAAAACCAGGCGCCACAAGCTTCTAAAACTGAAATCAAAACGACGGATTTACCAATCTTACGAAAATTATCTCTGGAAAAATTCTGTCCTATGCCAAAAGCAATTATGCCTAAAACTATATTAGAAATCAAACCTGAAGAAGCTATAATATCTTTAGGGATAAGCCTGAAAACCGATGGTCCTATAAAAATACCCAATAAAAGATAGGCAGTTACTGCGGGAAATTTAATTTTGTTTATCAGTCTGGCTGAAAATAAACCTGCAAGTAGAATAAAACCGATTCCTAGAATTGTATTCATTTAGTAAGACCCTTTTGGCGGAAAACATGTCGGACTATATCGAATATGCCGATCATTCCTAATAATTTTTCGGTTTTGTCAACCACCGGGAATTCTTCTTTAAGGTGCAGCTTCATCAGTTTGTAAACTTCTTCTAAAGAAGCGTCTTCTTGTATAGCGATAAACTTCCTCTCCATAATATCTTCAGCCATTACTAAACTACCGGTTTCTTCAGTAAAATCCACTTTGAATATGTCTTCCTCTTCTTCGTCCAAAAAAGGCACTGTTTTCAACATATCTGACTTACGCAACTGAAATGCATTAACGAGATTGCGGAAAGAAACAACGCCTACAAGATGATTGTTTTTTTCAACAACAGGTACCAAAGGGAATATATGAAACTTAGCAAATATTTCTAACAACTGCTTTAAAGTCGTAGAACGTCTTACGGTAATTACTTCTTTTGACATTACCTTTTTTACCTGCATACTTTACTCCTTGAATTCTAAGTTTTACGTAAAAAATGTATATCTTCAGAAAAAAGTATACGGATTTCCTTAATTTGATTTCGATATTTGGTGCTTATCCGGGCTGTTGTTTTGGTTAGCGTTTCTGCCTTCCAGATTGTACTTCTTCCTGCGTTCTAACGTCAATCGTTTTTTCTCCTGCCTTTTTTGCAGAACCACCTCCTTCCTGCCGGCGTAGACGTCGTTTGGGCAGACGTTGGCCTGGGATTCGTGCGGGGTAATGTTGTAGGCGGTTATCGCCGCGTCTATGGCCTTCTTTAACTCCTCCGGGGAGCAGTAGACCATCAGGCAGAGATTTTCTTTAATCCGGCGGTTAAACCGCTCAATCTTGCCCCGGCCCTGCGGGTGGTATGGGGTGCCCAAGATATGTCTGATCCCGTGGTTTGAGAGATATTTATCCATCAGTTTTGAGGTAAAGCCCGGTCCGTTGTCAGTGTAAAGGCGCGGCATCTCTTCCCTCTCTATCAGGTGGCCTTCCTTCCGGGCGTTTTCCACCGCCATTTTCACTATGTCGGCGAAGGAGAAGGCGGTCTCGTCTGCCTTTAAGTCCCAGGCGATTATCTTCCGGGAGAAGTCATCTTCCACCGGGATGAGTTTGTAGTAACCCCAGCCGACAATGAAAAGACTGGTGGCGTCGCACTGCCAGATTTCATCCGGGCCTTTTGTCTTGTGCCGCCATTCCTTGGCGGCCGGCATCTCCGGCAGAGGCCGGGGTGCGATGAGGTTGTTTTCCTTGAGGATCCGGTAGACGGTGGATTCGGAAATGGAGAAATCTTCCTGGTCGGTAATCTGGATGGCCAGGAGCCGGGGTGATAATTCCGGGTGGAGACGGGCAATCTCAAGGACCCTGTTCTCTTCGGAAGCCGCAAGCCTGTTCCAGACCCTCTTCGGACCCGGTTTTGTCTTGGCCAAGCCGGAAACGCCGTTTTCGTCATAGGCCTTTCGCCACTTGTAATAGGTGGCGCGAGGAATTTTAAGTTCCCCCAGCATCTGGGAACGCTGGCCCTGTTTTCCTTCCACCTTTTTTATCAGGTCTTCCCGCATATGTTCATTCATACGATTGTGCCACTTCCGGGTTACGATTTCAGACTTTTTTTAAAGATTTGAATCTTCAAGGCTTGGTCTCCCACCAGTTCTTTAAGGCGGGCGTTTTCTTCCCGCAGGTGTTTTACTTCTCCGCCGGTGGCATCACGCAGGGAGTCCCTCTTCAGCCGTGCCTTGCCTGCCTCCATGAAGTCCTTCAGCCAGGTGTAGTAAATAGCGCTGGAGATGCTTTCCCTGCGGCAGAGGTCTGAGACGGGGATCTCCTTGCGGAAGCCTTCCAGGACAATCCTGATCTTGTCTTCGGCGGAGAACTTCCGGCGGGTATAGCGGCGTACTTCGCGGATGAGCCGGGCGGCGCTGCCAGGGGCAGCTACTTCATTTTCTTTCTCTAAAACCAAGGTGGATTCTTCCATTTTTCTCCTTTCGGACAGGTTATCATTATAACCTGCCCAATCCACCCGAACCAAGATTAAAGATCACAAACTAAAAAAGAACCCGGTTTGTCTACTAATTGCTGAAGATGTACATTTTCTAATATAATTGGAATCTCCATTTGCCCATCAAGGGGAAATATTTTAGCCTGATATTTTGTCTTATTTTATTATATTTTGCTCAGTTGTATCTAGTTGTCAATTAAAGGGTTGTTCCTCATTCAGTGCACCAAACAAATTTTATCATCCCATCAGGACAGGGTCAAGGTTTTGCATAAGGGGAGGTTCGCTTTAACAACCCCGTTTTATCTAACGAAGATGTGAATATAAGAAAGACACTTAAAGAGTTCTGGGAGTTTGCCATGCGGGGCAACGTCCTTGACATGGCTATCGATATTATCATCGCGTTTTTGGGAAAATCATCACCTCGCTGGTCAAAATAATATTTTGATGTCGCCCATCGGCGCTTTGCTGGGCAAGGCGGATTTTTCAAATTTTTTCTTTACCGTTCATTATGTGTCGGTATGCGGGAAAGTGCTTTTTTACAATACTGCGGATATCGGATTCTTCCCTGACGCTTCCTTTCTCCATCAAGGCCCCGGAAGAAGCTATCTTGTTCACAAAAAGAATATCGTGCGTTACAACAACGAACGTCGTGTATTCTTTTAAACTGGTCAGCCATTTCCCGAATTCATCGCTTGTATTAACGTCAAGGGCTGAAGTAGGTTCGTCAAGCAGGAGATATTCCGGTTTGAGCATAAGCGACCGTGCGATGGTGGCTCTTTGCGCCTGGCCCCCGCTTATGGCCGACGGGTAACTGTCTTTCAGGTACGCTATCCCCAGGGTTTCAAGCATGGCGGCGGCTTCTTCCCGCGCGGTGCGTTCGCTCTTCCCGAGAACCTTCATCGGGGCCAGAATCATGTTTTGAAGCACGTTCAGGTGAGGAAAAAGAAACAACTGCTGGAAAACGATGCTGACGGATTTCCTGAACTCTTTTTCTTCAATTTCGTAAATGTTCCTGCCCTTAAGGGTTATGCTGCCGGAATGCGGCCGGAGGAATTTGCCGATACATTTCAGCAGGGTGGTCTTGCCGGAGCCGCTTTCCCCCAGGATAGCGTAAATATGACCGGCGGGAATGCTGAGATTTACATTTGACAGAACCTGCGGGCCGCCGGAATATTTGAAAGAAATGTTTTTAATTTCAATCATGGCTGAAACCCCTTTGCTTGATTTTTCTTTCCACCCTTCCGGCCAGTTTCATAAGCGGGAAGGTAAAGGCGAAAAACATCACCGCAACGATAAAATAATATTTCATCGGGTTGTAGGTCACGCTGATAATGGATTGGGCTTCGCGTATCACTTCGCTTACGCAAATAACGGAAATTAAGGTCGTGTCCTTGAGAAACGCGACTACGGAGTTCATTAAAGGAGGCAGGGCAACCCGGAATGCCTGCGGTCCTACCACAAACCTGAATACCTGCAGTTTGGAGAGGCCGAGCGCGCGTCCCGCCAGCGTCTGTCCGCGGTCGACGGACATCAGCCCGGAACGCACCACCTCCGCGATGTAAGCCGCCGAATTCAGGGTCAGGGTAATAATCGCCGATTGGATGGGAGAAAGCGTCACCCCTATCTGGGGAGCGCCGAAATAAACGAAAAAGAGCTGTATCAGCAAAGGAGTGCCGCGCACAAAATCGTTTGCAAGCCGGAAAACTCCGTGGAATAAAAAGCGGGTGTTGTTCAGGATAATCCCCCACGGCAAAGCCAGCGCAAACCCTAAGGCGAGGGATACGAATGCCACCAGCAGCGTAATCCCGAACCCTTTGGCAAGTTTTCGCGTGATTACCGAACCGCTCATTCCTGCCTGTTCTTTTGTCCCTTCTTTTCTCTCCCCGGCGCCGAACCATTTTTCGTAAACTTCGTTCAGGCCGCCCGTTTTTTCCAGGTAAAACACCGCTTCATTGATCTGTTTAAGCAGTAAGACGTCGTCTTTCCTTGTCGGAATACCGATTTTTTCGCGGTACAACAGAGGTCCGACAGCCACAAACGGCATCTCGGCCGAACATATCTGGTATAAACCCACAAGTTTATCCGTAACGAACCCGTCAAGCCGTCCAATAAGCATATCCTGAAAAATATCAACGGTGCTTTTGTACGGCACCGTTTCAATTCGGGGATAATTTTTTTCAAGGTAATATTCGTAGGTTTCTCCAACCCCCACCCCCACCTTTTTCCCGCGAAGGTCGGCAATATTTCTTATTTCATCCGAACGGTCGGAACGGATAAAAAGCTGGGCGCCGGACGTGTAATAAGGCGCGGAAAAGTTTACCTGCTTCTCCCTTTCCGGGGTTATAGCCATGGAACCTATTATGGCATCGTACTTGCGTGCCAGGAGCCCGGCCAGAATTCCGTCCCATTCCGTGGTGACGAATACCGCTCTCTTACCCAGACGTGAGGCAATCTTTTCCGATACATCAACGTCAAAACCGGCAAGGGTCCCCTCGTGGGAGTAAAAACTGAACGGCGGGTACTTTCCGGTCAGGGCAACCCTGAGGACACCGTTATCCCCGCCGGAAGCGCAATAGGTCCAACACGGGAAAAAAGCGGCAGTCAGAAAAAGCAGAGAGATAAAAAGTTTTTTCATTTGAATATTTTCTCGTAAAGCATGAAATGGCGGCCGGCGCCGTAAAAATCACTAACGGCAAGGTTTTCGCATACCCGCACCGTCTTTCCCTGGCGGCGGCTTATGTTTGAGTACCCCATCCTCTCAAACAGTTTCCGGGACGGGGTGTTACGTGGGTCGATGGTCAGCCGAATCTTTTTGCATCCGCAATCTTTCGCTTTCTTTTCGGCCCGGGCTACCAGTTTTGCGCCCATTCCTTTTTTGCGCATAAACGGCGCCACGCCGACCTGCCAGAGGAAATACGTGTCGGGCAAAGTACGGGATACCACCCCCAGGAGAAATCCCGCTATTGTCTTGCCGCACCGGACAACAAAACACGTTTTGCCGAAATATCTGAACATAATTCTGTAAATATGTTCCGGATAGCTTTCCAGCGGAGGGGACGAGGCGGCAAAACGGCTTACTTCCGCGGCGTCCCGTTCTTTGGGGGAGCCGATTCTAATCTTGCGGTATTTCCGCGCAAAAGCGAAGACTTTTTTTGTTTTACCGGTGATGAGTTCTTTTGAACCGATATCCTTTCTGTAATGGAAGCTTCCTTTCACGGAAGCAATCGCGCGGTCCACTCTTTCGGCTGCTTCCGAAATTGTATTTCCGGATGCGGCAAAAGCAATTCCCCGTTCCGTGCCCACGTCCAAACCGCCATTCTTTCCCCGGCCGCAACTGTAATAAGCGCTGACATCCAATTCCCTTAAAAATCCGGGCGGGAAGGAAACGCGGAGCGTTTCGTTAAGCCGGCCGGGATAAGCGGGGGGCACGATATACTTGCATACGGTCGCTTTCTTCTCAAACGAAAGAATCGGGCGGCCGGAAGAAAGCAAACTCGCGGCAATATCAGCGACGTCATTTTTCATAATCAGGAGGGTGTTGAGCCACTCGGGGTCTCCAGGACGAAAATTATATTCAATCAACTTTATCCCGGAGGCCGTTATCATAAACTGGCCGTAAAGAAAACCGGCGCAATCTTCTCCCGTTTCCCTGCGCAAGGCATCCACGGTGGCGCGCATTATTTCAAGCGCTGCGGCATAATCGCATTCCCGCATAAAAGGAAGCAGGTAACCGGCGCAGGAATACGCCCCCATCCCCGCGGTGTTCGGCCCGCGCTCCCCGGAAAGAAGTTTTTTAAAATCCTGCACCGCCGGGGTGCAGACCAGGTTGCCGCCCGCAACAAAAGATTGAACCGTAAATTCTTCGCCTTCAAGTTTTTCTTCTACGAGAACTTCCTTTTTCCCGCCGATTTTCCCGTTTAACACCCTGCGTATATACGCAGACACATCGGTCCTGTCCTTCAATTGGTTGCCGTAAACCCTTACCCCCAGGCCTTCGGTCAAACCGGACGGTTTTACGGCAACGCGCCAGTCCATTTTTTTTGCAAACTTAACCGCCGGTTCCGTTTCGGTGAAAATACCGAATTTCGGCACGCCGTCAATAGCGTATTTGAGCAACAGCCGGCGCGCGAAAGATTTATCGGATTCAAGCCGCGCCGCATTTTTAGAAGGACCAAACACCGGAATCTCTTTTTCCTTCAACGCATCGACCAGCCCTTCCGAAAGCGGTTTTGCGGTCGTAACCAGAACCAGGTCGGGAACGACCCGTTGGGCGTAACGGGTTATTCTCTTTATGTCTGAAAAATCACCCGTCGTCCATCCGGCCGCCAGGGAAGTTATTCCCGGATTTTCGGTGTCCATATATGCAAAAACATCGGTCCCTCCGGAGCGCAACAGGTTTTCCGCGGTCGCCTGTTCTTTCGCCCAACTCCCCACAATCAGAATTCTTCTTCTATTTTTTTTCGGGTGTTTTTGCATTTCCACGCTTTACATCCCTCCTTTTTATCCTTTCCGTATGCCCGGGCGTGAGCGAAATCGTTTTGTCGTAATTGGACAACAACTTCCCGATGCCGGTGGGGTTCCATTCTTCGGCGCCCTCAAGGTTTAATTGAAGTTTACAAACCGCGCAATTCCGGTCGCAAAAGATGGGTTTGTAAGAATCGGGTTCCTTATAAGTAGTTATAACTCCCTCGTAATTTCTAAGCACTATTTTGTTTGTGGACCACGAAATGATATAATTGGGCAGAATCGGTATTTTGCCGCCGCCGCCCGGAGCGTCTATCACGTACCTGGGCACGGCAAATCCGCTGGTATGGCCGATCATGCTCTCGATGATTTCTATGCCTTTTCCGACCGGGGTGCGAAAATGGTTCAATCCTTCGGAGAGGTCGCATTGGTAAAGATAATAGGGCCTAACCCTGTTTTGCACCAACTTGTGGCAGAGACGCTGCATAATGCGCGGGCAGTCGTTCACTTCCGAAAGAAGCACCGTCTGATTTCCGAGAGGGATTCCGGCGTCCGCCATCTTCGCCAAAGATTCTCTTGAAGATGCGGTTATTTCTCGCGGGTGGTTGAAATGGGTATTGACCCATACGGGATGATACTTTTTAAGTATTTCCACCAGCGTTCCGGTGACGCGGTAAGGAAGCACCACGGGCATTCGTGTCCCTATTCTTATAATTTCAACATGGGGTATTTTTCTCAAAGAAGAAAGTATCCAATCCAATCTTTCATCCGGAAGCATCAACGGGTCGCCTCCGGAAAGGAGCACGTCCCGGATTGCGGGAGTTTTTCTGATGTAGCGCAAGCCTTCTTCTGTCTGTTTTTTTGAAGGCAGGTAATCAACGTCGCCCACGCGCCTTTTACGCGTGCAGTGCCGGCAATACATCGCGCACATATTGCTGACGAGAAAAAGCACCCTGTCCGGATACCGGTGCGTGATAATTCCTCCGCCCTGGCTGTCCGCATCTTCCGCAAGCGGGTCTTTCATATCTTCGGGAATTACCTCAAATTCACGGATATCCGGAATGGATTGCTTGTAAATGGGGTCGTTTTTGTAAGAGGCAGTATCTATAAGCGACAAGTAATAGGGGGTCACCGCAAGCGGAAATTTATCAAGGGTTTTTTTTATCTTCTTTTTTTCCTGAACGGGAAAACGGATGCCGAGCACTCTTTCGACGGTGTCCGCGTCCCGCACCGAATTCCTGACCTGCCATCGCCAATCACGCCAGTTAATAAGAGCGTCGTTAGAAATCCTTTCCGCAATTATTTTTTGTCTTCGCGGGTATGATTTTTTCATAAGCGGGGACGTTTTACCGGCAAATAAATCATGCGAATGAATACCGGCGGGTTTTGATTATCAATTACCTTGCGGTTTTGCGTATAGGAGAAATTTGTTTTGGATTTTTGTGCTTGCTGGAAATTATAATACCATTTTCGTAAAAAAATGTCAATTTTAATCAGGATACTCCATTTATCCCTCAACAAGAGATATTTTAGCCTGATAGTCTGCTTTTTTATTATATTTTACTCAGTTGTATCTAGTTGTCAATTAAAGGGTTGTTCCTCATTCAGTGCACCAAACAAATTTTATCACCCTGCCAGGATACGGTCAAGGTTTTGCAGTCTAAAACTACGACACAGGGGCGGGGTAAATTATTTCTTGTGTTGGCATGACCTTACCCCGTCTTTATGACCACCTTTTTTAGAGTGCAGAGCAAAAATTTTTAACCTGATGCTCCGCCTTGATCTGTAGAAATTGCATCGTTTCGGTCTCTTGGTTACTTGCTGCCTACACCTATAAACGGAAGAGGAACGTTTCCGGTAATTGTCTGCGGCAACACCCCGTCCCATTTTTCAAGAGCGGCACGCTGCACCTCTATCTCTCTCAGTCTTAGCAGTTCCGCGGTTACGTTTTGCCTCTGCAGCCTTAATGATTCTGCTTCTGCTTTTGCCGATTCTATCGTTTGAGCTGCTTCAATTTTAATTCTTTCTAAATCCCTTTCTGCTTTTAAGGCTTTCTGGGAAGCAATTACTTTTTCTTCGATCGCGCTTGAGAATTCCGGAGAGAATTGGAACTCAGTTATAGACAGAGTCTGCATCACTATTCCATATTCGGCTATTCTTTCTCCTAAACTTTTTTCGATCTGTTCTTTAACGATAGGTCTTTTTGTTATAAGTTCTTCTGCTTCAAAGTCAGCGGTTGCTGCCTTGACAGACTCGTGAATTGCAGGGAAAACAACTCTGTCCAGATAATCATCCCGCAACTCCTGATAAATTCCGGCTACCTTGGTGCGGTCCAGCGCATAGTTCAGGGTAACTTCTGTTTTGACATCCTGTAAATCTTTTGATGCGGAAGTAGCCGAAACAACATAAGCCCTGGTTTGAACATTAGCGAAAACAACGCTCTCAACCAAAGGAGTTACCAGGTAAATTCCCTCGTTTAAGACCCGTCCCGTTACTCCGCCGAACCTTAAAACAATCCCCCTGTATCCGGCGGGAACGGCTCCTACCGCTTGAAACAAGCCCAAGAAAAGGAATCCTGCGATAATTGCAAACGCAAGAGGTTTCTGTTTTAATTGGGTTTCGTTTCCTTCCATCAACCTGCTTACGAGCCCGCTTTTCCACAAACCTATTCCTACCACTACCAAAAAAATCACAAACTTTAATATCGTCATTTTATTCCCTCCTCATTTTTTTCTTACAGTTTTCCGGAAGTTTTTAACGGCTGGGTTTTTCCCCAAGCGGACAAAACTTAGCTGACGTTCCCCACTTACTTACCAAAAGGAAATATTTTAACCTGATACCCTGCTTTAAGTATCCTCTATTTTACTCCACTACTGTCCAACTGTCAACTGCACGAAGTGCCTCATCAAAAATCTACTCGAAACCGTTTCAATAAAATAAAATTCTGGCGGGGTTTGGCACCGGCAGGTGGAAATGTTATGCTATAGCAGGTGCGACAGCACCAAGCAATTGCCGGACCTGGGAGAGGAAGCGGTCAGGGCAGGGGAGGGCTTCCAGCCAGTTGAAGGTTCGAAAATCGTCCTGCCTGGTTTTTTCCCAGGGATTTGGACACCGGTGGCCAGAAATGTTATTCTATCCTAGGCGAACGGCACCGTCTGGTCCCAGATGTTAAATGGGAACCGCGGTGGCTTCGAGCAATTGCTGAATCTGAGACAAAAACACCTCGGGCTTTGGGAAGGTTTCGGCGCTGATAAAGGTTCGAATATCGTCCCACCCTCTCCGCAACGTTTTTCCTGCCTTGTAAAAATTCCTTATTTGACGAATGTATTATTCTTGTTATAAAATACAGGTACAAAGTACAGGTATGAACAGGTAAAACACAATGAGGAAAAAACCAGAACCGATTTACAGAAAATTAGAGGAAGACCTCTTGCGAAAAATACAGGAGAAGAAGTTAAGGCCGGACCAAGTTCTTTCTTCCGAAAATCAACTGGCCCGTGAGTATAAAATGAGCAGAACTTCGGTTCGCGTAACCCTTAACAATTTAAAAGCAAAAAGTCTTATCTATTCTCTGCCCGGGAAAGGGAACTTCGTAAAAGGTTACGGTGCCATAAAAAACAAGAACAGGCGGATAGCCCTTGTCGTTCCGGACCTGGAGAATTCGAATTTTAACATCTATCACGGTATAGAAGACGTGCTGGAAAAAGAAGGGTTTACCCTCATCGTTTATAATTCCAGGCGAAGCATAGAAAAGGAGAATAAAAACATACAAGCCTTGATGGAAGGCAATGAATCAGCAGCGATAATCTTTCCAAACTGGGGTAAAGCCAATTTTGAACTATTGTATCAACTCAAAAGGATGAATTACCCCTTTGTTTTGATAGACAGGTATTTCCCGGACATAGAAACCGATTACATGATAACAAACAATAAAAAGGGTGGTTATCTGGCTACCGAATATCTTATAAATTTGGGCCACAGGAAGATTGGGGTGATATACGGCGTGAACTGTACGGCTATCGAAGACCGATTTCAGGGATATCTTGATGCTTTAACCAAACACAAAATTGCGTTTTTCGCTTCCCTAACCAAGAAGATTCCCCAAGACGAGAAATACTTTAAGGAGGAACCCTCAAGCGGTGGAGTTTGGGAGACTAAGGAACTGTTGAAGGAGAAACCGACAGCTATTTTTGCCACCAATGACTTTTTGGCAAGAAACGCTTTGAATACAATAAGGAAATCAGGTCTTTCGGTTCCGGAAGATATTTCTCTGGTCGGTTTCGACAACCAGGAATTCTCCGAGGACCTTGGGTTGACCACAATCGCGCAGCCGTTTTACCGGATAGGCCAAAAAGCTGCTCAACTGGTTATTGAAAAACTCAAAGGAGAAAAAAAGATTAAGAAATTATCTTTGGCACCGGAACTGATTATTCGGAAAAGTTGTAAAAAAATCGTGCCGGAATAAATATATATTTTTTCTTCTTAAGAATACAAGTTTAAACAGGTTTATTAAAATGAGTGTTTTAACTATTGTTTTTAAAGAGTTACCTCTTCACGATACCTGCTGGTCATTAATCACCGGAGTTGATGGAAATATTTATATCGGAATTTGTGGAGAGATGACCGGCGGACTTAGCGGCTATATTGCTTCTTACAACCCCAAGACGGAAGAAACAGAATATTTGTTGGAAGTCGCGAAAGCACTCGGCGTTCCGTCGAATAACGGCCAAGCAAGCCACGCGAAAATCCACTACAGCCTGGTTACCGATAAAGAGGGTATCTTGTATGCCGCAACGCACTGCACAGGTGCTCCCGCAGGAGATTTTATCTGGAGACCATGGAACTGCTGGACCCATCCAATCAAGAATTTCAGTGGTTCGGGACTTGTCGTTTATGACCCCCGAAAAAAGGAAACACTGTTTACGGACTTTCTTCTGCCTAACGAAGGGACCAGATGCATGACGCTTGCTTGTAAAAGAAAGAAGCTCTATGGAATTTCTTATCCCAGAGACCACTTTTTCACTTATGATTTAAGAAGACGCAAACTCCGCGATTTGGGCAGAATCGGAAGCATCAATCCCCAGGCTATATTTCTTGACCCGGAGGAAAACGGCTATACAACCGACGATTACGGAAATATAATCAAGTATGATGCCGGAAAAGAACAATTGCAGGATATTGATGTCCAAATTCCCCACGCTTCTTTTCGCAACGGCTTTCACAACGTTCCCTATGACGTAACTCCTTCTCTAGACGGGGAAAGCGTCTACGGGGTAACCTGGGCATTCGGGGAGAGATTGTTCCGTTATGAATTTAAAAAGAAAAAGATTTATGACTTTGGCAAGGCCTGCGGAGAAGAGAGTGAGGAATGGTCTCACATTATCAAGAGCCACACCGGCGGCCTTGTCTTCGGAGACGATGGCAACCTTTACTTTGTTTCTAACCTGGTTTTAAGAGGCAAAAGTTCCCCTCATCTTATCCGCTTTAATCCCGAAACGCTAAAAAGAGAAATTGTCGAAGAGATAACCTGCCAGGGAAAACCGGCCGACCACATCTCCCGGGCAACATTTGATTCTTTCGGCAATCTATATTTCGCCGAAGTGGGTAACAAACCCACCAAAATTTTCAAGTTTGAAGGCGCAAAAACAGCCGATACAACCAAACGAGTGTTTAGACACTGGGGATAAAATGAAAAACAAAAAATGGCCTGTTCCGGCAATTGAAGATGAACGGTTCAAGGGTGAGGGCATAAAACGATTCCTTAAAATGCGGGCGGAGTACGAAAAATCCGCTTTTGTCAGCGAAGGCCATCTGGAAGTAAGACGGCTTGGTCCGGTTGCTTTTGCTGAAGTAATCCCGCCGGAGGAATGTGCCGTTACTTCGCTGGTGCGTTATTCCAGCGGAAAGATTTACGGCGGAACCTCCGGCCGGAAAGCTCATTTGTTCTATTACGACCCTTCCCCGGATGCCGACGTCGTTGTTGATGCGGGGGTGGTGGGAGAAAACACCGGGATCACCTCTTTGGTCACAGAAGAGACGGGGAAAATATTCGGAGCAACCGACGGTAAAAACGGCGGATTTTTGTTTTCCTACTCTCCGTGTGAAGTGTTGCTTGATAAGTTGACGCTGAAAGGAAAAGGACTGCGGGAAATTTTTGACGCTCCGGCCGAAGACCAGGTTTTCCACAGCATCGTTGACCCCTGCCACTCAGCCGGAAAGGTAGACACTCTCTTAAAGCCGTTCAAACACGAAGGCATTTCTTCTCTGGCAATAGACAATAACCGGAAAATACTCTACGGCCTTTCCTCCAAAAACGGATTATTTTTTACTTACGAAATAGAAAAAAAGAAGATTACCGTTAAGGAAAAAATAGATGAAATCAACGAATTTTCCCGAAAATTGCTCATCGTCAAAAATGGTATTGTTTACGGTTTGGGATATAAAGGTCAAATTGTCAAATTTGACCCTAAAAAAAGTAAGCTGGAGAGACTGGATATTTTTGCTCCTTCCTTAAAAGGCAGAGAACTCTACAATCGAGTGGACTGCTGGGTTTTTGATGAAGAGAGCGGTTTGATTTACGGCGGAACAATTGACGGGATTATCTTCATCTTCAATCCGGAAAACGAAGAGATTATCTGTTTGGGCAAACCGATTGACCAGATGAGAATCCGGGCTTTGACCGTAGGAAAAGACGGACGGGTCTTTGGTGTCGGCGGCGAGCCGGGCAAATGCTGCCATCTCTTTGTTTATGAACCGAGAAAACGGCAACTCCGTGACTTGGGAGTTTTATTGGCGACCCACGAAACCCCATGGTGCGGATATGAGATAGATTCTGCGGTTACCGGTAAGGACGGTGAGATTTATCTCGGCGAAAGCGACCGGATAAGCCACCTTTTTATCTATTTTCCACAAATTGAAAGGAGAAATGCATGCCAGAAATCAGAGTAGCGGTAATCGGGGTAGACAATTGCACCAACTCTTTATTTATTTCCTTCTTAACGGAGGTAATATGAGGGGTATAATTGGAGGGATAATTAAGTGGTATGCTTTTGACCTTAATCGTTGGGTCGGTTAGAGGAGAGGAATTAAAACTCAAACCATTTTTGTATGAGGAAAATTTTGAAACCGATGACCCTTTTGTAGATTGGGTAAATCCCGGAGGGGGTAAGGTTAATTTTAAAGGAGACTCCAAATGGGACAGATTAATAAAGTTGCATTGAAAATCCTGAGAATGTTAACAGTGGCAGGGTTTGTAGTATTTAATCAGACCTCTCTTGTTTCAGCGAATAACATAACCGACGATGGTTCGCTTAGGCTTTTGTTTCACTTTGATGAAAATGAAGGTTGGGTGACTAAGGATTCCAATTCTTGCGGTAGTGATGGAAGAATTGTTCGTGATTGTGTATGGGCATCAGAAAAACATCCGGAGGA
This sequence comes from Candidatus Omnitrophota bacterium, assembly GCA_043826355.1. Taxonomy (GTDB): domain Bacteria; phylum Ratteibacteria; class UBA8468; order MWAK01; family MWAK01; genus JAHJUB01. The sequence goes on from JBDRQI010000004.1 coordinate 66,909, forward strand.
CGCGTTGGTTAGCATCGAAAAGTTCTCTCAAGTTCGCGCGGCAGAAGAGGAAATATCCTTACGTCAGAACGAGAACGTTGCTTTGCGTAAGAAGTACACTTTTTCCCTGGTTCCGAATTATTGGGGGTCTAAGGACGACGGAGACATGCTTCAACTTACCGACGGCAAGTATGCCTCGGTTCCTTACGAACAGTCCGTAGATAAAGGTAATTTTTGGACTCAAAAGCCAGTTGTTGGTTGGCATGTTTCCCTAAAACCTTTAGAAATAAAGATTGACCTGGGCACAGTTTATCCTATTAGCGAAGTTATCTTTAGCACTGCCTCCCGCCTCGAGTCAGAGGTTGGTTTTCCTTTAATAGAAGTTTTAGTAAGTGACGACGATGCAATATATACGCTGGTAGGTAAAATATCGGATGAGAATCTGGTTATTGAGCACCTCGATCCTCGGCAGGAGTATAGACGCAAACTTAGAACCGGGGACATGAAGACTCGCGGCAGATATGTTTTGCTGTGTGTTGTACCCGATAAAGGATCATATGTTTTCTGCGACGAAATAGAGATAATAAAAAGCGATCGTGATTCCGACAAAGTGAATCTTGACGGATTGCCTCGCTTCACTCTGGAACAAATCAGTAAGAGGGGAGATCGCGCTCTGCAAATAAAAAGGTCAGCAGAGATAATGAGGTTAAATCTTAGAACAATACGGGAGAATTTGGAACAAGCGAAACTTTCGGAAAAGACAGCCGCATTGACTGAGAACGAGTTAAAAAAACTGGAGGATGATGTCAAATCCAGCGCAGCAACATTGATGACAGAAGAACTGGTTGATAGTTTTAACCGGAGAATAGTCGAAATCAGCAGTCGGATAAATCAGGCTATCTTTCCCGAAACGCCTTATGTCGTCTGGTATAAAAATCTCTGGGAAGATTTCACCCCCTATGAATTACCTCAGCCAACGGGTTTACCGTTCGGAGAGATTTCTATCTTTATGGGAAAAAATGAATATGAACCTGCTGCTTTTATGATTACCAATACTGCCGACAAAGACGTTACAGTAAAAATAGAAATCCCGGATATTCTGGACAAATACAAGCAGAAAATGATTAATATCGACGTAAGATACAGTGTGTTTGTTCAAACATCGGCACTTAAATTGTTGGTCGCAGACGCCCTGCCGTCTGCTCTGGTGGGTGGGGCTAACTATGTTACCGTTCCTCAGGGACAAACCAGGCAAATCTGGTTAACTTTAAAAACCGATGAGAGAATAACGCCGGGTGAGTATAAAATAAAAGTGCATATTGTTTCGGATTCCGGTTCCAAATTTATTGCTATCAAGTCTGTGGTTTATCCATTGGTTCTACCCGATACCGATAGATTCACTGCCCTTAATGTCACTTGGGGCAGTATTTCAAATCTTTCTAAAATAGAAACAATTGTCCCGGCGGATCTTTTGTCTCATCATGTTAATTGTATTCCCATCTATTGTCCGCCGGATGCTCAGCCACGCTTTGATAAGGATGGGAACATTGTTAAATCTGCCGATTACAGCAAAATAGATAATGAATTAAACTTATACGGCAACAATGTTTTTTACCTCTTTTACTGGTATGGATGGAAACCCGGATCGGAACAAGTGAAATTGTACAGCGGGTTAGAATACCTTAGTCCGGAATGGAAGAAAGCTTTTAAGAGTTGGGTTAGCGAGTTTGTCGGGCACCTTACGGAAAGGGGAATAAATTATGGAAATTTTGCTTTTTACCCGTGTGACGAACCAAACACAGAAGATTTGAAGAAGTTCTTTATGGAAAGTGCCGCGCAAATAAAGGAGACAGACCCGAAAATAAATATTTTCGTCACTATGAATTTCCGCGACTGGTCGTTTGAAGATTTAAATAAATCTCTTCCTTACGCAGATATTTATTGTTTTTGTCCTTTCTGGCAGAGAATAGCAGATTTAAAGAAAATAGCACTTCTGAAAAACGCCAACAAAATTACTATCGCGTATAATTCTCCCTGTGCCAATAAATGGGAATCACCAACTGTTGGATTTCGAGTGATATTCTGGCAGGCCTGGTCCTGGGGACTTGATGGATATGGAACTTGGCGTTATTATAATAAAACAGGTGATTCTGTCTGGGATGACTTTGACGGAACCAGAGGTGATGAGGCGTTTGTCTATGATGGGAAAAATGCGCCATTCAGAACTGCGGAAGAGATTATCCCGAGTAAAAGATGGGAAGCTTACCGGGAGGGCATAGAGGACTGGGAGTACTTACATATGCTGAAAGCGGTAATTGCTGAATCCGAAAAAAAAGGAATTTCCAAAAGTACCGTTGAGAAAGCCCGGGAGGCATTAAAAGAAGAGGTGGATAAATTAACCAAAAAGATTGACGGAACGCCTGTCTCGACAAGGGACAAGATTGATCCCATGTTGGTTGATAAAGCAAGACAAAAGATTGCAGAAGAAATTATTTCAATGGAGCAACTTCTGCAGTGAACCTGGCGCGCCCCCAATAGACTGTACCAAAGAGTGGGGGAAGGTTAAAATGTTCATACGGCATGAGGATGTTTTTTACGAACGAGGCGATGGTCAGTCCTGGCACGGGAGAGCACTTTGATTAGCGGAAGCGTATTTGCTAATGGTAAAATTTAATAAAGCAGGAATTGCATCGATTGGGTATTAGAAGATAGGACCCAATGCGGGTTAAGGGCTGAAGAAGTGTCGGCGACGAATGTCCTGGGGGCATTCCCATACCGGGCGATAGTTCTGGAGGTTTTCTGATGACTGCCCGTTCCTTGCGGAAAAAGTAGTAGAGAGGAATCAGATGAAAATAACATTTATTGGTACTTCATCCTGCGTTCCCGATGTTGGTTCGGAGACAAGTTCTTTTCTTATTGATGCCAAAATTTTAGTGTTGTACGTCGTCAGCAATTAGTGGAGACGGAGGGCCATTTTTTAGTTTGTAGTTTTTGATCTTGGTTCGGATGGATTGGGCAGGTTATAGAAGTAAAAATTCGGGGCGTTTTAGTTTACAGACAGATAAGGCCGGCGTAAAATATGGTGCGCAAGGTAAAATGCCAGGTTAAAACGGCTTTTTTGAAAGTTAAATGGAGGATATCCCACCATATACGGCGGACGATATACGGTCCGGAACGGATATTGTACTCATCCTTGCGTAACCGTCTTTTCGACAATGAATTCAAAAGAGAGATTTGAAGCGGTTCTGCTGAAAAAGAAGACCGACAAAATCCCGGTTAACCATCGCGGATTTTCCTCCAAAGCGGCTTCCTACATCATCGGCCGGGAAGCGTATGTAGGCGGAGGCATTCAGCAGTGGCGGGAATCAAAGTCGCTCTTTGAGGGATGGCATGAGGAGTTTCTGGAACGTTCATTCCGGGACGCTGTTGATTTGTCCCTGGCCACCCGCCAGGATATGATAAGGCCGGGATATTGGCGCCTGCCGAAAAAACCGACCGGAAAGATTGATGAGAACACCTACCTCTACGCGTGCGGAGAAGAAAAGGACTGGGAGGTCCTTCGCTTCAACCCGGAAAGCGAACAGGCGAATACGTTCCCCCGCCTGCCACGCGAAACAACAATTGACGACCTGAAGAAAGAGGTAAATGATAACGATAAAAAGGTTGCGTCATATCAACCCTCTGAATCGGACTTTGCCGAATCCATAAAAGCGCAGGGACTCTACTTGGATAAATATGCCGTTGAGGTCGGCGGCGTCGGTGTAGGCATACCGGCCCGAAACGCGAATATCTGGATGGAGATGATGCTGCTGGACCCGGGAGTGGTAGAGGCGCACATAAATCAGCAGGTTGAAACAGCGAGAAGAAACGTGGCCTTCCTGTCGAAATACAAATTCCGCTATTTCCTGGGCGGAGGGGATTTCGCTTCAGAAAACGGACCTTTTTATTCTCCTCCGTTGTTCCGAAAACTAATTCTGCCCGGGATAAAAAAGGTCTCCGAAATATGTCATGAATACGGAGGGTACCATTTCTTTGCCAGCGACGGAAACCTCTGGCCGGTCTCTCAGTATCTTTTCGGGGAATCCGGCACAGACGTATATTTTGAAATAGACCGGAAAGCCGGAATGGACCTGGAACTTCTGAGGCAAAGATTTCCAAACCTGTCGCTTTTGGGAAACATCAGTTCCTGGACGCTGGCGCGGGGAACCAAAGAAACGGTCAGGCAGGAAGTCCTCTCGTGCCTGGAAACGGCAAAAAAGTACGGCGGGATAATTGCGGGGGTTTCAAATTATATCCTGGCCGAAACACCGCCGGAAAATATGGACACGCTGCTGGAAACGATTGAAAAAGAAAGGTAAGGGGCTAACGGATGCGCCGCGGTCGGAATATGATAATATGATTTGGCAGAATAAAACGGTAGTCTTTCTGGACCTGGAAACGACCGGGCTTACCCCGGGTCAGGACCGGACTGTCGAAATCGGCGCCCTGAAGACAAAAAACCGGAAAGAGGGTAGAATCATTTGTAACATTAAAAGAGGCAAGACAGAAAGAGAAATTTTATAAATCCGCAACGTAGCGAAGAGTTTCAAAGAAAATGCTTTTTAATTAACGAAGCCTTGGCGTAGTCAATCCCACCCTCTCCGCCTACGCTCGCCATAGTGAGCTTCGGCGGACGCAGTCCAGCATTGGTTTGATGCTAAATCAAAAACAGAGGAAAAAATGAAAGAGACCATGACCGGGAAAGAAAGGTGGCTGGCGGTATTGCAGAGGAAGTCTCCCGACCGGATTCCCATGGACTACTGGTCCACCCCGGAGGTTGACGAAAAACTGAAGAAACATTTCGGCTGCGCAGAGATGGAGGAGGTTTTTAAGAGACTAAGGATAGACCGTCCTCTAGGTGTCGGGCCCGAATATGTCGGGCCGAAGGTTCCGGAAGGTTTTGATATCTACGGCTGCCAGCGCCGCACGGTTGACTACGGAACAGGCAGTTACCAGGAGTGCGTGAGCCACCCGCTGGCCGAATTTACTTCAACGGCCGAGATTGAGCAAAAATATGCCTGGCCCAGCATCGATCATTATGATTTTTCAGCGGTAAAAAGACAGGTTGCGGGTAAGGATGACCGCCCGGTAGTCGGGGGAGGCTCTGAACCCTTCTTAACTTATAAACAATTAAGGGGAGACATTCAGGCATTTGTTGACCTGGTTGAAAATCCCGAAATCATTGAATACTGCCTGGGCAAACTCTTCGGCTTTCAATACGAATTAACCCGCAGAATTTACGAGGCCATTCCCGGGAAGGTCGACATCTCTTACGTGGCCGAAGATCTGGGCGCCCAGGAGGGCCTGATGTACAGCCCGGACCAGATCAGGAGGTTCTTTCTTCCCTGGATGAAGCGGATGATGGAACTTGTCCACCAGGGCGACGGCTTTGTTTTCTTTCACAGCGACGGTTCCATCAGAAAGATAATACCTGAGATGATCGCAACCGGCGTGGATATTTTAAACCCGATTCAGTGGAGATGCAAAGGGATGGAAAAAGAGGGTTTAAAGAAAGATTTCGGGGGAGAGTTGATATTCCACGGCGGGGTTGACAATCAGCAAATCCTGCCTTTTGGAACCGCGGCCGAGGTAAGGGCGGAAGTAATCGAAGATATTGAAATCTTCGGGAAAGGCGGCGGGTATATCCTTGCCCCCTGCCACAATATCCAGCCGGTCACCCCGGTGGAGAATATCGTTGCCATGTACGAAACCGGCTATGAATACGGCTGGGTGGAGTGAAGCATTTTTTTAAAAACGCAGAATTGTCATTCAAATTTGAATCCTTTTCGGAAGACTTCCAGGCACGCATCCACAACCTTCGGGTCATAAAGAACATTCTTCTTCTCCAATCATTATTCCATTCGCGGCACAAGGCAAACCCGTCCATTGCCGGCATCAGGATATCGGAGATGATCAGGTCCGGCGGGTCTTGCCGCGCCATGTCCAGCGCTTCGACGCCGTTGGAAGCGGCGGAAACCTCGTAGCCGTGGCCTTGCAGCAGAGCGCGCAGAAGGTAGATGTTTTCCTAAATCAGCGTCAGCTGCTCGTTCCAAAGCCGATGGTAGATAATTCCCCCGAAGGCGAGAAGGATGAAGGCCGAAGTTGAGGTGAAAATGACGAGCAGTTTCGTTTTGGGTTTCATTCCGGTTCCCCACTTTTCTCCCGATTCTGGCGTCGGCAGTTGTATCTTTTCAGGATTTAGCGGAAGCACCGCATGATTCAAGTTTTCGCTTGGATACTAAATCTTACCACCTTGTTAAACCATGGCCAATGGTCTGCGGTCAAAAAGAATTGAGCCGGTGTGGTGGGCAAACAATCCGTTTTCCATCCAGGGTTAAAAATGGCTAAAATGTGTTATAATCAGATGACATCGTAAGTTCGGCGGACGCAGTCCGCCAAAAAGCTGCGAAAGAGGGCTACGCTCAAATGATGAAAAAAGTATTCGGGCTGTTTTTTGTCGGACTGGCGTGCGTAATTCTGTCCGGCAGAATGTTTTCGGCGGAGGTTTTCCGTAAACCGCCGGTCAAACTGGGCGTAGAGGTTCTTGTGGAAAAGAGGCCGGATTTACTGAAAGGCAAAAAGGCCGGCTTGATTACCAACCGGAGCGGAACGGACAGCCGCCTTAACTCTTCCATAGACCTTATTTACGGTATTCCGGGTGTAAAACTTGTCGCTCTTTATGCCCCGGAACACGGGATAAGGGGGGGTCTGATGGGCGAGGTTGAAAACGAAACAGACCAAAAGACAGGGATACCAGTCTTCAGCCTTTACGGAAAGACAAGAAGGCCCACCCGGCAAATGCTTAAGGATATTGAAGTCCTGCTTTTTGACATCCAGGATATCGGTTCCCGTTCATATACCTACATTACCACCCTGAAATATTGCATGGAGGAAGCCGCAAAGGAGCGGATACCGCTTATTATTTTAGACCGGCCCAATCCGGTGAACGGTCTTCTGGTCGATGGTCCGGTGCTGAATCCGGAATTCGAATCCTTCATCGGAGCCGGGCCGCTTGCCTACCTGCACGGGATGACCATCGGAGAAGTTGGCCGTTTTTTGAATGAAGAACTGCAGATTAACTGTGAACTTGAAGTGGTATTGATGGAAGGGTGGCAGCGAAGCATGTCCTGGCGGGATACGGGCCTGTTTTGGACACCAACCTCGCCTCACATTCCGGAGATGGATACCGTCTGGTTTTACCCGATAACGGGTATCTTCGGGGAACTGTCCGTTGCGAGCGTGGGGGTGGGCTATACGCTTCCTTTTAAGATTGTAGGGTCGCCCTGGATGGACGCGGAAAAGGTTTCGGAGGAGTTAAACAAGCGCCATATCCCCGGCGTCTATTTTCAACCATTCAGTTTTGTGCCTTTCTACGGTAAGTTTAAAGATGAGCCGTGCAACGGATTCCGAATTGTCATCCGGGATGAAACGTCATTTCGGCCAGTGGCAACCGGATATCATATTATTAATGCCCTGCTTAAACTCTATCCGGGAAATTTCAAATTTTCCAGTCCGGAAGTACGGAAGCGAACTGCCTCTTTTGACAAAGCCAACGGAACAGACAAAATCCGGCTTATGTTTGAAAAAAATATCCCGGCGGAAGATATTATTCGGAGTTACCAGGCGGAATTGAACGAGTTCCGCGGAAAAAGGCAGCGGTATCTTTTGTATGAATAGCCGGCAAACAGATGAATGAAAGAGCAAAAAGATTTGTCAAACAGGAGAAAGAATTCCACCTTGGAAACCTGCCCACCGAACAATTCCATCCGGTAACGAAAGAACTGAGCCGAGTTACCCTCGACAATCCCGGCGAAGCCGTAAAATTGTTACTAACCGTAGACCAGGATGTTGCCGTTCTCCTGGGCAAGGCGAAGACAAGGAAGCACCTGGCAGATATAGCCGGTGAAATCGCCGGTACGATTTTTAATCGCGGGCGCGTATTTTTTACCGGCTGCGGAGCAACCGGGCGCCTGGCTATTCTGCTTGATGCCGGCTGGCGCAGATTCTGGCGCGAAATGAAGGAAAGAGAAACCTCCCTGACCAATAAGAATAATTTCCCTGATTTCGAAAACAGCGTGATAAGCGTTATGGCCGGCGGGGATTTTGCCCTGATAAAGTCGGTTGAAGGTTACGAAGATTTTACCGCTTTCGGCAGACGTCAGATGCAAGATGTGACGGTTAACAAAAACGACCTGGTTGTAGCTGTTACCGAGGGTGGTGAAACCAGTTTTGTTATCGGCACTGCCTGGGCCGGCCTTCAAGCCGGCGCAAAAGTTTATTATGTTTATAATAATCCCGACCGGTCCCTGGTCAATATCCGGCGCTGTCGGGAAATCATCGAGGAAAAAGGCATAAAAAAAATATGCCTGGCGACCGGACCAATGGCTGTCAGCGGTTCAACCCGGATGCAGGCAGTCAGCGCAGAACTGGCTGTTTTGGGCGGAGCCATGGAAATTGCGATACAGCGCATACTTTCCGTCTGTTCCGATAATGCTGATTTTCCGCGTTTTGACATAACCGGAAACCCGGCCGGAACACTGGCCACCCTTTCTTCTTTAATCAAAAAACTCCTTTCGGAAGAAAACGTTAAAAACATAACCCGGCTGGTCCTTTTCGAAAAGGGCATTTATGAAAAACGCGGGCTGGTCACGTATCTGGCCGATAAATACAGTCTCGATGTAATAACAGACACCACCGAACGTTCGCCGACTTTCCTGGTTCCGCCTTTCCGGAAAACCGGCGATTCGGCTTCACCACCTTCCTGGGCTTTTGTCGTCCGCCCGGAAAAATCCAGTCAAAAGGCCTGGAATAACCTTCTCCAGAGGGATTTCAACGAAGTAAAATGGTCGCGGGAAGAGATTGACCGGATGCTGCGGGGTAAAGCAGGCATGCAGAAGAAATTCCCGAGGCTTGACCGGGAAGAGATACTGCGTTTTGACATCAGCCGGAACGGTTTGAAGAAGAGAATGCGCGCCAAGTCGGATGGTTTGATTGCATTCCTGGCCGGGGACGAAATAGAAAAGAAGGATTTTTTCCAGCCGTATCTTTCCGCCTTCAGAACCGCGGCAAAAAAAGGGGGACAGACCGCCGTATTTTTTTTAGGGACAAGGGAACAGAAGCGACGACTCCGGAAGAGCCTCCGTAATCTCGGCGTAAAAACGAGCTTTTTTACGGTAACGGTGCCGCTGTCCGGAGGTTACCTGGGAATCCCGGAACACCTTGCCTTAAAAATGTTTTTGAATGCTGTTTCAACCCTCACCATGGTTCTGATGGGAAGGGTGCTGGGCAATATGATGATTTTTGTATCGCCCGGCAACAAAAAACTTTACGACCGGGCCACGCGCTACGTATCTCAGCTGACAGGTCAACCTTACCCGGCTTCATGCTCAGCTTTTTTTCGTTCGTTGGATTTTGTTAAGGAACAGTTTTCTTCAGGATGCGGGGTCTCTTCGCCGGTTTTACTGGCATCAATCTGCCTCAAAAAAAAGTGTTTGCCGGAAGAAGCGGAGTCAATTCTGAAAAAAAGCAGGATAAGTCTTACAACATCCGGGAAAATCTGCGGGATATAAACGGGGTATCGGGTGATGATAAACAGTGACATTTCGAACATCCAGGGGTGTCGCGAAGTCCGCTGAGAGATTCCTAAAGTTGTTTTTGCGAAGGCGAGTAATCTTTCTCGGCAGAACCCCTTGGCTATTGGACAGATAGAACGGAAAAGAGGTATAATAACAATTTTAGTTAATAACAGGGAGGACGGGATGCATACGGGAAAAATAAAGAAATTGGTGCGGGACAGAGGATTTGGATTTATTGCTGACACGGACGGTAAAGAGGTATTTTTCCATCAAACAAGTCTGGTGGAAACAACCTTTGATGCGTTGAACGAAGACCAGGCGGTGGAGTTTGAGGTCGAGAAATCGGATAAAGGGCCGCGTGCCGTTAACGTGCGCGTTGTCCAGCAATAATTTCTGCCGGGAGGAGACTACCCTCCCTCCTTTTTTTTGGTCATTATGTTTCCGAACGGCCTTTTTTCCAGGCCCAGCGAAAAGATTTCCAAGTAAACGTTTCCTTTCGGCGTTTTTTTTCGTGGTAAAGATAGGGCTTGCCGTACGGGTCTATGACCGCCTCTTTTATTTCCAGCGTGAAGTTTTCGTTTACGAAAAACGCCGGAATGCCCCGCCTTGCAGGCGGGGCATTCTTCATTTTTTGCCTCCACCATCACCCTACCAATGATATCGGTAAAAGTCAAATTATTATTTTTCCTCCCGGGCGGTTGGTGCGCGTTGACACCGTCAAGATTATTATGCTAGGATTAAAGTGTAATGCGCCAGTAAATTAGTACGATACAAGCAGTTTTTGATTTTTAAGCACGGAAGAAGGGGGCACCCACCATGGGATTATTTAGAAAAGCAGCTGCTGAAGGTACAACCGGCGGATTTAAGATTGTGGCGGCTGACGATGAAGCCGACATCCGGACCATACTTCAGAAAGGGTTGGAAATGGCGGGCCACAAGGTAATTTCGGCGGTTGACGGCGAAGATGCTTTACAGAAGATTAAGGATGAAAAACCCGACTTGGTAATACTTGATATCAGGATGCCCAAAATTGACGGCATTCAGGCCCTTCAGGCAATCAAGAAGGACCCCTCCACCCGAAAGCTGCCGGTGATAATGCTTACCGGTAATTCGTCGGATGAAGACCTGCTTAAAGGTTATATGTATGGCGCCGATTATTACATTACAAAGCCATTCCGGATCCAAACCATCCTGAACGGAATTGCCCTGATATTTAAACCGGACCCCAACCGGCCGAAACGTTATTCAGTTTAGGTTCACCCCACCCACGTCTTCCCCATTTCTCCAGCGCTTCGGAAAGGGCGCCTGCGTCTTCAATGGCGTTGTAATCCATCCTTTTTGCGTTTCCTGCCAAAACTGTTTTGCCGGTATTAATTCCGCCGTAAGATTAGATTTGATTTTTGTAAAACGTTAAAGTATAATTTTATTAATAATACAAAGGGAGGTGGCTTATGTTTGGTTTTGCGGATATCTGGGTTGCTCTGGCTTACCTGGGTTGTATCTTAAGCGCGCTGCTTTGCGTTCTTTACGGCGTGTGGCACTGGAACACAGACGATGAAATGCCCGCATCCGTCCATCCGGCCGGCGAAAAAATTGATTTTGAGGAGACGGTATAACGCGATATAAGGGAACCCGTAAAAAAACAGATAAGGTTTTTGTAGGGGCGGGGTTGCATCCCCGTCCGCTGTAGCGCGACCCTTCAGGGTCGTTTCGGGAGGAAAAATGAATTTTGAGATTTTGGCGATTGTGATTGGGGTTTACGCCCTGGTAATCGGTTATCTTGGATGGCTGGGATACCAGAGAACCAAAAACGCCGCGGATTACCTGGTCGGCGGCCGGGAAATTCACCCGATGCTGATGGCGCTGGCATACGGCAGCACCTTCATCAGCACTTCGGCGATCGTTGGTTTTGGGGGTGCAGCCGGCCTTTTCGGTATGGGTCTACTCTGGTTGACTTTCCTGAATATTTTTGCCGGAATCTTCCTGGCTTTTGCTTTTTTCGGCCGGCCGACAAGACGAATCGGCGCGCGGCTGGATGCGCATACCTTCCCGGAGTTAATCGCGCGGCGGTTTCAGTCGCGTTTCATTCAGGGTTTTGCCGGTACGGTAATTATGTTTTTGATGCCGTTATACGCCGCGGCGGTTATGATTGGCGGCGCCCGTTTCCTGGAGGTACAACTCCATCTTAATTATTCGCTTGCTCTCTTCATCTTTGCGATAGTTGTAGTGGCCTATGTATTCTTCGGCGGTTTGAAGGGCGTAATCTACACGGATGCGTTTCAAGGGTCTTTGATGTTTGTCGGCATGTTCATTCTGCTGGTCTGGACCTACGCAAACGTCGGCGGACTCAGCGCCCACCGGGAACTGACCAACTTAGCAAGCCAGGTGCCCGCCGGTCTGGTGGCTGCCGGTCACCGGGGGTGGACGGCTATGCCGGTCTTTGGCTCGCCTCTTTGGTGGCAATTGGTTTCTACCATAATTCTGGGCGTGGGAATCGGGGTTATGGCCCAACCCCAGTTGTCGGTGCGCTTTATGACCGTGAAGAGCGGCAAGGAGTTGAACCGGGCCCTTATCCCGGGCGGTATCTTCATTTTGGCGATGACCGGAATCGCTTTTACGGTAGGTGCGCTTACCAACCTCTATTTCTGGAAGGTCTTCGGCAAGGTTTCAATCGCGATGGTGATGGAACAGGTATCCGCCGGCGTGATGAAGCCCAACATTGACAAGATAATTCCAACCTACATCAATGTGGCTATGCCGGAATGGTTCGGCTATCTTTTTATGATTACGTTATTGGCGGCCGCGATGTCTACCCTCAGCGGGCAATTTCACGCCATCGGGACTTCGGCGGGCCGTGACCTGTATCAGCAGGCGATTGCTAACGGCCGGCACCAGCAGCGAACCGTTCCCATCGCCAAGATGGGAATACTCTTCGCTTTTATTCTGACCATGCTCCTCTCTTTTAAGTTGGAGCCGGGCATTGTCGCAATCGCCACCGCGCTCTTCTTCGGAATGTGCGCGGCCGCTTTCCTGCCGGCTTATGTTTCCGCTCTATTCTGGAAACGGGCCAGCCGGGCCGGCGTAATCAGCGGGATGCTTACCGGTTTTGGTACCTGGGCGCTCTGGGTAATGTTCATGCACGAAAAGGAGTCGGCCGCCCTCGGAATCTGCAAGAGATTGTTTGCCGTATCCAGTCTCGTTGCCGGAAAGACCTGGGCGATGGTTGACCCTATCCTTATCGGTTTGCCTCTTGCGGCGCTGGTAACAATCACCGTATCCCTGCTTACCAAACCGATGCCAACGGAACTCATCAGCCGGTGTTTCGGCCCAACCGCAAAAACAGCAACTGCTCCAAAAGAATGAGGCCGGTTACCAGCGTTTTGTTTTCCGGGGTGGGGGGCCAGGGGATTATCCTGGCCAGTAAAGTTCTGGCGAGATGCGCCTTTGACTGCGGCTATATGGTTAAAGAAAGCGAGATGCACGGAATGGCCCAGCGGGGCGGAAGCGTAACCGGCCACGTCCGATTCGGAAAGGAGGTTTCCTCCCCTTTAATTCCAAAAGGAGGCGCCGATTGCCTGGTTGCCATGGAGGAGCTGGAGGGGTTGCGGAATGCGGATTACCTTAAACCAAAAGGCAGGATAATTTTTAACAGGCGCAAGGTATCGCCTTCTTTTCTTAAACCGGGCGTTGATTACCCGGAAGATATTAAATTTCGTCTGGATTCGCTTGGTTTTCAGGTTGCAGAGATTGATGCGTTGAAGATGGCGAAGCGACTGAGCAATTTTCGGGTTGAAAACCTGGTCCTGCTGGGCGCACTTTCCCGATATCTTTCCCTGTCTCTTTCTGCCTGGACGGACGCTGTCAAGGAATCGGTTCCAATAAAGACAGTTGAGCTAAATCTGGCCGCATTTAAGATGGGCCGTGATTTTGTGACACAGTAGGACAGTCGTTCCGCCTGTTATTATGATGTCATCCTGGACCGAGCTTGTCATCCTGAGTGAAACGAAGGATCTCGCTTTTTAAGGATTGGATCCTTTGCTAACGCTCAAGGATGACAAATTACGTCGGATTCTTCGCTTGCGTTCAGAATGACATAAATTGTTCAGAATGACAAATGGTTGTTTGTATGAAAAAGGAGGGTTCAATGTTGAGAAAATTAGCTGTGTTGCTTTTTGGGGTATTGTTAGAAAGTACTTCCTGGGCGACCCTGGTATCTGCGGATTCAAATTTTGATTACGGTTTTTATCTGCGGTTGAGGCAGGAGTATATGGGTGACGTAGTTGACCTTAATTCCGGAACAGGAGTGAACGACAATTTTTTCCGGGCGAAGGCCTCTCTCTGGGGAAAACTGGACTTTAATAAGGAAAAGAACGTTTCCCTCTTCATTAAATTGACCTCGGAACCAAAATACTACATTGACCACGGCACGCTTGACGGGTATGTCAGGGATGAGATATTTTTTGATAACCTCTACCTGGACATAAAGGATATATTTGGTTCACCTTTAAGTTTAAGAATCGGACGCCAGGATTTTCTCGGGACTTTCGGGGAAGGTTTGTTGATTATGGATGGTAATCCCCTGGATGGCTCCCGGAGTTTTTATTTCAACGCCATAAAAGCCACCTGGAAGATTAATGAAAAAAACTCGCTGGATTTCGTTTACATCAACAACCCGCATGACGATGAATTTCTGCCGGTCGTTGACAAAATCCCGCCGGAACAGTCGCTGACTTCTTCCGACGAAGAGGGTTTTGTCCTTTACAGCCGGAACAAGGTTAACGACTATTTTTCCCTGGAACCTTACTATATCTACAAAACGGAAGCCCCAATCGGCGTCGTGCCGGAACTGGCGGTAAATACGGTCGGACTCCGGGCGGTTTACGGCCGCAACGACTGGAAACTGCGGGGAGAGTTTGCCCACCAATTCGGAGAATATGAAGGCGGCAGAAATCGGGAAGCAAACGGCGGTTACCTATTCTTAAGCCGCAAGTTTAAAGACGCTCCCCTCAGCCCGGAAATAAACGCCGGCTATGTCTATTTGTCCGGCGACGACGCTGTTTCCGCGGCTCATGAAGGTTGGAACCCGCTCTTTTCAAGGTTTCCCTTCTTAAGCGAACTATACATCTTTACTTATATCACCGAACCCAACGCCGGGGTGGCTTACTGGACGAACCTCCAGGCGTATCGCGCCGGCGTGAAGGTCAATTTTAACCCCAAGGCGAACCTGTCTCTTTGTTATAACTATCTTCTGGCCAACGAACAAGTCGCGACCGGCGGTATATTCTCCGGTGATGGCAAAGAGCGGGGCCATCTTTATCAGGCCACCCTTGGTTATGCGTTCAATAAAAATATCGACGGTCTTCTGCTGGCGGAATATTTTTTGCCGGGAGATTTTTACGACAAGACCGCAGATGAAGCCGTTTTTCTGAGATGGCAGCTCCAGTTCAAATTTTAAAAATGTTCTGGCAAAAAGAGATAGAGACGCTGAGCCGCCGGCAGCTGGAAGCGTTACAGTTGAAGCGGTTGCAAAATACCGCCGGCCGGGTAGTAAAGGCCGTGCCTTTTTGTCGGGAAAGATTTACTAACTGCCGATTGAAACCGCAGGATATTAAATCCCTGAAGGATATCGAACGCCTTCCTTTTACCATCCGCGAAGATTTACAGGCAAATTTTCCCTTCGGACTGTTGTCTGTTCCGAGGGAAAAAGTACTGCGCCTCCACACCAGCAGCGGGACTACCGGTAAACCTAAGGCAATCTTTTTCACCAAACGGGATATTAATCAGGTTGCCGAATTGATTGCCCGATGTCTGGTAATGACCGGAGTCACCCGGGGCGATGTGCTTCAGAATATGATGACCTACGGTCTGTTCACCGGCGCCCTGATGATGCACTACGGAGCGGAAAAGGTGGGAATGTTTGTAATTCCCGCCGGTCCGGGCAATACTGAACGCCAGATAGAATTGATGCAGGATTTCAAGAGTACCACTCTTCATCTCACCCCCAGTTATGCCCTTTATCTTTTCGATGTGATGGCCGGAAAGGGGATAGACCCCCGGAAAGACCTCTCTCTCCGCCGGGCTTACGTTGGTGCGGAACCGTACTCGGAAGAGACCCGGCAGAAGATTGAAAATATTTTAGGGATAGACGTCTATAATTCTTACGGTTTAACCGAGATGAACGGACCCGGCGTTGCTTTTGAGTGTCGGGAAAAGGACGGAATGCACTTGTGGGAGGATAATTTCCTGATGGAGATAATTAACCCCAAGACCGGCGAAATCCTTCCGGAGGGGAGCGAAGGGGAACTGGTGCTCACCACCCTCTGTCGGGAGGCGATGCCCATTATGCGCTACCGCACCAGGGACATTACCGCAATTATGCCCGGAAAATGCCGTTGCGGAAGAACCCATCGGCGAATTGTTCGCATTAAGGGCCGCTCGGATGACATGTTCATTATTCGGGGCATCAATATTTTTCCGCAGCAGGTGGAGCGGGTATTGATGAGTGTCAGGGGTGTGGCTCAGAATTACCAGATAGTTCTCCAATCCCTGGACCAGATGATCGTGAAAGTGGAGATAACAAGAGATATTTTTGACGGTAACATGGAACATTTGGTGAGGTTAAGGTCTGAGATTGTGGATAAATTAAGAGCGACAATTAGCATCAAGCCGAAGGTTGACCTGGTGGAACCGGGTACTTTGCCTGTGAGTGAAGGAAAGGCAAAGCGGGTTATCGACCAGCGGTCTCTATAGGAGATGATAATGATTTGGAATAAGGAAGCCGAGTGTCAGCCGGCAAAAGAGAGAGAAAAAATGCAGTTGGAGAGGTTGAAAACGACCGTGCGCCGCGCCTATTACAACGTGCCGTATTATCAAAAGGCGTTCAATAAGGCGGGAATTAAACCGGAAGAAATTAAATCTCTGGATGACCTGAAAAAGTTTCCTTTCGTTGCGAAGGCCGAATTGAGGGGTGGTTATCCATTCGGCATGCTGGCGGTTCCGCAGAGTGAGATTGTGGAGATACATATCTCGTCCGGAACGACCGGAAAACCGGTAGTTGCCGGTTATACAAAAAACGATATCGACCTCTGGGGTGAGGTAATGGCGCGTTCCCTGACGATGGCCGGGACCACCCGTGAAGACATAATCCAGAACGGATACGGGTACGGTCTGTTCACCGGCGGCCTGGGTGTTCATTACGGAGCCCAGAAGATCGGCGCAACCCTTATTCCGGTTTCCGCCGGCAATACCAGGCGGCAGTTGGATATTATGCAGGATTTTGGCACGACAATTCTTACCTGTACCCCGTCCTATGCCCTGTATCTGGCCGAAGTGGCTGAAGAAGAAGGCCTGATAAACCAGAAGAAATTAAAGTTGCTGGCCGGGTGTTTCGGCGCGGAAATGTGGACCGAGCGGATGCGGGATGAACTGGAGAAACGGTTTCACCTGCTGGCCCTTAACATTTATGGATTGACTGAAATAATCGGGCCCGGCGTGGCCCAGGAATGCAAGGAGAAATGCGGGCTTCATATCTTTGAAGACCATTTTTACCCGGAGGTTGTTTCTCCGGAAACGCTGGAACCTCTGCCGGAAGGGGAGAAAGGGGAACTGGTTCTTACCACGTTGACCCGGGAAGGAACTCCGATGATTCGTTTCCGGACCAGGGATATTACCGCTTTGCAGCGGAGTGCCTGCCGGTGCGGACGTACCCTGGTCAGGATGGACCGGGTTACCGGCCGGTCCGACGACATGCTTAAAATTCGGGGTGTTATCGTTTTCCCGTCCCAGATTGAAAAAGCCCTCCTGGAGATAAAAGGAGTGGAACCGCATTATCAGATTATCATTACCCGGCCGCACCAATTGGACGAACTGGAAATTCAGGTTGAAACCTCCCGGAAACTATTTTCCGATGAAATCAGGCACCTGGAGGAAGCAAGGCATGATATTGAAAAGCATATTGAAGATGTGATTGGAATCAAGGTTAAGGTTACGCTGGTGGAGCCCAAGACCATTCCGCGCAGCGAAGGCAAGGCAAAAAGGGTTATTGACAAGCGGGAACTGTAGGGTAGTTTAACAACGAGATTCTTCGTTATCACTCAGAATGACAAACTCGTCTGTCATCCTGAGCCGTGGTTGCGAAGGATCCCGCAGTAAATGTAGGGGCGGGGTTACATCCCCGCCCGCCAGAGGCGGACTCGGTGAAGATCAGTCTGCGGGAGGTAGGTAATGAAAGTCAACCAGATATCTGTTTTTCTGGAAAACAAGAAAGGACGGCTGCTGGAAGCGTTGGAGACGCTGGCAAAAGCAAAGGCAAATATCCGGGCGCTCTCCATCGCCGATACCTCGGAATTCGGTATTCTGCGCCTGATTGTGCCTGAGCCGGAACAGGCCCGGAAAGCGCTGGAGAAAGACGGTTTTACGGTTGGCGGGAACGAGGTAATTGTCGTCGGCGTGAATGACAAACCCGGCGGGCTGGCCGGTATTTTACGGGTGTTGAAGAACGCGAACCTCAACGTGGAATATCTTTACGCTTTTGTCGCCCGAAGCGGAAATAAAGCGGTTGTAGTCCTGCGTACCGAAAATATCAATTCGGGCATAAAAGCGCTCCAAAAAGGCGGGGTAAAGGTTCTTTCTGCGCAGGAAGTGTACAATCTTTAAAAATTGTAATAGTTTGTCATCCTGAGCCATTAACAATCTGTCATCCTGAGTTGCGGTTGCGAAGGATCTCTCTTTAACAACGAGATTCTTCGTTTTACTCAGAATGACAAAAAGGTGTCATTCTGAAGCGAAGCGTACTGAAGAATCTGGTTTATTGCTTTGCTTTGCCGCCAGAATGCAGGGTCTCCGCGAAATAATCACGTTTACCCCTTCGGCATCTAATTTTTCCCGTATTATCTTTTCCGTCCTTCCGGAGTCAAACGGGTCAATCACCTCCACGGAACGCACTCCGCAGGACAGACATATTTCTTCCAGCGAAACCCTGTTCCCTTCTTTTCCTTTTGCGCTAATACCGGTCAGCGGAGTAGGTTGGTGGCCGGTCATGGCAATGGAGGAGTTGTCCAGAATCAGAACCAGGATGTCTGCCTGGTTGTAAACCGCGCTGATTAGCGCCGGAATCCCGGAGTGGAGAAAGGTGGAGTCTCCGATTACGGCGGCTACTCTTTGAACTCCCTGTTTGGCAATTCCGGCCGCTTTGCTTATACTGGCGCCCATGCACAGGCAGGTATCCATAGCCGAAAGGGGCGGACTGGCGCCCAGCGTGTAACAGCCGATATCACCGGTGGTAAAATGAGGGCCGGCTTTTTTAAGCGATTTGTAGAGTTCCCGGTGGGGACAACCGGGGCACATTACCGGCGTCCTGGTTGGCAACCGGTCTTTCATAATAATTACTTTTTTTTCTTTCCGGCGCCAACTTGGAACGTATTCGGCCAGTATATCCGGTCCCAGTTCCCCTTCCGGTGAAATTTCTCCGGAAATTTTACCCCTTACCCGCGCCGAATATTTTCGGGCAATCTTCTCCACCATGGGCTCGCCTTCTTCCAGGACCCAGATTTCTTTAAGTCCCTTCGTGAAATCGGCAATCAAGTTTTCGGAAAATGGGTAAGCGGAAATTTTAAGAAGCGCAAAATCAGGGCCATATTCACGGGCGTAAGCGTAGCCGATACCGCAGGCGATAATTCCTTTTTTCTGTTTATCTTTAAAGGCCCTGTTCAGTTTTGAGCGGTCCGTCCATTTTTGCAATTTAACCTGTTTTTCATTCAAAATCCGGTGGCACCGTATAACGTTGCTGGGAATGGCTAACAATCGTTCCGGGTCTTTTTCCAGTTTAAGCGGGTTTTCCTTGCGGATGGCGCCTATTTTAACCGGAGATAAAGCGTGGGAAATTCTGGTTACGGTGCGGACCATCACCGGAAGCCCCATCTCTTCCGAGAGGTTGAAAGCCATAATGGTCATATCCTTGGCTTCCTGGGAATCGCTTGGTTCCAGGCAGGGAATTTTGGCGAATTCAGCGTAATAACGGGAATCCTGTTCGTTTTGTGAGGAATAGGCGCCCGGGTCATCGGCAACTGCTAAAACAAGCCCTCCCTTAATCCCCAGGTAGGCGGAAGTCATAAGAGGGTCGGAAGCCACGTTTAAACCCACGTGCTTCATGGAGCAGAGCGCTCTCTTTCCGGCGTAGGATGTCCCGATGGCTGTTTCCAGGGCAACCTTTTCGTTCAAAGCCCACTGCGCGTCCCCGGAAAAGTTCTGCGCCAGGTATTCCAGGATTTCCGTGGCCGGAGTTCCGGGATAGCTTATCGCCAGGGAGATTCCCGCTTCAAGCGCGCCCCGGCCAATCGCCTCATTTCCGGAAAGCAGCTCTTTTGGCATCATAATAAAATAGCACAAAACCGGTTTTTTTCTCAAGCGACTGTCGCAGCAAAATGATAATGTCTCCTTTGTGCAAAATGAAAACGTCCTCTTTTGCTATACTATCCGGCAAAGGAGGACACATTGCGAAAGGACATTATCAGAATGAGTAAAAGAGAGATTGACAGACTTGGGGTAATTCAGGAAGTAATGAATAAGCGGACCAGACAGAAGGAAACAGCTCAAATGATTTTCCTATCCACCCGCCACCCGGCAGGTGCGCCGGATTATCCGGGCAAGTCCACGCACCTTCTCATTCTTTTAAGGGTTAACAGCCGAGGCGCCGGAAGTGCCGGGGGTTTCATTAGAATCGCTTTTGGGAGAAGTTATAAAGGTTTCATCAGGGGCTTCCGGAAGCGCAGCATTTATGAGAGTAACAGCATCCGGACTTTTTGTACGAGCGTAGACTTCCGTACCTTCCTCTTGATTCAAATTTCGCTTCTCCCTTTTTGCTTTTTCATAAATATTTCGAACAGAAGGATGTTCGGAGATTACGGACATAAACTGCCTTGTTTTATCCAATGCATCAGTGGGAAAAACATTGGAAATATTTTTGATAATTTGGTCAAGCTCTTTATCGGACAGAGTAGTAGGCAAGACAGAAAGTTCCTGGTGTAATTTAGCTATATCTTTGTCAGAGAGTATTGCGGATTTAGGCGACTCGACCGTCTGGTTTGGAACAGCGCTCTGTTGGTCATCTAAAATAGAATTCATATTTTCTTCAGTTTTAACTTTTTCTGAAGACTTTTGGACCGTTTTGAAAGCAATGGCCACAATTAATATTATTACTAAAATCGCTGCGACTCCTAACCAATTTTTATTAATTTTATTGTCCATTACTTCCCTCCTAATTTTCACAAAAGGCAATCTACATATAGAACAAGGCGAAGATCTCTGTTTATTTTTAATTTTAACATTCCCAATTTAATTTGTAAAGGGGTGGGTTTGGATACCAAACAAATTATAACACTTTTCTGGAATGCGGTTAAGAGATATGAAATGGTGATTCGGGGATAGTATAAAAGTAAGGGTGTGAGGGGAATAAGGTATAATATAAGCATGAAAGTTTATGCGCTGAGCCTGGGATGTCCGAAAAACCTGGTTGATACCGAAAGGTTTCTGGCTGAACTTGTCGGCAAGAAGTGGGAGGTTGTCGCAGAGCCGTCCGGCGCGGACGTCCTCTTCCTGAATACCTGCGCTTTTCTCACCGAGGCGGTAGTTGAGTCGAAAAAGTTTTTACGGGACTTAATTACCGTCAAGAAGCGTTTTCCGGGAAAGAAGATTTATTTAGCCGGCTGTATGGTTAGACGCTTCGGTAAATCGCTCTTATCCGAATTTCCGGAGGTTGACCGGCTAATTTTTCCTCAGGAAATGGCATTTCTTTCCGGTCGTTTCCTCTGCACCCCCGGCCATTACGGCTATCTTAAAATTTCCGAAGGTTGCGATAACCATTGTCGTTACTGTCTTATTCCTTTCCTGAGAGGCCCGTTAAAAAGTTACCCGATGGAACGTTTGATTACTGAAGCAACTGCATTGGTAACCGGCGGCGTGCGGGAATTGAATATTTGTGCCCAGGATACAACGTCTTACGGAGTTGACCTTTACGGAAAACCGGTTTTAGATAAACTATTGCGGGAAATTTGTCGGATTAAAGATTTACGCTGGGTTCGAATCCTGTATACTTATCCGACCGGTTATAACGAGGAACTGATAGAAACGCTTGCAGAACTCACTTCCCCCTCACCTTTATCCTCTCCCCATAGGGGAGAGGGTGGGGTGAGGGGGAAATTATGTCCCTATCTCGACATCCCTTTACAGCACGCCTCCGACCGGATACTTTCGGAGATGAACCGCCGGGGCAACCAAAAGGAATACCGGAAACTGATTGTCCGGTTGCGCCGCGCCGTCCCGGACTTGACCCTGCGCACCACCTTTATTGTCGGTTATCCGGGCGAGACGGAAGAGGATTTTCGGATACTCCTGAATTTTGTTAAGGAAGTTGAGTTTGAAAAGATGGGCCTCTTCGCCTACTCGGGGGAAACCGGTACGCTGGCGGCCGATTTGCCGCAAATCCCGCAAACGCTGAAGGAAGAACGGCTGGAAAAGTTATGGCAGGTCCAGAACGATATTTCGCGGCGAAAAATGGAAAGTTTTGTCGGGCGCGAAGTTGAAGCGGTTGCCGAAGATGTTAATCCGGACGATAAGAAAAAGTCTATCGGGAGAACTATTTTTGATGCACCTGAAGTGGACGGTTCAATCTTTCTGGACCGCCTGCTTCCGGCCGGGACCTTTGTCAGGGTAAAGATTACTGGTGCGGATTCCTACGACCTGCACGGAAAAGTAACACAAGTACTGTCATCCTGAGCCCAAAAATAATATGTCATCCTGAACGCACTCTGTGTCATTCTGAGTGAAACGAAGAATCTCGTCCTTAATAAATACGAGATCCTTCGCAACTTCGGCTCAGGATGACAAAGCATTGTTTTACTCAGGATGACAAAGTACGTCAGATTCTTCGGCGGAGTTTACCCTTGAGCAGAGCGAAGGGCCTCAGAATGACAGCACCATCTGTTATTTAATCTGCGCGGTCTTTTCCTCAAGCAGGGCCGAGGCATCCGCTGATTCGTTGGCAACGTGCGGCGTAATGAATATCAAGAGTTCCGTTTTTTTCGGTTCTTTAACCGTTCGTTTGAAAAGATAACCGAGAACCGGAATATCCCCGAAGAAAGGAACTTTATAGGAAGTATCCTTTGTTTGATTTGTTAACAAACCCCCGATTACAACCGTCTGACCGGCTTTAACCGTAACATTGGTATCGGCTTCCCGGCTGTTGATTCTGGGCAGAATCAGGGTTCCATCTCCAATACCCGAAGAGACAGAATCACCCAGGGATGTTATTTCCGGGTGGAGAATCATTTCTACCGCGCCTTCCCGGTTAACGTGAGGTATCACCCGGAGACTGATGCCGATGGGTTCGTAATGGTCAAGCGAACCGGTGATCAAGGTCTTTCCCAGGGCATCGGTAGTCGTGGTGGTGGTCATGATCGGGTATCTCTCTCCAACCATAATTACGGCCGGGTAGTTGTCCAGGGCCATAATCCGAGGATTAGAAAGGATGTTGGCTTTTCCTTCTCTTTCCAGGGCTTTTATCGTTACGGTTAAAGGACTGTTGTCGTAGCCCAGAGAGAGTCCGCCCCCGGCTGACATTGCCGGGACAGGAAATACCGGGTTGGTTAAGGATGTCAAACCGTAACTGATATGGTCATGCGTGGTGGCAGCCCAGTCAATCCCGATATCCCTTACGTATTCCGAGCCGATTTCCACAATCATCGCTTCAATCAAAATTTGGGATGGTTTCACGTCTAATTGGCTAATAAGTGACTCAATTCTGGCTATAACCGCCGGGGAATCAACAACTATCAGGGTTTTAGGTTTTTCTTCATCGGCGGTTATTTCGCGTGCTTTTTTCCCGATGGCAGTTCCGGTAGTGGAAACGCCGCTCATTTGCCAGCCGCCTACATATAAATTAGTCATCACATCAACCGTTCCGATTTTAGGCGTAAGTTGATTTTTAACAATCTCCTTGATTTTTTCTGCGCTTATGTAATTAAGGGTAAATACCTTGGTAACCAGCGTATTGGCGGTCAGGGCAAGATTTTTGGCAGAAAGATTTGTCAGGGTGGAAACCAGCATCAGATTACCAACTTTTTCGTAACCAAAACCGTTTACCCCAAGGATTGCTTGCAGGGCTTCTTCCGCCGGCACGTTAACTAATGATATGGTTACGGTTCCGGTTACTTCTTTTCCCGCCACGATATTAAATCCATATTCCTGGGCGAAGAGACGCAGGACATCATTGAGGTCAGCATCCTTGAGGTCTAAACTGAACAGGTTATCGGATTTAATTTTAGGCGCGGATATCTTGGCGAGTAGGTTTCTAGCTTTTTCATAATCAGGATTTATCTGCAGAGATTTGTTTAATTCGCCAATAGCCGCCTCGGTCTCTCCCTTAAGGTAATATGCCACCCCGGCCCGGAAATGTTCTTCTTCGCTATCGGTTGCGGCGGAGATGATTGGCGCTAAAAACAGAAACAGCATTAATTGTAAAAATAAAGCGGCGCTTATTAACAACCTTGTCTGTTTAACCTGTTGTTTTCGAATTGTCATCATGGTAATACCTCCACAACTTCGGCTAATTTTTCTTTAAACTTCGTGATGGCTGCCAGTATCTGCTCAGTCGTTTCCAACGCTTGCCGATATTGAGCAATTTGAATATCATTATTGAGCTTTTTGTTCAAATTCTTAATCTTCAGGTAGTCAGGGTCTACCGGTTCTTTTTCGACAAAAATATTCACGGGGGGTGCTTTGCCTGACTCCCATACGCTTGCCGGAGCCGGTCCTCCGACGATATTAATCAGTATCGGCTGGCCAATGGAAAGTATGTTTGGGTCGGAAAGCCTGTTGAGCCGGACAAGCTCGGCGACGGTAGTTCCATGCCTTTTGGCTATCGTTGACAGGCAGTCACCCGGACGGACCAGGTAAACGGTGGTGCCGTTATCCGGGGCGGCGGCGGTATACGCCGTTAATCCAAGGGCCATGCCGGTCAGAAAGATGGTTACGGACGCCAGAATTTTCAATTTATTTATGGTTCTCATTATTTTATATAATATAGGGGAGGGGCTATGCCCCCTTCCGCCAGAGGCGGACTTTCAGACCGCGGGCGGGGATGTAACCCCGCCCCTACAATTTTTAATTTCCCAGCCGGAGAACTTCCTCGTCCGTTCCTTTTTTTAGAATGACCCGGTCTCTTTCGATGGCGATAATTTTTTTATCGTTCAGGGTGTCTCCAACCCGATAAATTTTTTCATCAATAATCGCGGACGCCTTATTAGGGCCGACCATAGTTCCGGTAAGGGAATAAGGTGTCCCTTTAATAATTAATTGAAAGGGCTGTGATGAACCGGCGCCGGCCGAAGCGAGGACCGGCTGCATCGGGTCTCTTTTGGTTGCGTGATAGTATATTGGCAGATTGACCGATTTGGATTTTTCCAGCAGGTCTGCCGTCTCTTCCCAAAAATCTTCTTCGTTAATTACTTCGGTTATTCCGGGTTCAATTTTTGCCTGGATTGGTTTTTTCCCGGCTAGGCGGAGGCTGAAGAATAGGAATCCTAAAGAAAAGAGCAGGAGAACTGCAAGAAATACCGTCTTTTTATTCATTTTGTATAGGCGATAACGTCTATTTTTCCCCGGTGCAGGTTTTCTGCGTTTTCCAGGGTTAACCGGTTTATTTGGAAAGGGACCTGGTTTGATTCCAGGAGGTGGATGAAATTTACAATCTGTCGATAGTTTCCCGTAAAGATAATCGTGAAGAAAACTTCACCGGCCGTTTTGGCGGTATCGTTTTGGGGGGTAGGGATAACAGAGGAAACCCGGATGTTTGCTTTTTGAGTCAAACTTAAAAGCCTGGTCAGGATCGATTTTTCCGGTACAAAGAGCCTGTTTTCAAGAGTGGCGCCAATCTCTTTCAATCCGTTTCTGGAAGCGATAATATTTTTTTCCTGCTGCATCGCAGATGACTTTAAGGTATCGGAATTTAATTTTACTTTTAGTTCTTTTATTTTAAGGTTTTGGGGAAAAACGAAAACCAGAAAAAGAGAAACCATCAACGCCAAATAAACTACGGAGGCTACCAAAAACCATCTCAAAGGGATTCTTTTCATTTTTTTATTCCGACCATACTGAAACTGATGGTTCCTGTTTCTTCACTTATCTGTTCAAATTTAATTTCATTCAATCCCTGTCTAAAATTTTCATTTCCGTTTAATTTTTCCAAAAAGACAGACAGGGGAACCATCGTTTGGTTTCCGGACAACCCCTCTCCTTCCAGGGAGATAATGTTCCCTTCAAAATTTATCTTGTTGAGATGGAAATGGCTGGGTATGGCATCAGAGAGTACAACCAATTTCGGCGTCAGGACCAGGCGTTGTTCTTGGAAGAGAACGGTTTTTTTTAATTCTTCCTGCCAGTATTTCTCCTTATCGGTGGGAGAGAACGCCTCTCTTTGTTCTTTCGTCAGGGACAAACCCTGTTTTTCTATTCGTTTGGTATATTCGGTAATAATGGTTTTATTAGTCGAGCGAACGATACTCAAAATTGCCAGGGAGAAGAACAGGATGGGCAGAAAAATACCGATAAGGAAAAAAAGACGCTCTCTTTTTTCAATTGGGGCAGTGTATCTTTCTTTGATTAAATTAATCTTAACCATACATTTTTGTCAATAAATGTATGGGAGGGGCTGCGTCCCCTCCCGCCAGAGGCGGACTTGATGAAACTCAGCCCGCGGGCGGGGATGTAACCCCGCCCCTACACAAAACTGCAAATTTATATTCGTTCCTCGGTAGCAAGGCCGGCCAGGACGGCGCAGAAAGGGACCAGGTTTTTCCCCCGTTCTGTTTGCAGGCCATCGTCATTCAAGAGCGGATAAGGCTTCAGTTCCAACAGCATCTTTTCTCCGATAAATTCCGGCAAGAAAGGAATCTGACTGCCGCCGCCGGTTAATACCAATTTCTTAACCTTAGTTTCCATGGTCTGCTGGCAATAACTGGTCGTCTTTTCCAGTTCATCTGACAGGGTTTTTGTGATTTTATCAAGAGCATTCGGAAAGGTAATTAAGGAATATTTTCTTTCTTCCAGCATCTCCAGGACGGTTGGAGCGTCGAAGTTGTTGGTAGACGTTATTTCGGCGATTATTTTTTCGTTTCCCCAGGGGATATCCCGGATAAAAAGAAGTTTGTCTTTTTCAACTACGGCCAGGTTGCTTCTCCGGTGTCCAATGTTAAGAAGCAGGGTTGTTTCGGAATCGCTTCCGTTGTTGGCAAGGTATCCGTTTGCCAGCGCAATACTATCAACGGTTAGTCCGGCCGGCTTGAGCCCCGTTGATTTAAGTAAAGAAATTCTTTCGTTACTTAAAATCTGCGGGGCGGCGACAAAGAGAATTCCCCTTTTTTCATTTTTTTGGCCAAGAAGAGAGAAATCGGAATCCATTTGGGAAAGGTCTTCTCCGAGAACCTGCTCTGCTTCAATTCTAATTGCCCCAATCAATTCTTTGCCGGTCAAACCGGGAAGGGACAGGTATTGCATGTTTATTTCCGGCCCGGAAATAGAAGAAAAAGCCGGTTTTTGGTCCAGGCGGTGTTTAGCGACCCAACCGGAAATCAGGGCGGCTATTTCATCCGTTTCAATAGGCCGCCGGGCAAATTCAATTGCCTTCAATTTTCCTTTGCCATCAACAAACCCTAATTTTACGTAGCGGCTGCCGATATCTACGACTACGGTGGCCTGGTTGCCTTTTTTTCGTTTCATTGTTTTAAAGTTTACACCATACAATATATTGATGTCAAGAAAAACCTTTTTTACTTTTCGGCTCAAAATCAATCATTTTATTTTCCAGTCAGGTTTTGTCCACTGCGCCGTGCCTCCTTCTCCTTGCCCCACCGGGTTTTTGCCTAAGACGAAAACGGTGGTATAGCCAGAATTTGTGCCATAAACCCAATCCCCGTCAGGACTAACCACGACATCTTGGGGCGCAGTCCCCGGGGCGATGCTGATTGGCGAAGGAGGGGTCATAATTGTATTATCTAAGGTCTGGATAATGGAAACATCGTTGGAGCCGTGATTTGTCACATACACATATTTTCCGTCTGGGGTAATCGCGGCGGCGACGGGTGCGTCCCCCGGGGCTACGCTGATTGTTTTCATGACCGTATTGTTTGATGTCCTGATAACCGAAACGCTGTCGCTGTTTGTATTGACAACATACACATAATTCCCGTCAGGGGTAACCTTTAAATCTTGCGGTGAGTTACCGACGTTGATTGTTTTTATGACCGTATTATCGGATGTCCTGATAACCGAAACGCTGTTTCCGCTCGCATTTGCAGCATAGACATAGTTTCCGTTAGGATTAGCCGCTATCGCGTGGGTGCCGTTCCTGGTTCCGATTGTTTTTATAACCTTATTATCGGATGTCCTGATAACGGAAACACTGTTGGAATCGTAATTTGTCACATATACACGACCCCCGTCAGGGGTAATCGCTAAATTGGTCGGTGAATTCCCGACGTTTATTGTTTTTATGACCGTATTATCGGATGTCCTGATAACCGAAACCTTATCAGTGCCCCTGTTTGCAATATACATATATGCATAATTCCCGTCAGGGGGGGAGAAGACCATGCCTCCGGGGCCTTGCCCGACCGTAATTATTTTTATGATTTCCTGAGAGGTTCTTTCGATAACCGAAACGGTGGTACCCGTTCCCCAGCCGCCGGGGCCTGAAAAATGTCCGACGTACAAATAAGTCCCGTCAGGGTCAGGGGTAACCGCGATGGTGCCAGGGTAAGGGCTGAGAGGAATTTGGGGCTCGTAAGTATCGGGATAAACCGGAAAATCAGAAGGGGCGGAAATCACGAGTTGAACTCTTTCTGCCGCTGACGGATGTCCGTTGACCGTGCCGGTTGAGATAAATGTAATCGTATCGGTTCCTGTTTTGTCAATATGGAAATAGCCGGTTCCGAGCGCAAATTGGTTGTTGGGGTCAGGATCCCAGGAGCTGCCTTTAAAACGCGCATAGTCAATACCCGCCTCCGCCAGATAGAACGCCTGTTCCCGGAACAACCTCTTGTTGGCTTCAATCCGATCCAGGGAACCGAGCAGAAGAATTCCGCTGCCGACAATCATCGCGATAATCATATAGATAATGACCATCGGTAGGAGGTATCCCCTTTTACTGTTACAAAAAGGATTCATATTATCCTCCCCCTGCGTTTCTCAGGTAAACCAGAAAAATATTGCTTATTGGGTTAAAATTGTTCGGCACAAGCACCTCAACTTTGACCCTGACGGTTCGAGTATCAACATTTGTAAATTCAAGTAAACTGCAAGTGTTTATGATTGTTTCCGAGACGTTTGGAGGGTATTTATCATAGTAGGTCAGCCGGTTGCCGGAAGCAAGGTAGAATTCTTTTGACCAACCGGTATTGCTGGCAATAATGGCTGTTCCCGACACTCCCAGCTCCCTTACTGCTCCGTTACGAACAGCATAAACAGTATCGGCGTTTGCTTCCTCGAGAATCCCTTTTATTTTGTAACTGGCGACATCAAGGTCTCTTTGCGAAGCCACTATCTCCTTGCCTGTTTTCCAATCCTTGAATGCGGCAACAATCAGGGTTTCGATGCCAAAGAGCGCTATTGCGCTCAGGATAATGGCAATTATTACCTCAACCAACGTAAAACCTTTTTTCGCAGACATATAAAATATTTGTTATTATTTGGGTGAAATATACGTTGTTAGAGAAACGGGAAAACTTCCCGGATTCCAGCCCATCTCCACCGTTACCTGTTTATAATCGGGACCGGCGCCTATATCTGTAATTGTTGTCTTTCTCGTAAAAATTTTTCCGGAAATATTCAGATTGTTTTCAATTGCGGGGCTGAGGAGCAGTTCCATATCGGAGTAATTCATGCTCTTTAACTGCTCTATCTTGTAAACAGCGCCCCAGGTCGCCAGGCGTTGACGGTTAGCGTAAGAAAGGTTATTGCGATTGAGGGAAAAAAAGGCTATGCCGCCGAGCAGGGATATAATTAGTATGATTGTGGCAATAATTACTTCCGCTAACGTAAAACCGGCCTTTTTGTGCATACTTAACGTAGCGGTGGCATTTATGCCAAGTTTTGTTCGTGCGATAAATCGCACCGCTACAGGGTGCGCAAATACGATTACGGCACCAGAAGAGAGGCGTTACCGACTCTCTTCTGGTGCCGTGTCCACTTAGAATTCACTAATCACTCCATCCTGAGTTACTGTAGCAACAACAGTCGTTGTTGGCCAATACTTGAGCACTTTTGCCGTACCCGGCGCACCGTTGGTTGCGAGACTTGTGCAGGTGGCGGTGAATGTTGTCGTTCCGTTACCGGTAACGGTATAGGAATCGATGTCGAAGTAGTGAGCGTCTGTTGCGTCAATTCCCAGGACACTCTCGACTTGAGCGGAAGTAAGGTTGTTTGAGTAACCACCGTATTCTGACCGGTAGATTCTTTCTGCGGAACGGATTGCGCCCAAGGTTGCCACCGCTTCGGTCCGGATGGCTCTTTTGACGTTTGCCGTATAGAAAGGTATCGAGGCGGCAGCCAAGATTGCCACGATTATTACTACGACCATTAATTCCACCATCGTGAAACCATTTTTGTTCTTAAGTAAATTCTTCATAGAATTTTTTCACCCCCTTTTTGATGTTGCTTATTATTATATCTTAAATTTGCAACAAAATTCAAGTATTTACATATTTACTGACCCGGACAACTTGAATATCGGCAGATACAGGGCGATGACCACAAACCCGACGATTACGCCCAGCCCAAGGAGCATTGCCGGTTCCAGCGTGGTAGTGAGCATCTTGGTTCTAGCCATGGCTTCGTCCCGGTAGAATCGGTTGATCCGGCTGAACATCTCGCTCAGTTTACCGGTTTCTTCTCCCACGGAAACCATCCGTGTCAATAGCGGGGGGAAGATGGGTTCTTTGCGCATTTCCGCCGAGATGGTGCCGCCGCTTTCTACACCGTTTTTTATTTTATCGGAAGCATCTTCAATCAGGCTGTTTCCGGAGACCGTGCCGACTATCCCCAGGCATTTTATCACCGGAACTCCGCTGGAAATAAGCGCCGCGAAAGTCTGGCAAAAATAGGAAAGAGCAATCAAACGGAAGGTTTCACCAAGCACCGGCAGGCGTAATTTACGCCGGTCGAAAAACCTCCGGCCGTTCCGGGTCCTATTGTAACGGTAGCAGGTAACCGCAACAGCGAAAAAAATTAAAACAAGCCAAATAAAGTTTTTTATGATAATATTGCTGGTATCCATGACGAACCTGGTTAGAGGAGGAAGCACTACATCAAAACTGGCAAACAATTCTGTGAATTTGGGTATCAGGAATAGAACGATAAAACAGAGGGCAAAAATAAAAAAGCCCAGTATGAAAGCAGGGTAAGTGGTGGCTGTTTTTACCTCGCGCTGAAGGGCTATTTTATCTTCCAGGTGGACGGAGATTTGCTCTAAAACCGCGGAAAGGTTTCCGCCTTCTTCGCCGGATTTAATCATGGCGGTGATGATGCTGGGGAAGAGCCGGGGGTGTTTAGCCAGGGTTTGGGAAAAGGAGTTTCCTTTTTCAATGTCGGTTCTCATGCCGTTCACAATTCCGGAAAAATTGACGTTTTTTATCTGGGACGCCAATTCTCTCAACGAATCGGTGATAGATACGCCGGCGCCGACCATGGTCGCCAACTGCCGGAAAAAGAAAGAAATTTCAGACAGTCTAATCTTTCCGGTTCCGGCCATTTTCATCTGTATCCGTATTTTTGGTTTGATTTCCCGAGCAGAGAGGACAACCATCCGCTGTTTTTTCAGGGCGGCGACCAGCGTGTTGAGAGAGGCGGAATCCAGGGTTCCCTTAACCTTTTCTCCGTTTTCATTCCGGGCAAAATAGGTAAATTTAGCCATAATCAATAAGGATTATAATTCATTTGTCATTCTGAGCGCAAGCGAAGAATCTGACATACTTTGTCATCCTGAACGCACTCTGTGTCATTCTGAGTGAAACGAAGAATCCCGTTTTAACTACGAGATCCTTCGCGACTTCGGCTCAGGATGACAAAGCATTGTTTTACTCAGGATGACAGAGTGTTTAACGGCTCAGGATAACACCATAAAAACATTAAACTACGTTTTTCTGCTAATTAATTCTTCTAATTCTTTTGAATTAGAACTGGCGTTGATGGCTGTCTCCAAACTTATCTCTTTCTTCCGGTAGAGGCGGAAAAGGGAGCGGTTCATCGTTTCCATCCCAAGGTCCAAACCCATCTGCAGGTGGGAGATAATCTCCTGCGGTTTGTTTTCCCTAATTAGATTCCTGATAGCCGGAGTTACTACCATGATTTCGGTTGCCAGCACCCTCCCTTTTCCGCCCGTTCTGGGGAGAAGTTGCTGGGCGATTACGCCGTAGAGTGTGAGGGAGAGTTGAACTCTTGTTTGTTGCTGCTGGTTGGTCGGGAAGATATCAATGATGCGGTTGATGGATTCTATTGCCTCCCCGCAATGTAGCGTGGAGAGAACCAGGTGGCCGGTTTCAGCCAGTTTTAAAGCGGAAGAGACCGTTTCCAGGTCCCGCATTTCACCGACCAGGACTACGTCCGGGTCTTCGCGGAGCGTGTGTTTCAGAGCTTCGTTGAAAGAAAGGGTATCTCCGCCTAACTCCCGCTGGTTGACGATTGACTTTTTATGTTTGAACAGATATTCAATCGGGTCCTCAACCGTAATGATATGGCATCTTCGGTTTTCGTTGATTTGGTTAACCATGGCGGCCAGGGTGGTCGATTTTCCGCTGCCGGTAGCCCCGGTTGCCAGGATGAAACCCCGGGAGAGGGAACAGAATTTTTGCATTATCGGGACCGGCAGGCCCAACTGCTGGAAGGTTGGGGTTTCGGTAAGGATGAGACGGAAGGCGCCGCTGACTGAACTTCTCTGAAAGTAGTAATTGACCCGGAACCGTCCTATTCCGTGAATTCCATAGGAAAAGTCAAGTTCCTTAAAATTTTCAAACCGGGTCTTCTGCTCTTCGGTCAGGATGGAGTAGCACAGGTCTTGGCAGGATTCCGCAGTCAGGGCAGGGGTTTCCATAAAGACCAACTCTCCGTCGATGCGCAGGCAGGGAGGAATGTTGGGAGAAAGGTGCAGGTCGGAGGCATTTCTTTCGGCCGCCAACGTCAGGAGTTCATTGATTTTCATTATGGGTTTTCAACGATTCCAAGGACTTCTTCCAGGGAGGTGATGCCTTCAGCCGTTTTACTCAGGGCGACATCAAAGAGACTCTTCATGCCTTCTTTTTTCGCTTCTTCCTGCCAGGTCCCGTAACTTGTTTTTTGAGTAAACAGTTCTTTCAGTCGGCGAGTTATTTCCAGGACTTCAAAAATTCCGATTCTTCCCCAGTACCCGGTTTCATTGCAAAAGCGGCACCCCTTGGCCTGGTAAATTTCGGTTTTAGCCGGCAGGAGATTTGAATAAGGCGCAGGTTCTTTACATTCCGGGCAGAGTTTCCGGATGAGGCGCTGGGCGACGACCAGATGCAGGGAAGGAGCCAATAGGTATGGCGCCACGCCCATGTCAATTAGCCGGGTAATGGTGGAGACGCTGTCATTGGTATGGATAGTGGAAAAAACCAGGTGACCGGTGAGCGCGGCCCGGATTGCGATTTCGGCGGTTTCAAAATCCCGTATTTCGCCGACCATGATAATATTGGGGTCCTGGCGAAGGACATGGCGCAGGTAGTTGGCGAAAGTCAGACCGATTTCCGGCCTGACCTGGGCCTGGTTGATTCCTTCCAGCCGGTATTCCACCGGGTCTTCCAGAGTGACGATGTTTACTCTGGGGTTGTTGAGGTGGGAAAGGGCGGCGTAAAGGGTGGTTGTTTTTCCGGAGCCGGTAGGCCCGGTAATCAGAATAATGCCGTAAGGTTTTTTGAGGGCGGACTGGAATTTTTCTCTTTGTTCCTTTTCCATTCCTAATTCCTGAAGGTTCGGGACCAGGCTGGAACGGTCCAGGACGCGAATGACAACCTTTTCGCCAAAGACCGTGGGAAAGGTGGAGATGCGCAGGTCAAGAATTTTTTTTCCGATTTTAACTTCGCACCGGCCGTCCTGTGGGCGTCTTCTTTCGGCAATGTCAAGATTAGACAGAATCTTTATCCGACTGACGATTCCCGGGAACATCGTAACCGGGGGCGGGGATGCGGAGTTAAGTATTCCGTCGATTCGAAACCGCAGCGAACAGGTCTTTTCCATCGGTTCCAGGTGAATGTCGGAAGCCCTTTTTTCGATGGCCTGCACTAAAAGAAGGTTGACGAATTTTATCACCGGCGGGTCATCGGCCTGGAAGGTAATTTCAGATTTATCCGCTTCCTGGTCCAATCCTACGCTGGTCAGTTCCAGCGTCGGCGCTTCCATTTCGGTAAATCCGTAATAATTCTTTTCGATGGCTGCAAGAACTTCCTCGGATTTTCCCCTGACCGCTTTTATTTCGTAACCGGTAACGCTTTGAAGTTTATCAATAGCGGTAATGTCAAATGGGTCAGCCATGGCCACTTTTAATATTTTTTCTTTCTGTTCGATGGCTATGGCCAAAAACCGCTTGGCCAGTCTTTCCGGGATTTTTTTGATTAATGCTGGCGGGATGCTAAGCTGGGACAGGGAAACGATTTCGATTTCATTTTGCAGGGCGAGGGCTTCGGTCATTTTTTCTTTGGTCAGAAGTCCCTTTAAAATCAGAATAGTGCCCAAGAGTTTTCCGGTCCGCTGCTGTTCCTCAACGGCCAGGTCTAAATCTTTTTGTTTGATCAGGTTTTGCCTGACCAAGATGTCTCCCAACTTTTCTTTATTCATTACCCTTCTTTTATACCATATTTTCAGTTTTCAGGTCAAATTTTACCGTTCTCCACTTCCTCCAGGAATATCTTCACCAGAAACTGGTCAAGGGTATTGTCAAGACCTTTCAGGATATTGGCTGATTCCGTGATGCTCGAAGCGGATTTATAAGGCCGGCCGGAAATCAGAGCCGAATAGGTGTCGGCGACAGCCAATATTTTTGAACCCAGCGGTATCTCGCCGTTTTTCCGGCCTTCCGGATAACCGCTTCCGTCCATCCGTTCGTGGTGGTAGAGGACCAGGGGCAATACGTCTTTCAGGGAAGTTATCTGGCCGATGATTTTGGCGCCTTCCTGCGGATGTGTTTTTATCTTTTCGTATTCTTCCGGAGAAAGCCGGCCTGGTTTTTGGAGTATGGCGTCGGGGATAGCGATCTTCCCGGTGTCGTGCAGAAATCCGGCGAAACGAATCGTTTCCTGCTCTTTTTCGGTGAGTTTCAATTTTTTGGCTATTGACTGGCCGTAATCCATGACCAGCAGGGAATGAGACATTGTGTAGTGGTCTTTGCCGTCTATCACCATCAGCAAAGCATTGATTATCTCGAGAATGTCGTGTTTTTTAGCCATTTATTTTTTCGGAGACCAGCCGGCGGATTTCAAAGATGTCAAACGGTTTGTTCAGGCAAATAATTGCGCCCAGCCCTTGCGCTTGTTGAGTCATTTCCGGCGACCCGTAGCCGGTAAGGATAATCACTTTTGCCTTCGGGTTTATTGCTTTAATCTTTTGCAGTACTTCAATCCCGTCCATTCCCGGCATCTTCAAGTCAAGGATTGTCAGGTCAGGGTGGTCCTTTTTGCTGATTTGAATCCCTTCTTCTCCGTTGCCGGCAATCAATACATCGTAGTTGTCTTTGAACAGAATCCGCAGGGATTCGCGCGGGCCGATTTCGTCATCGATAACCAGGATTTTGTTTTTCATTTCGCCTCCGTAAAACGTTTTTGTGTGATGTCATTCTGAGCCGCTTTTGCGAAGAATCTGCCGCCCTTTGTCATTCTTGAGCGTCAGCGAAGAATCCAACGTAATTTGTCATCCTTGAGCGTTAGCGAAGGATCCAATCTTTAAAAAGCGAGATCCTTCGGTACCCTCAGGATGACAATCCATTTTTTCGTGCTTCCGTGGTATTCTTTTTAGAAATTATACTGGATATTTAGAGTTGTAATCAGATTAAAAGTTTTGTAGGTGCCGTCAAAAGGTCCGCTTTCGTCGATTTTCCGGTCTTCCGGAAAGGATAATTCCTGGGAGAGCGCCAGCGCAAAGTTTTTTTTCTCCCACCCAAAACCGAGGCAAAAGACGTGGGCGTTGGCGTCCGGCAGAGACGGGTCAAAGGTTCGGTCCGGTATTGAGGTGGGAAGATATACGTAACCTGCCCAGAGTTTCCAGTTTACGTCCGGACGGAATTCTATCCCAATTCTGGGGCTTAAAGTATCTTCCCAGTCCTTGGCGATCTCCTGACGGGATGGAGCGGGTAGCGCAAGGTCGATTGTCAGATTTTTCAGCGAGGACCATTCTATCCACTCCAGGTCAGTTTCTATCTTCCATCTTTTATTCGGCCGGTAGGCATAACCAATTCCCGCCATGTTCGGGAAGTTCATTTTGACGGAAGACGGAGTTCTGAAATCCGGGCCGCCCAGGAACAGGGGTATGCCGGTCATCGAAAAGTGTCCGGTATGCTTGATGGAATAACCGCTGCGAAAGGTGCCGCCGATGCTGTGCTTTTCCGAAGGTTTATAGAGAAGACCAAGGTTGTATCCGTATCCTTCGCCTTCAACCGCCATCTTCTGGCTGCCGTCCGGGGAAGAAAAGAAACTGTAATCGTTCTGCGCTTTCAGGGTAAGGCTGGAGTTATAATAATTTAAACCCAGGCCAAGGGAAAATTCAGGGTTTACCCGATAGGCGATTGTCGGATTTACGTCAATAAATTTCATTTCCGAAAAAGTAGCGTTGTATCGGAACAAACCATCTTTAGACCATTCGGTTGATTGTCCGAAAGGCGTGGTGATTCCCAGTCCAAACCGCCAGTTGGTCGTTTTCAAGTCGGTGGCAAAATAAAGGTTTGGCAGGATATGTAACGATTCCTTCATATTTTCCGTTTGTCCGCCCGGAGCGTAATATT
The DNA here is from genome assembly GCA_043826355.1 of Candidatus Omnitrophota bacterium. Lineage (GTDB taxonomy): Bacteria > Ratteibacteria > UBA8468 > MWAK01 > MWAK01 > JAHJUB01. The sequence continues at coordinate 103,548 of JBDRQI010000004.1, forward strand.
TAGTGGAAGGATAGATAAAAGCCGGGGTGAACAGAACCGAGGCGCCGGATAACTGGGTTAATCCGGCCGGGTTATGGGTGATGGCGGTGGCGTCATCTGCCTGGGCCGTGAATGCGCCGGCCTGGGCCGAGGCAGCCGTTCCCTGGGGCGGGTTCTGAAATCCGGCCCCTTCCGCATGTGTCAGTACAGATAAGAACATAAACCCTAAAATTACCGGATAAAATTTTTGTGCCATATTTCCTCCAAATTTTTCTTTGCGTGTCGTTCCCGCATGTTTTAGGCGGGAATCAGCACCGCTTGGAATTGCGGGCATACCCTACAAGGTGCAATTTTTTTGCCATAGATTTTCTGTTCTATTTGTACAGTAGGACAGGCTTCCCGCCTTCGCTAAAGCTACGGCGGGCAAAGCCCGCCTGTCATTATGATGTCATTCTGAGCCGATCTTACGAAGAATCCCGCAGTTAGCGGTTGAGATCCTTCGCTGCGCTCAGGATGACAGCGTATTAATGGCTCAGGATGACAGTGTTGCGCTCAGGATGACAGTGTTGCGCTCAGGATGACAGTGTTACGCTCAGGATGACAGTGTTACGCTCAGGATGACACAAGGCGCAAAGCTTTGCACCGGTATTGTATCGGATTCCAGATGTACAAATTTGACATTGCTTAAAATATAAGGTAACATTTTTGTACAGGCTGTAATGCGTATCTAAACAAAATTGTACAAAAACTTAACATGAATTGATATGAAAATTTTACTTATTTCGGTGGCCGGATGTCCCAGAACCCCTTCCGATTTCATACCGGACAATGGTCTGGCTTTATTGGCTTCCTTGTTTATTTCTCAAGGCCACCAGGTGAAAATTCTTGATTACAATACTACGGAAACCCTGAAACGTTCTTTTCCGGAAAATATCAGCACCCGCCTGAAAAAAATCGCCGGACCTATTTTTCAGGGCAGTAAGCCCGGACTTTTGACACTGCTGCGCCTTTCTTTTTTAGAGAAAAAGTTGCGGGCACACCAAATCAGGGTTTTTTACGAAATCGGCTCTGAGATTGCCGATCTGACGGAAAGAGAGAAAGTTGATTTCGTGGGGTTAAAACTTTGGAACGGGGATGGGTTTACCGCTTCGCTGATTATCGCCGATGTTTTAAAAAAGAGAAATCCGAAGATACTGGTTTTTGGCGGAGGTCCCCAGGTGGATTTTTTCCGGGAGAATATTTACCGGGCAACTTCTGATTTTGATGCCCTGGTTTACGGGGAAGGCGAGCACGCCATCCTGGGTTTAGTTGATTTCGTTCAAGGCAAGAAAGGTTTGCGGGAGATTCCCAACCTGATTTTTCGTGATTCCGGCCGGATAGTAACCACGCCCCAAAAATGGACGGAAGACCTGAACCAATTGCCTTTTGCCAATTACGACCCGTCTGTTTATCCGGCTATGAAGGATAACGGACGTCTGAAGTTTATCGTGCTTGACGAAAGCCGGGGGTGTTCTTTTTCCTGTTATTTTTGCATTCATCCCGTGAAGAGCGGCCGGCCGAGAGTCAAGAGCGTTGAGCGGATAATTGCGGAAATAACGCATTATCAGGAGAAATACGGCGTTTCTCTCTTCCGTTACGGCGGTTCCAATACGCCTCCGAAATTATTGGAGGAGGTGGCCCGGTCCATAATTCAGAACAATCTTAAGATTAAATATACCGTTCTGACCGATTTACGCCAGGAGGGGATTGATTTTTCGCTGCTTAAAGATTCCGGTTGTTTCGCTGTCTTTTTCGGAGTGGAATCCACCGACCCGGGGATTTTGGCGAAAGCGATAAACAAGAAGGCCTTTCCGGAGCGGATGGAAAATATCCTGAAGGAAGCGAAAACGGCCGGAATTTTTATTGTCGTCAGTCTGATTGTGCCGGCTCCCGGCGAAACCGAAGAGACGAAAAAGAAGACCCTGGAGTTTTTGTTGAGGACCAGGCCGGATTCAGTCCTGGTTCAATTTCCCGGTATTCTTCCCGGAACCGAATGGTTTAAAAATCCGGAAAAATATGGTTTTTCAATTAAAAACAAGAAGGCCTATCCCGATAAGGTAATGAACTATAAGATGCGTCTTTTTTTCCCGCCCCGCTTCTGGGACCCGCTTCCTTATCGGGTAGATGGTAAAAAATTCCGTTCTTTTGTCCGGGAAACGGAATTATTTTTGAAAAAATTGGAATCGGTTGGGCTGACAACCGGAATAGCCGATGATATTGCTTTAATGTCAAAATACAGCCATCTTTCTCCGAAGGAATTCCGCGACCTGAATCGCGGTTACTTTTTTACCGGGGATGCCCTTAACCTGCAGGAATTAATCGTAAAAATCAATGGCGGAAAGAATTACTGAAGAGAAGAAACGGGTGGTCATTACCGGGATAGGAGTTATTTCTCCCAACGGTATCGGTAAAGAGGTGTTCTGGGAAGCGCTGAGAACCGGTAAGTCCGGCATCAAAAAAATCACTTCTTTCGACGCTTCAAGTTTTCCCTGCCAGATAGCCGGGGAGGTGACTGGCCGTCTTCCGCTTGATTTTATGGAGAAAAAAGCGGTCAGGAGAATGGCCCGGTCCAGCCAGTTCGCAGTAGCTGCAACTCAGATGGCTATGGTCGATGCCGGTTTTAATTCAATAATTCCCGAGCCGATTCGCTCTTCCGTAACTTTGGGGATAAGCAGCAGCGCGATCGATGTTATCGAGAAAGATTTTGCAATTTTTTTGAAGAAAGGACATTTGGCGATTAGTCCCTACGGAATCCTGGCTGTTTCTCCTCACGCCGCAGTTAGCGAAATTGTTAAATTGCTAAACCATCCCGGTTCCGGCGAAACGCTTGGCAATGATTGCACAGCTGGTCTCGACGCTATTGGACTTACCTACCTGAGAATCAGGTCCGGGGAAATTTCACTCGGCATCTGCGGCGGCGTTGATGCGCCGATCAGCCCTTTGCTGTGGGGATGGTTTTGTCAGGGAGGTCTGGTGCCTCCGGTAGCGGATAACCCGGAGGGTGCCAGCCGGCCTTTTGATTTGAAGCGAACGGTGGGCATAATTTCGGAAGGAGCCGCAGTTTTTATTCTGGAAGAGATGGCGCAGGCGCTGTACCGGCGCGCCGCTATTTACGGTGAAATCATTGGTTTCGGAAATAACAGCGAGAATTGCCTGGATGAAGGATTGAGGAAATCCATGGAAAAGGCAATTCTTCAGGCGCTTATTTCTTTTTCCGAGATAGATTATATTTCCGCACACGGTCCTTCTCATTGCCTGATTGATAAGATAGAGACGGATGCCATCAAAAAACTTTTCGGTCAAGAGGCCTACCGGATACCGGTCAGTTCCATCAAATCAATGATTGGCAATCCTTTGGCGGCCGGCGGACCGCTCCAGGTGGCCGCTCTTCCGCTCAGTTTTCAGAAAGGCCTTATTCCGCCGACCATAAACTACCGGTATCCGGACCCGGCCTGCGACCTTGATTATATTCCGAACAAACCGCGTTATAATGAAGTTAAGGTGGCTTTGGTTAATTCTCATGGGATTGGAGGGGGTAATTCCTCTCTGCTGATAAAAAAATGTCGTATTTGATGAAATTGTTTTTCCTGGTAAACATACTGGCCGCGGTCACTTCCACCGGAATCGGCCTGTTTGTTTTTTTAAGGAAAAAAAATACCAAGAACCGACTTTATTTAATATTTAATTTAAACTTAGCCGGCTGGGCAATAGCGATGTTGCTTGGTCTCCAACAGGCCGGCATAAGTATCGAAAAATTCCCCTTCTGGGTTAGGGTGGCAACCGCAATCGCCGTATTCATACCCGCGGTCTTCTATCATTTTGTCGCAACTTTCAGGGAAGATGTTCATGAGAAGAAGGCAAGATTTCTGTTTTATTATTTAATCAGCGGTCTCCTTGTCTGCCTGGCTTTTACCCCGTCTTTTATCAAGAGTTACTTTTTTCATGTGCCGGAACAGAAACTTCGTTTTGCTTCCCCGCTGGTCGTTTACGGAAATTCTTTCGTTTTTGTCTCCATTTATGTTTTAGGTTTATTGATAATCTCCCTGGTCAGTCTTTTGCGGACACGAAAAAGGAACAGCGGTTTTAAGAGGTTGGAAATAGATTATGTTTTTGGCACGGTTGCGCTCGGAACGGCTTTTGTGTGCTTAACTTCGCTTGTTTCGCCCTATATCGGAATTGTCCGGTTTACTCCGTTAGCGCCGTTTTCAGCCGTGCTCATGAGCGGCATTATCGCATACGGCATTGCCCGCCATCGGATTCTGGAAGTTTCTTTTGTTTTAAAGCGGACAACGATGTATGCTATTCTGACCGTTTTTCTGGTTTTAATTTACGGCGTTGTCGTTTTCATGCTGAATTTACTATTTCAAGGGAGGGTTGTACCCGTCAACCTGTTTATTCCCAACATGATTGCCGCCATTGCCATTGCTTTTATTTTTTCTCCCGTTAAAGAAAAGATCCAGGTCTATCTGGACAAGTTTTTTTTCCGGAGACGGCATCAGCCGGAAAAGGTGTTGAGCGAACTGAGCGAAATCCTGAGTTCCCGCGAGGATATTTCACGTTTGTTGCGGCTATCCCTGGAAAGGATTGCGCCGGCTTTAAAAGTAAAAAACGTCCTGATAGCCCTGCGCGGAAACAAAGAGGCGGATAATTTTTTCATCGGCGCCATGGTGGGACACGGATTCAGAAAAAATCAACTTATTCTGGATTTAAATAAAGAAAGCGCTTTTGTAAAGGAATTAGCCCGGGGAGATGTTTTGATTCGCGATGAACTGGAGCGAATGTCTTTTGATTCGGGCCGGGACCATGCGGTTGCTTTGCTGAAAGCCATGCCGGCGGAAATGTCTGTTCCGCTCATGCTCAAGAATGAACTGGTCGGTTTTTTAATTATGTCCCAGAAGGAAAACCGAAAAATCTTCTCCAAGCATGATTTGGAATTTCTGCGTACCATTTCCGGCCAGCTGGCCATGGTTATCAATAACGCGGAACTTTTTTCCCAGTTGCAGCGGGCGGAGCGGCTGGCGGCCGCCGGGATAATCGCCGCCGGGATGGCCCATGAAATCCGGAACCCGCTGGTTTCCATCAAGACCTTCGTCCAGTTGCTTCCGGAAAAGTTCAATGATCCGGAGTTTCGGCAGACGTTTACGCAGATTGCTTCCCAGGAAGTTGACCGGATAAACCGCCTCCTGGAAGACCTTTTGAATTTTGCCCGGCCGGCACAGATGCAAAAAAAGAAAACCAATCTTTCCGAAACAATTGAAAAGAGTCTTTTCATGCTTACCAATGAATTGGCCGCCCGGGAGATTACCGTGGAGAAGGAATATCCCGCGGAAGATATTTTCGTTGAAGGCGACGAAGCCCAGCTTCAGCGGGTATTTTCCAACTTGTTTCTCAACAGCATTCAGGCGATGGAGAACGGGGGCAGGTTGACGGTTACAGCCAGCACTTCTCCTTACAAGCAGCGGTTTTTTATCAAGATAATTGATACGGGCAAGGGTGTTCCTTCAGAAAACCTTGCCCGGATATTTGACCCATTTTTCAGTACCCGGACCGGCGGAACCGGGCTGGGGCTTGCCATTGCCCATAATATCGTGAAGGAACACGGCGGTGAAATTGAGGTGCAGAGCGTTCCGAACAACGGAACCGCCTTTACGCTGGAATTTCCCGCCGCGTATCTGTCTGCCCTGGAGGAAAAATGATTCTATCCGCAATCATTTCCGATAGTCCGGCGCTCAAAGAAGAACTATCACTCCTTTTCAAGGATTCTCTCACCTTTTTGGATATCGGCAAAGGTCTGTTTTTTGGATCGGAATTACACCAGCCGTTCAGCATTCTTTTTCTGGATGTCCCCCTGAAGGAAAACGACCCGTTTGCGATTTTACGTCAGGTCCGCAAGTATCAGCCGGGGTTGCCGGTGGTGGTTCTTCTGCCCGGTTCCGCTTCTTTGGCGGGAACCGAGGCCTTGCAGCAGGGCGCCTATGATATGCTGAATAAGCCGATTGACCGGGAAAGGCTTAAAATTATCGTTTCCCACGCCTTGGAAAAAGAATTCCTGGCCCGGGAAAAGGAGTATCTGGAAAAACAGTTTTTAAAGATGGTTGAAAGACGCCCGGCGCCGGTTATTTTGGAACAGGGCCGGGATTTTTACGCCGGGGCGCTGCGTCGCATTTCGGAAACATTGCTGAATATTTTTAAGGAAAATGATTTCGCGGAATTGCTGGTAAAAACCATCGGAGAGGTGTTTGGCCTTTCCCGTATCGCCCTGTTTTTGCTGGAGAAAGGAGAGTACCGGGTTCGCGCTTCTTTCGGTTGGGATAATTCCTGGGCCGGACAGGTCTCCTTTTCCGTTTCCGATGGTTTGGCTGCCTGGCTGGAAAAGGAACAGAAGATTCTCCGTTACGAAAAAATTGTGGACCTTGACCCTGCAAAATCGGGAAGCCGGTTGCAGAACGACCTGGAACTGGCCGGCGCCAAAATCTGCGTTCCGGTCTTTTTTCGCGGAAAGGTGAGTGGTTTCCTCTCCCTGGGAAATAAAATTTCCGGACGAGATTTCAGCGAGGAAGACATAGACTTTTTTTCATTTCTGGCGAATTACTTGGGACTGGTCATTGATAACGCCTCCCTTTACCACCAGGCGTTTCTTAAGCAGAAGGAACAGGAGATGATTTTGGAGCATCTGACCGCCGGGGTGATTGCCGTTAACCCGGAGGGCCGGATTACTTCCTGCAACCGGAAGGCGGCGGAGATACTGGCTGTTGCTCCGGAGGAGATGCAAGGCGCCGGCATCCAGAAAGCCGGTTCGCAGTTGGCCGACTTTATCTGGCGGGCCTTAAGGAATAGTGAACTTGTTCAAAACGAAAGGATCGTTTATCCGGCGACCAAAAAGCCGCTTAGGGTTAGCACCAACCTAATCAGGGACGAGGCTGAGGCGACGGCCGGGGCCGTGCTCATCTTTTCCGATGCCACCTTCCTGGAGGAGATGGAGCAAAAGGTCGGTTACCTGGAACGGTTGAACTTCTGGTACCAGTTGGCCGGCAGTATGGCGCACCAGATAAAGAATCCGCTGGTGGCGATTAAGACCTTTGTCCAGTTGCTTCCCGAAAAATACCAGGACCGGGAATTCCGGGAAAATTTTTTCCGAATTGTTTCCGAAGAAGTAGAGCGCTTAAACCGGATAGCTTCCGACCTGTTTGAATTCGCGGAACCGGTCGAAATGCGCATCGTTCCGGTACCGTTGAAAAAGGTTCTTGAATCTTCCATTGAAAAATTCCTCCGGGAATCCGGGCGCCGGATTGAACTGGTAAAAGAGTGTCCGGATAATCTGGTGGCTGACATTGACCGCCAGAGCATTGAAAAAGCGTTTGACTGCATCCTGACAAATTCCGGAGAGGCGACCGAAGGTACCGGCCGGATAGATATCAAGGCCGAACCGGTGATAGAAAATGGCCGTTCATTCATCAGGGTGGATTTCAAGGACAACGGCGCCGGAATTATGCCGGAAAACCTGCCGGAGGTCTTTTCGCCTTTTTACACGACCAAAACGAAAGGCATGGGTTTGGGGCTGCCGATTGCTCAGAGAATTATTGAAGACCACGGCGGAAAGATCCGGCTGGAAAGCGTTCCCGGAAAGGGAACGGTCTGCCGGGTTTTCCTCCCGGTAAAGAAAGGTGATGAGCGATGAAGAAAATTCTGATTGTTGACGACGAGAAGAATGTTTGCGAAGCGCTGCGGATGCTCCTGAAGGATGATTATCAAATCAGCGTGGCGTCCAGCGGTCGGGAAGGGCTTAAGTTATTGGAAGAAGACCCCCGGTTGGTTATTCTGGATGTTGTAATGCCGGATATGGACGGCTTGGCGGTTCTGCGGAAGATTCGTCAGTTCAATCCGGAGCTGCCGGTAATTATGCTCAGCGCGGTTGACCGGGTAAAGACCGTGGTGGAAGCGATGCGGCTGGGCGCGGTTGACTATATCGCTAAGCCGTTTGAAAGCGAGGAGTTGAAACTGGTAATCCGCAAGATGCTTGATTACAGCCGGCTGCAGGAAGAAGTGGCCTATCTGCAGACGATAAGTCGGGATTACCGGGAAGCGGAATTTGTGGGCCGGGGCCCTGCGGCGCAAAAAGTTCTCCAGGAGGTGGCCCGGGTTGCCCGGACTCCTTCCAGCGTCCTGATTACCGGAGAGAGCGGAACCGGCAAGGAAGTAGTTGCAAAGTTAATTCACTATCACAGTTCCAGCGCGGACAAACCCTTTATCGCCGTACACTGCGCCGCCCTGCCGGAAAACCTTTTTGAAAGCGAACTCTTCGGTTACGAAAAAGGGGCTTTTACCGACGCCCTGGAAAAGAAGGCCGGGATGTTTGACCTGGCCAAAGACGGAACAATTTTTCTGGATGAAATCGGGGAGATGCTTCCGGCGACCCAGGTAAAACTTTTGCGCGTGCTTCAGGAGCGGGAATTTCTGCGGCTGGGCGGCACAAAATTAATTAAAACAGAGGCGCGGGTTCTGGCGGCAACCTCGAAGGACCTGGAGTCCGAGATTGAAAAAGGCGGTTTTCGCCAGGACCTCTATTACCGGCTTAATGTGGTGACGATTGCCATTCCGCCCTTGCGGGAACGTCCGGAGGATGTTCCGCTTCTGGTGGACCATTTCTTCGCCAAATTCCAAAAAACGCTTCACGTAACGGTAAAATCCATTTCAGAAGAGGCGAAAAATATCTTTCGGGACTACGGCTGGCCGGGTAACGTGAGAGAACTGAAGAATGTTATTGAAAGAATCCTGGTCCTGCACGGTGACGTCAGGACCATTCAGCCGGAACATCTTGCAGAGTCGTTTCGGAAAAGGGAGCCTGCTTCTCCGGCATTTCCGTTTCCGGCGTCCGGGAACGTATCACTGGAAGACGCAGTCAATAGATACGAAACGGTCTTAATCAAGCAGGCCCTGGAACAGGCCGGCGGAGTTGTCAGTCAGGCGGCGAAAATACTGAAAACCACCCGGCGGATTCTTTCCTACCGGATGAAGAAATTAAACCTGCTTCCTTGATAATACGCAAAACTTCTTGTTGTCATTCTGAGTGAAACGAAGAATCTGGCACACTTTGTGTCATCCTGAGCCATTAACAATCTGTCATCCTGAGCCGTAGTTGCGAAGGATCTATCCTCATGCCTCGTCAATATTTTGTTTATATTCTGACAAATAAAAACAACAAAGTTCTGTACACGGGCGTAACGAACGATTTATCACGAAGAGTGTGGGAACATAAGGAAAAGTTAGTAGATGGATTTAGCAAAAAATATAATTTGACAAAATTGGTTTACTGCGAAGAAACAGACAAGATAGAAGACGCGATAGCACGCGAAAAACAGATAAAAGGTTGGCTCAGAAAAAAGAAAAATATTTTAATAGAATCGATCAATCCTGGCTGGAAAGACCTTTTGGAAGAACCAAAACGAGATTCTTCGCAAAAACGGCTCAGAATGACAGATTATTTTATTAAATTGCGGTAGAAATTTACGGTACGGCGCGACAGGGAAAGCCCATAATCACGCCAGAGGATAATTTTAATCTGCAAATCTGATATCTCCCCATTCTTTTCTTTGATAATCTTTCTAATCGCCTTCTTAATTTCTTCCCGCCGCCCCGGGAAAAAATTCTTAAGAAGGGCGGTTGTTCCGTCAGGAAGCCGGAGCGCCCTTTTTTTAATCGCACGGTTCAGAAGCGAAGGGGAAATCTCCAATTCCAGGCTTAACTGGCGCTGGGTCAAACTTTTCAGGTCCTCTTGCTGGCCGGACACAAGGAACCGTTCTTGTTTTTCCAGAAGAGACTGAAGGATAGCGTAAATGATGTTGCGCCGGCTGTTAATCCACTGCAGGCGGGTAATTATTCGGTTCAGGTTTCTCTTGCGGCCCGAAGGGAGCGAATTTTTGAGTTGCTGAACCCTGGAACCGTCAATCAGGTACCTTCCCCGGCATAAATCAAAGTTCAGGTCCTCAATTATTAATCCCGCCTGGTTATGACCGATTGCGGCGATTATCCTCGTTCCTTCGGCATAAGGCGCCACCGGGGAAGGCATACCCGGGGCAAGTCCGGGAGCGGAAAAGTTATTGACAAAATCAGCAATTTTCTCAATCTCCTCTTTACTTAAGGCGGTTTCGTCTTCTATCTGTTTTACGGTATAGATTCTTTCCGGGACGAGGAAAAACCGCGTAAAATTCTCCCGGCCTGTTTTTTTAATCAGGGCGGCCGTTTCTTCGTCCACGGCGTCGGAAATAGCCGGGCGGGTATAAGAAACGTCTCCTTCTTTATAGCTGACTTTTCGAAAAAAAGCCGGGCTGACACCCGGGAACCGTTTACGCTTTACGCCGCCCCAGACGAGTAATTCGCGGAATAAGGGCTCGTTTTCCGTCTCTTTGACCGTTCGGGCAAAATCTTCTTCCGAACTTTCCAGGATTTGGGCCATCTTTAACCTGGCTCCTAATTTTACCCTTAAGACCGGTTTGAGTTCGCGTTTCTGTTTTAAGGTTTGTTGCATAATAAAATCGGCTACTATTCTTTTGTTATTCTGAACGCACTCTGTGTCATTCTGAGCGATAGCGAAGAATCTCGTTGTTAAAGATAGACCCTTCACGGAGTTTACCCTCGAGCAACGCGAAGGGTTCAGGATGACAGAGGACTACGCTGATGGCAAATTGCTGAGAAATATTTCCACCAGGCGCGGGTCAAAGTTTTTGCCGGCTCCGTCCCTAATTATACGCAACCCTTCTTCAACCGATACGGCCTCTTTGTAACAACGCTTGGAACAGACCGCATCAAAGACGTCCGCCACTGCGGCAATGCGTCCGTAAAGCGGAATCTCCTCGCCGGCTAAACTGCGGGGATATCCGGAACCATCATAGCGTTCATGGTGGCATAAGGCCACGATTTCCGAGGCCTGCAGGATAACCGAGGTTGATTTGGAAAGAATCTGGGCGCCGATGGTGGTGTGGGTTTGGATAATCTTTCGTTCTTCCGGTGTCAGCGGACCCGGCTTCAGCAGGATGTGGTCCGGAATGCCTATTTTACCGATGTCATGCATCGGTATCGCGTTTCGGATTAAATCCACCTCGTAATCCGGCAGGCCTAACCCGAAAGAGATGATGGTGGCATAGTCCCGAATGCGGTTGATATGTTCGCCGGTTTCCCGGTCCCGGTATTCTACCGACATCGCCAGCCGGATAATCGTATCAAGGTGCGCGTCTCTCAAGGCCAGGCCGAGGTTGGCGTTCTGGATAGCCACGATTGTCTGGAGCGACATAATGGTTGCCAGCTGGATATCTTGCTGGGTGAAGTAGGCGGAAGGGGAGAAGAGAGTGGGTTTTTTGTTTAAAAGGATGATGACCGCGCAAACTTCTTTTCCGGAGATTACAGGCAGGGACAGGATATTAGTTATATTCCTGCCCAGGGAACGAATCAAGGGGTTGCGGCTTAAGGATACCCGGTTGCAAAAGAGGGGTTTTTTCCCGGAAGTTGTCATTTCGGCAATTTTGACCAGCGTTTTTCGGTTTGTCTCTACCGCGCCAAAACTGGTCAGCGGCGTGAGGTCTTTTTCTTTTGATTTGCGCGTGAACATCGTGGCCGAAGAGGCGCCCATGGAAGAGGAAAAGATGCGTAACGCCATTTGAGGGGTCTGATTCATCAGTCGCAGGTCTTCACTCATCTTCGGCGATTTCTCTCCGGATTCGGTCAGGGGAGAGAAAGGGCTGATCAGGGCAGTTATTTCGGTCTCCTGCCGGTGCACGGCGGAGAGCGATTGTTTTCTCTGCTGGATAGCCCGGTGCCGGCCCACGACGAGGGAACTGACGTAGTCGCTAAAAACGAGCGCGGCCAACGGAACAACCTCCAGGATTACATGCTCCTTCCGGAAAAAGAGGAAAGAACCGCCGATAACCAGGAGCAGAAAAATAAAGGCAACGGTTAAATCAATTGAAATCCGGGTGTTGAAGAGGGAAAAGCCCAGCATCAATCCGAAAATGAGCAGGAGAAGAAGAGTCCAGCCCGCGGCCGGACGGACGATGAAGCTCCGGGTGAGGATGGTGTTGATGGCGCTTGTTTCAACCAGGACGCCGAACTGATAACCGAAAGGCGTGGGCGCCAGGTCCGCGTTCTTTAATCCCTGAATGGTTTGTCCCACCAGGACGATTTTATCGCGAAAGGCATCCGGGGGATAATTGTGCTTCAGGACCTTGCTGAAGGCGAAAAAATTCGGTGAACCGGCTATCGTTTCCGGACGCAGGTAACTGATATAATACCGCCCTTTATTATCCAGTGGCAGGGTTCTCAGGGTTTCGGGGATGGTCCGGCCTTTCCGGTATAGGCGGACGGCGCTGATGGCCAGGTGGGGATAGGTTTTACCTTGGTAACTTATGTTGGCCGGAACGGTCCGGACAATCTGGTCTTCATCCGCAAGGATGTTGATATGTCCCTGTCCCGCGGAGACGTTCTCCAGGTCCGGAAAGTTACCCTGAATCCGTTCCACCGGGTAGGTATCATCGTAACTTCTCTCCGCCGGGTTGAGGGCTCCGGGTGAAAAGACCGGCAGGATTACGTTGCCGGCCTCTTTTACCGCCCGGATTAAGGCCTCGTCTTCAAGTTTGTCCTGGCGCTGGGGGAAGAAGACGTCAAAGACGATAACCCGGGCGCCGGCCCGGGAAAGGGTGGAAATAAGGTCAGCATATTGAACCCGGGACGGAGAGTTACCTAACTCTCCTAAACAACCCTGGGTAACACCAACGACGGCGAGCGAATCGGAAAAACGAACTTGTCGGTGGTTGTGGAAACGAAGGTCAAGGGTGATTAATTCCAACCGTTCCCAGAAACCGGAGAGGAAGAGAATCCCGATGACAACGGACAGAACTGTGGAGATTAAAATTGCAGGCAGTCGGCGCATCCAGAAGTTATTACCGCAAACAGTCTATTTAGAGATGAGTCCACCACCACTTAAGCCATTTCCAAAAATCAGTGGAAGAGTTATAGGGATTGGTGGTGTTGGGAAGTGTGGTCGCGGCGACAGGTTTTTTTTTGATATAGTTTTTTACCGTAATTGGTCCATCTGTTGCGTCAATGGTAAACTGCGTCTTTGCAGTGACCGGTTTGAAAGCAGTCGTCCCTTCGGATTTCTCCCCGTTGTTTTGCACTTCAGCCAGGACTTTTCCTTCGGCGCAGTTTATTTCAGTACTGCAGAGCGCTAAGTTTGAAGATGCAGAATAAATCCACTGGACCGTTACCGTAAATTTGGTGCCGGCAACCCCGGTAATAAGGGAAGGGGTGAGAACATCAAATTGAGAGGGAAAACCGACCGGGTGGGTTACCGTCAGATCGCCGGTAGCCCCCTCCGGAATGCTGATGGCGCTGTAGATTTGTTTATTCTGGTCCACGGTGGAGAGCATTATTCTGACCGGGAGAGTGCCGTTGATGACAACCCTGGTTCCATCTTCAAAAAGGAGTTCGCCGCCAATGACAGGTTCTCCTTGGTTTATCGGCGAACCATTCCACAGGATTTTACATGCGCGGGCGATATTAAACTGCGGCCATCCAAATAAGGCGATGGTTTTATCGGCGTGCCTCGGGCAGCCCAGGAAGAGTTTCTGGGAATTGGTGAGCGCCCGGGGTAAATAAAACGGGCCATAGCTATCAGGGTCAGTCGTGCGGTCTGCCGGACATTTAAAGACTCCGGCGGTTGTGATATAACCCGAATTTTGGAGGAGCGGATAAATTTGGTTCGGCGTCGCCTTGTAATCGGAATGATACATCTGGATTGCCGCGGCAATCTGTTTCAGGTTGCTTAAACAGAGCACGCTTTTGGCGGACGTTTTTACTCTCAGCAGGACGGTAGTGACCAATCCGGCTAAGACCACGATAATTCCGAAAATGACCAGTATTTCGGTCAGGGTAAATCCCGACTTTCCGCTTTCCCGTTTTCTGATAACCATATTACCCCCCGATACCTCAGTATGACAGCGTAGGACAGGCGTCCCGCCTGTCCTACGCTGTCATATATTGGTTCAATCCTGTTTATTATTTGTTTTTCCATACTATTAATACTTATACCCTAAATTTTTTATATTGTCAATACGCCATTCCGGTTTCATTTCAATCCTGGAAATCGGAATAACCGGAATGCCAGGTGATGTCGGTGTTAAGACCGGTTCCCCCGGGCAGTTTATCCGCGCCATAGCTCTTAATGGTGTAGGTTTTTTCATCGGGGGCTAATTCCAGTTCGTAAGAATTGTCCCAGGGGTCCGTAAAATTGCTTTTCAGGTAAGGTCCTCTCCAGGTTTTACTGTATTTTACCGCCGGCGCAATTAGTGAATTAAGGTATTGCAGGTCATCAACGTAATAGCCGGTATCGTATTTTTCCATCTCCATGGCCATTGAGATTTGAATTATTTCCGTCTTTACCTGGGCGATATTGGCCCACGTTTCAACCCGGGAAATCATCACAACTGATGTGGTGGCCAGCAGCAGAATGATGATGCTTGCCACCAGTAATTCCAGCGCGGTAAAGCCGCGTTGTGAGTTCAACGTTTTAGGATTGGATTCCCGCCCGATACATGCGGGAATGACAGCGTGTTTATTGTTTAGTTGGGCCATTGTTATCCGAAACAGGTTTGGAAAGGGCAGGGTCTATTAAAGTTAGCGCCGCATTCAGCGCTTCACGGCTGGCAAATAATTTCTGCTTGTTCGCTTCATCCGTAACTTCAAACCGGCTCAGGAGTTCGGATGCTTCTTTAATCTGAGCCGCCAGCTGAAGATAACGGTCTTTTTCAAAAGAAAGCAGCAGGTTGAAATCCTTGATAATATCTTTTAAAAAATCATGATTTCTAACCTGGATGTTTTCCGGCCATAAACCCCGGGTTATTTCGGCCATCGTTTTGCGGAGACGGTAGGCGGGTCCGGCGATACGGTGCGACAGGAATATCTGAAGCCACGCCATTATAAGGAGCAGAACTAATCCCGGAATGGCCAGCGTCCAGAATAAACGTGAATTTACATTATGAAGTATTTGCGGTAATTGGGTTTCCCGGGAAATCTGGTCTAAGATCAGGGACCAGATTGTATAATAGGTGACCAGCCAGGCGATTATCATGCCGACGCCAATCGCCCAGACAATGAATCCGGAATAAGCCATTTGCAGGGGGCGGTTGACCAGGTACCGCCTTCGTAACAACGGCGGTTTTTTAAAATCTTTAGTTTTCATGATGCCTCCTTTTTCCTGCAACGACAATTTAAGGTTATATCAATAATATATCAGACTTGTAATTCTTCAAGTGAGTGCTGGTTCATTAAAGAGGCAGATTCTATTTTTTCCTTTGGATTTTGCCTGGAACAAAGCCTGGTCCGTTTTTTCCGCAAGGCGGTCCGGGTCCGGGGCATTGTCCGGAAAAGAAGCGATTCCGATCGACAGGGTTAGTTTGGTGAAGCCGTTTCGGGTCGGGAAGGAATAATTGCTTACGGCATCTTTAACCCGCTGGGCGACATTTTTTGCGTTTCCGGCATCTGTTTGAGATAGGAGATAGATAAACTCGTCGCCGCCGTAACGGGCGACGACATCTATTTTACGCAGGGCGTTTTTGACGAGTTCGCCGATTTTTTGCAGGGCGTCATCTCCCAGATGGTGTCCGTTGCTGTCCACGTAATTTTTAAAATTGTCAATATCGGAAAGCATTAGCGAAAAAGGAAACGAGAACCTTTTTGCCCGGTTGAACTCTTCCTCAAGCCGACGATAAAAGAACCGGCGGTTATAAAGTTTCGTAAGCGGGTCGGTGAGGGAAAATTCCTCCATTTTCTGGTGCAGAATGCTGTTTTCCAGCGAGGCAGCCATCTGGCGGCAGAGGATTTCCATGGTTTCGTTTTTTTCTTTCGGGATTTCCGCATCCAGAACCAGGAAGCCCAAAAATCTTTTTTCGGTCAGCAGGTTTATTATTTGAAGGTTTTGCCAGGTGGACGCTTCGCTATTTTCGACGTTTCGAAAAGTTTGTTTGTTCAGGCTTAAGAGAAGCGCTTTGTCTATCTGATCAAAAAACCGTTCTTCTTTCAAATGTCCGCTGATTATTTCCGCTGCCTTTTTGTTGGTATGATAGGTAACCGCGACCTCCTGTTTTTCGTTGTCCGGATAGAGCAGTATAAACCCCCTTTTTATCGGTAAAAGGCAAATCAGCCCGGCGAAACCGCCCCGGATTATTCTTTTTGAATTCAAAGACTTGGAAATTTTCTGGCTGGTCATTAGCAGGAGACTCAGGTTGCTGTTGCGCTCTTCCAATTCCTTTTTTAACAGAAGGTTTTTTTTAGCTTCATATTCCACAACCAGGAAGAAGAGGTAAAGAAAAAACGCCACCAATGCCAGGAAAGGGAAGAACTGTTTGAGCAGAAAAAAAATTGTTTCGTTGGGGAAGAACCACGCAATCAGCATGATAATGAATATTTCAATGCAAATTACGATTAAATATCTGGCAAAACGGTAGTATAATGGAAGGAGGTGGGGGGTTGACCGTATTCTTCTTTTTAACAATAAAACCGGCGTTTTTTTCATTTTTGCAATCCCTTATTTTACCACGGCGCCCTGAGCCGCGGAACTGACCGCCCGGCTGTAACGATAAAGATAACCCTCCCTGACTTTTGGTTCCCTGGGCTTCCAGGATTTCCTCCGTTTTTCCAGTTCCGTGTCGGAAACGTTGAGATTCAGCCGTCTTTGAGGGAGGTCGATTTCAATTATATCATTGTCAATTACCAGCGTGCAAGGGCCGCCGGCCGCCGCTTCCGGTGAAACGTGGCCGATAGCCAAGCCGCGGGTTCCGCCGGAAAACCTTCCGTCGGTAAGAAGCGCTATTTTGTCATCTCTTCCGGCACCGACCAGGGCGCTGGTTACCGAAAGCATTTCCCGCATTCCCGGACCGCCTTTTGGGCCTTCGTAACGGATAACTATAACACTCCCGTCTTTGATTTGATTTTTCAAAACCGCATCCAACGCTTCTTCTTCGTCGTTAAAGACCCGGGCCGGCCCGGTGTGCGTAAGATGGGTTTCGTTAACCGCAGACTGTTTTACAACCGCTCCTTCCGGCGCCAGGTTTCCGAAAAGGATGGCGATGCCGCCTTCGCGGCGGTAAGGATTTTCAATTGGCCGGATGACTTCCGGGTCAGCGACTTTTGAACGGGCGGCAATTTCTCCGATTGTTTTTCCGGTAACGGTCATCGCCGTGAGGTCAAGAAGGTTCGTTTTTGCCAATTCCGAAAGGACCGCCGGTATCCCGCCGGCCTGGTCCAAGTTTTCCATCCGGTGCGCGCCGGACGGTGAGATATGACAGAGATTGGGGGTTTTTTTGCTGATTTGGTCAAATTCGGTGAGGGAAAGGTTAATGCCGGCTTCGGCGGCAATTGCGGGAAGATGTAAAACGGTATTGGTTGATGCGCCCAAAGCCATATCCAGGACGATGGCGTTGGTGAAAGCAACCGAATTGGCAATTTCCCTGGGTTTTTTGTTTCCCCGCACCAGTTCCATCACCTTTATTCCGGCTTCTTTTGCCAGGCGAATCCGGCGGCTGTCAACCGCGGGAATGGTGCCGTTGCCGGGTAAACCCAGGCCAAGTCCTTCGGTCAAACAGTTCATGGAGTTGGCCGTAAACATACCGGCGCAGGAACCGCAACCCGGGCAGGCGACTTCTTCCAGGGCTTTAAGCTCCCCGTCGGTTATTTTTTCAATGCTTCGCTGGCCTACCGCTTCAAAGACGGAAATTAAATCAACCTTTTTGCCCCGGAAGGTTCCGGCCAGCATCGGTCCGCCGCTGACCACGAGACCCGGGATGTTCACCCGCAGCAGAGCCATTAACATGCCCGGGATTATTTTGTCGCAGTTGGGAACCAGGACCAGTCCGTCAAAGGGGTAGGCCCGGGCCATAATTTCTACACTGTCGGCAATAATTTCCCGGGAAGCAAGGGAATATTTCATGCCCGCGTGACCCATGGCGATGCCGTCGCAGACACCGATGGTCCGGAACTCAAAAGGGGTGCCGCCGGCCAGATATATTCCGCTTTTAACCGCCGCGGTGATCAGGTCCAGGTGCTGGTGGCCCGGCACCAGTTCATTTCCGGAATTGGCGACGCCGATTAACGGACGGCTTAGTTCCTCTTCGGTATAGCCAAGTGCTTTAAAAAGCGAACGGTGAGGTGCAAAACGATAGTCATCTTTCAGGATATCACTGCGCATAATATCTCCTCTTTTTTAACGTTGTCATCCCCGTATGTGGCCGGTCAGGTCGGCCAGACTTCGTCCAGACGAGCCCAGGCTTCGCCGAGGCGAGCTTCGCCTCGTCAGAGTGCGCCGAAGTCTCAGGCGTCGCCCAGGCGAGTAAACGGGGATCCAAACCGAAAATAAATGGATTCCCGCTTAATACACGCGGGAATGAATCAATTATATCACTATATGGCTCCAGGGTAAAACTGCGTTTTCCGGTTGTGCTTCCAGAATAGAACGGCAGTCAATTTCCGCTTCGGACAGGGCTTCCGTCCAGAGGTCAAAGCGGAAATGTTCGTCCCATCCGTCAAACCGGCTGCCTTTTTGCCAGGCGCCGAGGATTGCTTTACCTGTTCTCCGGTCAGACCGGGAAAGGATTGCTTCCAAAAAGCTCTGCTGATAGGGGTGAAAGCGCAGGGAAAGATAACGGTTTTTCTTTAAACATCCCCGGAGAAAATCCGTTTTTTCCCTGATTTCACCCTCGGTTGCCATACTCGCTCTTTCCAGCGGCGTGTGCGGTTTTGGGATAAAGGTATTGAAGGATAAGTTAAGGCGAAGAATTCGGCTTAACTCAGTAACCAGACGGACGATTTCCTTCAGGTCCGCCTCGGTCTCTTCCGGCAGGCCGAGCATAAAGTAGAGTTTCAGATGTTGCCACCCGGATTTTTTTGCCTGGGAGGCCTGGTTTAACAGGTCAGCATCGGTGAGCTCCTTTTTTAATTGCCGGCGCAACCTTTCCGAGCTTTCCGGGGCAAAGGTTAAACTGGAATGTTTTCGGCCCTTTTCTGGCTGGGCCGCTGAGAGCAGCAGTGTGTCGGCTCTCAGCGACGGAAGAGAGAGTTTCACGCTCCTCCTCCGGCATAGCGGTTCTAAAAGGTTGCGAAGTTCAACCAGGCGCGGATAATCGCCGGTGGAGAGTGAGAGAAGAGAAATTTCAGCGTAACCGGTTTGGGTCAATGCGTTTTTGGCTATCTCCAGAATTTTTTGGGGAGAGCGTGTGCGGCACGGGCCGTAAATCACCCTGGCCTGGCAGAATTGGCAACGGTTGGTGCAACCGCGCATAATCTCAATTCCGATCCTGTCGTGGACTACCGGCAGGTAAGGGACCAGCCATTTTTCCGGAAAGAAGGCGTTTTCAAAATCTCCGATTACCGTTTTTTTTATTTCGGAGTAAAGGGTTTTTTCTTGGGATAGGAGGCCGCGGTAAACGCCGGATTGGTCATAGCGGGGTTGATGCAGCGATGGTACATAAACACCGGGCAGCCGGCTTAAATGCAGAAGTTTTTCCCGGCGTTTTGCGGACCGGTTTTTCTCCAGAACCTTCAGTATGGAAAGGATTGCTTCTTCGCCCTCGCCGACCAGAAACGCATCGCAGAAATCGGTCATGGGTTCCGGCGTAAAGGCGCCGGTTCCGCCGGCCAGGACAATCGGGTCATCATCGCGGCGGTCTTCGCGTTTTAAAGGGATACTGCTTAAGGAAAGAATAGTGAGGAAATTGCTGTATGAGAGTTCGCTGGCCAGCGTAACCCCGATTATGTCGAATTCCGAGAGAGGTCTGTCTGATTCCAGACTGGAGATGGAAATTCCTTTTTGACGTAATTGTTCTTCCAGGTCCAGGTCCGGCGCAAATACCCGTTCCGCCAGGTAATTTTGTTGGTAATTTACAATTCCATAGAGAAGGCGCTGACCCAGGTTGGACATTCCCAGTTCGTAAATCTCCGGGAAGCAGAGGCAGATTTTTACCCGGGCCGCATTCCAATCCTTAACCGTATGGTTAACTTCGCGACCGATATAGCGGGCCGGGCTCTTTACCAGATTCAGGAATTGCGCATCCATAAAAAATCAGTATACAGTATACGGTAGAGCAGCATACAGGGAACGGCAAGGTTTAAAGTCGTTTTAATTTCTTTCCCTGTATGCTCGTCTACTGTATGCTGTATACCGTTATATAAACGTTTCCCGGTTTTTGATGTTTAAGATAATTCCCACTGCGGCCAGGGAGGTTATCAGTGAGGAACCGCCGTAACTGAGGAAGGGCAGGGGGATTCCGACCACCGGCAGGAAGCCCATGGTCATCGCGATATTCACGAATACCTGGGTAGCGAACATTGCGCCGCAGCCGACGGCGATCATGGTACCGGCGCGGTCCCGGGTGTCAGAGGCGATTTTAAGTATTTCCATCAGAAAAATGAGGTAGACGAACAGGAGGATAACGCTGCCCAGAAGACCCCATTCTTCCGCCAGGACGGAGAAGATAAAATCGGTGTGGTGCTCCGGTAAAAAAGCCAGATGGGTCTGGGTTCCCCGGAGAAAACCTTTGCCGAAGAAACCGCCGGAACCGATGGCGATTTTGGACTGGAGAAGATTGTACCCGGCGCCCAGCGGGTCTATCCCCGGGTTCAGGAAGACCATAATCCGCTGTTTTTGATAAGATTTCAGAAAGAACCAGAGAACCGGCAGAGAAGCCAGCCCCATGCCTGAAAGCGCGAAAAGATTTTTTTTGGGCGCGCCGGCGATATAGAACATTGCAAAAAATATCGGGATTAAAACAAATGCGGTCCCCAGGTTGGGCTGCATCAATATCAGAAACATCGGTGGCAGCAGGAGGAAAAGAGCGGCAATAAAGATGGTTGAAAAATACGCCATGGTCTCTCTATGGCGGGCGATATAACTGGCGAGCACAAAAATAAAGAGGATCTTAGCCGGTTCCGAAGGCTGAAGGTATAAAGCGCCCAGTTTAAACCAGCGCTGGGTTTCCGAGCGGCCGTGTCCAAAGAACAGGACCAGGGATAGAATGAGCAGCATGAGCAGATACAAGAACCCGGAGCTGCGCGTCCAGAGATGGAAATCAATCCGTGCCAGTAAGGCCAGCGCCGCAAATCCGATTGCCGCCCAGACAATCTGCCGCACAAAGAGAGCGGATAAACTCTGGCTGATAACCCGGCTGGAGCTGAAGATTAAGACCAGTCCGATAAAAATCAGCACTCCGGTCAGGAGCAGCAGCGGCAAGTAGAGTTTTTCTTTACGTTTCGCATTCATAATTTTTCTTTATTTGACAGGCGGGACGCCTGTCCTACTGTTCATCATTCACCGTAGTTTCCTGGGTATCGGAACCTGTGGCCGCCCGAGCCGGAAAAAAATACTCACTTAGAATCCGGCGGGTGATGGCGGCGGCTTCGGAAGAAGCGCCGCTGTCCAGCACAACCGCCATGGATATCCGGGGGTTTTCCGTCGGCGCATAACAGACGAAACTTCCCCGGGTGGTCAGTCTCAAGTCCCGCTGGGCGGTTTGGGCTGTTCCGGTTTTGCCGGCTATGGAAATTCC
The DNA here is from genome assembly GCA_043826355.1 of Candidatus Omnitrophota bacterium. Lineage (GTDB taxonomy): Bacteria > Ratteibacteria > UBA8468 > MWAK01 > MWAK01 > JAHJUB01. The sequence goes on from JBDRQI010000004.1 coordinate 125,150, forward strand.
CGGTACCTGGGCGCCAGAGCCGGTTCCGGAATCGACTACCGCCAAAAGGCTTTCTTTTAAAATATTCAGGGTTGTTTCCGAAACAAAAAAATAACTTTGGATTACCGGACCGAACTCCTCAATCGTATTCCCCTCGCGGTCACGGAGTTCGCGGACTATTTCCGGCCGGAAGATATTGCCTCCGTTGGCAACCGTTGCGATCAGGTTAGCCATTTGAATTGGTGTTAAGATAAGGGCCCCCTGTCCAATTGACAGGTTAAGGGCGCCGCCCGAATCACCGGTTCTGGGGATAAAACCGGCTTTTTCGCCGGGCAGGTCAATGCCGGTTACGACTCCGAGTCCGGCCCTCACGGCGTATGCCAGCAGGTTGGCTTCACCGGTCTTCATACCGATCTGTCCAAAATAAATGTTGCATGACTGGGCCAGGGCGTTTTTAAAAGAAACCCATCCGTGGCCGTCTTCTTTCCAGCAGTGGAATTCCCGGTCGCCGAGCGTCAGAGAACCCAGGCATTCGTACTCGTCTTCCGGGGTGATTGAACCGCTTTCCAACGCGGCAATCGAAGTGATTATTTTAAACACGGAGCCGGGAGCGTATAATCCGGCCAACGCCCGGTTCAGGAAGGGTTTGTCGGACCGGTTGAGATAGGGGGCCGGGTTATTCGGGTCGAAAGTCGGTTTGCTGGTCAGGGCAAGAACCTCTCCGGTGTTGGGAGAGAGGACGACGATGGCACCGGCGCGGTCTCCCAGTTTACCTGAAGCAATTTGCTGGAGGCGGCTGTCGATGGTTAAAACAACCGTGTGGCCGGGTCTGGATTCCTTTTGGCCCAGGACCCGGAGCTGGTGACCGCGCGCGTCTACCTCTACCTGGGTGCCGCCCCGTTCTCCGCGCAGCAGACTGTCAAACATTTTCTCAATACCGCTGCGGCCGATAAGGTCTCCGGAACGCAACCCCTCTTTTTTAAGCATCAGTAATTCTTCTCTGTTTACCTCGCCCAGGTATCCCAGGATGCTGGCGGTCTCTTTCCCGAAAGGATAGTTTCTGATTAAGCCGGTTTGGATATAAACGCCGGTCAGCCAGCTGCTGTTTTCTTCAATAGCATGAATTTGTGCCTGGGAAAGATTTCTAAATATGGTGCGGAGTTCAAAAGGGTTAGTTGCCTTTTCCGCAAATTTTTTCTGGATTTCGGACCGGCTCATATTTAAAATCGGAGCCAGGATATCAACGCACTCGGCTGGGTTTTTAAGGTCATACGGAACGTAGGTCAGGTTGAAACCTAACTTGTCTTCCGCCAGAACAATTCCGTTGCGGTCCAGAATTTTACCGCGCGGTATATCCAGGTAAATGGTCCGGATGGAATTACCCTCGGATAGTTGCCGAAAACGGGAATGCCCGAAAACTTGAAGGTAGACTAATCCTCCAACCAGCGGTAAAAGAGCAATAAAGATAAAACGTCTCACGACATCAAACCTATCCATAAAGGAAAGTATACGGTAGACAAGTAGACAGTATACAGGGAAAAGATAAAATCATTTAAAAAATCTTTTTGCGGTTCCCTGTCTACCAGTCTACTGTATGCTGTATACTGTTTTTTTACACGAGTTCCCGTTGGTAAAGATAGAAAGCCGGCAGGGACCAAAGACTATTATATATTGAAAAGGCGATGGGTTTCCAAAGCAGGGTTATGCCCCAGGCCGGCGCGCAAATGGTCTGGTAGACTACGGAGAAAAAAAAAGAAAAATAGACCGAGTACAGCAGGGTGGTGGAAGTGTTAAACTCCGTTTTTTCTGCCAGAAAACGGCTGGCAATATAAGCCACCAGGAGATAAACGATGCTGTGTCCGCCGATGGTTGAGTTAAAGAGGATGTCCTGGTAAAGGCCCAGGGCAAGAGCACTTATCAAACCAATGGTGCCGGGAAAAGAAAGGCTCAGAAAGAGAACTAAGAGCAGGGTCAGGTTTGGTGCTATTCCAAAAATTCTGAGATAGCGGAACGCCAGGTATTGAATTCCAAAATTGACTAATACCACTACGAGAAAAGAGCGCTGGTTAAGTGAATTTCTAATAAACAATTACCACCTCTTCCAATGACGAAAAGTTAGCGCTGGGCCGGACCAGTATTTTTCGGAAAAATCCTTTACCAGCTTTTGAGGCTTGAATTGTCCCGACCGGGATTCCGGAAAGATAATTATGGCTTAACTTGGAAGTGACTACGGTGCCACCGACCCTGGGTGAATTATCGTTAGGCACATAACCGATCGTAAGGCTGAACATTCCGGTGCTTTCCAAAATGCCCATTTCCCGGCTCTCCTGAACGGAAACGCTTACCCGGCTTTGCGGGTTTAAAATAGTCATTACTTTAACGCATTTGCCTTCTTTCTCCGTCACGTGTCCCACCAGGTTTCCGTCCGCGTCAAGCACCGTTAAACCAGGCTTGACCCGGTCGGCTTGATTGGTTTTCAGAGTAAGCCAGTTTGGCCATCCGATCGGGTCTAGCGTTGACACTTCACCGATTGCGGCAATTGTGCCTTTCTTTTTTTCAGAAAAATTCAAAAGGGCCCGTAAGCGTTCGTTCTCCCGGAGCAGTTCCCGGGCGGATGAATCCCGGTAATTGATCAGGGCGGCAGCTGGAATTTCTTTTGGTTTGAAAGCATCTGCTTTTAGGCGGAAGAGAAATATTGATATCAGCAGGAGCAGGATGAAGATAAATTCTTTCTGGAATTTCCAGAGCATGAAAACCTCAAATTAATCTGCGTCCTGTTTAAATTTTCAGGAATGCAAAGGAGTAACTTTGCGGAAATAATGCTCGTCTTCCAGCATTTTTCCGGTGCCTTTCACAACGGCGAGAAGCGGTTCGTCGGCAACCTGGACCGGAATCTTGGTTTCGGAAGAGAGCAAGCTGGAAATTCCTTTCAGGAGAGAACCTCCGCCGGCCATGTGGATACCGCGCACCACCAGGTCGCTGGATAATTCCGGCGGGGTGTCTTCCAGGAGGGCACGGACTTCATTTGTAATCGTATTGACATTTTCCTTAAGCGCTTCCCGGATTTCCTCGGAACCAACCATAACCTTGCGGGGCAAACCTTCCACCAGGTCGCGGCCGGTAACCTCCATGGACATCTCTTCTTCCATCGGCCAGGCAGAACCGATGGTAATCTTAATCTCTTCGGCGGTTCGTTCACCGACCAGCAGGTTATATTTTTTTTTGAGATATTCCGTGATTGATCCGTCCATTTCATTTCCGCCGATACGGATGCTTCGTGAAGCAACGATGTCACCCAGGGAAATGACGGCCATTTCCGTGGTTCCGCCGCCCATGTCAATGATGAAATTACCGATCGGTTCTTCGACCGGGAGACCGATTCCGATGGCGGAAGCTTTTGGTTCTTCAATCAGGTAGACTGCCCGCGCCCCGGCCTTGGTGGCGGTTTCAATTACCGCCCGTCTTTCTACGCTGGTAATGCCGGAAGGTATGGCGATGACCACCCGGGGAGGGAGCACGAATCGGTGTCGGGCGCTTTTCACTTTTTCCAGAAAATAACGCAGCATCGTTTCGGTTGCTTCAAAATCGGCGATGACCCCATCTTTTAAAGGCCGCATCGCAATGATATTGGCCGGAGTTCGGCCCAGCATCCGCTTTGCTTCTATTCCAACCGCAATCGTTTTATGGGTCTCTTTGTGCATCGCCACGATTGACGGTTCCGAAAAAACGATTCCCCGCCCGCGTACGTAAACGACGGTGTTGGCGGTACCGAGATCGATACCTATATCGTTGGCCAGTAAAAAATTAAATAATTTGCCCATTAGCGCTCCTTAATGTTATAATTTTTTAAAGTCCTTCGCTTTTTTAAAAGCGAAGGTGTTTTTGCTTAATAAACACCGGAACTTTAATTAGTTTACTATCTTTTAGAGAGGAAAGTCAATGCGCTATTCTTTTAAATGGTTGCAGGAATTGATATCTCTGGACGGCGTTTCCTGTTCCAACCTGCTGGCTGGTTTGTCTGGAATCGGTCTTCACTCGGAAACTGTTGTTACGGAAGGAGGAGACCATATTTTTGAACTGGAAATTCCGGCCAATCGGGGTGACCTTTTAAGCATTTGGGGTCTGTGTCGCGAAATCTCCGCCCTTTTTTGGTTACCCGGACCGGCTTTTCCTTTTCACCCCAGAAAGGAAGCAACGCCTGAAAAAGATGGGTTGAAGGTGAAAATTGACGCTTTGAAAGCCTGCCCGTTTTATTCGGGATGCCTGGTTTCCGGGGTAAAATTGGGGGAGTCTCCGGAAGAGATGGTCGGAAAAATCAAGGCGCTTGGTCTCCGGGCGTTAAATAACGTGGTGGATGTTACCAATTACACCCTGCTGGAATTGGGCCAGCCCCTGCACGCTTTTGACGCGGACCGGATTTGCGGCGGCATTGAAGTTCGTTTCGCACGTTCCGGGGAATTTTTGACTACGATTGACGGCACGGAAAGAAAATTGAACGAAAAAATCCTGGTGATAGCCGACGAAATTAAGGTCCTGGCTTTGGCCGGCATTATGGGTGGGAAAGAGAGCGAAGTAACCGAAAAGACCAAAAACGTTTTTTTGGAAAGCGCTTTTTTCCATTCAGGAACAATTCGTTCCGGCCGTAAAATGCTTTCCCTGGAGACCGAGGCATCGGTGCGGTTTGAGCGTGGAGTTGACCCGGATTTGGTGGTGGCTGCTTTGGAAAGGGCCAAGAGTCTTTCCCGGGAGGTAGCCGGAGGGGTGACGGGTCCCAATCTTAAATCAGGCCGGCTGCCCAGAAATCATTCGTCAATCTCTTTTCATCCGCCGCAACTGAAGAATGTGCTGGGGGTTGACATCTCCCCGGAGGAAACGGAGGGTATATTTAAAAGAATCGGTTGTTCCGTCACGGACAAAAAGGATTTTTGGTTAGTGTCGGTTCCTTCTTACCGGAGCGACCTGAAGACGGAAATTGATCTGGTGGAAGAGGCGGCTCGTTTTCACGGATACGACCTGATACCGTCTGTTTTACCCCAGGTTCAGTTGTTGCCTTTGGAATCCGGCACAGCGGTGATGAAAACGGCAAAAATCAGGGATCTGCTCGTTTTGGCCGGTTTTGATGAAATTACAACCTCCAGTTTTGGTGTTTCCGGAGCATCCGATTCTCCGTCCGGCGTTTTGGGAGTGGCGGTTATGAATCCACTCAGCCAGGAGCAAAAAGAACTCAGGGGAAGTATTTTACCCGCGCTTGTTCAGGCCGTTACGTATAACCTTAACCAGGGCAACCCTGACCTGCGTTTTTTTGAAGTCGGTAAAGTCTATCAGGCGACTGGGTTGCAGGATGCCGGTGGTTTTAAGGAAGAAATTCGGTTGGGGTTAATTATGACCGGGGAAGGGACAGACCGATTAATCCTGAAATCATTAATTTTCAATCTGGCTAAAAGTTTTGGCGTGGGCAAGCCTGAGGTCGGCCCGGCTGACCGGCGGTATTTTGATTTCGCAGAATGCGCTTCCCTTATTTTACCGGGCGGTCAGAAATTTGCGGTTTTTGGAACTGTTTCAGTTGCAAAAGGTTTCTTTCTGGCGGCTGAAGTTTATGTTGATGGTTTATTGAATTCTTCGTCGCGGCCGGCCAGATTCCGCTACTGGCCGAAAGTACCGGCCGTAATTCGCGACTACTCCTTTCTGGTCCCCAAACTTTTATCCTGGGCGGAGATTGAGCGAAAGGTATATGATTCCTCCGATTTGATTTCCCAGGTTACTTTTTTTGACTTGTATCAATCCCCGGAATATCCGGCCGGTTTTCAAAGTGTGGCTTTTTCGGTCTGCTTTCAATCTCCGGAACGGACATTGACCCATTCGGATATAGATGCGATGCAAAAAGATTTGATTGACAAGCTGACCGAGATGGGCCTGACGTTCAGGAATTGAAAAAAATAATGAAACGCGTTAATGTTTTAATTACAATTTTGGGTGAGCCGTACAATCTTTCCGGGGACCCGGTGCTTATCAGGAGAACAGCCGAACTTTTTCAGGAAACGCTGGAGCAAATAGGGAAGAAAAATCGGGGCAAGGACATTTCCACCCACCGGTTAGGGGCGATGGCCGGCATGGCTTTAGCGGAAAAGTTGGTCATTTTCCAAGACCGGCGGGAGAAAAAAACAGGCTTGGTTAATTCGGTGCAAAATCAGGTCAAGGGTTTAATTGAAATTTTGGAGAAATCGGCTAAAAAAAAGCCGGATGTTTGACAGAGCGTAGGCAATAGTGGTATTTTATAAATTTGTTATAATGTAAATATTGCAGTTATTTAGCAATATTCAGTTGCACGCGCACGCAAAATTTGATTGCGGGGTGGAGCAGTGGCAGCTCGTCGGGCCCATAACCCGGAGGTCGGAGGTTCGAATCCTCCCCCCGCTACAAAATAGTTTTTTATTCTTAAAATTCGTCCGGTTTGCGAAGTTACAATTTACAGCAGTTAATAATTTATGTTTTTAAAACAAAAAAAAGTTTTGGGGCTGGATGTCGGAACAACGGCAATCAAAATCGTTGTTCTGGAATTTGTCGGAAATGGTTTTGCGTTAAAAAAGATAAAGATACTTGACCTTCCAATTGTTGCAGATGAGCAGTTTATTCTCACCCTGGTCAAAAGCGCCCTGAAAGAACTTGGCGGGAAAAATTTTGCTCTTTCATTACCGGGCCGATACGCTTTAATCCGTTCCATTTCCATTCCGATTGTAGCTGCAGCCAGGATAGACGCCACCCTGAAGATTGAAGTTCAACACCGGATTCCCTTCCCTCTCGACCAGGTAATCTGGTCTTCTTACCGGTTGCCCCAGGAAAGCGATAACGTTGATTTTGTGGTGGGAGCTGTCAAAAAGGATATCGTCAAAAAGTTAGTTGGCCCCTTCCGAAAGTTTAAGGAAGAAATAGCTTTTTTAGATGCAGACCCTCTGGTTCTGACCAACCTCGTTTCCAGCCAGTCTGATTTTGACCGCAATAAAACTTATGCCGTTTTGGAACTGGGAGCCGAAAGCAGCAACCTGGTTATATTCCAGAAAAACCTGCTCCTGGTTCGCGCCCTTACCGTTGCCGGTAATAATTTTACCGAAAGCCTGAAAGAAGAAAAAAGTATTGATTTTCCGGCGGCGGAAAAAGAGAAGCTTTCGCTGACCGGCCCAGAGTTGCCCGGCAGCATTAATTATGTTCTGGATAATTTAATTGCCGAAATCCAGAGTTCAATTGATTACTGGCGTTTTACCCACAAAGGCCCGGAATTGGACCAGTTCCTGCTCACCGGCGGCGGCGCAAGTTTACCGGGATTGTCTCAGTTGATTGAGAGCCGGCTCAGGGTAGTTACCCGAATCCTGGATCCATTCGCCGATATTGATGTGAGTCCGGACGCCGGAGTTGAGCTTAGACCGGAACTGAAAAATCGGCTGGCCGTGGCGACCGGGATGGCGTTGCGGAGCGTTTCCGAAAACGTATTTTTTTGCGCGCTTGATTTTTTACCGCCCGAATACATCGCGCTGAAAAAAGCCAGACAAAACCAGATTTACATATATCTTTCTTCCTTACTGGTGGTTTTCCTTTCTTTTACGCCGGGATATTTTTTTAACCAGGAAGCAAAGGTTAAACATCTGGTAATGGAAAGATTAAACGTTGATTTAAATGAGTACGAACAGTATCTTCCGGCCGTGCAGGATCTGGAAAGAGAGATTAGGGATTTGCAGGTCCGGTATGAAAGCCTGAATACCACCCTCGGCCAGAGATATCTCTGGTTATCTCGTTTGATCGACATTGGCCGGATTTTACCCAGTTCCAAAATTTATCTTACCAAGTTCACTCCTTCGGGCAATACGCTGATTCTGGACGGTGAATCCACTGCCGAAAACCTGGGGCTTGCATTTCGTGATGTCCGTCAGTTTGTCCTTAATTTAAATACACTGCCTTATTTGCAGAACGCCACCGTTCTTTCTTTGGAAAGGGTAGCTGTCGGCGAACAATTGGTCTTTCAAATTACGGTTGGGGTAAAATAGTGGAATTTTTGCGAAAATACAAATCATGGCTGATAATGCTCTCGGCTTTAATTCTGGCCGGAGCCGGTTTTTACCTTGGCCGGACCCTCAGCAAGCAGGCGAGTGCCCTGACTCGGGAGATAGATATCAGGCAGGAAAAGCTAAAAGATTATTATGCCAACATTGAAACTGCGCCCTCGCCGCACAAGGTTAGCCGTCTTACCCGGGAAAAGATGACCCTGGAGGGGAATTATGAGTCCGTCTCCAGCCGGTACGCCCTCGTGCCGGTTTTAACCCTGCCGGAAGGGGAAATATTCCCCGCGCTCTATTACAAGGAAACGATGTATCTGGTTCTGGATGATTTACGCAGACAATCCGCGAATAAGGCTATTGCTCTTTCGTTCGGTATTAACGAGACCGGTCTTCCCTCGGCGGAACAGGTGCCGGGGTTGCTGGTATTGCTGGATACGGTTAAAAGGCTCAGTGAAGAAGTTTTTCGAAGCAAAATATCCAGCCTTGATTCAGTTCAGATTGGCACGCCGTCTGTTAGTCCTTTCTACATTGAGATTCCGCTGGCGATAACCGTTAGCGGGAGCAGCAGCCGGCTCGCGTATTTTTTTGAAAATCTTGGTTCTTCCCAGACCATATTTGTTCTGGAAAACATGGCGATGGTTCGCAGCGGCGGCGCTTCGACTGCGGCGGCGCCGGGTGGACCGCTGGCCCCGGGGCCGGGCGGTCTTCCCGGCCCGGTCATGCAGGCTGCTCCGGTTGTTTCCGGAGGGGCCGGCGAAAATTTTCAGGCCTCTTTGAGTCTTAAGCGAATTCTCTGGGGTCAAGATCTGGCGGAAAAAATCAAAATTGTTACAGTTTCTGTTCCGACCGACCAGGGAATGCTGCCGGGTGGACCGGGAACGCTGCCGGGTGGAAGACCGGGAATGCCTCAACCACCCGCAGGTCTGCAGAGGCCCATAGCAGCAGAATAAGATCAGTAAAAATTAATTATGAACAAAATAGAAAAGAGTGATTCCCGATCGCTAAAAAGAGAAAAACTGAAAAGTTTTCTTTCGGAACGACGTTCCCAGAAATGTGCGCAGGCGACGGCAAAAAAGGAAACTGCGCGTCGTCTGATTTTGGAGCGGCGGGCCCGTTTAGTTTCGGAACGAACTTATGCCCGGCAGCGAAAGGAAGCGCTGAAGGAAACAAAAATCAAGTCCCGGATTAAAATCAATGCTGAAAAATCTGATAAAATCGCTTCTTTGTCCCGCCGGTCTAAATCGGAAAAAAGAAAGGTTCTTGCCGGCGAGAAAACGAAACTTGTTTCCGGAGAAGAAGAGGCCAAACCTTCGTTTTCAGCGCCTGTAAAGAATCGGCAGGCGGAAAACCGGCAAAAACTCCTGGCGTATCTTGAAAAACAGCGAGTAAATAAGTCCGAGATTATAGCTGGAAAAATCAGGCAGAAAGAAGCCGCCGCAGAAGAAAAGCGGGCCCGCCGGGCAGAACTAAAAAGACAGAAACAGTCCCGTCGTCAAACTAAACCGATTATCCAGGCTCAAGAGAAATCCGGGGAGACCATTCCGGCCGCAATCGGCCAATCATACAAACGGCAGCAATTATTATTATACCTTAAAAAGCGTAAATCCGGCGGGAAGGCTTTTGCTGTTCAACGCCGGGAGTTGAAAAAAATTACGGAAGCAGTGGTTCCGGAAGCAATTTCGGTTCCGATGGTTCCGGAAGCAGCCCCGGTTGTTATACCGTTGGTAACGCCGTCGCCTGTACCCTTGACAACCGAAGAGGCTGTGCCGGAAAAGGTTCTGGCGCCGATTGAAGAAAAGCCGCCCGCCCGCCGTTTAAAATTATTTTTGGCCAGAGGAAAAAAACCGTCTCAAGTTGACGCTGAACTTGCGGTTGCTCCAAAACCGGAATTGCCCGCTCGAAAACCGTTTCGCATCGTCCCGTTCCTAAAAGGCCATTTCGTAAAGATAATTCTTCTGTTGTTGGTTTTAGCATGGTTTATCGAAATTGCCCTGCTCAACAAACACCTGGAAAATATCCGGCAACAGCTTGAACAGACCGCTTCGATTGCCAGATCGCATGTTTCAGGCGAGGCTGTAATTACGGCAAAAACATTACCTCCGGCCGTAGCAACGACCCGGGTGGAAGGGATACGAGACCCATTTTCCAGTGAACTCTGGCGAATTCAGGAAATTACACCGGCGCAAGCCAGGGCCGTTGGGGTTCGTCCGGTAAGGATGCCAGAACCACCGTCCATAATAAAACCAATCACCCCAATTCTAATAGCCCAGCCGCCCAAGCCACCGGAGTTTATGCCACCGGAAGTGGCCAGGGCAATTCCGGAAAGTGCAAAACTAGCCAGGATTCCCGAGATTACCGTTCCTGAGGCTGGTTCGGTTTCAGCGCCATCGGCGCCGGCATCCAGTCTCCGCTTCCGCGGAATTCTTAACGTAGCCGGGATTGATTACTTCTTTGTAGAAGGTGCCGGCGGCGGATATCGGGTCCGGGTTGGCGATACCGTTGAAGGATTTAAGATATATGATTATCGTAACGGCGTTCTCTATTTTGCTAAAGACGGCTATACCTATCAATTGAACGAAGAAAAAGTGAGTCCGCCTTTACGTTACCGCGGCCGGATGATTATGGCCGGACAGGAATATTTTTTCCTGGAGGGACAGCGCACTTACCGGACGGTTATCGGCGAAGAGATTGAAGGCTACCGGCTGGTTAAACGGGTTGGTGACTATCTTTACTTTGTCAAGGATGACCGGCTCTATTACCTGAAACAGGAATAATAGTTCGTTTTATTTCCGGATGCTTCATCTCGCCGTAGCCCGCCTGCGCTAAAGCTGCGGCGAGACAAGCCTTGGCGAAGGCGGATAATAGGAAGGGATGCCCTTGACTTTTAACGGGATTAACGGTATAACAATAGCGAAGGGGGTAGGGTTTATGAGGAACATTCTAAAATTATTTCCGGTGGCGGGTTTATTCCTGGTTTTCGCGGCAGGTTGCGCCTCTCAGGTGGCGACAAAGAAAGAAGCGCCGGTAGAGCCGGTTCCGGTTACAGTAAGTCCGGCGCTCGCATCACTGAAGGCCGAGGCTGAAGCGGCTAAGTTTTACAAAGAGGGACAATCGGCTTATTGGCTCGGTAACTATGCGGAGGCAGTTTCTCTGTTTGCCCGGGTAAAGGCAATTGACCCGAACTATAAGGCCAAAAGTGTGGAGAATTACCAGGCTTTAGCCACTTACCGTTTGGTTGGTAAGAAACCGGGTGACACCAGGGTGTTTGTGGATCCCGCGCCGGAAAATGCACCGAAGAGTGAACTTTTAATTAATGACGAACAGGAATGGCTCAATCTGGTCAGGGAAACGGAAGCGGTTTTACTGGATGCAGCCACCTACCTGGATAGGATACAAAAATCCGGAGAAGTGCCGGCCGAAAAACTGATCGACCCGAATTACTACTTGAGGCAGGCCCGTTTATCTTTTGAACGTAAGGAATATCTTGATGTCATTAATCACAGTTACCGGATTAAAGAAATGGTTACGGCCGCCTACAATGAAGCGGTGGAACCGGAAAGAAAACTCCTGGGAAAGATAGGCGATACGCCGGTTACTTTTAACGTTACTGACCTTGACCTTGCGGCGGCGCTGCAGCAAATTTACGCCATAACCGGTGTCAATATCGTCCTTTCTTCGGGTATCTCCGGCAAGGTTACGATGAACGTAAGGGATATTCCGCTGCGGCAGGTCCTGGACCTGATTGTGGACACCCACGGTTTGAAATATGCCGAAAAGGATAATGTCATCCGGATTATGACCCCGTCAGAATACGAAAAGACCGCGGCCGGCCTGGCAGTACGCAATAAGAAAGTTTTCCCGCTCCGTTATGCCGAAGCCATAGCGGTGGCCAAGGTCATCCGGGAAGGGATGGGTATCGAGGGCGTTACGGCCGACGTAAGAAGCAATTCAATTATCGCCGATGCCAGCAGCACACGGCAGGCCCAGGATATAAGCAGGTTAGTTAACGAACTGGATATCCCGACCAACCAGGTGTTAATTGAGGCTCAGTTGCTGGAGGTTACCTATTCTAATAATAAAGCCCTGGGTATTAACTTTTTGCTTCAAAGTAAAATGATTGGCGATGTCCGGCTTTCCGGCCCGAGTTTTGGTGTGGTTCCTGCAATCCTGCCGTCTGATGCCGCCAGCGTATATTTCGGGCTTACCCACCGTGATTTTTCGGCAATTTTCAACGCACTGGCAAACGACGGAGAAGTGAGGTTGCTCCAGAGTCCGCGCATCATGGCCATTTCCGGTACCCCGGCCGTGATTACAACCACAGAGCAGTTTCCTTACGTTACTTCAACGGTGAGCGGCGGTTCCGCGACGGTCGCACCGACAGTTACCAGTGTTTTGAACACGGTAGACGTCGGTACAACCTTTACGGTCACCCCCTTGATCCAGGGGAATCGCACGGTTGCTCTATCCGTAAACTTGGTTGTGCAGCGGGTTTCAGAAATTGTCGATGTGCCGATAATCAGCGGTAACTTGGTTTTAAGCCAAAAATATCCGTTGGTTGCATCCCGGAGCACCAGTCAGAACATTGTTCTGTGGGATGGGGAATCTCTGGTGGTTGGCGGGATTATGAGCAGGGATGACCTTAAAAGTGAAAACCGGTTTCCGGTTCTGGGCAAAATCCCGCTGTTGGGCTATCTTTTCAAGCGGAGCTCGCTGACGAAGAAGAATACCGAATTGATTCTTTTTCTGACCCCGCGCATCGTGCAGACCTATGAGGAAGGCCGCACCCTTACCCGGGAATATAAAGCGCTGCCTTCCGGCAAGGAATTAGAGAAGGGGATTATCGGGCAAGATTGGTTTTAATTAAATTAAAGGGGGAACCGAACATGAAAAATAATCGTTTTTTAAATCTGCTTTTTTTAACCATTTTTATTTTTGCGGGAGCGTTGGCAACTAAAAGCGAGGGCCAAACGACCACGGCCGTAAAAGCAGAGAAGATAGACAAAGAACAACTGGCGGGAATGATTAAACCGACGCTGGAAAAATATCTAAGCAACCATCCTGACCAGCAGGTTCGCATCTGGTCTATGGTCGTTTTAGCCAACCTTGATAAAATTGATGAACAAAAAACATCGTCTATCCCGACTCTGGTTTTGCAACTGAGCAACAATGATGAAAATATTCGTCAGATTGCTCTGAATAGCATACGTGCAGCTCTGACCCTTGAAGGAAAAGAATGGAAAGGGATTATGGGAACGGTTTTTCGGACTACCGCAAAAACTACCCAGTACCCGGAAGTTAAAAAACTGGCGATCAAGTCTTTGGGCATACTCCAGAATTTAGACGAAGATTCGTTGGATTCCCTTATGTTGCTTTTTGAGTTGGCGGAGGACGATGATTCCGATATTCGTAAGGCAGCAAATGAAGCGATCGCAGTGGTTTTATCTTCGGCGGAAACGAGTTCCAGTGATGGCGGTGGCGCTGTTCTCCGGTGATAAAAATATGCGGAAGTTTTTTGTCGGTAAACTTAAGGGAGTGCTCTATTTTCAGGCTATTTTGCTTCTGGCTGGGAACTACTCTCCACTCTACCAGCGAGACCTTTTTAACTTAACTCCGCCTCCTCCGCCGCCTAAGGTGGAAGTGAAACCGATTATCCGGGAGCCGCTCCTCTCGGAGATTTTGGTCCTGAAGGGGACGGTTGTCGGAGCCGGTCTTTCTTCTCTGGCGGTAATTGAAAACCGGCAGGCCGGGAGTGAAAATATCTATCAGGAAGGCGCCAGAGTAGCCGGCGCCCTGATTGTCCGGATTGAGTTAGACCGGGTTAATCTGCTTGATAAAGAAGACAAAGAAGTCGTCCTTGCGCTTTCTTCTGCCGGTGGAGTTCCCCCGGGTCCGGGGGTGAAACAGGCGATTATAGAGACTGACCAGGCAGTACCGGTTGCCACCCAATACATTCCGGATACTGAAGTTCCGGCAACTTCCATAAGTCTGGCGGATATTACCCGGCAGGTTGTTCAGAATCCGGCAGAGATTCGGGATTTAATGGTGGCTCCCGTTGTTTCGGAGGGGAAAGTAGCCGGTTACCGTGTTCAGAATATCGCCGCCGGTTCCCTGGCGGACCGATACGGCATTAAGAACGGGGATGTTGTTACCAGGGTAAACGGAATCGTCCTGGAGAAACTTTCCCAGGTTAACGAAATATATCGTTCCATCAAACCCGGAACTCCGTTTGCGGTGGAAATCCTGCGGGCAGGCAATCCGCTCACCCTTAGCTTTCAGTTTACCCCTTGATAAAGTAGGACAGGCGTCTCTCCTGTCATCTGTAATCTTATGTAGGGGAGGGGCTGTGTACCCTCTCCCGCGGGCTGAGTTTCACCAAGTCCGCCTCTGGCGGGCGGGGATGTAACCCCGTCCCTGCACTTAACAAAGCCCACCTTTGGCGGGCGACTACACAACAAAAATCAAAATGACCAAATTCTATATCACTGTAGCCAAAAAATGGAGGTGTTCTCTCCTTGTTTTTCTCTTTGCGTTTCTGTGTTTTTACGCCCCTGTGCATTTATTCCCGCCTTCCTGTTTTTCCGTTGAAACAATCGCTGATAATCAAACGATATCCATCGCTTTTTCCGGCGTAGAATTAAAGACGTTCATCCAAACGATGAACGTCTACCTGAATAAAAATTTTGTCATAGCTCCAAATGTAACCGGCCAGGTAACCATCTATTCCGCCAAACCGATTTCCGTCAAGGAGGCGGAGGCTGTTTTTTATTCCGTTTTGAATTTGTACGGATTTACGGCTGTTCCGGCTGGAGAGGTTGTCAACATTATTCCGCTTGTTGAAGCAAAGACCAAAAATATTGAAGTCAGCGTTGGTTCTGACCCGGAACAACTAAGAGTTTTTGGGGACAGGCTGATTACCCAGATTGTGCCTCTTTCTTACAGCAAGCCTGACGGCCTTGTGCCGCTGTTGAACACTTCCCTTTCCAAGGGCGGGAGTCTGAGCGCTGACACCAAAACCAATGTTTTGATTGTAACCGACACAGCCAGTAATATCCGCAAAATTCTTCAGATGGTGAATCAGTTGGACCGGCCGGCTCCGCCAACCCAGGAGACGATTTATTACTACACGTTGCAGAATAGCAACGCTCAGGAGATGGCCGGAGTTCTGACGCAGGTTGTGGCCCAAAAAGGAAAGGCGATGCGGCCCGGAGAGATTGCGGAACAGGTGTCCGTAATTGCCAATCCTTCTTCCAATGACCTTATAATCACCGCAAACCAGGATACATATGCTTCACTGGTAAAGATTATCAAGGAACTGGACCGCAGGCCCAAACAGGTCTTGATTGAGGCGCTGGTGGCTGAGGTGAGCGGGGATTTGGTCCGGGAGTTTGGGATACAGTGGCAGTTTTTTGAGCCGGCAGCAGGCGCTTATCGCGGTTTTGGCTCGGTGGGCGGGACCATTGATGCCGCTACCATGGCGACGATGGAAGCCGGTCTGCAGCCAGCCGGGCTTATTGCCGGCGTAATAAAAGGAAATGATTTTCCTTTTAATATCGGCGCGTTGGTGAAGTTTTACGGAAAGGACACCAACTTTAAAATCCTTTCCACGCCGCTGATAGTTACGCTGGATAATAAAGAGGCGTTGATTAAGGTGGTTGACACCATTCCTTATACCAAACAGATTACGTACGGAATCAGTACTTCCGAGACGATTCCAACCCAGAGTTTTGACTATCAGGATGTCGGTATAACCCTGAAGATTACCCCGCACATCAGTGAGGACCGCAACGTCCGGCTGGAGATTACACAAGAGGTAACCAAACTTGTCTCTTCTTCTGTTGCCGGGAGCAATGTTTTGGCGCCGACTATCGCCAAGCGTTCCGCCCAGAGCAGCGTCATCGTAAATGATGGGGAAACGATGGTTTTGGGTGGATTAACCCGGAATGACAGCGATGAGACTATGGAAAAGGTTCCCGGATTTGGCGATATTCCTCTTCTGGGGTATTTTTTCCGTCGTAAAATCAAACAAAATCAGCAAACCAGTCTCTATATTTTTATAACCCCCACCGTAATCGCCACTAAAGAAGAGTCCGCTATTGTTACCGGGCAGAAGAAGGCTGATTTGAAAAAGAGTGGTACGGCAAAATGAAGATAGGCGAAATTCTCGTCAGCCGCGGTCTTCTCGCCCAACCCGTTCTGGAAAAAGCCCTTTCCGTTCAGAAAGAAAAATCTCAGCTGCGGATTGGCGAAATACTGTTGGAAACGGGCTCTCTGAGTGAAGAAGAACTCTTTTCCGGTCTTTCGGAACAATTGGGAATTCCGCTTAAGAAAGATTTTCAGGCTTTTTTCTCCCCTGAATTGGTTGGTTTAATCTCTTTTGATTCCTGGCAGCGCTGGAAAGCGTTGCCAATCAGGGAGGCGGATAAAATTTTTGTTGTGTCGGCCGATCCGTTGCGCCTGCCCCGGGTTGAGATTGAAGCCGGGTTGAAATCTCCCGTTAACCTTGCTTTCGGCTTAACCCGGGAAATCATTGAACTTCTGGAACGTAACTACTGGCGTCCCAGCCAGGAAAAAGTACGCCGGGATATTTCGATTACGCCGGAATTACCCTACGCAGTTAAAAACGGTTCTACCCGGGAAAACCTGCTGGACCTGGCCAATAAGGCGCCGGTTATCCGGATGGTTAACCAGGCCATTTTTCAAGCTCTTCAGCAGGGCGCCAGCGATATTCATCTTCAACCCCAGGAGAATGAATTCAGGGTCAGGTACCGTATTGATGGGATTCTGCATGATATGTTTAAACTGCCGGCCGCGATGCAGCCGGCAGTTATTTCCCGTATTAAAATTATATCCGGACTGAACATTGCGGAACGCCGCCTGCCCCAGGATGGACGTACCACCGTTCATTTGGAAGGCCGTCCGATTGATATCAGGGTTTCCATTCTGCCCACTTACTGGGGGGAGGCGGCGGTCCTGCGTCTCCTTGACCAGGCCTCTTTTCTTTTTTCTCTTCCAACGCTGGGGTTTTACGCTGACGAGTTGGAATTGATGGAAAAGTCTATCTCTTCCGACCATGGAATTATCCTGCTGACCGGACCCACCGGCAGCGGTAAGACAACTACGCTCTATGCCGCCTTACAAAAGATAAATCTTCCCGGACGCAACATTATTACGCTGGAAGACCCGGTTGAATACCAGATTCCGGGATTAAGCCAGATTCAGGTAAGTCCGCTGATCGGGTTATCTTTTGCCGCCGCCCTGCGTTCCATTCTTCGCCATGACCCGGACGTTTTGATGATTGGAGAAATCCGCGACCGGGAAACAGCCGATATGGCCATCCAGGCCAGCTTAACCGGCCACCTGGTCTTTTCCACGTTGCACACAAATGATGCGGCCAGCGCGGTTACCCGGTTGACCGAAGTGGGCATCGAACCATACCTTATCTCTTCTTCTGTGCTGGCGATTATTGCCCAGCGACTGGTTCGGCTGATCTGTGATCACTGCAAAGAACCGGTTCCGCCAAATGAAACTCCATCTGCATTATTCCCGTCGGGCACAACCATTTTCCGCGGCCGGGGTTGCGAATATTGTTTTCAAACCGGATACCGGGGCCGCACCGGAATTTTTGAGTTTTTTATTCTTGATGATGTAATTCGGAGCCAGATTTTACAGAAGAAACCATCGCCGGAATTGAAAGAATATATGAAGAAAAAAGGGATGCGCACCCTTAGCGCTTCCGGAGAAAAGAAGGTTTTAGAAGGTTTGACAACCCTGGAAGAGGTTCTGCGCGTCACCACCTAATTAAAATGCCTCTATTTCACTATTTGTGTTTGGACCAGAGCGGCCGCCGCGTCAAAGGTGAATTGGAAGCAGCCGACCCTGGCGAATGCCGGCTGGCACTGAAGAACCGGAACCTTTTTCCCGTAGAATTTCAGGTTGCGGACGCGAGCAAAAAAATATTTTTCCGGGGTCGAAAAGTAAATCTTGAAGAAACCACCGCTTCCTTGCGTCAGTTAGCGTCATTGATTGATAGCCATATCCCGATTGTGGAGGCGGTGGAAACGGTTGCGCCCCAGATTAAGAACCCGACTTTATCCCGCGCTTTCCGCAGTTTATCCGAATCGCTGCGCCGCGGAAGTCTGTTTTCGGAGGCATTGCGCCGGGAACAGGTATTTCCAGCCGCTTTGCCGGAATTGGCCGCCGCTTCGGAAGCAAGCGGGACGCTGGGGTCGACCCTTTCCGAATTTGCCCGTTCGGAGGAAGCCGCTTTAAGCCTGCGGCGCAGGGTAATCAACAGCTTGGTTTATCCGATTTTTCTGGCCGGCATCTCCCTGGCGGTTCTGCTCTTTCTTTTTCTGGTAGTTTTGCCCAAGGTCAGCGCAGTCTTTGCGGAAAGCGGCGTTCTGCTTCCGGCTTTTACCCGATTTACGCTTTCACTCGTCCTTTTTCTTAAGCGTTTCGGAATCCCGGCCTTAATTCTCCTGACCTTTCTTTATTTTTGGTGGCGTCAGGGGCAGGGGAGTAAGAAGGGCAGAGAATATTTCTGGCGGATGCTTGGACGTGTGCCGGTAGCAAGAGAACTTTCCCGGAAGCACTCCCTGGCGCTCTTTGCCCGGAACCTTTCCGTTCTTCATAAAGGCGGCGTAAAGTTGATTGAAGCCATGCGTCTGGTTTCCATGGTCATTCCTGACCCGTTATTCCGAAAAGAATTAGCGGTTGTCGAGCATGATTTAGGGCGGGGGATTTCCCTGAACCGGGCGTTAAACAGCAGTTCCCTTTTCCCGCCCTTTATCGTTCAGATGGCCCGGGTAGGGGAGGAGACCGGGAAACTGGCCGAGATAATGGAAAAGGCCGCGTTGCATTACGAAGAAGAGCTGGAAACCGGTTTAACCCGGCTGGTGGCGCTGTTGGAGCCGACTATGATTGTGGTCATGGGAATTCTGGTCGGCGGAATCGTGATTTCGGTGCTCCTGCCGATTTTTGAGATGAGCCGAATCATAAAGTAAAACGCAATGTCATTCCCGCGGATAGCAAGCGGGAATCCATAAAAATTTGTTCCCGTATGTTTTAAACGGGAACGTGCACCTTATTAGAAAGGAGAAAACATCAGACTGCCGAAAAAGATCAGGGACCTGGTTGGGATATTGGAAGAAAAACACGCCAAAAATGTGGTTATTTTGAAACTATCCCGGGTGGCAACCTTCACGAATTATTTCATTATTTGCAGTGCGGAGAGCCTTCCTCAGGTGAAAGCGATTGCGGAGGAAGTGTCTTACCGTTTGCCCCGCAAACACCACCTGGGCAAAGAAGGTTTTCCGGCAAGTTCCTGGGTTTTACTTGATTACGGAGATTTCATCCTGCATATTTTTTTACCCGAAACTCGGAAGTTCTATAGCCTGGAACGAATTTGGGCTGACGCCCCGTCAACTGCAGTAAATGACGCGTAGTAATATGTCGTCCTTTCTTAGCGTAAAGGAGGGGCTATGCCAACTCCCTTATGCCGTTATCGTTGGAGGTAAACCGTGCAGGTTCCTTTATTAGACCTTAAAGCGCAGTACCAAACCATAAAGTCCGAAATAGACGCCGCCATCCAGGAGGTGGTGGAGAGTCAGTATTTTATCATGGGTCCGGCCGTAGCGGAACTGGAAGCGCGGGTAGCCCAATACTGTAATTGTGCATGCGGAATCGGCGTTTCCTCCGGAACTGACGCTTTGCTGGTTGTGTTAATGGCCCTGGGAATTGGCGCCGGCGATGAGGTAATTATTCCCACCTACACCTTTTTTGCCACCGGTGGTTCCGTCTCCCGGCTGGGCGCCAAACCAGTCTTTGCGGATATAGAACCGGAAACATATAACCTCGACCCGGCAGCGCTGGAGAGAAAAATCACCGCAAAAACCAGGGCAATCATACCGGTTCATCTCTTCGGGCAGTGCGCCGAAATGGAACCAATCCTTTCCATCGCAAAAAAGCACAATCTCAAAGTGATTGAAGACGCTGCTCAGGCAATCGGCGCCGGTTATAGAGAAAAGAAAGCCGGGAGCATCGGAGACGCCGGTTGCCTATCTTTTTTTCCAAGCAAAAACTTGGGCGGATTTGGTGACGGCGGCATGGTTCTCACCAACAACGCCGACCTCGCCGAAAAGATCCGAACTCTGCGTTTGCACGGTTCCAAACCCAAGTATTACCATAAAATAATCGGCGGTAATTTTCGGCTAGATTCCCTACAGGCCGCGGTGCTGAAAGTAAAACTCAAATATCTTCCTGCTTGGACCGCCGCCAGACAAAAAAACGCTGATTTTTACGACACTTCTTTTTGCGAGACAGGACTGGCGCCATCGGAGATTCAGACACCAAAAAGAAAGCACCACCCCCACATCTTTAACCAATACGCGATTCGGACCGAACGCCGGGACGCCCTCCGGGCGTATTTAAAAGAGAATAAAATCGGTACCGAGATATATTACCCGGTGCCGATGCATCTCCAGGAGTGCTTTGCGGACCTCGGGTATAAAAAGGGAGACTGCCCCGTAGCTGAAGAGGCGGCCCGTACTTCCCTTGCCCTGCCGATTTACCCGGAACTGACCGCGGAACAAAAACAGTACGTGGTAGATTGCATCCGCGCATTCTATGACAAATAAGAACTGGTTTTGAAGGCGGGTGCCTATCCGACCACTGCGTTGACCCGCCGTTGAGTGCCGTTGTATAATTACCAAATGAGTTTATTAAAAAAGATACAGGAAAAAAACGCCGTAATTGGCATCATCGGGATGGGTTACGTCGGTTTGCCGCTGGCTATCAATTTTCTGAAGGCCGGTTTTAGGGTTATCGGTTTTGATTCCGACGTAAAAAAGGTGAATAGTCTTAACCGGGGACAGTCTTATATCAAACACATTCCCGCATCTCTTTTTACTCCGCACGCCGACCAATTTTCCGCCACGGCCGATACTTCCCGCCTCAAAGAACCTGACGCCATTCTCATTTGCGTGCCGACTCCTCTGACCGAAAATCGGGAACCGGATATGCGATATGTGGAAAAAGCGGCCCGGGATATTTCCGAAAATTTTTCCGGTCAAAAACTTGTCTCCCTGGAATCCACCACCTATCCCGGTACCACCGAAGAACTGGTCCTATCGATACTGCAGGAAAACGGCCGGAAACTCGGCAAAGATTTTTACCTGGTTTTCTCGCCGGAACGGGAAGACCCGGGCAATAGCGTTTTTTCCGTCAAGAACATCCCCAAGGTTGTGGGTGGAATTACCGCCGCATGCTTAAAAAATGGTGTCGCGCTTTATTCGCAAATAGTCAACAGGGTTGTCCCGGTATCATCTCCCCGGGTGGCGGAATCCACCAAACTCCTGGAAAATATCTACCGCGGTGTAAACATCGCCCTGGTAAACGAGCTTAAAATGTTGTTTGACCGGATGGGAATAAATATCTGGGAAGTGATTGAAGCGTCCAAGACCAAACCTTTCGGATTTCAGCCCTTTTATCCGGGTCCGGGTTTAGGCGGACACTGCATCCCCATTGACCCGTTCTATCTTACCTGGAAGGCGCGGCAATACGATTTCGCGACCCGGTTTATCGAACTGGCCGGAGAGATTAATACGTCAATGCCCTATTATGTTATATCCAAAATGATGGAGGCCCTTAACGCAAAAGGGAAGAGTCTTAAAGGGGCAAAAATACTGGTTCTGGGGGTTGCTTACAAGAAAGATATTGACGATTTGAGAGAATCCCCGGCTCTGAAGATTATTCAGCTTTTGCAGGAAAAAGGCGCCGGCGTAATCTACAACGACCCCTACATTCCCAAAATAGGAAAAACACGTCATTACAAAATTTCGTTAGTTTCGCAAAAACTAACCGTGAATCTTCTGAAAAGTATGGATATGGTGCTGATTATTACCAACCATACCGATTATGATTACGGATTAATCGTTAAAAACGCCAAGTTGGTCGTTGATACCAGAAATGCGTTGCGAAAACCGTATCCAAATGTTGTAAAAGCGTAGGGACGTTGCCCCCCTCCATTCAAAAATTCTACAAACCGCATATTTCCGTCGCGTGTAGGTTATGTTTCAGAAAAGTGAACAGGTTGGTTCAACGCGAGAAACCGCGGAAATTGCTGGAGGACAACAGTGCCGGAGGAGGGAGTTGGCTGTCTCACTTCACTACGTTCGACTAGGCCACCCGCTGGTATTGCTCCTTAATCAGTCGCAACACCTATTTACTACTTCATCGGTTAGGGTGGCTCGCCTTCTCGCCACCCCTGCCAAGCGAATGCTCTTTATTCATCGCATTGGCAGTGCTCCCTTCAACTCTCTTAAGGGTGGGAGTGCCGGAGGAGGGACTTGAACCCCCATGAGGTTGCCCTCACCGGATTTTGAGTCCTGGCGTTGTCACACTTACCGGAGGTCTCCTTCTGTTCTTAATCCCTTATCTGATGCGGTTATTCTTGTCATTCTGAGCGTAGCGAAGAATCTTGTTTTTCACTCCAAAATCATAGGTTCCTGTCACACTTTTGTCACACTTTTTGCGTGACCCCCTCTTGACTTTCTAATATAATCGGATATAATCTAATATAGTTGAAATATCCGAATTATTTTTATCATCACACATAACCATGGAAAATAACAATAGGATTGAAAAAAGGATTCAAAATATACCGGCGTCTCTTTGGTCTAAAATCGCTAAGATAGACGAACTGAAAGGTCAATGGATAGCCGGAGCAAGGTTAAGTCCTCAAGTGCTGGGTCGTCTTAAAAAATCGGTTTTGATTACTTCAACCGGCGCTTCTACTCGTATTGAAGGCGCCAGACTTTCCGATGAAGATATAGAAAAGTTGATGCGGGGCATCAGCATCCAGAAGTTTTCTGATCGAGACAAGCAGGAAGTCAAAGGATACTTTGAACTCCTACAGAATGTTTTTAATTCCTGGGGAGGTCTCCGCCTTTCTGAAAGCACCATCAAGCATTTTCACCGGGAAATGCTCAAATATGTTGAAAAAGATGTCCGGCACCGGGGAGAATACAAAAAACAGGAGAACAAAGTCCTGATGGTAGATGAAGCCGGGAAATCAATCGGCGTCCTTTTTGACACCACTCCGGCATATCTCACCCCCAAGGAAATGCTTGACTTAGTAGAATGGACACAGAATGTCCTTAAAGAGCGAAAGTATCATCCGCTTATTGTCATAGCCAATTTTCTGGTTGAGTTCCTGAAAATTCACCCTTTCCAGGACGGTAACGGTCGACTTTCCCGTATCCTCACCAACCTTTTGCTCTTGAGGGAAGGTTATTTGTATATGCCCTACGTGTCTCACGAAAAATTGGTTGAAGACAACAAGCCCGATTACTACATGGCTTTGAGAAAAAGCCAGAAGACTTTTAAAACCAAAAGCGAAGACATCGTTCCCTGGTTTGATTTCTTTTTGGGAGTATTCCTTAAACAATCGGAAATGGCGGTAGACCTTTTAACTAAAGAAGATATTGAAAAGATTTTGTCCCAAAAGCAGTTTGCTGTTTGGCAATACCTCCAAACCGTAAAAGAGGCCACGTCAAAGGAAATATCCGAAAAAACTAAGGTAGCCCGGCCAACAGTCAAGCAGGCTCTTGATAAACTGCTAAAACTCAAAAAGATTGAGCGTCTTGGTTTGGGAAGAAGCGTGAGGTACAGGAAGATTGGCTAATGTATATTGTTTTTAGTGCGGCACTCGGAGGAGAAGATGATCAATGTAGAATACCCAAACCTGCTTGACTTATTTCGCCAACACCTCGATCCAAAAAGAAGTGAAAGCGCCTCATTTTTGATTTGGTACTTAGAAAACTACTATAGGTTAGATTCTCTTGAAGCGGTACAACCAAAACGGGGTTAAGGCGCGGGATTTCAAGTCAAATAACACAATTCAGATTCGACTACAGAACGAGTTTACAACAAACTATACTGCATGTTATTGTCTTGAGGTGAAACGGGGAGAAAGGCTGCCTGCGGTCGAGGTGATTTCAAATGAAGAGGCCGGTTTGTTTTTCATGGCGTTTGATCTCAAAGAACCCTGGGCAACACATCGGAAATATCAGGTTTTTGACGAAAAATACTCTGATATTTTCGGGAGACCGGAGGTTACGGCCGATAGAATTGTATTTTGCCATACTTTAATGCAGTGTGTACAGGAGGCAACTTCCAGGCTCAAAAATCGCCTATTCGGAAAATATGCACTGACCAGATTTGCCTTGCTATATATCCTTCGCCTAATTTTAGACGAAGATTCCGTAGGTAAAGATATGATACGTGTTCCGGAGACTTATGTGCGCGATTTGAGAAATGAAGAGTGTCTTAAAAAATGTCTATCTATTGTTATCAACGATATTATTATCGATGTTAACGGCGAAGTTGACCCCCTTGGCGACAATTTTGATTATCGTGATAAACTGCGTGATGCCGAGTGGGTCCGAAGTCTTGCTCGCGCTGTTGTTGGTAATCATCTGAAACTTGTACAGCGTGGAAGAATTCAATCTTTTGAAGCGGAATGGAATAAAGCAATCAGGGAACAGTGAAATAATTTCATTAAAGATAGAAAAGATTAATAAATCATGAGATGGCAGGATTTGCTGGGGGGTGCTCTCACAGGACGGGGAATCCGGTGAGTGCGATGCGTATTCCGGTCCAAAGGAGCCACCCATTCCGGTAAAGGAGCCACCTATTCCGCTCAAAGGAGCCACCCCCCTGTAGTCCAGTAATCCCCCAGAATAATTTGCCAAGCAGACCGCGTGTTGTATAATGCTCCGAAAAGG
>JBDRQI010000005.1:0-148878 GCA_043826355.1 Candidatus Omnitrophota bacterium
CCTTTTCGGAGCATTATACAACACGCGGTCTGCTTGGCAAATTATTCTGGGGGATTACTGGACTACAGGGGGGTGGCTCCTTTGAGCGGAATAGGTGGCTCCTTTACCGGAATGGGTGGCTCCTTTGGACCGGAATACGCAGAAATTTGACGGACACAGGCAAATCGCTCTAAAATGTTGACGGGTACAAAGATTAGCCACAAAGTGGTGAATAGATTGAGATATATAACGATCCGCAAAAAGTAAAGTGTCTAAAAATGGATTTAATTTACGTATTTTTATTTTTTAAGACTGTTTCTGGTCTAAAAGCAGGAATAATTCAAAAATATGCCAGTAAAGAAAATCAAGGAAATAAAAAATATTGACGCTTTTGACCTTTTCAATTGGGTTGGAGATGACCTAAAAAAATACAATTTGGTGTATGGGTGGAATAGGTCTGGAAAAACTACGCTTTCTCGACTTTTCAACTTTCTTGAACGAAAACAAATACACATATCTGATTTGCTACCGATCGATTTTAATATTCAAACAGAGACAGGCTCTATAAAAAAACAAGATATTAGCACACATACTCTCAATATCAGGGTTTTCAACGAAGATTTCATAAAGGAAAATCTGCTATTTGATGAATCGAAGGCAAAAAAAATAATAATCCTAGGCAAGGAAAATGTGGCTACACAAAAGGAAATCGCCGATTTTGAGACAAAACGAAGAGCAAAACAAGTCGAGCTTGATCAATTGGAAGGACAACGATTAAAAATGCCGAAACTCGATTCTATTTTTACTGATGCCGGGAGAGCGGTGCCTCGGCAATTTAGCAATACGCCTCTGGCGAATGACGAATATTATGGACGTACTTACGATAAAAGAAAGGTTGAGAACCAAATTAACAATGGCACGGTGAGCGAGGCTAATTTTCTTTCTTTGATAATCCCTGACCAAGCTGACATTGATTCTAAGAGGGAAATTATCAAAAGCGAGAAAAAAAGAATTGAAATTAACATATCAAAAATGCCAGATTTTTCTGGCCTTCTTGCAAGCGCAAATGATCTATTGGCGACAACGGTCGCCGTACAAGAGATAGAAGAGTTAAAAGACGATGTAGATTTAAGAAATTGGGTTGAAAATGGGTATTACTTACATAAGAATAGGAATCTGAATTCATGTAAGTTTTGTGAAGGACCCTTACCAAATGACCTCCTCATTAGATTGAGTAGTTTTTTTACCGATGAACTCAAAAAAGCAAAACAACAGATTGGTGAAATAATATTGAAGTTGAGCGGAAATGACTATAAGAAACAGGATTTTGGTATTGAACCGAACATACTATTTTCTGAATTTGTCAAAGACTATATCGCAACAAAAAATGAGACGGATAAACAGGGTAAAATAGTAAGTGCTGCGTTAACAAAGATTATTAAGGATCTTGAAGATAAAAAAAACCATTTGCATAACCATACCAAAAAGTATGCACGTGTTGAATATCCAGAAGAAGCTGTTGATAAAATAAATACCGGCCTCGCAAAAGTAGAATATTTGGTGAGTCAACATAATAACCGAGTAGACACAATTGCAGAAGGAATTAAGCAAGCGGCGAAGGAGATCGAACTACATATAATTGCCTCGACTTTGTCCAATAAAGAATATTTTGAGAAGAAAAGACAGATAGAAGAATTTGACCAGGAAATTTCAACTATCAAAAAAGAATTACTCACAATCTCAGCTGAACTTAAGGTGAAGACGGCATCATTGCACAATACTTCTGAGGCGGTGCAGAAAATAAACATGATGCTTAAGGAATTCTTTGGCGAATCACAAATATATCTTGAAGTTACTGAACCAGTGAATGGAGAGGTAGGTTATATATTAAAGAGAAGAGGTAAAGACGCAAAACACCTGAGCGAAGGTGAAGAGAGTGTGCTCGCCCTTGTTTATTTTCTGATAAAACTTGAAGAGGACGGATGCGATAAGCAGAACTGTTTAATTGTCATAGATGATCCAGTAGATAGTCAAGACAACATTTTTCTATTTCGCACGGCTGGTTTAGTAAAACGACAGTTGAAGGATATTGGACAGTTGATAATCTTTACACATAACTTCGAGTTTTTTAATCTTATGCGTGATTGGTTTTTAGGTAGGAACTTGGCAAATGATTCGCAGATGTACCTTATCTCTTGTGATAAAGAAAATGTTGCCCAAAAAGTAAAGGTTGAAAATCTTCCTGAACTTCTTAAGAAATACAAAAGCGAATATCAATATCTTTTCTGCCGTCTTTACCAATTTGCTAATGACATTAGATCTTTGGATGAACCGCTTGTCGCAAACATTGCCAGGAAAGTGCTGGAATATTTTGCTGGTTTCAAGTGGTCTTGCAGAACAACAGAAGATTTTACCAGTATTGTACATAACAGGTTTATAGCCAATCCGAATGATCTCAAAAAGGGCACAGGCGATTTTGTAGTCAAATTTCTGCACGAGTATTCTCACGGACAGGATTTTTCTAGGGCTATATCAGCATCCATGCTTGAAGGAAAGTCGATAGCCCAAAATGTGCTTAAATTCATTGAATTGGCTGATAGCGAACATTACAACGACCTAAAAACACTATGTGCACCAACAGCTTCGTGACCAAAAGGTTTACACTAATTGCGTATTACCAAGAGATTTTAATTCCACGGCTTAAAATCTTCTCCAGGGTTCGGATAGTGTCCCGTAGGGGGAACCAGATGCAACCTATTCGAACCAGATCTTCAGTGTTAATGACCGTCCAAATTTTACACCTCTATCTCTAAAACCTAACCGTTGTATTATGCCCATATCTATCTGAAAACGAGCCCACGTCTTCTGCGGCGTACTTGAACAACGGCTTTTCCCCTTACTTGTGCCTCCCATTTTTCATTTGATGGACCGGGTGCTCTTGACAAAAAACATACATTGATATACAATTGTATGTATGAAGAATGAAATGCAATTTACTCAGAAACAGCTTGAAGCCGTGAGACATATTAGAAATTGGCTTATGCACAAGGGCCGCACTCCTTCGATCCGGGAACTTATGGCTAATTTGAACTACAAATCCCCGCGGTCGGTACAGGATATCCTTGAGCAACTTCAAGAGAAAGGGGTTATAAAAAAACTTGAATCCAGGGATTATCAGTTAATTATGGATCCTGATTTTGGTTCAGTACACGCGCAAACCATTAATATTCCGCTGGTTGGTGCTGTAGCTTGTGGGACGCCGGTGTTAGCAGAAGAAAACATAGAAGGATTCATTCCTGTTTCTACTTCTCTCGTAAAGCCAGGCTCAAAATATTTTTTATTGCATGCGCGAGGTAATTCTATGGATGAAGCAGAAATCAATGATGGTGACCTTGTTTTAGTCAGACAGCAACCAACGGCGGATGAAGGGGATAACGTTGTTGCTTTGATTAATGATGAGGCGACAATTAAAGAATTCCATCGTACCGGAAATATTATTGTGCTAAAACCAAAATCTTCGAACAAAGAACACAAGCCAATTATTTTAACTGATGATTTTCAGATCCAAGGCGTTGTTGTAGCAACAATACCTAATTTAGGATAGGATTATTATGATCATAACTAAAAAGCGTATTCGAAATATTGATCCGTATATTCAGCACATTCCAGAAGGTTCCAGAATTGTTATTGGCATTGTTGATCTTCAGCGATTTTTCGAAACCTTGAAAAAAATCGGTTTTGTCGAACCATACTCAAAAGGGCAATCTCTTCTCCCTGCAGGTGTTTTTGGACCAGTGAGTCTTTATAATGCCGAGGGGAAAAATATTGCGCATAAAGATGAACCTATGGAAACAGCATATCGCGAGGCAGAATGGCGCTGGACCGAATGGCATGGTCGTTATGATCGGATTGAACAATCAAAAATCGTCTACGTTCCATACAAAAGATACCCTCGTACATTCGTGAAACCACCAAGCATAGAATTTACAATTAATGTAGGACTAACCGGTCAGTTATTCTTGACCACTCCTGATATTACAAAGGTAGCGAGAAATAGAGAGCTTTTAACCCACATAGCAAATCTATTCTTAGAGATTTTTGGGGAGTGTCAGTTTTTTACGGAGAATTTAGAAAAGATCGTTAAACCATCCACTATCAGATTAAACTGGGAAATACTTCCTCGAGGAAAAATGCCCTGGGAACAATTAAAAAAACATATTGCCCCGCTAATAGAGCAAGCCCCAAAGGGTAACCAATTTGTACTTCTCCATCGTCTGGGAACTATCAATAAGATGAAACCGGATTTTAGGGCTATAGGCAGAGGGGGTTTCCATGGTTATATAGTCCACGGTTTTACCGAGAATAATATATATATTTTGGAAAGCATGTATTATGGAAATGCTACTTACGTTTTTGGTGAAACGTGGGAAGATTTATCCAAGAAAACAAAAGCAGAAATACTAAACCAAGAATTACAAAAAGATAGAATTATTCATTATGAAGGATGGGAAGAAAGAGTTAAAAATTTGCTTGATTCTCCTGTGCCGTAGAAATTTCGTAACAATGTAGATATTCTCGGGTAAACCCTGGGCACTCAAGACAGTTTTTAGAACCATAACAGGGGGGGTGAACAATGGCATATACGAAAGAACAAATCATTGCTGATATTACAGACTACATAAGCAAGAGTGGTGTTAAATATTGGAATGAAGTATACGTAGGCGTAAGCAAAGATGTCAAAGACCGCCTATTCAACGGCCATGGCGTTATAGAACAAAGCGATAAGTGGATATATCGGCAAGCTACTTCATCTGCAGTAGCCCGTGATATTGAATCATATTTCATAAACACGCTTGGCGCAACTGGTGGCACTGGTGGTGGAGACGACACAGCGGACTATGTCTATGCTTATAAAAAAGAATCGCATACAGATCCGTAACATTCAAGGGAACGGATTGTCATAACAAAGGCATCCTTTTCAAACTAAGAACTGTACGGCTCGAATAAGATACCACAGAGACAAGGAAATGCTAAGAATAAAATTGAGATTTAATTACTAAGAGTAACTATGGATAAAACGTGGTTTAAAATGCAGGATTTAATAAAAAAAGAATATGAAAAGTCTGTATGGATACCCTTGCTTTCTTCTCAAATGTTGAAAAAACATGGAGAAATCGGATATGAAGGATACGAAGAGGAATTTTTTGGCGCAGTTGCCATCGCGTTTCCAGAAAATAAGAAGAAAGAAGCACTTGAATGTAATTGGTCAGATGTTAGATTAGGACATGACAACGGGCCTTATGCTGATGAAAATGGGTACATGGAAGCAGGAAATTTTGAGCATTATAAAAATGGAGTAGAAGGGAAATACTTGGTTTTACAGCAATATTTTGAACATGGAAAGGAAAAACCAGAGTGGCATCTTTCCCAAGATTTAATATTAGCCCTAAAATTATGGAGAAAGGGAGATGTATGGGTATCACCAGAAGAAAATTATATAGAAGTTGTGCGTCTAAAAAGAAACGGAGGAGATAAGCCTGTTTATTTTGAGATAAGAGCAGAACACCTGAAAGATTATTTAGCGGCTAGGAAAGCAGGAATTTTATTGTCTCGTTTTCACTATAGACGAACAATAGTCTCGAACTGCAATAAAATTGGTTGGGAAGAAAATTATCAGCAAACAAAGACTCAAGAGCAATTTCGTTGGGAAGGACGCTGTCACGCAATTCATGAAGGGAGTTGTTCTCCTTATGGATCTCAAATGGCTGTTTTCCAAGCAGGCAGATTGGACGTAGATTATAACGAAGATGTACCAACTTACGATTTCCCTCCCGATGAGAAGGTTTGGAGCGAAAGCAAAACATTGAATTTCAGGGGACGAAAATTATATGTTGTGTCGAGCGAATTATGGAAAACGGAATGGATTAAATCAGCTCTTAAAAGTCCTAGGGTTAGGGGTGATAAAATTGAGTCAAAGATACCTTTTATCATTGATAATGAAGGTAACACTTTATGCGCAGACGATCTAGAGAAAAGCGTTAGATATTTATGGTTTAAATCAACCGTGGTCCAGGTGATTTTGGCCTACCCCAAAGCAATTTTGGAATGGTATACAAAAGATACTGGACAATTGGGTTTGTTGGGGCGAGCGGTTCATTTTGGCGTTAATTCAGAAGGATTAATAACTGTGTACGCAAAGGATATTGCACTTTTGCCGGAAAGTGATAAAAAAATCTGGGTTGCACATAATGTTTCTCCGGAAGGTGGAGCATCTAAAGAATTACTGCAATCTCAGATGGAAGCTCGTCCTGCCAGCACTCATGCTTCAGAAATTCTTTTAATTGATAGCATGAAGTACTTAGATCAAGTTATTGAAAAAAAATGGGACAAAAAGTTGTTTCTTTTTCATCCCCAAGCAGACGAAATTCAAAGAAAAATCCATAGATTCCAAGCGGTAGATTTGCCCGGAGTATGTATATTAGCAAAAGAAATGACGAAATTCATAATAGAGCGGTTCGACTACAATTTGTTGAAATCACTCACGTCTAATTTAGACAAAAAAACTGGTTCCTTGAAAAGGTTGGAACGGATATTATGCGACTATGAGCTCAACGGCATGAAATTAGTTGCACCATTGGTGGGCATCTATGAATTGCGGAAGCAAGATGCTCATTTGTCATCAGACGATTTCCGAGAAGCGCTTAAATTGATTGAGGTTGACGAAGATAAAAACTCCCTGATGATCGGGGAAAACATAATTCTTAAAGTTGCGGAAGGACTCTATATTATTGCGGAACTTCTTTCAAGGAAGCAGGAGAAAGGCGTGCGGACATAAAACTAAAGGGAAAATGGAAAAGAAAGCAAAGCTTCGCATCACAGGGGACATTCCAATTGCTGCAAGACAACGCCTCGGCTCGGAAATTTCAGCCATTATACCGCTTGAAATTGAGCCGGTTCCATCATTCCGTTCCGCGCTCTCTGACCAACCGTCGTTCATCCAGATAATTGCGTATGTAGCGGTCTGGACTCCGCTCACTATCGCAGCCAGTAATTTCCTTGCCCAACTCGCAAAACGGGCTGCCGATGACGCTTGGGATCACAAGAAAGAAATAGCCATTAAATTGAAAACAAACACAGTCGCATTGCTTAAAAAATTTACTGAGGCGCTCAACAAGGCTCGGCAGGCATCCAATCAAAACCCTTATATAATTGTCGGAATTCCACTACCAGAGGATCACTTCGGTACAACCTTTCGTTTCCAAGCAGAAGACGAAAATGACATAGCCTGGTTTGTAGCCAATTTTCTCATCAAGGCGGAAGCAATCGAGAAAGCCATACAAGAGGAAATGGCGGGAGAACATCGACCGTTTGCCTCGATACAGTTACATCTTCAAAAAGACGGCTCTTTAATTATGCAATGGATGGACCGGAACGAGTTAAATGAATATAAAAGAAGGATAGAATGAAAATCTTTATCAGTTCCACATACGAAGACTTAAAAAATGAAAGAAGGGAAGTTATTGCTACGATAGATCGCGTGGGCCAAGCAATTGCAATGGAGAAATTTTTTTCTTCAAATCACCAATCAAAACATGTTTGTGTGCGCGAATTGCAACAATGCGATGGCATAATTGTTATCTTGGGCGGTCGGTACGGACATATTGATCCAGAAGAAAAAATTTCCATTACCGAGATTGAATACAACACCGCAAAGAGTCTTGGTTTAAAATGTTTTGTGTTCATTAAAAAAATTACTGAAAAGGGGTGGAAATCTTGCGAAGTTGACCCAAGCACAAAAACGAAGCATAATCAATTTCGAAATAAACTTGAGTTAGAACATTTCAGAAGGGAATTTACTTCTTCAGATGAACTGGGGAAAGAAATTATCGGATCTATCCGTCAATATGAAATTGACCGTGGCATATTAGGCGCTCGCGTCTCACCTTTCGTTTCTCCGGAAATTTTCTTCAAACCCTTCTCAAACCCCTCAGGGCTATTTAACCATACTTTTCCTTTGATAGGACGAACTGATTATTTAAATCGTCTTAAACATTTTGTTTCTTCTTCAAAACGAATATTGATAATGTACGGTCGCGGAGGCATTGGAAAAAGCAAAATCCTCTTTGAATTCAGCAAGATATGTAGCAAAAATAAATCGAAATGGGGGTTGTTATTTCTCCGCGAGGGAGTTTCGCTTGATAATGAAGCGAGTAAGCAATTACCCGCTAAACCTTGTGTAATTGTAGTAGATGATGCGCACCGAAGAAGTGATATAGGTTTTCTTTCTGCAATTGCCATGCAGTATTCCGACAGGATCAAGCTGATTTTTTCGAGTCGGCCGCAGGGAAAGGACTACGTTCATTCCACGCTACTTCGAGCAGGATTTGATATTTCAGAAATAGAGGAAATTGAAAGCGTTGAAAACCTCACACACGATGAAGTCAAAAAATTGTCAGAACAGGTACTTGGTCCTAAATTTAGACAGTTCGCCGAATCTTTATTTGTTTCAACAAAAGATTGCCCTTTAGCCACTGTTGTTGGGGGACAATTGATTTCCAAGAAATTGATTGACCCTAAAATACTTGAGCGTCAAAGTGAATTTCAAGAAATTGTATTCAATCGTTTTCAAGAAGTGCTATTGGGAGACGATATTTCCAAAAAAATAAAACCTGAACTATGTCGCTCAATTTTGTCGCTTCTCTCAGCGCTTTCACCAATTCCGGTAAATGACCAAAGATTTCAAAAACAAGCAGCTACGTTTCTAAATGTTCAACCTTTTGAACTAATGGATACTATCGGATTATTGGAAAATAATGGTATTTTACTACGTAGGGGTTATAAGTTAAGAATTATCCCAGATGTTCTCTCAGACCATATCTTATATAATACGTGTCTTACGAAACAAGGAGACACGACTGGCTATGCGAAACAAATATTCGATGCCTTTAGCAACATAATGCCTGAAAACATACTTTCTAATATTGCCGAACTGGATTGGCGAGTTAATCAAGGAGGTAAAAAAATAGATCTATTCTCAGACATCTGGAGAATAATAGAAAAAGAATTTCATGAAGCATCTAATTATGGGCGTAGTATAATCTTTGAAAACCTGGAGCGCGTTGCATATTTTCAACCTGCCAGAGTGCTTGCCTTGATAGAAGTTGCTATTCGCAATCCTGCAACAAAACAAGACAAACAGACTATTTTCAAATTAGCGAATTATGACCATCAATCCGTTCTTAATAAACTTCCCAATATTCTTCGAAGCATCAGTTATAACTTCGAATACTTACCTCGGTGCTGTGAATTATTGTGGAAATTAGGACGTGATGATGCGCGACCGACAAATCCTCATCCAGAACATGCTATGAGAGTATTGGAGAGTTTGGCAGGATATGACGTGGGCAAGCCAGTAGCAATCAGTGCTTCTGTCTTAGAGGCTATGGATAGCGTCTTGAAGCAACCCGAAGTACATCAACATTTTCATTCTCCGTTAGATATTTTAGATGCGTTTCTTTCCAAAGATGGACTTACCACAAGGTCCGAAGGACATAAAATTCTATGGAAGCCATTTGCAATTAGTTTTAAAAACACGCAGCCCCTTCGAAAAAAGTGCATTGAGCTAATGAGAATCTATATTTCATCAAAATCACCAAAAGTCGTTCTTAGAACGATTAGAAGTTTAGCGGATGATCTTCGTTCTCCATTAGGATATCTTGGGCGCCCCATAAGTAAAAAAGAGAAAGACCAATGGTTGCCGGAGCGCCTTGAAATTCTTGAGATATTATCAACCTTAGTTCGGACAACAAAAGAACCGGTTGTTCATCTTAGCGTTGTATCCGAACTCCAATGGTACGCAAAACATGATAGTCAAGTAAAGATTAGAGCAAAAGCAAGCGAAATAATAGCGGCGGTGCCACGGGGTTTCGAATTTCGTATTACGCAAGGTTTTTGGAACTGTTACGAAAAAAACTGGGATGGAAACGGAGGTTATGATAAATTTCAAAAACGCATTCAAAGCGAAATTGAACAGGCTGTTGTAGAGTTCCTGAAACGCTTTCGAACTGCCAAAAAAATATTCTCTTATTTAAACAACAAATTTCAACATTTTCAGAAGTACGGAATTGAAAACATAAACCCTGTAATATTCTTAAGTAAAATAGCCGAGAAAGACCCTCTGATGACTTATCAAATCTGTAGATTCATAGTGAAGTATCCTTGTCCATTAGAAATATGTTTCCATTCAATGTTGTATGCCGTACGAAAAAATGATGAACGCAAAACAATATCATTGATTGGCTCTGCAGTAGCAACTGGAAGAAGAGATTTATGTTTTTCAATTGCGCATGATTATAGATGGGGCTGGCATCAGAATTTTGAAAGGGCAGATGTTGAAATTATAAAGAAATTATTGAAATCTCCGAATCATGAAGTAAAAGCAACAGCGATTGATTCTTTGAGTAATTTCAAGGGTGAATTGGAATGGACCGGCATTAAATTAGCCCTTTCTGTAGATATCGGTGAGGACGAAAAACTTGGTGAAAATTTATGTGGAATATTTGATACCAAGCATGGAATTTCACCTAATGCATTAAAAAATAGCGATATCGAAATATTGTTATCTAAATTACTAAAAATTAAGGAATTACGTCGGCACTACCATATAGACGAGTTTCTCAAATATGTTTCCAAACGAAACCTCTTATTGAGCGCTAATTTTCTGATCAATCGGTATGAATACGCTATTAAAAATAATAAAAGGGAAAGTGGCTACCAACCTATGCCATATTCCGGATTTCACAATGCTTTTAAATGCATATCAGAAAATCCATCCTATAAAGATATTTTACGTAGGATACGGGAAATGACTTTGAAGGAAAAATGGCTGTCTTCATTTTGGCTTCCCCGATTATTCGAGGAACTATCTGATGGATTCTGCTTGAAAAGTTTGGAAGTTCTTGAAGAATGGTTAAATTCCGGCAATGAAAAAAAGATTGCGGGGGCATCTTTATTACTCAGAGAAGCTCCTTCCGATTTCGTATTTACCAATCATTCTTTTGCTCAAAAAATGCTCGAAAAAGCCTATAACAAGAGTATAGAGTGCTATCGTAAAGTCAAAGGTAATCTTGCCGGAAGCGCTATTTCTGGTGAACGAAGCGGCACACCAGGGCAACCCATGCCTCAAGATGTTATTTTACGCGACAGCGCCAATGGGATGTGCAAAAAATTGCTTGTGGGTTCACCAGCCTTTTGGTTTTATGATACACTAAGGAAACATGCTGAAGAATCGATAAGGGATGACCTTCTCAGAGACGAAGAAATTTTTGATCAATAGGTAATTCTTGCGTTGGGTAAGACCTAATTATATCTATTTATTTTCCGGTTGTTGATATTGGCTCTGCAAAATCACTGTTCACTGGCTCGAAAACATAAGTTTTGTATCGATTGTTTTCGCAGTTCGAATAAAATATCGTCGTTTTAGTAATCGAATGATATGTTTAACTTTAAGAAAAAGGAAGCTGTAAATCGTGGGTATTTTTGTCAAAAATGTGGTCGAAAAAAGTGGTTAACTGGCTTGATTAGGGGCCGATTCTGCTTACACTGTATAAGAAATACAGCGAACGATATTCACGTTTCTATATCGGAGAATATAACCGCACGAGACTCTTTCAATCTTAAAAAGAAATCGCCAGGGTTTAGAGAGTTTGCGGTTAAGATTATTGTCGGCTGGTTTGGTAGCCATCGTTACAAAGATGGCGTCGATCTTTCCAGGTCGCTAGACAAGGAAAAGGACAAGTATGACGAAGTCGTTAAAGACCACAGGACTGGCAAGATTGTATACGAAAATCACGAAAAATTAAGTGAGCACAAGGAACATGGTAGCGCAAAACAACGATAAGACTATGGAGCCAATCGATTATTTCGATAATCTTACGTGCTCAATTGCGACCGTTAGGTTACTACTTCAAAAAGCACATAAAAACGGTTCTCTTATTGAGGGGTTGTGTTTGTATGTCTCTGCTATAGATGGATTACTTAGACTTGCTATTGTTTATACGAGAACTCAAAAATCCCCTGACCACAAATATTCATTTGAGAAAAGACTGATTTACCAAGATGATGGTGAAAGAACGTATTCGGAAAAGGAAATATATCGTATTGCGCTTGAAGAGCAGGTTATTAGTCCAGAGTTGTACCAAAAACTATTAGACATGTATGAATTTAGGAATAAGGTCATACATCGATTCAGCATTTCTACAATTACTTGCTCTCAAATTGCCGAGGCCTGTATAAAGTTCGAAAGAATTTACAACGAGATTTTCAAAATTGTTGAATTTTTGGAGCATGGACCTCATGGCCCAAAACCTATCGATAAGAAGACCAAACAGAAAATTTTTGAAAGAATTAAGAGAAAAATTTAACTTGGTCTGAATGACCCAAATGGCTCAGTAGATCGCCGAAAACTATTTTAAAATAGCCTTGTAAAACAAAAACATCACCACTGGTTATTTAATTCACGCGTCTCAGGTCATGGTAAAGTAGTACAAACTTATCTTTCTGCGCAACTTCTCCCATCTTGATTTTTCTCCCACAAACAACGAAAATAAGCACATACAAATCAAGAAGGCCTCGATTCTTCTGTGGACCCACCTGATAGAATAGTCCTTAACCCCTGCCATTCCTTCAATTCTTCCACAATTTGGTTCCAGTTAAGTCCTAAGAAGTGCACCAACGATGACTTTTGACCGTCAAAATGCTGATTCAGCGTGTAAATATACCCCAGTTTTGCGGTTCCATAACCAAAATCTTTTATGTACGGGATTCCTTCCGGAAAGACCAGCTTATGGAACCTCGGCCGAAGTCGCCATAATAATTGAGGCCATTTTTTGCCGAAACCGCGAATAAAAGCAATGGCGTAAGTCAAAACACCCTCAATATCAAATCCTTCGATCCGGGATTGACTCAAGAAAAATTTTGTTTCCAGTATTTCGTTCTCTACTTCCTGCTTTCTTTCGACGAACTCGTCTTTCGTATAAGAACCTTCTTCTCTCATATCAAAGATTCGTTTTCTTTTCTCCTGAAGCACGACAAGCCGTTTTTCGTATTTCAGCCCTTTAGATTTCATTGCCTTTTCTTTCTTTTTCCAGAATTCCAGAACTACTTCTTTGAAATAAAAAAAGAACCTTTCTTTGGGCGTAATGCCCTCAAGATAGCTGGAGAATTTAGCTTCGAGGGTATCTTTTGCCATGCTTTTTCCGTATACAGGGCATTCTTTGTTTAAGCAGTGGTAATAAAAATATCTCCCACCATGTCCCCTGGGCGAACTTCCGGTAAGAGGTCTGCCGCAGGAAGCGCATATTATGGTTCTTCTCAGCGGAAAATCCGGATTGTATCTCTGGCGTTTCATCAAATGTTTTCTTTTGCCGGAACGGACAAGCTGGATTTGATACATTTCCTCTTTTGTTATCATCGGCTTATGTAAGCCTTCTTTTTCTTCGCCTGTCCAGGGATTGATAATGATTCCTGTATAGAACTTCAAATATTTGCCGAGAATGAAGTCAGCAGTTTGACGAGTGGTTTTCCTACCCCGAACAGCACTCAATCCCCATTCGTCAAGCAGCCGGGCCAATTCCACCTGGCTGTGTAACCCTTTTGCGTATTCCCTGAGGGCTCTTTGAATCAGAGGAAAGATTTGTTCATCCGGCGGATCCGGTTCATTCTTTTTCTCTCCCCGCTTTTTGAAATGAGAACATTTATAACCCATGGGCGGTTTCCAGGGATAGATGCCTTGATTTATTCTCGCCAGCATTCCATCAGTACACCGCTGTTTTCTTATGGCATTGTCATACTCGGAGGCTCCGGCCAGAACGGTTTCAATGAATTTTTCTGCCGGTTTATTGCCGATTGGCTCGGTAACAGAATGAAGCATCGTCCCGTAATTCATGAGGATTTTACGAACGGCAAAGTGATCTTCGGTATTCCGGGCAAATCTGTCGACTCGCAGTACGATAAAAGCCTGTATGTGGTTTTTGTTTTTGCGGCAGAACTCCAAAGCTTCCAAAAACTTTTTCCTGTTGTTCAAGCTCAGATCTTTGGCTGTTTCTCCTTCTTCCCGAAAAACTGCCACTATTTCAATGCTTTTCTGCTCACAGTACTTGCGACAAAGTTCCTCTTGAAATTCCAAAGAGGTTCCTTTGATTTGTTCATCGCTCGACACTCTTGTGTAGATAATACCTTTCATGAATTGATGATGGGATTATGTTTAGGCGGATCGATGGTTTCATCGTACAGGAAATCTTTTGATTTGTTAAGAGGGCCAGAATCGGCTTTTTCCTTGAGTTCTTTTTCATGCAGCCATTGTTCAAAGATTATTTCCACAAGGTTATAAAACCCGTCCCTTATTTCCGTGGCTTCGTCTTCAGACATATTCGGTTCATTCAATATTTTTTTGGTTTCTTCAATGCTTAACATAGTTTTTACCTTAAGCGTAAAGAAACCGGAAAAGAATCAAAGACGGGTGAAAAAACCTCAGGGCACAAATTCGATCGTCTTTGATTGCGTTATTTTTCCGCCAGTATGAAGAAACAAAGATTATGTCTGATTATTTCAAGAACTGGTGGAGGCCCTTATGGTCCGGCCTGGTGATTGACCTTGACGGAAAACATTCCAAACAGATGAAAACAAGCGTCTGGCTGTTTCTCTATCTCCTGGTAACAGCCGATTCCCAGACCGGAACCCTGGTCAAGACTTACGCGGAGATAAGCCGGGAAACGGGCCGGAAAGAAAAGACCGTCCGGAAATGGATGCATAATTTGGTGAGAAAAGGGTATGTTACGGTCAAAAGAAGGAGGGGAAGCCTGTCTGTCTCTATCAAACGGTGGAAAAGTTTTGATAACTGCCCCGATCAGGGCATTACCCGGAAAGAAAATGCTCCAAAAAGGGTAATCAACCTGCTCCAATTGGGGCAGATACAAAAGGAACAAAAAACCCCAAAATCCCTTTATTCAAGCCGAAAAACGAGAAAAGAAGGAAGTTTTACCGATAAACGTAACGTTATAAGAGATAATAATAATATCGTTAACGTTAAGGAACCGATTTCTTTTAAGGATTATTCTCCCAAGACCAGCGAAGAACTTTTAGCCCTGGATTTGGCCCAATCTTTAAATGACCTTAAAAGCTTGAATTTCTATCTTTCGGTTTCCGGGAAATACCCGGAAGAACTTTTAAGGAGAATCTGTAACCAGGTGAAAGAAATTCCTACAGAGAAGATCAAGAAATCAAAAGGAGCGTTGTTTACTTATCTGCTTAAAAATACTGTCGGGGAATAGGAAAACCACTGCCCTTGACGTTTTCTCTGTTTTATGGCATAGTCAGGGACGTCGTGAGTGCGCTTCCTCCCCGATATACCCCTTCTTTATTTCTAACCTGAAACCCGTCTAAATACGTTTTTTCAACCTGTATCCCTTAAGATATGGGTTTTTCTTGTTTGCGTGTTCACGCAAATCCTCCCGAATAGGCAAGCAAATAAAGAAGAGATAGTCTGGGGATAAATTCGCGCAATCCTTCCGATTTTTATGGAAAACCTCAAAAGGATAGAAAACAGAATCTGGAAATATAGAACAGTCAGAGGACTAAAGCAAAGCGAGCTGGCTTTTTTGATCGGCCAGAAGAATTCGGGCCAGGTTTCCCGTTATGAAAGAGGCCAGGTAATTCCCACTCTGGAACAACTGACAAAGATTTGTTTTGGCCTGGAGATTGAGATTAAAAACCTGTATCCGGATTTAATCGCAAAATGGCGCCGGGAAACAGAAGCAAAAAAAGCCGGACTGGGAAAAGCCGGGAATAAAATCTCTTAAATTTATGCCCCATCAAAACAAATCCTTCAAAATCCTTGCCGTCAGACCCGGAACCAAATATTTGGGGATAGCGGTATTGGACAACCAAGATTTGGTCTTTTGGAGAAATATGAAGATAAGGGAAAGAAAAATGCCTGCCCGCCGCGTCTTGAAAAGATTCAGGGGTATTCTCAGCAGACTCATCGATTTCTGGTCCCCCCGGGCAATAGCGGTAGAAGATATCGTTTATGTCCAGGCGAAGAAAAGCGTTCTGTTAAATACTCTGGCCGAAGAGATTAAAAAGATCGGCAAAGAAAAAAGAGTGAAGGTCTATTTTCACCCGCCTCTTTCCGCCCGGAAATTTATCTGCCGGAAAGAGAAGCCGACCAAAATGAACGTTGCGAAAATCCTGTCCGCCAGTTATTACCCCTGGCTCAGGAAAAATTACGAAAAGGAAAAGAGAAAGCCCTGGTGGAAGGCAAAATATGATTTGAGAATTTTTGATGCCATTGCCGTAGGACTATTTTGTCTTCGTCAACGAAAAAGAAATTCCGCATAGTTATCCACAGCCCCTCCTTGTTTTTTCCGGCGGATACTTTAGAATTAAATCAAATGAATAATTCTAAATCGCATAAAGGTTTTACCCTTGTCGAAATGTTAATCGTCATTGGTATCCTGGCCATCTTAGTGGCTGTGGTTGTCTCTGTGCTTAACCCAGCTGAGTTCTTCAAACAAACCAGGGATTCCAGGCGTCTATCTGATTTAAACCAATTAGACAAAGCTCTTAATCTAGCCACCTTGGATAATGTCTCCATGGGAACAGCTAACGTGGTATATCTTTCAGTGCCTGATAATTCTGGCGGCGCTACCACCACTTGTTCAGGCATGACTCCTCCAGTTGGCTGGACTTATCAATGTTCTAACTCTGATAACTACAGAAAAGTTGATGGCACTGGCTGGGTCCCTGTTGATTTCTCTTCTCTAGTCACAGTTCCCAGCGCTTTAACTCTATTACCAATAGATCCTATTAACAGCACTTCCACCAATTTGTTCTATACCTATACTCCTGGTTCCTGGGAACTGACTGCTCTTTTTGAAACAACCAAGTACCAAACCAAATACCCTGGTTTTGGCACTTCCACTGTGTATACCGCAGGCAATCATCAGGGAATCTCACCCAATAACATTGCCATGAGAACAGGCACAGGAGGAGGCGGAGAAGGCACCACTCAATACACCCTCATTGTTAATAAAACCGGAGATGGTTCAGGCACTGTTACCAGCAATCCTTCTGGTATTGATTGCGGTTCTACCTGCAACTACGACTTTGATGATGACACTGAAGTCACTTTAACCGCTGAAGCAGCAGGAGGTTCTACCTTTACTGCTTGGTCAGGAGAAGGATGTTCAGGCACAGGAACTTGCGTTGTCACCTTATCTGAAGACAGAGAAGTGACGGCTAATTTTGATGTGGCAGGGCCTCAAACAGGATATGTAGACCCTAATGGCTCTGTCCAGTATCAAATGTCGCAATGGCCTGACAACCCCCCCTGGACCACCAACTATATGCGTGTTGACGACGGCATAAGGCAACCAACCGAACCAGATATAACAGATTATCTATTTAACGGAGGGACTGATATATTTGATATGACCACCTTTACAGTGGACTCCATATCAAATATAAAGGTCTGGGTTTATTCCATTAAAGGTGGTCCAATGCCTGAGCAGACAGTTACATTAAGCATTTTTGTAGACGGGGATTGGGTTAATGGGACTGCTATTTCGCCTACTGATACCAAGGCTTGGTATAGTTCATCCTTTGATGGCACATGGACACAGGAAGACTTAGATGCTTTAAGGGTAAAGGTAAATTCTGGGATGCCGTATATCTACGCCGTATATGCAGAAGTGACTTATACTCAATAAAAATAATTGATATAACCATACACGTTGCATCAGTGAGAATAAATAATATCCCTTTTTAACGGTTCGAATAAGATTTCTGCTCTATTGAAACCACATGTTTGATGCGGTGGAATTGGGAGTGTGCTATTTGAAAAAACTCTGAACGTATTGAACAAATTTGTACGCCGGCACGGATAAATTTGTACTATTCGCCTGAATCCGGCGCCAAAAGATTTGCCCGAAACTGACAATTTTCCTTGGTTCCGCTTAGGTTTTTGCCGGTTTTCTTGCCCCTTTGGTCCTTTTGGCAAAAATA
The DNA here is from genome assembly GCA_043826355.1 of Candidatus Omnitrophota bacterium. Classification (GTDB taxonomy): domain Bacteria; phylum Ratteibacteria; class UBA8468; order MWAK01; family MWAK01; genus JAHJUB01. Next base: position 18,040 of record JBDRQI010000005.1, read on the forward strand.
TTGCTCCCTATACAATTGGTGCGGTATGCGCTCATACGTTCCGGTTCCGGACGGTGTTGAAATTAAAATCAGGAAGGACGGGCCTTTATGGAAAAGAGAATTCATCCCAAAGTTTCCGATCTTCTTTTCATGCTCAAAGATACCTGCGAATATATGTGCCGAAATATCTACCAAAATCCGGAAATCGTGTTGAATTATGTCCTGGAAAAGATAGTCAAGATGATGAACGCCAAAGCCGGAAATGTCCGGCTTTTTGACAAAGCCTCCGGGAACCTTGTTTTAAAAGCAAGTTACGGCGTAAGTAAAAGATACCAGAACAGAAAAACCTCCCTGCCTGTCGGCACAAGCATTGCCGGACTTGCCTACGAAAAAGAAAAGATTTATGCCGTGGAAGATCTGAGTATCAATAATCGCTATCACGCTCCTGAATATACGCTGAAAGAAGGCGTCAGTTCGCTTCTCTCGGCGCCTTTAGCCACCCCGGAAAGCAAACTGGGCGTCTGCAGCATCTATTTCCCCGAGCCCAGAAAGTTCCACCGGGAAGAGACCGAATTCTTTTCGATCTTCTCCAGTTTCCTGGCTACCTTTTTAAATACCCAGATATTGAATTATCAACTTGGCCGCAGTTACCTGGAGATCGCGAAAGCGCTTATCGTTACCCTGGAAGAGAAAGACCCCTACACCAAAGGACATTCGGAGAGGGTGAGAGAATATGCGGTCAAGATAGCCGAAAGATTGAAATTTTCGAAGAATGAAGTGCAGATTCTTTCGGACTTCAGCATTCTCCATGACATCGGAAAAATTATCGTAGACAGTTCCATCCTTAACAAACCGGGCAAACTGAATAAGGAAGAGTGGGACGTTATCAAACAACACCCGGTAGTCGGCACAAGGATGATTTCACCCTTCAACGGACTCGCCTCAGGAATTCCCCTGATTAAACACCACCACGAAAGAATGGACGGTAAGGGATATCCCGACGGTTTAAAAGGGGATTCCATACCTCCTCTGGTCCAGATAATGGCAGTGGCGGATGCCTTTGACGCCATGACCTCCCCGCGCGCCTACCGGAACGCGATGACGCTTGAAAAAACCGAAGCCCAACTTATCAAGAATATCGGCGGCCAGTTTGACGAAAAGGTAATAAGAACCCTGCTCGCGTTGATTGAGGCAAAAGAGATTATCCTGCCTGGATTCAAGCCGTCGGTGTAAAAGATTCCCAAATCTCCGCGCCTTCATTCTGCCGGCCTCAAGTTCACCTGCCAAAAAGCAGAACAATTATGAATTAGGAAAATCCCTCTTTCGTAAATTTGAGGTTATGGGTTAAAATGATGGTTAAGTTTCAGGCGCCGGCAATAAACAAAAACCATGCCTGTTTTGAAATGCACCCGAAAGCTTGTCAGGGCGTTGGGCAAAAGCGCCGATAAGTTATTCTCGGCGCAGCCCGATAACGATACTTCTATCCTGGGATGCTGGAGCGCCCATCTGGTCATATTCGCAAGAATACGGTTTGTGCTCTTTGTAAACGCGAAAACCTTGCTGACTATTTTCATCCCTTTCAAACCGAAAGAACGCCTGCTGCAGAGATTTCAGCCGGCCCTGCTCAAGGAACTTCTCCGGCTTGGCGTGTTGCCGGATAAGGCGGTAGAAGAAACCTCGAAGTTTCGGAATTTTAGTCTTGGAAAAAACACGGACAAAAGCGTTGTCGGTTCAATGAACGAACTGGCGTTTGAATACAAAATCCTCTTGGACTTGCAGGTTAAAAGACACGGAACGCTTGACCTTGAAGCCGTACAGGCTTTGGCTAACGAGACACCTCACGTAAAAAGAGAGCATTCTTTTCCGGAAGAATATGTCCATGAACTGTTCGATGTTGAAAAACCGAAAGTGATATTTCATTAACGGAGGGAGAATTCCTATGCTGTGTCCTCACTGCGGTCACAAAAACGAAGAGGGAATCAGGTTCTGTACCGGCTGCGGAGAATTGTTGGGTAAGAGAGCGCGGGGAAGACCGGCGGAAAGACCGACAGCGGGAACGTCGACAACAAGAACGCCGGTATGGATTCAATCCATAATTGGAAAAGGCCTTTTATTGGTTCTCGCCGTAATTGTCATTTTTGTGCTGATTTCAATAACTTTAGCCGTACATCGGGCTTCGCATCGTCCGGCTCCGCCGGTAATTCATTATTCATCCTCTCCTCTACCCTCTCCTGCGCCGCCGAGGGAAAGCGTTCAAGTACCGGAGCCGGCAGTTTCTAAACCATCCCCACCTTCTCCTCAAACCAACGCCGTAGAAAAAGAACCTGTTGCACCACCGGAAAAAGAAAAGGTTGTTGAAAAATCAGTTTTCGTGGACCAGAACTTGGACAGATTCATTAATCTTCCGGCGAAAACAGAAGAGGAATTCAAGAAATTCAAGCAGGATGAGGGCTGGCGGTTAATCCAAACGATAGGCCTGAATATTCAATTTGACCAATTATGTCGAAAAGCCGAGGATGCCAATAAAAGACACGAATGGCAAGAAGTAATAAACTTGTACGGAAAAGCACTGCAAACCTACCCCCAATACTACGATGCTTCTTTCAGAATGGCCAACAGTTATAACCAACTAAATCAACCGGACAAGGCGCTGGAATGGACGTTAAAGGGACTTCAGAAATTCCGATGTAATCTGTTATACGAAATCGCAGCCGAGGCCTATTCCAGAAAAGGCGATGAATCACGAATGCTGACTTGGCTGGAAGGTGCATTCAAGGGAGGTTTCAAAGCGAGCAAGGAAGATATGGACAGGGCCTTTTCCCGGCACAAAGATGACCCGCGGTATTTGTCGCTACTTCAAAAATACAAAATATAGCGTCTTTGGGTAGAAATTTCGGGAAGTTATAACTGAGGTTGATTGCACAAGAATTCTCAGGGAGGTTTAAATGGAAAAGATAGGGGTAAAAACGGCAATTAAAGTATTATTGATAGGAACGGCGGTTTTTCTTTTGGCCAGACAAATAAGGGCAGACGAATTAAGTGCTGTTAAAGACGGATACAAATACTACTGGTCAAACATCAAGGACGGCAAAGGAAGTTGCACGGTAACAAGACAAAATTTCTCACCAGATAATCCCACGGTTCCTCAGAGCGAAATAAAAGACAGTTTTGAATGGATGTTTGAAGGTCCGAAAATAAGATGCAAGAAAATGAATGTGTCCATGACAATCAACGGACAAAAAGCATGGCCTGCCCGTGAAGAATTTGTTACTGAAATCTATTTTGACGGTCAAAAAATTGCTGCCGGCGGAGGAAAAAACTTCGTCTTACGCAAGCCAGATCATTCAGATTTCGGTGCGACTAATGAGTGGGACCCAAGACTTATGGTAACCGGAAGCACAAGACCGGGCAAAGACTGGGAACCGATTACCTTCTGGGATTTTCAGGGAAAGGGAAATTACAGCATTGTTGGGAAAGAAAAGATTAACAGCTATGAATGCTATGTGCTGGAGACAACCATAGAGAAAGATTTAGAAAAAAACGGAGGAATGATTCGCCGCAACTGGTTTGACATTGAACGCAATTGCTGCCTTGTTAGAAGCGAGATATGGTTCTCTGTTGGTAAAGACCAGGTGATCCCGAAAGGCCAGGAATGGACAAAGGACGAAGGAAAATATTTATCAAGCCGCACCGATATAGAACTCAAGAAATACGAAAAAGAATTGTGGGGCCCCAAGAAATACGAATGGATTCAGTACGTCCCAGACTCAAAAACCAAGACTTTTTATGTTCTTAATAAAACAACAAAGATTTATGACGATACCTGTGCCTACAACGTGGGACTTACAGAAGATAACTTGAAAATTCCAATACCTCTTGATGCCACGGTCTTTGACGCATCAAAATATCCCACCGAGTACGTAAAACCGAAAGTTAGTATAGAATTCCGGCTTATCAAAAACATCCCAACCCCAGGTTTTACGGAGACCAAAACCGCCGGGCCCAATCAAGATATTTACTATGTTGCGGACAAAGCAGAAATAACAGATGCAGACATTAAAGGCGTTAAGGTGAGTTTCTCAATGCAAGGATTTCCCCAAATTGATATTCTGTTTGCAGACGAAGGCGCAAAAAAGTTGGCCGAAGTGACCGGGAAACATATTAACGAGCAAATGGCGATTTTCGTAAATGGCAAGTTGAATAGCGCACCGATTATCAAAGAAAAGATTCCCGGTTCCCATTTACAACTATCCGGTCACTTTACGGAAGCGGAAATTAGGCGAATTATAGGGGAAGAGACCAAATAATATTAGATTTTTCGAAATTGTAAGACGAAAGGAGGCTTATGCCGATAGTAAGAAAGGAACAGAAAGTTGATGATTGGTCGGTCTTGATCAGAGGCGCCCAGGGAAAAGCCGGGAACATCTTCGGCAACACCGGAAATCTCATAGATCAGACCAATGTGCCGGATGTAAGAATAGAAAAAAAGAGAGTGGCCCCCGGTTTCATCAGGGGGATTTTTGGTGCAAAAAGGGATTTCCTGATCGTCACCCAGACCACAAACCCCAAACTCAGGCCTTACCAGATGTTTATCGGCGCCAGAGATTACGGCAACAACCTTGATGTCTCATGGTATCTGACCTATCGCTTGAGTTTCATGCAAAGGTTAATCGCTTTCTTCTGCGCCCTTCCTTTGATAAGTCTGCTTTTCCTGAGCGGGGAACTGCAAAAAAAAGAAAAAGAGAACAAGGGAGACCCGAACCTGGATTTCTTTGACGAACAGGACTTGCGGGCTTATGTTACTAATGCTCACAAATGTTTACAAGACGCGGTTGACAAACTGATGCTGGAGTTGAACCAGGATCCGTCAAAGATAGACAGAAAGTCAAGAGGATTTTTGGGAATTTCGTAAGGGAGTCGCTCTTATGTTTTATCAATTTCAAGTTGAAAATCACTTGGAGGCAAAAATAAATGAACTGGGATGAGATTTTCCGAATTATTTCCGGCATCATAATATCTGTGGGCGGTGCGGGAGCTATTATTTTAGCGATATCATCTTTTCTTGGAAAATTGTGGGCACAAAGATATCTCGAATCTGTTAAAAAAGATTATCAAAAGGAAATAGAAAATTACAAGATTCATCTGGATATGCTCAAGAACACTGTTTTGCGGTATTCCGAGCAACAATTTGATTTGTACTACAAACTTTGGATGTCTTTATATGCCTTAAAAGTAAAGGCTGACGTACTTTGGGAAGAGGCAAACGAAAGAAACATAGTAGAGTTTTCTCACCAATTAGAAAAGACAATATATGAAGTGGAAAAAAGTTATCTGTTCATTGAAGAAGAACACTATGATGAATTAAGAAATTTGCTTGGACAATTCAGCGAATATCAATTTGGTAAAACAAAATTGGTTCAACTATATAAACAACAAATGGGCGTAAGTCCTCGCGAGATTGCGCTGTTGATCGAACTTAATAGAATAAAAAAGGGGGAATATGAAAACCTTATAGCCAAAATCAGAAGAGACTTGAAGCAACAAATAAGAATGATGAATCCAAATAGAGAAACATAGAAAATAATCATTATCCTATGAATTTCTGGAAAAGACTTACAGCAATCTAAAAGAAGAAACAGGGGTGAATTATGATTTTTAAGGATATTGACCAGATAACAGAAGAAGACCTGCGCACATTGATCGCTAACTCCGTAATAGAAAAGAAAAATCTTGAGTACAAGCAGGAGTTGCCAGGTAATACAGATTCAGAAAAAAAAGAATTTCTTGCTGATATCTCATCTTTTGCGAATGCCAGCGGAGGCGACATAATATATGGAATGATTGAAAACAGAAACACTGGTCTTCCCACCGCACTTAAAGGGGTCGCCATTGAAAACATAGATCAAGAAATTATCCGGCTGGATAATATTATAAGAGACGGGATAGGACCCAGAATATCAGGCACAAGAACTCGGCACATCAAACTCTCAAATGGAAATCTAGCTCTGATTATTCGAATTCCAAAAAGCTGGATCAGCCCTCACCGTGTCGTTTTCGGAGGACACGATAAATTCTACGCAAGAAGCACAAACGGTAAATATTCAATGGATGTTTCAGAATTACGAATCGCTTTCAACCTATCAGAAAGCGTTGTGGAAAGAATTAGAAAATTCAGAGAAGACAGAATATCAAAAATATTGGCCGGCGAAACTCCCATTCTGCTTCACGAGGGAGCAAAAATATGCTTGCATTTAATCCCAATCATTTCTTTTAGTCCCGCCCAGAGGTATGAACTAAGCAAAGATGCTTCTGGCAAATTATCTCCGATGTATTGTCGTGGGTGGAACAATAGATATAACTTTGATGGATATCTAAATCATTCTCCCGTTGTGGATGGGAAGGTGTATTCCTATACACAATTCTTTAAAAACGGAATAATCGAAGCCGTAGAAGCCGCTTCATTAGATCCTCGCCATAAAGATGGAAAATTACTTATTCCTCGTATTGCATATGAAAAAGAATTAATTGAAGTGCTTTCTAACTGCTTGTCCGTTTTTAAACTTCTAAACATTGAATTGCCAATTTTTCTTCTCTTAGCTTTGTTAGGTGTTAAGGGATATTCCATGGGTATCGACATGTGGGATCTTTTTAAAGACCAACTTGATACGATTGACAGAGACATTCTTGTGTTGCCTGAAATTCTAATCGAAAATTACGGTATTGCTTCAAAGGATATTTTAAGACCTTGTTTCGATTCCATCTGGAATGCATGTGGATTTCCTAAATCGTTGAATTATAACGATGCTGGAGAGTGGGTAGGAAAATAACTGTTGAAGCCTTGGGAAATGAAAAAAGTTTTCAGTTGAAATAGCCGGTTGACGATGAAAACATGCCTTGGAAAGACGACGAAATAAAAAGACTGCTCCGCAAAAGTGATATAAGATCCTATAACGGACGCTTTGAACGGCTGAAATTACTTCTATCAGTAGAAGACCAAGGAGCATTTCCTTTACCTACACTTACAAATGAGTATTATGAAGAAGCAAGGTTATGTTGGTATGCAGGTGCTTTTGTCGCGACAATCATAATGGTCCAACTCTCGTTTGAAGAATTTCTGCGTTCTCATTATCGTATGGCAAAAGGAGTGGGTGGAACATTAAATAACGGTAAGAAAGTTGACCAAGCCGGTTTTTTTGACCTTATAGCCGAAGCTCAAAATGATAATTATATTTCAAAAAAAGAGGCGGAATTATTGCATGATTTGAGAAAAAATATTCGTAACCCATATGTTCATACAAAGGATGTCAAAATAGATGACAACGGCAAAGAAGATTCCAAAAGTGCTAATTTTTTCACCCAGTTTTTTAAGATTACAACACCCGAACGCGTGGGATGTGATGTAAGAAATGAGGCAGAAAAAGCCATCCGGCTTTTAGTTATCTCATTGCCCCAAATTACGCGTCGTTCGGGAGGTCTATAATCAGATAACATAATATTTGCATTTAGCCAAAATGAATTTCTGGAAAAGATTGGCTGGCAATTCAAAAGAAAAAGAGGGATTGGAAATGGAAAAAGATATTTCCGTTGAACCATCTTCCGAAGAATCCCAGAATACCCTGAACCTCGGCTGGTACTGGTCGGAGAACAAGAACGAACACCAGATGGCCAAGATTGCCGAGGAAGATAGACGGACACATTTCTATGTCATCGGCGCCACCGGGACCGGCAAGACCAAGTTTCTGGAGTTTCTGATTCAGCAGGACATTGAAAAGGGCAACGGCTTCGGAGTGATAGACCCTCACGGGGACTTGATTGAGGACATCAAGGGCTTTCTGGCCTGCCAATACAACGCAGACGATGAAAAAAAGGAACTCTCGGAACGGGTTATTTTAATTGACCCCACTGACCCGAATTTCACCGTTACCTTCAATCCTCTTGAAAAACTTCCCAACATTACCATTCCGGAACAGGTCAGCGAATTCATCTCTTCTTTCAAAAAGATGTGGGCTGATTCCTGGGGAGTCAGGATGGAGGATTTATTGCGGAATTCTCTCATTGCCCTGGGTGAAGCCGAATACACTCTTTCGGAATTGACTTTATTTCTCACGGACAGAGTCTTCCGGCAGACGGTATTGGAGAAAGTAGCCCACGCCGGAGCACGGGAGTATTTCAAGAAATTTGATTCAATCACTGACAGGGGACAGGTTACCTGGATTGAACCGATTACCAATAAAATCAACGCCTTCTTTGCCGAAGAAAAGATACGACAGATGTTCTCCTCACCCAAGAGTTCTTTTAACATGCGGGAAGCGATGGACAACCGAAAAATTATTCTTATCAAACTGGATAAAGGACGGTTAAAAGATACTGCTGACATACTCGGTTCTCTTCTTCTGGCCAAGATACAGATGGCGGCCTTCTCAAGGGCTGACATATCCCAGAGCAAAAGAACGCCCTTCTATCTCTATGTTGACGAATTCCAGAACTTTGCCGGTGATTCGTTCGCTACGGTTCTGTCGGAAGCCAGAAAGTACGGTCTGTCTCTGATTATGGCTCACCAGACCCTGGCCCAGATTCCCACTGAATTGCGGAGTTTGATTCTGGGCAACACCGGTATCCAGGTATATTTCCGGGTCAACCGTCAGGACGCCAATTTATTGGCCAAGGAAGCGTTTGAATATTCGGGGTTTGAAGTTAAGAGCGTACATGGTATGACGCCCAGGCATTGGAGTTATGCCGAAGAATGGGAACGCAATATTGCGCAATTACAGCACCTTTCTCCACGCATCTGTTATGCCGCGCACAAGATTGAAGGCGGAATAATACCGATTCAGACCGCAGATGTTGAACCAGCCTGCGAAGTTTTGGGTCTGGATGAGGAAGAGTATCAAAAGTATCTTAAAACTCTTCCTTTTGGCCGGAAATATCTGGTTTCAAGAAAAGAACTGACTGTCTCGGCAGAACAGAGACAAGCGCTTTTCCGGGAAGGACTCGCCAAGGCGAAAAAGGAGCCGGTTGAGGTTGCGACACCGGTAAAAGAGGTTTCGGTCTCAAAACGGCCTTCTCCGGCTGAAAAAGAGGCCAAGGAAACCGGACCACTGCCGGAAGAAAGGAGCTTTCTGGAATTTGTCTCAAAAAATCCCGGAGTGTTCGTCACCAAGGTGTATCAGGGTCTCGAATTAAGTGGCTATAAGGGAGACCGGCTGAAGGAGACCTTGATTAGGAAGGGTTTAATCGAACAGGAAGAAACAAGGGAAGGAAGCAAGGGACGCTTAGCCAAGACGCTCACGATTACGGATAAAGGTTCGTCGGTTCTGAAGGAGACGGTTCTGACCGGCAAGGGCGGAGAGGTTCACAAGCAGTTGCAGTTGATGCTGAAGGAACAGGCGGAACTGTTTGGCTGGAAGGCGGTGATTGAAGAACGGATTCCCAAATCCCTGGAGAGCGTGGATGTGGGTTTGAGAAAGGACGACATCAGGGTGGCAATTGAAATCTCGCACACTTCCAAGGCGGATTACGAAATCGCCAATATCAGGAAGTGTCTTGAAGCGGGTTACGATTATGTGGTGTCGGTCTGTTCGGATGATAAGTTTCTGGTTCTGCTTAGGACAGAGGTTAAGAAGAGTTTTTCTTTCAAGGAGAGAGAACGAATCCGGTTCTTTCAACCGTCCCAGGTAAACGGCTTCCTGCAATCAATTTCCCCGGCCATTGTTTCTGAAAAAGGGATTGTTTCTGGCCAAATTACAAAACAGAAACTGTTGTTGGACACAACAGAAGCATCGGAGTTTCTGGGAATCAAGAAGAACACTCTCTACGAGTGGATTGTCCAAAAAAAGATTCCTCATCTCAAAGTCGGCCGGCTGGTTAAGTTCCGAAAAACGGACTTGGAGGCCTGGCTGGAGAAAAGAAGTCAGGAAGAAAAGGAAAATTTGTGGTAAAATATCTGGTTCAGGAGTGATAGATGGGAACTTTTCTAAAAGCGGGCAATTATTACATTGATTACTACGCCAACGGCAGGCGGTGGCGGGAGAAGGTCGGCAAGAGCAAGAAACTGGCCGAGACCGTCCTGGCGAAACGTAAGGTACAGGTTGCCGAAGGAAAGTTCCTGGACATAAAACGGAATCCGAAGATTAAATTTCCGGATGTCTGCCAAATATTCCTTGAAAATTATTCCAAGGTCAACAAGAAGTCCTGGAAACGGGACGCCTTGAGCATCCGGAACCTGAACAAGTTCTTCTCAACCAAATATCTTTACGAGATAAACAATCTTGAAGTTGAGGAGTACAAGCGGAAAAGGCTGGAAGGCCTTGTGTCGGTAGCAACCATAAACCGCGAACTGTCATGCCTCAAGACAATCTTCAGGAAGGCCGCGGAATGGGGAAAGATAAAAACAGCGCTGCCGAAGATACAATTGTTCCGGGAAAATAATCAGCGGGTAAGATACTTGGAAGAGAAGGAAGCGCAGGCCCTGATTGAGGCCGCTACCGAACCCCTAAAGTCCATAATCATCACCGCCTTATATACCGGTATGAGACGGGGCGAGATTCTGAATCTGAAGTGGGAAGACGTTGACCTAAAGGAAAAGAGCATTACGATCTGGAACACGAAGAACAAAGAGAAGCGGGTTATCCCGATGAATTCAACGGTCTGCAATACGCTCTGCGGCATTGAGAAGCGTCCTGACTCCGATTTCATATTTACCAGACACGACGGACAGGATAAATTCACGGACGATTATATCACGCACATATTTCAGGATGTCGTGAAGAAAGCGGGAATCAAGGATTTCCACTTCCACGACCTGCGTCATGTCTTCGCTTCCTGGCTGGTGATGAAAGGCGTTGATTTGAAGACGGTCCAGGAATTGCTCGGTCACAAGGATTTCCGGATGACCTTGCGGTATTCTCATCTTTCCCAGGACCACAAGAAACAGGCAGTGGAGTTTCTGGTCAAGGATGAGGCCGGAAGGAAAACGATGGACACTATTTGGACACCAGAGACAAAAATGAGAAATTCAGAAAAAATAGAAAATGCTGTAGAAGCACGATTGACAACAGTTTAGACCATTGGAGAGGTCGCATAGCCCGGTTTAGTGCGGCGGATTGCTAATCCGCTGAGGCGGGGTTTCCTGCCTCCGAGGGTTCAAATCCCTCCCTCTCCGCTAAACTTATTTTTATGGGGATTTGATGGGAGCGAAGTCAGGTGACGCGATGAATAAGAGCGTTGCCGGCGGGTGGCCTAGTAAATTCTAAGGTGAAGGGTTGCTCACCTACTCGCAACCCGACGCAATCAACGCTCCTTACCCGTCGCGTTGCGTCTCTCCTTCTCCGCCTTCGCACGCCGTAGCGAGTTTCGGCGGACACACATCATCACAGCCGGAGAAGTTATCAATACGCAGTCTCCGATTTTAATGCCCTGCACCTTGGCCGGTACGGCGGCTCGCCGGTTTCGTTATTTATCGCCCGACGTTTCTTCAGGATAGCAATATCATCCTGGATTCTGGCCAGCTTTTCCATCGCGTAAATGTTCTTGAGATATTTCGTGATGCTTTCCCGGTTATGAGAATCCAGGGCGGAAAGTCCATCGGTATTTATCTTTTCCGCCTGCAGATACTGGTAAGAATTAACGAATAGCCGCCAGTTTCTGACGATATTCCGCAAACACCTTTGCAAAAGTCTGGTAGTCCTTTTTTGTCATTTTTGTTATACGGAGAGGAAGAAAGAACCGTTTGCGGTAGAGGAGTTCAGCGGTATAGAGGCAAGGAATACCGAGCTTTGCCTGTTCGGCGAGCTCACGGTTGTAGTCGTTAAGGGTGTAATGGGCAATCTGGCCGTCGGTGTCAATTACCGCCTGCGGCAGCGCGATGCGATAGAGGTTAGCACGATGGAGCATAGTTTCGTGGGCGGTAAGCCGGTTGGTATACATGTCGGCGATACGCACCATATCCACGTATTCAGCCAGGAGCGGATTCAGGGTGAAACTGTCGATGCAGGCATCCGGTTTGTATTTCCTGGCTTCTTCGTATAACGTTTTGAGGTAAAATCGTTGGAGCTCCAACCCCCAGATACTGCCGTAGCTGCGCAGACCCGGCCCGGTGGGCAGACTGAGCTGTCCGTCCACCTTGACGCCATCAGCGTTCAGGCAACCCGATTCATCGGAAAACCAGCGGCGGATCATCTCGCGAAAACGCCGCAAGTATTTCGGGTTCGTAATATCGCAGACAACCGGCTTCCCATCTCGGGTAATACACTCTTCCGGCGGTACGCCCTCAACAGCCCAGGAGCAGTTCCAGACAAAAACGCGGATTCCACGCTTATGGCACTGCTCTATCCAGCCGCGCATGTCCGGCCACTTCTTTCGGTCCGGCTCACCGCTGTTTAGGTTCACCGCCCAGGTAGCATCCAGAACTACAATACCGGGTTTGCAGCGGTTTTTTTCAAGAAGGCGTACCCAGCGGTCAGTAAGTTCCTGGGTGCAGAAATCAAAAGCGCGCAACCCCAGCGGATCTTTTTCCGACAGCGCTGCCCTGGCTATCTGGTCATGCCAAGTGCAGTAAATTGGTTCCAGCCACCAGTCCACCGGTTTACGCCGTGGCGGGCAAAGGAGGTAACCCTGCCGATAGCAGTATTCCAGGTATTGACGGAGAACATCGTAACGGTCACGCGCAAAAGTCATAACCAGGCGCGGACTCTGCCAGGCGCCCTCAACTTTTAATTTGCCATCATACACGGCGGCAAAACCTCCGCCGACAACGCTATCCCCTTTGTACGTCGTGGGCGGTATCAACGCCGACGGGTTCCACTGCAGTGAATCCCAGGTATATTTTCCCGGAATCGCAGCCAGGCCGACGGACCAGAATGCCTTGTCCCTTCGGTCGTGCAAGCCTAAGCAATAGCAAGGGGAAGCCAGCGCCTGACCGCCGACCGGCAGTTCCAACTCGTTACCCGCAGAGAGGTTAAACGATTCGCCCGGATGAAAAAAAAGTTTTTCCTGAAAGTTGGGACAGGTGGAGAAAACCTCGTCTATTTCACCGCCCATTCCACGCTCTTCACCGCTGAAGTAACCGCGAAAGTAGTGCGCGCGTTCTACGTCGCCCCGGCCCTTGAGGTCGTAAAAAACCTCGATGGAATCCTCGCGGCAAATCCAAGTATGGCGCTTATTTTTCCATAGGTTTGATTGCTCCCGGAACGTCAGGACGGTTAAATCGCTTTTGGAGATGACTTTGACCGGTTCGAATCCTTTGGTCTCATCGCGTTTCCCTGCCGGGTTGCAAGCGCCGCCCGGAAAGAAGAGATATTTCTGATGCGTACCCTTAACCTCAAGGTAAACCAAAACATCCCGGAGGCAAATTTCAAGCAGATAACGGGTTGTTTTCAGACGGACAGCTCCGTTCTTCAGTTTGGTGGTTTTTATCATGAATTTCCCGATTCAAATAACCGATAACGTTGGTTTTGAAAAAGGTTAATAATACCATAAAAACATCCGGAATTAAAGACCGGATGCGCCGTTTTTTAAACGAAGACGCCCGGGGTCGAAGTTGCAAAAAAACCTGCCCTGTGTTAAAGTTAACCAGAAACTAAGAGAAATTTATGGACAGGTTTATAGATATCCACGCCCACGCATACCGAAGGCCTTATCCCGGCACAAACGGCAAGCCCGTTTTTTCCACACCCGAGCAACTGCTTAAACGTTACGAGGAACTTGAAATAGAACAAGCAATTCTTCTGCCGCTGGTAAGTCCCGAAGTATATCTTCCGCAGTCAAATGAAGAGATTCTGGAAATTACAGAAAGATACCCCGACCGTTTTATTCCCTTCTGTAATATTGACCCGCGGGCAATTACCAACTCTCCGGATGCGCCGTTGGGAGACCTCCTGCGGTATTACCGGGACTGCGGGTGTAAAGGAATTGGAGAAGTAATGCCCAACCTGCCGTTTCTCCACCCCCTGGTTCAAAATCTTTTTAAACATGTCCAGGAAGTAGGCTTTCCTTTGATATTTGACATTTCAGACCGGGTCGGCAATAACTACGGTTTGGTTGACGACCCGGGCCTGCCCCAGTTGGAAAGATGCCTCCAGAAATTCCCCAAACTAACCATTCTGGGACACGGACCCGGCTTCTGGGCCGAAATAGGAAAACTGGAAACTCCGGCCGACCGCAACAACTACCCGAAATACCCGGTTAAAGAGGAGGGCGTAGTCCCCAAACTTCTCCGGAGATACGAAAATCTCTGCGGAGACCTTTCCGCGGGCAGCGGTTATAACGCGCTGGAGCGCGACCCTAAATATGCGGTCGGATTTCTCAATGAATTTCAGGACAAACTCTACTTCGGCACCGACATCTGCGCTCCGGATACGACCGCACCTCTGGTGGATTTTCTGCTTAAATTCCGGGCTGAAAAGAAAATTAGCGAAACGGCCTTTCGAAAAATTTCCAGGGAAAATGCGGCGAAATTACTCAATATCTGAAAAAGAAAATTACCTCGAACCCGGCGCTTTTTGGAGAAAGAAAGGCGATTCAATCCGAGCCGAATTATTTGTCCGGGTACATACAAAATCGAGAGAGGAAAAATGTTAAAAAAATCTGCTCTGGCTAATCTGGCGATTAACGGTGGCCCAAAAGTTCGTACCAAGCCTTTTCCGGAAAGAAAACTTTTAGGTCCGGAAGAAAAGGCGGCCGTGAATGCTCTTTTTGATGCGGCGATTGCTTCCGGCAAGGCCTTCGGTTATAACGGTCCTGTCGAAGAGGCATACTGCCGTGAATTCACGGAATTTATGGGCGGCGGTTACGCCGATGCGGTTAATTCCGGCACCACAGGCGTTTACGTGGCGTTGCGTGTGCTAAACCCGGAACCGTTCACGGAAATAATCGTCAGCCCCATCACCGACCCCGGTGGTATAATGCCGATTGTAATGCTGAACTGCATCCCGATGGTGGCGGATACCGAACCAGGCAGTTATAATACCGGCCCGAAACAGGTGGAAGAACTCATCTCCCCTCTGACTAGCGCTATTCTGGTTGCCCATATCGGCGGGGAACCGGCAGATATTAAAGGTATTATTGCGGTCGCCAAAAAAACAACCATACCCGTAATAGAAGACTGTTCTCAGGCGCCCGGAGCGAAAATCAATGGGAAGTTAGTCGGCACCTTTGGAAATTTGGCGGTATTTTCGACCATGTTCGGCAAACATTACTGTACCGGAGGCCAGGGCGGTGTAGTTTATACGAAGAATGAAAAGCTGTACTGGAAGGCGCGCCGTGTTTCCGATCGCGGTAAACCGTTCGGGTTACCGGAAGGTTCTACCAATTGCGTGGCGTCACTTAACTTTAACCTTAACGACCTTTCCGCTGCAATCGGCAGAGTCCAACTTAAAAAATTACCGGGGATTGTGAAAAAACGCCGGGTTCTTGTTGCCAAAATCAACGCAGGGTTTAAAAAATTGAAAGCGGTTTCTCTTCCACCCAAAATTCCCGGAGCCAAACCAAGCTACTGGTTCCTGAGAATCCAGTTGAATACCGGCCGGTTAACCTGCGATGCTGATACCTTCTGTGATGCTTTAAATGCCGAAGGTATACCGGGTGCTGGCAGGTATCGTCATTTACCACACACATATGCCTGGTACCGCAACCGTCGTGTTTTTGGCAGCAGCGGTTATCCCTGGACATCACCGCTTTATAAAGGTAACCCAAACCGACAGTTTCCTTGTCCGAATGCGTTTGCTGCTACCGAGGCGCAATTTAATATTCCTGTCTATGAAAGCTGGGGCGACAAAGAGGCAGCCGACATAGTGACAGCTTTCCATAAGGTTGAAACTGCGTTTTTAAGATAATCTCAGTATCCGGGTATAATTTTCTCTTCTGGTCATTATTTTTCGACGGCAGGTTTCTTACCGGCCAGATTACCCGGATAACGGTAATAGTCCATTATCTGTTTACCGTAAGAACTCCAGGGGAACTGAGAAAGTGCCTTTTGGAAAACTTCGGTGACGGTGGCACCGGTAACCGGTTTCTTCAGAACCGGTTTGAGCGGCGGGATGTGACCATCATTATCCAGAAGATTCAAGGTAAATGGGCCCTCAGGTTTGTAAGGCAGAACATTTTTTCTATTTTCCAGCCCTTTCGCGACTCCGGTAAAAATCAGTTCCTGGGCCTTCCGGGGCAGTACCGAACGGCAAAAAAATGGGCCGTAGGCGTGCTTTACCACTGCCGTTTCAATCGCCGGATTCTTCTCCCTGACCTCTTCCGTTATCACCTGGTCTCCGCTTACAAAAACGGCAGGAATGTTAAGGTCGCCGGCCAGGGCCATCGCCATAGAAGCCTCGCTCAAATATGCTTCTCCATCGTTTAACACCCACCTGGAATGGGGGCAGACGGCGCCCAACTCCCCGCCCATTGCGTGCATTCCGATCAGAACCAGGGCATCAAAACCATCGTTTAGCGAAGTAAGCCATTCCGGAGAATGCCCGCCGCGGCCATGGAGGATTTCGCACCCTTCTTCCAACTCCTCAAAAATTATGTTATAGGCGCTGCCGTGGTTGTCGTTGATGTAAATAGTCTCTGCGCCGCATGCTCTGGCTGCCCTGACCGCGGCATTAACCTCGCCGGTCAGCAACCGGTACATCCTTTGCCGGTGTTCGTAATTATCGATGGTCTGAGTAATCCGGTCCTCAAAAGAAGCCCACCCGGCGACACCTTCAATATCGGTCTGAATATAAACCTTCATGCTCCTCCTTCTAATTTTTTAGACGTTCCTTTTTACATATGTTATCATAATCGTAACACAATTTCGAGAAACATCACCCACGCTTTGAACTAAACCGCCGTTTAAATAATAGCATGCCGGTTAACGGAATTATTGCGGGAATAATCGCGGCAGTCAGTTGGGGAACCGTCTTCATTTTCGGCCAGATTGGAGTGCGGGAAGGAGCCTGTCACCCAATCATGATTTCTTTGATTCGCTTCCTTTCCGCCTCTTTTTTTCTGCTCGCTTATTCTCTTCTGTCCGGTCTAAAAATACGAATCCAAAAAAGAGACGCCACAACCTTCCTGCTCCTGGGACTTTTGGGAATTTTCGGGATGAACGTCCTGATCTTTTATTCCTTAAAATACACCGCATCCACTTCCACCAGCATCCTGATGAACTCAAATCCAATTATTATCGCATTAATGGCCGGGTTTATGCTCAAGGAAAAACCTTCCCGACGAGAAATCCTGGGTGTATTGATTGGTTTCCTGGGTTGCTATTTGACGATAAGCCAGGGTCGTTTTTCCGGTATTGTATACGGCGGAGACTTGTTGGCCCTGGCCGCATCTTTCTGCTGGGCTTTTTACACAATTACGGCGAAAAAAACCGGCGTTATCGCCAGATACGGTGCGGTTCTGGCTACTTTCTGGTCCGCTGTCTTCGGAAGCATTATGCTGTTTTTAGCCCTGTTTTTATTAAAAATACCTTTCGCCGCAACCAAAACCGGCTGGTTGGTTGGAATCTACCTGGGGTTGATTCCGGCCGGACTGGGTTTTACGCTCTGGTTTTTCGCCGTGCAGAGGTTAAAAATGGTTGCCGCCGGCATACTCCAGTTCCTGGCACCCCTGACCACCGGAATCATCGCCTTCTGGTGGCTTAAAGAAGGGATTTCGGGTTATACTATCAGCGGAGGAGTTTTGATCTTGGTCGGAGCAATATTGCCGTTTGTGAAAACCTGTAAAGAATAAATTGCGCAAAACGATAGATTCTTCGCTGCGCTCAGAATGATACGGTAACGGGATTGCCGCGCTTCTTCAAAGAGTGATTTCGCTCTGTGAAGGGCTCGCGCTGACACCGAAATGGAAAATCCGACGTTGGGCCTGGCCTTCCTGGCCGGAATGGGTTATTTCTTTTCACCCTGCACCCTTCCGCTGGTGCCGTCCTATCTTGTTTATCTGAGCGGAATTTCCATTCCGCAGATGGCCGGACGGAAGAGGTTGGTGGTTCTTCTTAACGCCGCCTTTTTCCTCGCCGGTCTTCTCTTTTTATTTGTGGCGGTCGGCGCCTCAGCCACCCTGCTCGGCAATTTTCTGGCAAGGTACCTGAAAATCCTGCGGGGAATCGGTGGAGCCGTTATCATCTTCTTGGGAATTTTGCTCATCTGGAAACCGGTGTTCCTTTACCGGGTTCCCCGGGGAAGAAACCCGGGCGTCAAACCGGTGGGACTCCTGGGTTCTTTCCTCGTCGGTCTCTCTCTCTCCGCCGGCTGGACCGGCTGCAGCACGCCGATTTTAGGCGCCATGCTGGTAACTGCGGCGGTCAGCGAAACGGTCCGGCTTGGAATTTATCTGCTCTGCGCATTCAGCCTGGGCCTGGCAGTCCCTTTTCTCCTTTCCGCGCTTTTGATTGATTTCCTCCTGACCCCGTTACGGCGAATTCAACGCCATATGCGCAAAATTGAGATTGGCCTGGGACTCTTTTTTATCGCCTTCGGCTTACACTTCATCCTTACCTCCTTCCCATTTCGCTTTTAGTTGTGGTATAATAATTATTTAAAAAAATGAGATTGCCACGTCCCAATTACAGGACAGGCGAGATGACTGTCCTACCGGGTGGGCGCGCAATGACATCTTCTTCGGAGGAAGAATGAGTATTACTTATCAACCCCATAATCGAAAAAGAAAAAGAACTCACGGGTTTCTGAAAAGAATGCGACGGCCCGGAGGCCAGACCGTCATCAGGCGGCGCCGGGCAAAGGGCAGAAAGAAACTGTCGGTCTAATGGAGCGCCTGCTACTTGTTGTTTTGCGTATTTATCGTCGGTTAATTTCGCCCCTGCTTCCTGCTTCCTGCCGTTTTTACCCATCCTGCTCTGAATATGCGGCCGAGGCGATTGTCCGTTACGGCGCCGGAAAAGGACTTTTTATGGCGTTGCGGCGCCTGTCACGCTGCCACCCATTTTGCGCCGGGGGCTTTGACCCGTTACCCCCCCCTACCCAATACACCCCCTTTCCAGAGCTTTGGAAAGGGCACCCGTCCCCTCCAGGGGGGAGGAGTTAAAATTTATGGAAAAAAGAGTCCTGTTCGCTTTTATCCTTTCGCTGGGAGTTCTGCTCACGTTTCAGTATTTTCAGGTAAAGAACCAACCGGCCAAACCGCCGGCAACCGCGGTTCAGTCAACTCCCGCGAACGAAACACAGGTAAACCGACCCGGAACGCCTCAAACATCCGGTCTGTCTGAAAAACTCCCGGCTGAAAAAAAACCGGCTCCGGAAGGCAAAAAAATAACTATTGAAACCGACCTTTACCGGGCAGTCATTGATACTCGGGGCGGACGGCTTACCTCCCTGGCGCTCAAACACTATACCCGTAAAAATGAAACCTTGCTGGAAACGATTCCTCAGGGCGCTTATTATCCTTTTGAAATTCCGGAAGAATCTGACCTTCTTTTCAATACGGACCAGGAAGGTTTCTCTCTTTCTGCGGAAAGGAAAAACGGAACTTTAACCATTCAAGCGGTAAAATCGGGGCGGCTGATTACCAAAAAATTCATCTTTGACAATCAGAAGTACGGGATGGAACTTGAATTGTCAATGACCGGCAAGGAAACTGACAAAGACATCACGCTGGTCGGTTTCAGCCAGGGAACGCCGGTCGCTCTCAACCGAAATCAAGGGGTAGAACAGGTTATCGTATATTCCGGAGATAAGCCTGCCCGTTTCCGGCCGGGGAGCATCAAAAATGAAGAGCGCAAGATAATTGACGCCGCCTACCTGGCCCGCAATGACGGCCAGTATATCCTGACATTCCTGAAGCCGGACAAATCCTTGCCGGCTCTCCTTTCCGGAGACGCATACGGCAGTGTAACCGCAACATATACCCTGACGCCGGAAACAGCAAAAAACCAGCGTTTCTATTTCTATTCCGGACCGACCGATAACGCCATCATTGCGAAGGAAGGCGTCGGCATCGCGCAAATTCTGCCTTCCGGGCCGATGGTGCTCCTGGGCCGGTTCATCCTTAAGATTCTTACCTTTTTTCACCGGATAATTCCAAACTGGGGCGTGGCCATCATACTTCTGACAATTTTGCTCAAGATTGTCTTCTTCCCATTAACGCGGCTCAGTTTGCGCACAATGAAGACGATGCAAAAACTCCAGCCCTATCTTAAAGACCTTTCCAAGAAATACAAGGACAACCCGAAAGCGATGCAACAGGAGATGTTCGGCATCTACCGGCAATACCACATCAACCCGATGGCCGGCTGTCTGCCGATGCTGGTGCAGATTCCAATCTTCATTTCTATATTCCTGATGCTGAGGACGGCGATCGTACTGCGGGGAGCGCCTTTTTGTCTCTGGATAAGAGACCTTTCCCTGCCGGATGCGCTCTTTACCCTTCCCTTCTGGCCGGGAACGCTGAACATTCTACCTTTCCTGATGGGATTGACCACGTTCTTTCAGCAGAAACTCTCTTCGGCGGGTTCAACCGGTATGGCAGCTCAACAACAGAAGATGATGACTTTTATGATGCCGGTAATGCTGACCGTCTTCCTCTACAACCTTCCTTCCGGACTAATGCTCTACTGGACCGTTACCAACCTCTTCTCCATCCTGGAACAGGAAGTTTCAACCCACAATCTGGGAACAATTTGATGAGGCAAAGCGCAGGCTAAAGCCTGCGTCTACCTAAAATATTTCAGTATTCGTAATTTAAGACTTTTTGTTGCGGGTTTCGGATTTACTCCCAGAAAGTGACGGTGAATAAAAACACGACCTTCCCTGATGCCGCCGTCCAGATAGATAGCGCCGATAATCGCCTCCAGCACATTCGCCAGATTTGACGGCGTCCGGTGCCCTCCCTGCTTCTTTTCGCCCTTGCCCAAAAACAGGTATTTGCCCAAGCCCATCTTCTGCGAAAGAATTGTCAGATTTGTACCCTGGACTATTTCAGCCCGGCGCTGGGTCAGGATACCTTCGCTGGCTTCCGGAAAAAGTTTATAAAGACGCTCAGCCGCCACCAGGGAAAGAACCGCGTCACCCAGGAACTCCAGGCGCTCGTTAGAAGGAACGTTATTTTCAAACGCAAAGGAAGGGTGCGTTAGCGCTTGAATCAATAATTCCTTATCCTTAAAAAAGTACCCTAACAATTTTTCCAGTTCCGGTATTTTTTCGCGCGACCGAATAGCCATCAATTTCTCCGCCTGAATGAAAATAAAACAATTGAAAATACGATGCAAATCCAGAGAACCAGCAAAGGGAAACGCTGATAAAATGTTTTTTTCGTATAGTGAACGAATGCAGACCCTGACTTATCGGGAAGCATAAGTTTGTAAGTATTTCCGGTTGTTGCTATCTTCGCCTCTCCGATTAAAATACCCGGCTGCCTGACCGGAATTTTCCTTATTATCCGGCCGTTTTCATCAAAATAGGCGGTGACGCCGGTATTGGCGGCCCGGATTAAAAATGAGCCGTTTTCAGCGGCCCGCAAAGATGCGGCCCCAAAGTGCTGGTAACTGCCCAGAAGTCCGAGCCAGGAATCGTTGGTCAGCGTAATCATTATCGTGGAACCTCTGTTTCCGATAGCCGCCACTACCTCTTCTGGAAATATGTCCTCGTAACAGATAAAAACAGAAAGCGGTTCCCCTTTAACCTCCATCCGGCCCGGCCAAATACCTCTCTCTAAATCAGGAATATACCCTGCCTGACGTCCGACCAGAAAACGGATTAAAGCCAAGTTCCGGGCCGGCGTGAACTCACCGAAAGGTACCAGGTGCCGTTTTCGGTAAACGGAAAGGAGTCTGCCTTCCGGTGAACAGAGAAAAACGCTGTTATACCACTTCCCTGCCCTGCCTTCTAAAACGCCGGATAAAAGATAGGCATTTTTGGTCCGGACCAGGCTCTTCACGGAAGCAGGAATATCTCCTTCTTCGGAAACAAAAGTTGTCTCCGGCCAAATAATTAAATCAACCTTTTCCGATAACTTTCCGGTAAGATTGAGGTACGGTTCCAGGGTTGGCCCCTGCTGGCGCAGCGAAGAAGGCACGTTTCCTTGAACCGCCGCGAATTTCAATCCAGCCGTAGTAACGATGTCCGCCCTGTTTACCGAAAAAACTGACCCGGTAATTCCCAGGATCAGCAGAACGGCGCAAAGCGCTAAAGCGTAGAGTGCGCTCCGCTTCTCCTGCCGGAACAACAAGGTAAAGATGGTGGCATTGACCAGGATTATCAGGAATGAAATAAGGTAAGCGCCGCCGTAAGAAGCGAGCGCCAGGAGCGGTGCTTGCTGGTGCTGAGTCACCGCCAGACTGAACCAGGGAAAAGAGAAGAAAAAGTTACCTACGAGGAACTCGAATATAACACCGAGGGAGGCAACCCACAATTCGTAGAATTTAACCGAAGAACGGCTGACCAGAAAGAAGAAGATTGCCGGGTAAAAAGAAAGGTAGAGCACACCGCAAAACCACCCGATTCCGGAAAGCCGGGTAACCCAGAACAGGCTGAATCCGAAAAAAGTCAGCCCCCAGATGTATCCGGACCAGAAAGGATATTCACGACGAGCCAGAAAAAAGACGGGTACCAGACCAAACCAGGCCAGGTATGACTGATTAAAGGGTGGGTAGGCAAAAAGGAAGAGGGTTCCGGCCAAAAAAGCCCAGAATGCAACAATAAGCCTTCTCAAAAAACACCTCTGCCAAAAATTTATTTTATTATTTAGCAAACCTCTTTATTTTATTATTATCATCGGTGATGATAATCAGAGGTTTGGCGCTTCTTTTTTCATCTTCGGAAAAGAACGCGGTGGAAAGAACGATTATCCGGTCGCCGACCTGAAACCAGCGGGCCGCAGCGCCGTTCAGACAGACCTCGCCCTGATTGGGTTTGCCGGGGATGTAATAGGTCTCAATCCTTTCACCGTTGGCCAGGTTCAGGACCTGAACCATTTCGTACGGCTCTAAATCCGCTTTTTCCGCCAGGACCGAGTCAATCGTAATGCTGCCCTGATAATTGATGTCGGTCCGGGTAACTACCAGACCCTGAATCTTGGATTTACAGAAAAGACGCAGCATCAGGCCATCTCCACGGACTTGACTTCCGGAACCTTATCCTTAACCATCTTTTCCACCCGCATCTTCAGGGTGTAAGCGGCAAAAGGGCAGTGGCCGCAGGCGCCGACAAGACGAACTTTTACAATACCGTCTTCGGTAACATCCACCAATTCCACATTCCCGCCGTCCGCCCTCAAAATTTCGCGCACCTCGTTAAGAGCGCCTTCCACTTTTTCTAATTGAGTAAACATTAAAACCCCCTTCCCCCTCCTATTACCCTCCCCACCTGTGGGGGAGGGACGGGTGGGGGTGTTAATACTTTATGATTGACAGAAACGAACCGGCCGAGAGGCTGGCGCCGCCGACCAGGGCGCCGTCGATATCCGGTTGAGTCAACAGGGAAGCGGCGTTCTCGGCCTTCACGCTGCCGCCGTATTGGATGCGAAGATTCTCGGCCAATTCCTTTCCAAATTCAGCAGTAACCCATTCCCGGATAAAACGATGCACATCCTGCGCCTGCTGGGGAGTGGCGGTCTTGCCGGTACCAATCGCCCAGACCGGCTCATAGGCAACCACCAGCGAAGAAAAACCTTCCGGCGAAACATCTTTCAGTCCGCCGGCCAACTGAGTTTCAATCCGTTTCTCGGTAAGGTTGGCTTCCCTTTCATCCAACTTTTCCCCGATGCAGAGAATCGGTCTTAACCCGTTTTTCAGGGCAAACAAAATCTTCTGATTAACAAAAGCATCGTCTTCTTTGAAGTATTGCCGTCGTTCCGAATGGCCGATAACCACGTAAGTCACGCCAATTTCTTTTAACATCGGCGCGGAAACTTCGCCGGTGAAAGCGCCTTCTTCTTTGGGGTAAAAGTTCTGGGCGCCCAGGCCGATGCCGGAACCCCGGATTACCTCTTCCACCGAAGCCAAACCAACAAACGGAGGGCAGAGAACTACTTCCCTTTCGGACAGAACCGTTTGGTCCAGGCCGGCCCTGATATCCTGCGCCAGGGCTCTTGCCTGCGCCGGCGTTTTGTACATCTTCC
The DNA here is from genome assembly GCA_043826355.1 of Candidatus Omnitrophota bacterium. Classification (GTDB taxonomy): domain Bacteria; phylum Ratteibacteria; class UBA8468; order MWAK01; family MWAK01; genus JAHJUB01. Next base: position 42,070 of record JBDRQI010000005.1, read on the forward strand.
AGTTACCCGCGATAACCTGTTTTCTCATATTTTATCCAAGATTGCGATGCCGGGCAGTTCCTTTCCTTCCAGAAATTCCAGAGAAGCGCCGCCGCCGGTTGAAATGTGGCTGATTTTGTCGGCTACACCGGCTTTATTCAAAGCCGCAATAGAATCCCCGCCGCCAACTACCGTATAGGCGCTGGAAGCGGCAACCGCCCGGGCAATCGCCATCGTGCCGCCCGAAAACTGCTCAATTTCAAAAACGCCTAACGGCCCATTCCAGAATATGGTCCGGGCGCGGCTGATACAGTCGGAATATTCCTTAATCGCCTGCGGTCCGATGTCAACCCCGATCCAACCGGCCGGAATTGTGCCTCTATCCGTAGTCAGGTATTTGGCGTCCGGCGCAATCTTGTCGGCAATCACGTGGTCCAGCGGCGTGTGGAAATCATAAAGGTGCAGTTCATAGGTCTTCTTGATAATCTCCTTGGCCAGCGGAACGCGCTCTTCGTCCACCAGGGAAGCGCCTACCGGCCAGTTCTTCGCCTTAACGAAAGTATAAGCCAATCCGCCGCCGGTGACTACGATGTCAACCAGAGGCAGGAGATTTTTAATAATGCCAACCTTATCCGAAACCTTGGCTCCACCGAGAATGAGGAGGAACGGTTTTTCCGGATTATCCAGAAGTTTGCTCAGCGCTTCAACCTCTTTTTTGAGCAGGAAACCGGATACCGCCGGTTTTAAGACCGCCGGAACCCCGTAAGTTGAGGCGTGAGCCCGGTGGCTGGTTCCAAACGCATCGTTGACGTAAATTTCCGCCAGAGCAGCTAATTTTCCGGAAAATTCCGGGTCGTTCTTTTCTTCTTCAGGGTAAAAACGCAGGTTTTCCAGCAGAAGAACGTCTCCGCTCTTCAAATTCCCAACCAGTTTCTCCACCCCCGGACCGATGCAGTCGGGAGCCATCACCACTTCTTTTTTAAGAAGGCCGGAAAGGTGCGCGGCCACCGGAGACAGAGACATCTCCGGAACTTTCTTCCCTTTGGGCCGGCCCAGGTGTGAAGCAAGGATAAGCCGGCATCCCTTATCCAGAAGGTACTTGATGGTCGGCAGCGAAGCGGTAACGCGCGTATCGTCGGTAATTTTACCGTCGGCCATCGGCACGTTGAAATCCACCCGCAAAAAGATGCGTTTCCCGCCGATATCCTTTAAATCCTCAACCCCCATAACCCGCGCCATAAATACCTCCCCCTCACCTCGCCTCCCCCCGACGGGGAGAGGAATAAGGACGAGTTTACATTCGCTCAGTAATATACTTAACCAGGTCTACCACCCGGCTGGAATAAGCCCACTCGTTATCGTACCAGGCCATTACTTTCACCAGGCTTCCGTCTACCACCGCAGTTGACATTCCGTCAACAATCGCGGACTTTTCGTTGCCGTTAAAGTCTTTTGAGACCAGCGGCTCTTCGGTATAATCAAGGTAAACGCCCAGGGAACCGGCAACCGCTTTTTTGAATGCCGCGTTGACTTCATCCTTGGTGGTCGCCTTTTCCGTCACTACCACCAGGTCAACCAGGGAAACGTTTGGCGTGGGCACCCGGATTGACAGGCCGTCCATCTTGCCCTTCAGCGCCGGGATGACCAGGCCGATGGCCTTGGCGGCTCCGGTGGTGGTCGGAATCATGGAAAGAGCGCCGGCCCGGGCGCGGCGCAAATCCTTGTGGGGAAAATCAAGAATTACCTGGTCGTTGGTGTAAGAATGGATGGTCGTCATCAGACCCTTTTGGATACCGAAATTCTCAATCAGAACCTTGGCAACCGGCCCCAGGCAGTTGGTGGTACAGGAGGCGTTGGAAATAATCTTATGCTGGGACGCATTATACATCGCTTCGTTTACGCCCATCACGATGGTTACGTCCTCACCCTTGGCCGGCGCGGAGATAATTACCTTCTTGGCTCCGGCAGTCAGGTGGGCGCCGGCCTTGGCCGCTTCCGTAAAACGCCCGGTTGATTCGACCACTACGTCTACTCCCAAATCTTTCCAGGGCAGGGCAACCGGGTCCTTTTCCGAAAACACTTTAACCTCTTTTCCGTTAATCACCAGGGCTTTGTCCTTGCCTTCCACCGTTCCCGGATACACGCCGAAAGTGGAATCATACTTGAAAAGATGCGCCAGGGTTTTGCTGTCGGTGAGGTCGTTAACCGCCACAAAATCCAACTCCGGAAAGTTCTTCTCCAGGGCCGCCTTGAAAACCAGCCTTCCAATTCTGCCGAAACCATTTACGCCAATCCTTACCATAGTAGTTCTCCTTCGACCGCCGTAGCTTTAGCAAAAGCGGTCCTTGAAAAAGAGCCAGGAATCCCTGTTTTAGAAATGGATATTATACAAAATTCAGGGGGTGGGTGTCAAACACCCAACGCCAGAATCGACTCGCTAAAAATGCGGATGCAGGTGAAGAGAACATGCGGTTTGGTTCTATGCGGTAACGCCGAATTCCCGGGTAGTCTCGCCGGGGTCCCAGCCAGTTAAGGCCGGCGCCAGGACTATCCTTTCAATTTGGCAACGAAGGCGGCGCGGAGATTCCGGTTTTCGGTGGCCCTTTGCTATAAAGTTTTAAGTTTTTAGCTTATATATGCGGGATTCCATTGGCCCAAGATTATCTTTCAATGCTTTATCCTGAAGGGACAATTTCCACCCTTCGCCAACCACTTCGGCATAAATGAATTTTTCTCCGCTGTTCCACTCAAGTAAAATAGTCTTTGCTTCGCTTGTGACATTGGATACGATGATGTAAAGATTGTTCCCGCATCGAATACCTCTTGCCTGAATATCTTCCGGATTTTTTAACCCGCCAACACTAATCTTTTCGGGTTGACCTTCAAACAAAGGTTTCAAGAGTTCGTGCAACTGAAAGTCAATAATTTTGAATGTTGACCGAAGATAATGAAAATATCCTTTTTGCCTCCATGGAGTATACAAGTCGTTTCGTTCACCATCCCAGTTGAAAAAAGAGAGACCTACCACGTTGTAAACGAGGCTTAAATGTGCTTGATTCAATAATTCGTGAGGCAAAACCGGGCGCTGGCCGGGCCGCATCCATGAAGATTGGACAAAGCTCCAGACTGGTTTGCCTGTTTCTTGCCGGGCTTTTTTTATCGCCTCGGGAAGCTGTGTAATTGGACAATCAGGAATCGGGTAGACATCAGTTTGCATAACGTCAACGGCATTCTTATATTCCTTGAAATCTCTGCCTGCGGCGCATACAAGGGTGACTAAATGGTTCGGGTCCAGTTTTTTAACCAGGTTATAGACCGCTTCAAGTTCTTTGGGTTCACATATAAAATCACCGGTAGAAGTCAAATTGTTTGGTTCATCAAACAAAAACCAGGCAAAAAGAGCCGGATGGTTCCTGTATTCCTTCACTACCTGTTCAATTCGGTCTAAACGTGGTTTTACCTGGCCATATTTAAAACTCTCGTAAAAGTAATCGTGATCGAGAACAAGGTGGCAACTTCCACCGCTCCGCATGGCAGCGTCAAGCTGGTCTTTCAAAATTGACGGGTCGTCGCCTGGAACAAAAGCGGCTGCGGAGGTAATGCCTAACGCTCTCGCTTCTTCGCTACCGGGATCAAGCCAGCTCATAAAAATTGGAAAGTGGGGTTTTCCATTGAGCAGGATTAGCCCGTCTTTTCCCCTGACCTCGGTCTTCTGGATCGGCACGGCTTCTTCAGGTGGTAGTTTTGGAACTACCAGGAATTCAGCCTCTGCGGAACTTGAAATATCAGAATCGGTTATGGTTGCAATCAGAGTATACCGACCGGGTAAGAATCCCGATATATTCACAGGGAATGCTGCGGTCCCTGTTTCCATCGTCTTCATTTCTTTTAATACCGGGTCCAATGCCTCCCTTCGTTTTATGCAAATATTTAAAGTGACCGGTAGCTTACTTCCCGGGAGGAGCGAATCGATGTTTAAAACAAGATTTTTTTCGATAGTCCAATAAGCAAATTGGTCCAGCCGCACGGAGAGTTGTTGAGGGACTTTAACAAAGAAATTCCTTTTTACCTCCACTGCCTCATCGGAGGACAGGGACAAAACGGATAACGATACAATTTGTTCTCCGGGTGCGCTGGGAATGCTTAATGTATAATTTCCCTCCTCTCCGGCGGCCAGATTTATTTTTTTAGAGTCTTTCTTTGCGGTTCCAGAAGATTCTCCGACTAAAACCAGCTGAAGGGAAGAGTCGCTGTGGTTACATAACTTTGCAGTAGCGGACAGTTCATCTTTGCTGACCTCTTCAATCTTAAGAAAGACCAACTTAACCGGAGGTGGTGTATTATTAAGTTCCATTACGCCAAACCACTGGGGCCGGTTGAAGATACCCATGGTACATGCCCAGGCGGTTGGACCAAACCGGGGGCTATTTCTACCAATATTGAACCGCCATCCTTTATGCGGGACTGGCGATAGTTTTGTCAGGTCGCTCCAGGGAATCTTCAGGATAACCTCCCACGAATTTGCGCTGGCAGAAACCCAACTTTGCCAGCCACCGTTCCATGCGGTGATTTCCATGGATTGAGTGCGGTCTATCTTGCTGTCCCACTGAATATTTTTGGGATTAACGATCAGATGGGTAATCGGCTCTTTTTCCTCCGGAGGCTGAATAAAAACCTCAACTACATCACCGTTCCAGATAGGGTCATCCCGTTTACTGCCCATCGTTTCAATCTTCTTCGTATCCGGGTCGGCACACTTTACCCGGATATAGAGATTTTCCTCATCGTAAACCATCCAAGCATATGTTTTTGCCGCTGCCGCCTCTTCTGCGCCGGTATAAATAGATAAAAATTCGGAAAGTTTTGTTGATTGTTCCCAGTCTATTTTCGAAACATCTCCTGTTTTTGCCGGGGACACATAAACCTCGGGAAGAACCGGAATTATGCTCAACCGGGGAACCAGCGCCTGTTCCGGTTCCGCTGGCTTGATTTTTGGCGGTTCAGGAACGATTCCAGCCGCAGCGGTGTTTTGGGACCCGTAAAAAGACTCAATTTCTTCAACCGCCAGGCTTGTGTCGTAAAGAGCGAAATTATCAATAATACCCCGGCCATTTCTGGCTTCGGCCGTAGCCCAATAGCCGATATGGACCTCGTTACCCGGCTGCCAGGAGATATTAACGCGCTTTAACCCGGCCCAGGGCTCTCCGTTCACCATTACTATCAGACTGTCTTCTTCCATTCCGCTGTTGGTAAGCCAGGCTACCGCGACATGGTACCACGCACCGGGTTCCCACGATTCTACGCGGTAAGACTCGCAGTATTTTGGCTCCGCGGCTGAATCCCATACCACAAATTGGAGTTTCGACCTTTTGTTATTTTCAACGAGTTTGCGCAGGGCAAAGGAATTTGGTTGAGAACTTACAGAACTTTCCAGAAGATAGTATTCTTCGTTGTCGTTCCCGCGCCATGAAGGCTGGAACCAAAAAGTTATCGTTCCTTGCTCTGGAATGCCTGCGGGTAGAGAAACTACCAGATTCCTGTTTTCCCCCAACCATTGGCCCTGCCCTTCTTTTCCGGTCCGGGCAAGCTCTTTTTCAGCCTTTTCAAAATCCAGAAACATAATCGGCTTCGGCAAGTTCATCCCCTGAGAAAAACCCCGGGAGCTGACAAGCAATACCAGAAGTACGTTCAACAACCACTTACTTAAATACTTGTTTATTCTCCAAAATGACGACACGACATCCTCCTTTTACAAATGGGTCGCATAAACTTACCCAGTCTTTAGTGAAAAATTGTTTTTCACATGTTACGCGCTCGCGCTTTTTCAAAGGGTGTTTTTTCCAAAAAAAAATGATATTTTATCAGCCGAAAAGACGGTCTTGTGTTTTGCGCCAGGCGGTCACGGCTTCCTGCGCCGACTCACCCGGTTTCAGGAAAGGTTGAAAAATAAGGTTGCTTTTCCTTTTCAATCCGGATAAAACCCGCTCAAGATATTCAGCAAGTGATTCTTCCTCGTTCCGGGAAACATTTCCAAAATAGACTTTGCCGGCTGAAACAATTTGTGCAACAGTCTCTCCCCAGGGATATCTTTCCGGGTTCCCGAAGTTAACCCCCCTGATTTCCGGCAAACTTAAAACCTGGCTAAGCAGAATTTGGCCGCGGCCGCAAAAGTGAATCCAACCGCCAAAGGGTCTGAGCCCTTCCCGGAGAAACGGAAGAGTAACCTCAATCAAGTCCGGAGAAAGAAGGGTGGTGGTGTCTTCGCAGGCGCGCACCCCGCAGCCTGACATATAGAGGGTACCGCTGTGGTAACCGCTGGTTTCCGCTTCACCAATCCACTCTTTGATTTTCAGAGAAGCGGTCCGGTAGGCATAAGCGGTAAGAGTTAAGATGTGCCGCACAAACACCGGGTCGTCGTAAAATTCGGTAAAGATAGAATCACCTATTATCAGGTGGGCCAGGTCAAACGGCCCCTGGGTGTCAGGCAGATATATTTTCACCGGAGTTCCGTACAGTTTCTCCCGGTAAAATTGAACGAACCTGCCGCAATCCGGCATCAAACCCTTTTCGGCAATCGGCTCCAGTTTTTCCGGAGTCAGTTTCAAAATCTCATCTTTGGTAAGGTGGCTTTTCAACCAGGGCATCTTATCCGGAAACACCTCCTGCTTCAGGCCAAAAACGGTTGCCAGAAAACCGGTGCCAAAATTAACTCTAACCGAAGGAACGCTATCGCTCTTTGCCCGCAAAATATCCAGAATCGGCCAGAGTTGCTCGTAGAGCATCTTCTCCGGGTCAAAAAATTGCTCTTTGAGGTCAAAAACAGGATAGTTCTCCCTCTCTGGAAGAGACTCTTCAGAAACCAGAATGGGCAGGTAGTCCGGCTCTTTTCCATACCAGACTGCAGACTGACGTTCTTCGGCTTTCTCTAAGATAACCGGGTCAACTTCCTTCTTAATTAAACCAAGTAATTCATCAAGCGGAATTTTTTCGCTCATTTTTTCCTTTCTGTCTCCCTAATCCCGGGCGAGCGTCAGACCGTAAACCTCTTCTGCGCCGGCCGAAAGAAGACGGCTTCGGCAGGCATTCAAGGTGGCGCCGGTGGTCAATACGTCATCCACCAAAAGGCACCGCCTACCTTTAAACGTTAACGGTTTTCGAACCTGAAACGCATCGGAAACATTTGCCATCCGCTCTTTCCCGGAAAGACCGGTCTGGGAAGGCGTATTTCGGAAACGAATCAGAAATCGGTTTAATACGGGCAGGGAAAAAGAAGCGGCTATCTCCTGTCCAAGCAGTTCCGACTGGTTAAAATAACGCTCCCGAAACCGGGTTGGATGGAGCGGTACCGGAACAACGCAATCAATCCGCTCGTTAAGTTTATGGCGCCGGCATAATTCAATCAGAAATTCAGCCAGGTGCGGAGCCAGAAAAACCTCCCCGCGGTACTTGAACCGGTGGATGGCGGTTACAATCGGTTCCCGGTAACGCACGGCACTGAAAAGGTGGGGAAGAATAGCCACGGTCAACGGTTCAATCCGGATGTAACATTCCATACAGAAAATTCCGGGCGGAATTTTTTTTCCGCAGGCACAGCAGAAATAGGGGTAAAATAAGTCAAGGATTCCCTGTCCTAAATTTTTGAACATACAATTGTAGTCATTCCCACAGATAGTAAGTGGGAATCCAAACCAATAAGGTGTAGATTCCCGCCTACCACATGCGGGAATGACAAATTATTTTTTACCGATGTATTAATTACAATTTTTCCAAATACTTCTGGGCTGAAGATACTGCCAGCGCACCCTCGGCGCAGGCGGTCACCACCTGGCGCAAAACCTTTTGGCGGCAGTCACCGCAGGCGAAAACCCCGGCCATCGAGGTTTCCAGCGTCTCATCGGTGATAATGTATTTATGGTTATCGACTTTAATTTCCGGCGGCAGAAAATCGGTGTTGGGCTGAGTGCCGACAAGTACAAAAATTCCGTCAACCGGCAGTTCTTTTTCTGCGCAGTTTTTAAGGTTCTGAAGCCGGATGCTCTTAACCGCATCGGTTCCGCTGATTTCCTGCACGATTGAATTCAAGATAATTTCAATCCTGGATTCGGCAAAAAGTTTTTCCTGAAGCGCCTGCGAGGCCCGGAGTGCTTCGCGACGATGAACCAAAAAAATTTTTGCTGCCAGCCGGCTCAGAAAAAGCGCTTCGTGAACCGCGGTGTTGCCGCCGCCGATTACCGCCACGGTCCGGTTGCGAAAAAAAGGTCCGTCGCAGGTGGCACAATACGATACGCCCCGACCAATCAGTTCTTTTTCGCCCGGCACATCGATTTTTTTGGGCTGGGCACCGGTAGCAACAATTACGGCTTTTGCCTCGTAAATATCTCCGGCCGAAATGAAAAATCGGTGTTCCCCTTCCTTCTTAAGTCCGGTTACCTGACCGCTGATAATCCGGGTGCCGGCCTTTTCGGCCTGTTCCTTCATTTTGGCGGTCAGATCCCGACCGCTGATACCACTTGGAAATCCGGGATAGTTTTCGATCAGACTGCTCCAGACGGCCTGACCGCCAACAGCGGTTTTTTCCAGGATAAGAACCTGCGATCCTTCGCGCGCAGCATAGATACCGGCGGTCAAACCAGCCGGACCGGCACCGATGATTATTAAATCGTACATCGCTCTCCCCCTTTTAAATTAGGTACGTGTAGGCCTGGGGCCGAAAATACCGGTACCGATGCGCACCAGATTAGCGCCTTCCTCAATAGCCACCCGGTAAGAATCGCTCATACCCATCGAGAGATAACGCATCTCCGCGTTTGACGGAACAGAACTTTTAAGCCCTGCCCATAATGCCTTTGTCTCCTTAAAATACGGCCTTAAGTCCTCAGGGTTAATGCAAGTCGGCCCCATAGTCATTAACCCCATAATTTTTAGGTTGGAAAATCCGGAGATTTTTATGAGAAACGGCTCCACCTCTTCCGGCATCACGCCGAACTTCTGGGGTTCCCTTCCGCTGTTTACTTCAACAAAGATTTCTATTTTCTTGCCGATGGCTCTGCTGCGGCGGTCAATCTCCGCGGCCATCTCCGGAGAATCAACCGTCTCAATGAGGTCAAAGAGCGCAACCGCTTTCTTTATCTTGTTCTTCTGGAGATGGCCGATGAAATGCCAGGAAATTTTGCGGCCGACCGCTTGAAAATGGGCCTCTGCTTCCTGCAAGTAATTCTCGCCGATAATTCTCACCCCGGCTTCCACCGCCCCCAGGATTTCCGCCGGGCTCCGGCTTTTTGCCGCCGCAACCAATTCGCAACCGGCCGGCAGTTTTCCTAAAATCTCCTTTACGTTATCCGTAATGATCATAGTATTAAATTTAACAATATCCCGGTCAAAAAAGCAACGGACAGGGTCAGAACCAATATTTTTGCCGTATCTTTTATCCCCATCTCTTTTAACAGAACGAAAAAGGTGGCCAGGCAGGGCAGGTACAAGACCAGAAAGGTGCTGGCCACGACCAGCTGTTTGGCGGAAAGGTTAAACGGCACCAGCAGCGCGATGGATATATCTTTTCTCAAAAAGCCCAGAAGCATGACCGAAGAGATTTCACCGGGCAGACCCAGCATCTTGACGATAACTGGTTCGAATGGCTTTGAAATAAATTCGATGATGCCGGCTATATCCAGGATATTCACGAAAAGGACGCCCAGCATAATCAGGGGAATCGCTTCAAAGATAAAACTTTTTACCCTCATCCAGAGTTTTTTCAGCAGCGGCAATATCCTCGGCATCTGATAGGCGGGGATTTCAACGAACAATTCGGGGGCCTCACCTTTCAACAACTTGTTAAGAACGGAACCGCTGATTACGGCTACAGCCAAAAGCGTCCCGAAAACGATGGCCAGATATCTCAAACCGTATTTTCCCAGGATACTCAAAATCATCGCGCTTTGCGGCATGCAGGGGGCAATCATTATAATCAGCGTCAGCGCAATGACCTTCTCCCGGCGCGTCTCCAGAATTCTGGCAGAGAGCATCGCAGGAACCTTGCAGCCCAAACCCAGGATTAACGGGATGGCGCCGTAACCGTGCAGGCCGAATTTATGCAGAATGTTGTCAAGCAAAACGGCCAGGCGGGGCAAATACCCTAAATCCTCCAGAAAACCCAGGACAAAATAAAAAGATAATATGTAAGGAAGCACGACGACAAAGGGAATGTAGATGCCGGTGGTAAGAACGCCGAAAGATTCCATAACACCATGGGTAGTCCCCAAAAATAAGTTCTGCAAAACACCCGGAGGAAGAAGAAATTTTACTGCGTCAGTAACCGCCGGATGATATACCCTGTTAAAGAACGGGTCAAGGATACGGGTTATCAGGCCTTCGCCCACAAACCTTATGACATAAAAAGTAAGCGCCAGAACGATAAAAGCGATGGGAAAACCCGTCAAAGGCCTGATGCAGGCATCGGCCAGTTTCTCCAGGAAGGAAGGATGCTTGTGCACGGTCTTCTGGACATGGCCGCTGATTTCACCTATTAATTTCCATTTTTCGTCGTTCCCCGCCGGAATTTGCCGGGACGGGGCGCGCCGGGTGGAGATGGTTTCTTTAAACGCCTTTAAAAAATCTTTAATGCCTTCGCCGGTAACAGCCACAAAAGGAATTGTCTCTACCCCCACCCTCCGGGACAACCCCTCAAGGTCAATGCTGATGCCCTTCCATTTCGCCATATCCCACTTATTAAGCAGGATAATCGTGGGTATGCCTTTTTCCAATATTTGCAGCGAGAGATAAAGGTTTCTTTCCAGGTTGGTTGCGTCAACCACGTTTACGACCAGGTCCGGCTTTTCCCGCAACAACATTTCGGATGCCACTTCTTCCGCTTTATTGGTGGGTTCAAGGGTATACGCGCCGGGAACGTCGATAATCTTAATCCGCTCCTTCTCCACCCAGGCGGTGCCGGATGTATACTCAACGGTTGTTCCCGGATAATTTGAACAGATGGCATCCAGCCCGGTCAACCTGGAAAAGACCGCGCTCTTGCCCACGTTGGGGTTGCCCATCAAAAGAACTTTTATCTTTCTTACCTCCACCATTATCTTTTTGGCCATCCCGTATCCGACGGCGGACTTGGAACCGTCTATTTCCAGCACCACCGGCCCGCCGCGGCTTGGTTCGTTTACCCTGCGAACCGTTTTACCAACCCGGATTCCCAAACTCTCCAGTTTCCGCCTTAAACCATGGCCGCCCTGCAGTTCTTTGATTATGCCCTGCTCGCCCGATTTTAATTCACTCAATGTAAGCATGCAGATTTCAGGAGTTAACGCTGTGGTATTCGTTTTTCCCGATACGCCGATTTTTAATCAGACCTTTTTTTGTCAAACCGCCCAGGACTTTAATTATCTCATTCGGGTTGCAACCGGTAACCAAAACGATGTCTTGTAGGGTCAACGGCCGGCGTTTAAGCGTCGCCAGAATGAGTTCTTCTTCGGCCTGAAAATGGGCCGGTTCCCGTCCGGCAAATTCCGCGATTATCTCGCAACCCGGCCCGATAATTTCAGCGGCTTTTTCCATCTCAGCCTGGACAAGGGGGAAGAATCCTTCTTCCGCCGGAGGCCGCACCACGGTATTCAACTGAATTTTGTCGATTTTTAAAGATTTAATTGTCTTTCGTATCTTCTCTAGTTCGGACTTTGAATCGTTAACACCTTTCACCAGCATTATTTCCAGCCATATCTTGCCCGGATACTCCCGGCTGAATTTACGCAGACCTTCAATCATAATCTTCGATTTCAAATCCGGGTGGGGCCGGTTGACAGCTTGAAAAATTTTCTCGGAAACCGCGTCCAGGGAAGGAACCACAACATCCGCCTCCATTAAATCCTGCCGCACTTCTTTTTGGCAAAGTAGAGAACCGTTGGTCAGGACCGCAATGGGAATCCGGGTAATCTTCTTTAAACCACAAATCATCTTACCCAGTTCGGAATTGAGGGTCGGCTCACCGGAACCGGAGAAGGTAAGGAAATCTACGCGGGGATTCTTCTTAAGGAGTTCGGTAACTTCGGCAATTATCGTTTCCGCCGGCACATATGGTTTTCGCTCCAGGGTCAATTCCGGCGTCGGCCCCAACTGGCAATAAACGCAGTTGAGCGTACAGGTTTTGGCCGGAATAACGTCGATCCCCAGCGAAAAACCTAAGCGTCGTGAAGGCACCGGCCCGAAAAGATGCTCCATACCTTTTTATCATAACCGAAAGCAAGGGAAATCGTCAATGAACCTTCTTTGCGCTAACTACAACAAATCCGCCTTTACCGAACCCTTTTCCGGGATTTTGAATTGAACCTATTTTTTCGGGTAAATTATATATAGTTTGATAATATGAAAATCTGCCAAAGCCCGTCTTTTTCAACAAGTCAGTCAGTTCACCGACGCTGAAAAATTTTGCCTGTTTGTAAAATACGCTCTTTTTCTTCTGATAGAACCTGCCTAAAAAACTATCCCGGTCGACGATGCCGAGAATTATCCTGCCTTCTTTTTTTAAAACCCTCCTTGCCTCGATCAAAACTTTTAAAGTATTTCTGACAAAACAGATGGTAATTATAATTACGGCATAATCAAAAACAGAATCTTCAAACGGCAGTCTTTCCCCATAACTCAGATGCGCGTCTATGCCTCTTTTACGGGCGATTCCAAGCATATTTTCCGAAGGGTCAACTCCATACCTTATCCCCAGAGCAGACGCAAATCTCCCTGTACCCACGCCGATTTCCAATCCTTTGCCTTTTTTCGGTAAAACCTTTTTTATGGCTTTCAGTTCCGAAAGATAGGCAAATGTATTCCGCTCATACCAGGCATCATACTTTTTGTAATATCGGTCAAATATGCCTTCCATATCCGTGTTTGCTTGAAGCGCCCGTCACGAATTCACCGATTGAGACTCATCAAGCGAATGTGTCGGCGCAATAATCTGTTCAAGTTTATTGTCGCGATATTTCTCAATCACCTCTTTTACCGTTGAGTCTTCGTCTATCTTATAAATGTCCACAAAATTATCTTTCAGCATATAGAAAGACAATTCTCCGATGCGGGATGTAAAGAGCAAATCCAGTTTATATTTAACGACGGTCTTGATAACTTTAATCCCTATGTGTTTAGTTTCTTTAAGAAACTCATTATAGTAAAAATCTTCTATCTCCGGCTCGTCATTTTTGAGCCTTAAAATAAGGTAATAAGGCGCCCGGCCAAAATGTCCGTAAACTTTTGAATTTAAACCATCAATATTTTTTACCGGAATAACGGCTGAAACAGCTTTTTCTTTTGACGGTTCAACGTGAATGAAAACCGATTCTATGTGTTCGTAATTTTTTACTATAAAATCTTCCGTTTTATCCGCTAATTCATGCGCCCGGTATAAAGGCAAAGCGGGAGAAGTTTTTATTTTGCACTCAACCATCTTAAAAGGGCCTGCCTGTCGAATCTTTACCTCGCTTACGCCTTTCACTCCATATATTTCATTTACCTTTTTTTCAATTTCGTTTTGTAACTCCGGGTCAAGATTCGCATCCATTAAAACCAAAAATGCTGTCCGCGCATTCGTTAAACCCAGTTTAAAGATAAGGATTGAAATCAATATGATAACAAAGCCTTCAACGTAGGGAATCTTCGCGTAAACCAATACTATGCCTAAAAGAACTACTATTGATGTATAAATATCCAAAAACGATTCGGAAGCATTGGCCAGAAGAGACTGCGAACCTATTGCCCGACCAACCGCTTTCTCTTTTTTTGCGATAAAATAGGCGGCGATGATGGAAATTATACTTGCGCCAACCGGAAAAATTGAAATTTCCCGAATAGAAAGAGGACGAAAAAATCTTTGGTACCCGTCTTTGAAAATCTGGATTCCCGCCCAAACAATTAAAATACCGATGATAAGGCTTCCCAACGTCTCCGCTTTATACAATCCGTAAGGAAATGTCTTGCTTTTTTTCTTGGAAGCAAGCCACAGGCCGAATCCGGAAGCAAAAATAGCCAAAACGTCGGCTCCGCTGTGGAAAGCATCGGCTATCAATATCTTTAAATCAAATAAATACCCCACCGCCGCTTTTATCAGAGCCAAAAAAATTGTCGCAAAAGTCGCAATGAAGGCTATTTTCTGTCCTTGTTTTAAACCTTCCGTTCTCTCCATAGCAAAAACCTATTCCTCATGGAAAAATTGGCGGGCCATAATGGAACCGCACCGCGGACATCTTGTCTGGAAACAAGGCAACCCGGAACTGCGCGGCATAATCAAACCGCATTTAGGACAAACGCAAACGGGCACGGGTCCCCGGGAACCAAAAACCCCCGGCCATCTTCCGTGAAATCCCCTCCCCCTACCGCCTCTACCCCTACCTTTTCCGAAACCAAACGGCATTTTTTCTCCTTTTCAGCTAAAAAATTTTTACAATTTGTGATGTAAGTTTTGCCAGTTTTTTTTTATCGATTCGGAATTTTTTCGTTTCACTTTTCTAAGATTTTCCGCACCTTTCCCCAGATCTTCTTTATGCTGTCGGTTAAGGCCGTATTTGTATATTCAACCACCGAAAGTTTCCGCATCTGCGCTTCCGTAACCTCTTTTCCGTACGGTATCACCCCCAGAAATTCCGAACCGTGTTTCCCCGAAAGTTCCCTTATCTTTTCGGTCATTTCTTCATTCAAATCATACTTGTTTACGACTATGCCCGACTTGACCCCAAAATGCTTGATTACCTGCAATATCCTTTCCAAATCGTGCACGCCGGACACCGTGGGCTCGGTAATTGCCAGGGCGTAATCGGCTCCCGTAATGGAAGATATTACCGGACAGCCCGTGCCGGGGGCTCCGTCCATTACGGCCCTGTTTCTCTTATTCCGCTCGGCAAGCAGGGCGGCTTTATCCCTGACCAGAGTAACCAACCTGCCGGAGTTTTCCTCGGCCACTCCTAATTTAGCGTGGCTCATCGGGCCAAACCGGGTATCGGACATAAACCATTCGCCGTTAACGGCCGGCCTGGTCTTTACGGCGCCATACTCACACACCAATTCGCACACCCCGCATCCTTCGCAAGCCAGTTTATCAATTATATATCTTTTTTTATTCTTCTCCCGGAATTCATTAATGGCAAAAAATCTGCAGGCTTCTTTACATTTTCCGCATTGGACACACGCCTTCTGGTCTATTTCCGCCTCTACCCCCCCACTAAAAAAACTTTTCTCTTTTATTCGGGGCGATAAGACCAGATGCAAGTCCGCCGCGCCGACATCGCAATCGGAAATCACGCTATTTTTTGCCAAAGCGGCGAAAGACGCCGTCAAAGAAGTTTTTCCGGTTCCGCCTTTTCCGCTGATAACCACTAATTCCCTGGGCTTTTTAGCTCCGGAAACGCCGTACTTCCTGACTTCTTCAGGAATTTTTTTACCGGATAATCTATCCTTTTTCACTAACTTCGGTATTTTTTTCTCACCTTGGGCCAAAATTAATATTTTATCACCCAGGGTTTCAA
This sequence comes from Candidatus Omnitrophota bacterium, assembly GCA_043826355.1. Lineage (GTDB taxonomy): Bacteria > Ratteibacteria > UBA8468 > MWAK01 > MWAK01 > JAHJUB01. The sequence goes on from JBDRQI010000005.1 coordinate 57,558, forward strand.
ACATTTTTTTTATTTCGGGAAACTTCTCTACCGCCATTTCACCCCGGGAATAACTTTCGGCTATCCGCCGTTGGTCGGGAATTTCTCCGATTATATCCAGTTCTTCCTTTAAACAATATTCCTTTAAAGCCGCATCTTTATATTCGGCCCGATTGACTATTATTACCGGTTCCTGTCCTACTTCCCTGGCCATATCTACGGAAAGTTTCAGGTCGTTTATACCAAAAGGAGTGGGGTCGGTAACCAGAATGCATACATCAACGTCTTTAACCGTTTCCACCACCGGACAACTTGTCCCGGGCGCCGAATCCAAAATATTAATTCCTTCTCCGATACATTCTTTTACTCTTTTTACCAACCGGGGCGACATACCCCCCTCTGCCGTTTCCAGCAACGCGTAATAGACCTTTATCTTATCGCTTACACCCTCCTTCATAACGCCTATTTTTCTTTTCTTTTCAATAATCGCATCCACCGGACAGACAATCTTGCATGCGCCGCAGACATGGCATAACTCGTTGAATATGAGTACCTGTTTGTTAACCACCGCTATCGCATTATATTTGCAGACCTGTGCGCATTTACCGCATAAGATGCATTTTTTTTTATCCGCCTCCGCCGGGGCGATTAAATTAATATCTTCTTCCTTGTTGATGACGGGCTTAAGAAACAGGTGCCCGTTAGGTTCTTCCACATCGCAGTCCAGATAGCGAATCCGGCTGTACTTTTCAGCCAATACCTTTGCCAGATTTGTTGCGATAAAAGTTTTGCCTGTTCCGCCTTTGCCGCTGGAAATAGCAATTTTTATGTTAATTTTTTTCATATTTACCGTATTTCTCGCAATTTTTTATCTGGGAAACCGTCCTTTTCGATTCCTGCCTCCTGTTTTGCCACGGCCAAAATCTCCTCTCCTTCCAAAAGAATTTCTGCCTGTAAAAAAGGGGGGTGGGGTTTTTAGAAAAATTCAGGTCGTTTTTTGACGGACTAAAATTAATTGCTCTCGCAGGACAAACATTGACACACCTACCGCACTCGGTGCATTTATTAGTACTAATATGAGCAATATCTTTAATTAGAGTTATTGCTTGCGCCGGACAAACATTTATGCAAGCGCCACAACCTCTACATTTAGTAATGTTAACGCACACCATTTAATGCCTCCTGAAATTTAATACATAGCCCTCGTTGTAACTTTTATCGTGCAGAAGAATCCTTAGAACCTTTTTCTCAAGAATAAAACCGGCTTTTTCTATTTCCTCCACCACGCCGTCCAGATTAACATCAGTCAACTCCATTGCAGGGTGGTCTTCTTTGTGATGTCTTGAGTAAACGGAAAGAAAACCCTCTTTTTTTAAAACCCGGCGAATCTCATTATAAATGACAGTTCTTCTCTTTCTGTTCTGGTAGTGGATAACGTCATAACATAAAACCGCATCCAAGAAATCATCTTTTAAAGGAATTTTTGAGTCCTTTTTTATTAACTCAATGTTTTTTATATTACCCTTTTTCACTCTTTCTTTTAATCTATCCAGAGCATCCTTGTCCCTGTCCAGAGCGTATACTTTAGCCGCTATTTTTGAGGCGGGAATTGTGTAGTGCCCCTCGCCTGAACCAAAATCCAGGATAGTTCGGCCTTTTTTAATTCCGATTTCTTCTAAAAATTTTTCACCGTCCTGTTCCATCCATTTTTTAACATAATTTTCCATCTTAACGTTTACTCTTCATTGCGCCGGTTTAAAAATCAACGTTTATTTGCTGTATAATTCTTCGAAAACGCTTTCGGCGGCTAACGCTATCGGTTCTCTGCCGGGGTCAGGGGACAATTCCGGCTGACCGGCGCATCTCAAAATAGATTCTTGTTTCGCTGCAATCACTTTCTCATTAGGTTCCCGAATTATGGTTACTTCAAAAAAAGGTTTCAGTTTTTTTACCGCGAGAGCGGCTAACGCGCCGCATCCGGAACATCCTATTGCAACAACTCTTTTTTTTCCATCCATCTTTCTCCTGCAGGTGCACCTCGTTTTATAAAGCGTTTGCCCGCTTCAAAAATTCGTCGGGCAACTTCCGGTTGGACAAGTCGGACAAGAAGAATCTGAATTCTTGTTGCCGGAAGAAACGTTAATTCCAAAAGAAGCGAAACCCTTTTCAATATTCTTGCTTCCGCATTTCTGACACTTCAATTTTACCGTTTCAGAAGATACGCCTACCAGCAGGTCAAACCTATAACCACAATCTTTACAAACATAAACATAAACAGGCATTGTTTGTCGCCTCCTTTCAAGCAATGCTTCCTTTTTTCACTCTTGCTTTTACCGAAAGTACATATTTTCTGCTACCAAATAGGCAAAATCTTTTTCCGTTTCATTAGGTTTGCAGTGTTCTATTTTTTTCGCAATCTCTTTCGCCGTTTCCCTTCGTTGCCTGGATAAAAGCATTTCTCTTGCTCCCTCTAGGGCGCCGTTTCCGATTTTTACAACTTTTTCTTCTTCTGCTTCCGGAATCAAACCGATTTTCATGGCGTTTTTGACGTTTATGAAATTACCGAAACCGCCGGCAAGATAAATTCTGCTTATGTTTTTTAAATCTACCGGGTACTGTTTCATTAAAAGGTCCTGGTCGGTTCTTAATCCGCCTTTGGCGGTAATAAGTTGATAAATATCCTGCTGGCTAATTTTAATTTTTCCGGTTACATAAAAATCCTGCCCTATTTTTGCTGTTTTGCTCATAATTCCATGAGTTAAAAGCTCAGCCAGCAAATCTATTAAGCCGGAACCGCAAATGCCTATCGGATGTTTATCTTCTATTGTTGAGTAAGCAACTCTTCCGTTAATTATTTCTACCTGTTTTATCGCTCCTCCGATGGCGCCGCAGCCGGAGGAAATCGTTGTGCCTTCATAAGCGCCTCCGGCGGCGCAGGAAGCGCTTATCATCCTTTCGGAATTACCCAAAACTATCTCGCCGTTGGTTCCTATGTCGATAACCATACCTACCTCTTTATTTTTATATATTTCAGACGCCAAGACATCCGCCACCGTATCCGCGCCGGCATGTCCGCCAATTAACGGCGCCCCAAAAACCCGGCCCTTTGAATTAATCAAAAGACCTATTTCCTCGGGTTTTTTAATTACCGATTCCTTATGGCCGGGTTCAAAAGGAATTAATCCAAGTGAAGCGACGTCAAACCCAAAAAAAAGGTTCCTCATTGTGGGGTTGCCTACAACAACCGCCTCATAAATATATCGTAAAATATCCTCTTCGCACCTTTCCGAAATCTCTTTAATGGAACTATTTATTGATTCCACCACCGTTTCCTGCAGTATTCTTACCCTTTCCGTTCTTTCGTTCTCTTTAAAATATCGCCCTTTTTCTTCATCTACAAGAGTAAATCCGATTCGGGAAATGACGTCGTTTCCATAAGAAATCTGAGGATTCGTCTTGGCAACTGTGGCGATAACATCTCCGTTTTCCAGGTTTACAAGGTCAAAAACCAGAGTAGTTGTGCCCACGTCTATAGCTAATCCGTAAATTTTGCCTTGATATTTGTCAATTTCTTCTTCGTTTTTAAAAACCTTGTCTCCTTTTTTATAAAAAACGGGGTTGACGGGAACCTCTTTTTCTGTTCCGCTTTTCAATATTTCATATTCTCCAAAACTCTTCATAAAAACAGACATATCCTTCAGTTCCCGAATAATGGTCGTTTGACAGGCCAACCTTTCGTTAGCGCCCAGTTTAAAATTTTTCTCGGCATGGGTCAGTTCATTCAAATTTTCTTTTCCTTTTTCTATCCTTACGATACATTTGCCGCATTTGCCCTGGCCTCCGCATTCTGCATTTATCTTGACTCCCGAGTTTCTTGCAAGGTCAAGAATAGAGAGCCCCGGATGTATTCTTGTTCCCGTCTTTCCCTGTTTAAACTGGGGAAAATATATGTCACACATTATTTTCTCCCTTTGACATTTCAAGTGTTTGGTTATAGGAAAGTAAAATTACATCGCCCACTTTGCAACCTATCTCTCCGGCAATTACCGGACATTTTGCCATAAGAAGAAAAAAGATGGGGCCGGCTACCGCAGAAAGCGCCTCGAAATTTCCCTGTCCCTTGCTGATAATCAAATCAGCCTTTTTGAATCTTTTTAAAAAATCTTTTGAGCAGCGGGAAAGAATCGTCGCGGGAACGTCTGAACCGGATGATGCTATCTGCGCCGATTTGTCTATTCCGCAAAAATAGGCGTCTGCTGCCAGGGCGTCGTTTATTGCCGGTTTTTCTTTTACGGCATAAATAATGTTTTTAGAGCTGTCCCTAATCTTGATTTCTTCAATAAAGACACGGTCAAACAACGTTTCACCCGCATTATCCGCCAGATAAAGAACGTTTTTTGCTTTATCAAGAGCGTTTTTAAACTGCGGATAATTAAAAAAGCGGTTATCTTCCGCGCCGATTGCTCTTTTTTCTTCAGCCAGAATTTTTTTAAGTTCTTTGCCTACATTCAAAGAATTTTTTACGCCGCAATCCAGGATATTGCCGGCGATAGCAAGTTCAGCGGCCGTCAATAACCTGTCACGGCTTTCTTGCAATTTTTTCTTCAATTTACCGTAGATACTTAAAGCCAAGTTGTTGCTCTTTTTTTTTATTTCGGCATAGGGGTCGTTGACTCCGGTATGTTTCTTAACTATCCCGTGAATCACCCTGGCCATTTCCGGCGGGGACAAGGTCAAGGAAAAACCGGGCAGGGCTCCGGCAACCTTGTCTAATATTTCCTTTTGCCCCTCTTCTGACGCCCCGGCCATCCGCGCGGCTTCTAATGCTTGCTTAAAAAAACAGGGGATGCAATCCAAAAAAGTTCTCATCTATTCTTATTGTCAATCAGTAATTTAATTACTCTTGTTGCTTTTCAAAAATTCTTTGATTTTATTTATAATGCCTTCCATATTTTTTGCTGCCGGGCTTTCGTTTCCGGAGGAAATAAACGGCTTTCCGGCATCTCCGGATTTTACCACGGCAGGTTCCATCGGAATTCTTCCCAGAAACGGCACCTTTAAGTCGCGGGCAGACTTTTCACCGCCGCCGGTTCCGAATAAATCTATTTCTTTCAGGCAGTGCGGACATATAAAACCGCTCATATTTTCAATTATTCCCACAACGGGAACTTTTACTTCCTTTGCAAATGAAACGCTTTTTCTTGAATCCAGTATGGCCACCTCCTGGGGGGTGGTGACGATAACTGCCCCGTCTATATCCGGAATAAGCTGGCATACGCTTAAAGGCTCGTCTCCGGTTCCGGGAGGAGAATCTATTATCAGATAATCAAGTTCTCCCCAGTTCACGTCGCTTAAGAATTGTTTTATGGTCATCATCTTTAAAGGTCCGCGCCAGATTACCGGCTGGTCTTTATCTTGCAACAAAAAAGAGAGACTTACCGCTTTTAAATTAGCCGAGACCGCAACCGGCTCGATACCCGCCTCAGAACCGGCAAATTTCTTTTCTTCGATTCCCAGCATCTTGGCGATATTGGGTCCGTGAATGTCTACATCTAAAATTCCTACCTTATTTCCTTTAACAGCCAAACCATAGGCTAAATTAACCGCCACGGTCGTCTTACCGACTCCGCCCTTGCCGCTCATTACAATAAGTTTATACTTAATCTTAAACATACGTTCTTTAAGTTGCCTGTCCTGCTCAATCCCCTCCTTTTCTCTTTTTTTCTCGTCAATGTTTTGCATTGCTTAACCCTCATAAAATTTTTACAAAATATTTCGTCTAGCTATGAGAACATGCTGGTAAATACTTTTCGCTTCTTTAACCGAAAAACCTTTTTCTTCAAGATAAAACGTGATATCTGAAAGCGTTATTTTTCCAGATTCATGCCTTTTACCTTCAAGCGCGTGAATCTTATCTATAATTCGAAAACCTTCTTCCGTAAAATCACTTAGAACGAGTTTGCCGTTCCGCGAAAGGACGCGGACCAACTCGTCTACCGCCCGGTAAGGATTACGCATGTGATGAAGGACATTAACCGAAAATACCACACCAAAACTTCCGTCGGTAAAACTCGTATGTTCGCCGTTTTCTATCCTGAAATTTGTTGATTTTTCAAGACCGAAATAGATTAAATTTAATCTTGCAAAACGCTGTTCCTTCTCTGAAACATCAAAAGTAAAAAACGAGTATCCCTGTTTTGCCAGCGCAAGCGCAAAATGTCCCTTCCCGGTCCCGGCCTCGAGAATTTTACCGTAAAAAGGTTTTGCCTGTTCTAAAATAAAATCCCGTTCCTTCTCCAGAGAGTAGCCGAAACTTTTATAAACCTTTTTTCGTGCAAGATATTCTCTATGGTTCTCGCGTATTTCCTCGCTGAATTTATATTTTTCTGAATCAAAAATCTCCGCCTCTTTATTCATGGATAAAACAGTTATTTTATATAAAAATTATAGTTTTCCCGTAGCATCCTGAGCGGCCAGCACAACCGGGTACATTGTCGGCGCGGACGTCAAATACGGATGGGTTGCCATCTGCAATGTTTCCAGTTCACACAGAGAAACCCTTTGTTGTATCGCCATGCCGACGATGTTGATTATCTCGCCAGCCGATATGCCCCCGGAAATCTGACCGCCCATCAGTATCCCCGATTGACGGGAAAAAATCAGTTTTACCTTTATTTTACTTGCCCCCGGCAAGTTTTTCGGATGTTTATCCACGCCCTCTGTAGTACCGACGATAATTTCAAATCCTTCCTTCTTGGCGCTTGTTTCGGTAAGGCCCGCAGAACCCAAAACCAGACCGTCAATATAAGTAGAATAAATTGCGATAGTCCCTTTGTTTTCGCGAACAACCTTCAATTGATAAAGGTTAGCGCCCGCGACCCTTGCTTCGGCAGTGGCGGTGGAGGCAAGCATAACCGCAGCATCTCTGCGCGTATAAAAATCCCTCTTACCCGCGCAATCACCGATGGCAAAAATATCGGGGTCAGAAGTGCGCATATACTCGTCCACCCATATTCCTTTGCCCCGTCCCAAATCCAAACCGGCATCAGTCGCTAATTTTGTGTTAGGAATTGCCCCTATTCCCAAAATAATACTGTCTACTTTCAATTCTTCGCCGCTTTCAAACCGCACTCCTTCAACTTTTTCCCGGCCTGAAATTTCCACAACTTTTGTGTTAAGGAAAATTTCAACGCCCCTATTTTTAAGTTTTTCTTCAACCAGCAAAGAAAAATCCCGGTCGAAAGAATTTGCCAACAAACGAGGAAGGGCTTCCACCAAATAAACATTGACCCCTTGAATTTTTGAAATCTCATCCGCGAATTCTATTCCGATGAACCCTCCCCCAATTATCAAAACGTTTTTTGCTTTTTTAATTTTGGCAACACAGGTTTTGAGATAATCCATGTCTTTGTATATGGGATACACTCCTTTTTTACCAATGCCGGGAATATTCGGAACAATGGGAAGAGAACCCGTCGCTAAAATCATTTTTTCATAAATATATTCATTTCCATTCTTTGTTTTCAAACTTTTTTTCTCTTTGTTAACAGTCGCCCCTTCGTCAATTACCACTTCAATATTATTCTTTATCAGGTTATCTGTTCCTAAAACATTATCCTGGGGATTTTCCAAACTGGAGAACATATAGGGAATACCGCAGGGAATACAACCATTAGTTACGTTTTTTATCACCAAAATATTTTTATCCGAATAATATCTTCTGACCGTAATAGCGCATACCATTCCCGCGGGACCGGAACCGACAACAAGTATATCCACCTTTTTACTCATAAAATCTCCCCCTTTTTCAGCGATTCCAGCATCACGCAAATACCGTGAATTACTTTTATGCCGTTATCGTGGCAAAACTTGACGGCGGCCTGGCTTTCGGCCCCGGGCTGAAGCCATACTCTCTTTACGCCTTTCTGCAGGCATTCCTTTAAAATACTCTCCGTTACCGCCGGAGGAGTGACTAAATCAGCAATATCCACCGGATATAGAATATCGTTTATGGTTTTGTAACAGATTCTACCCTCAACTTCACGCATACTGGGATTAACGGGAAAAACTTCATAACCCTTAGCCAGTAAATTAATTAAAATCTTATAGGCGTATTTGGTCTTGTTCCTGAACGAACCTACTACCGCGAATCTTTTTTGTTTCAAAAAATCTTCAACTAAATTTTCCATCTTTGATTGCATTAAAAACACTTTGAAATTTCCTGTACTCTAAAAAACTCAAACAGGCGTGCCCTTAGAATAAGCTACGGTTATTTCTTTTTTAAGGCCGGCTTCTCTTACTCGAATTTTTTACGGAATAATTTTATCGCCGGTAAAATGAAAAAAACAAAAAAGCCGATAAGTGTCAGGGTATAAAGAAAAATCATTTTATTTGAAACAGCTGAAAATGATAATCGCAGGCCGTCCACCGTATAAGTAAGGGGTAAAACATAGGCAAAATGCCGTAAAACAAGCGGCATTTTAGATACGGGATAGACAACACCGCTCAAAAATATCAACAAGAAACGCGGGAGGTTAAGTAATGTCTGGGCTTCAAAAACTTCTTTAACCATCACGCACAAAAGGGCGCCGAGAGAAGAAAATACAAAGAGCGAAGGAAAAATTATCAGAATAAGGTAAAGGATGTTTGGGTGGAGCCCAAGCACTACCACAGAAATTATTGTTACTGCAGTTGTCATCAAACAGCCGAAAACAACACCTCCCAAAATCTTTCCGAAAAGCACCGCAGTTGTACTGATGGGCGCCAAAAGCAATCTCTCCAAAGAACCAAGCCGTAGTTCAAAGTTTATAACAACTGCTTCGGCAGCAGTGGTGCTGAAAAGAATCGTCATCGCAATCAATCCGGGCACTAACTCTTTAAAATCTCCGGGATTCCTTAAATAAAAAGCTAAAATCCAGGTAATCGGAAAGACGATACCCCAACTGACTGACGGCGGTTTAAAATAGTATGTCTTTATGTCTTTTAAAACGATATAGAAAATACCCCGCAGGTTATCGCGCCACATTTAATGTCCTTTTTCAATTGCTAAAATTTCCGGCTCTAAACCCGTAATTTTCATAAACGCTTCTTCCAATGATTTTTTATCAGTTTTTACCTTTAAAACTTGAGGAGTATCGAACACCAAAATTCTCCCCTTTACGAGGATGGCCACACGGTCGCATAAAAGATCTGCCTCTTCTAAGTAATGGGTAGTAAGAAAAATGGTTATCCCTTGCCGGCGGAGATTAGATATCAAATTACGCAAAGAACGAGCAGCCACTACATCTAAGCCGGCCGTAGGCTCATCCAGAAAAAGAACTTCAGGATTATGAATTAACGCCGCTGCGACAGTCAAAGCCCGCTTCATACCGCGGGAAAATGTACGGAAGGAACTGTCTTTGCGCTCATAGAGTCGGAAGGTTTTCAGCAATTCTTCCGCTTTTTTCTTGCGCTGAGCGCGGGGAACACCATAAAGTTGCGCCATGAATATCAGATTATCCATTGCAGATAGTTCATCATAAAGATTAGAGATTTCCGGAACAACCCCAATATGTTTCTTTATCTGCACAATTTGTGAACCAATGTCAAGTCCAAAAATAGATGCTTTTCCACCGGTGGGTTTAGAAAGCCCCGTAAGCATCCTTATAGTTGTAGTTTTTCCGGCGCCATTTGGACCCAAAAATCCAAAAATATCGCCTTTCTCAACTTCAAAATTGATATGGTCAACAGCGAGAAAATCGCCGTAATGCTTTGTTAAACCTGACGCTTTAATTATAATGTCCTTATTCATTTGTAGATACCCACGGGCACAGCCCGTGTAACTCAAAGCGGCTTTTAGAGACAATTATTTGTTTTACTTTGTTATTGCGGAAGGATCTTTAAAAAGTCAAAAGTCTGTCGCTTTCCTTAACCAATTCGTACAAATCTTTCATCGTTGACAAAGGGCACGTCTCAGAACCGTTGGACTGCCGGATTTTCAGGCATGAGCCGCAAGCCAATATCTTTCCGCCGTTGTCAACGAAGGAACGCATCTGTTCCGTTACCTTAAATTTATCGGTATCCAAAGATTCGCATTCCACGCCTTTGCCGAGCAAAAAAACCTTAACCTCGTCATTTTCTTTCCGGCTATAAACACCGAGCCGAAATGCGTTCCAAACGGTCTCCGAATCATTTGAATAAATAATTATCCCTAACTTCAAAAGGCCTCCTCTTTTTTATCTAATACGAACGCATTAAATCTTTTTATGTAGGGGTCGGATTCATCCGACCCGCGGGCTTGATAAATCAAGCCCCTACAAAATCCTTATGTAAATTTAGAGATTCAGGGTCTGCCCTGCTTTTATCGGAATAAAACGGTCCCCGTATCTTTCCTTGAAAATTTCCTCGGCAACTTTGCCGCTGCAATGAGTAGGACCCACCTTTTCGATTTTCATCTTTTGAAACCGTTTGGCTATAATAGATATAATTCTTTTATCCTCTTCCATCAAATGAAAACCGCCGAACACCAGATATATCGTTTCACCCGGAAATTTCCTTCGGACTCTTTCCAGGATTTTAAGAATCCCGGGATGGGCGCACCCGGTCATTACCGTAAGACCGTTCTGCGTCTTCACGATAAGCGCCTGTTCAGGCATATCACTTCCGTGATAAACGCCCGGTATCTCCCCTGTGATAAAAATATCTTTTGCAATCTCCTTGAATTTTTCCGTTTCAACAAAAATCCCCTGCAACTTTTTTACTTTTTCCTTAAACTCTGCGCTGAAATGCGGGCAGGCATAAACGGTGATTCCCTTTCTTCTGGCCAGTATTTCCCATAATCCTCCGGCATGGTCCCAGTGGTCATGAGAAATTACCACCGCTTCAAATTCCGCTAAATTTATTCCCAGTTTATCAATATTCTCAATGAGCCATTGCCCGTTTTCACCGGTATCAAATAAGATTCTATTATCAACCAGGAACGAAACACCCCACCCGATATGAAGATTCTTTGCACAAGAATCTTCATCAAAAATAACCTTTATTTCCATTCTTTGGTCTTCTTTTAAATTACTCCCTTATCATCAAACTGTTGCATTTAGGGCACCTGACCGAAGAACAAGGTACGCCTACATCATGCGTCGCTTTTGCGCCGCACTTGGGGCAAATACAATTTCCGCTCGGGCCTGCGCCGGCTCTATTTCCCCTATTTCTGCCCATTCCTCCGGAAATTCCGATTCTTCTGCCCATGCCCCTGCCTGTACCCGGACCTTGTCCAAAAGGGCCTGTTCCGTTTCCTCCCGGCATTTTAATCACCTCCCCTTATTTTGTATTCCGAATTTTGAACCGACCGTGGATTTCTGCGTCGGCGTGAACTCTCCCTTTTTATATTTTTCCACCGCTTCTTTAACCGTTCCGGACACGCCGACGATAATATTTATCCCGGCTGCCTGCAAAGTCTGAAATGCGTTCGGTCCAACGTTTCCCGTGAGCACGGCTTCAACCTGTTTTTCGGCCATAACCTGGCCCGACTGAATACCCGCCCCTCCTCCCGCTTGAATATTTGGATTTTCCACCGCTTCAAATTCCATAGTGTCGGTATTTACGATGATAAAATACCGGCATCTTCCGAAACGCGGGTCAACCACGGAATCCAGATTATCACCTTCTGCCGTAACGCAAATTTTACCCATCTTTACCTCCCCTGTTTAACTTTCGCAAATTTCTTAATCGGAATGGTCGCACACCGTTTTGTCCAAACCATATCCCTTACCGGAACCGGGTTTGCAAAAACTTTCGCCGCCGCCTAAAGTTCCTTTCACAAGTTTCTCAATTACTTCCGTTAATGTTCCGCTTACTCCCACAATGGTTTTTATCCCGAACTCTTCAAATAGACCCTGGGCCCTTGCACCCATTCCGCCGGCAACGATACAACCTACTCCTCGCTGATGCAAAAACTGCGGAATGAATCCCGGTTCATGTCCGGGATTACCAACCGATTCTTTTTTGGTAACTTTTCCTTTTTCGATATCTACTATCGTGAAGGTCGGGCAACGTCCAAAGTGACCGGATACAAAATCACCATCCGTGGATATTGCTATACGCATAATCCTCCTTTCATAAAATCAACACCGCGGCTGCAAAGACGGTCGTCCACCGTCCGTCCTTGTCTCCGATAGCCGACTGGGTAACGTTGGTTGTCTTGACTATCTGGTCGCTCAGCCGCCAGACCTGTTTCTTTTCGTCGTAACTGCTGTCCGGGTCAAACTTCACGCCCAGGGTGGTGGCCAGCATCTGGGCAGCCAGGTCTTCGGCGTAATCGCCCGCCTTTTCATCGGTCAGGCCGAAGCCGGAAAATTCGGAGAGGTAGCCGTGGCTGTGCGGGTTTTTGGGAAGGGCGACCCCGATGGAAGAGGTGATGAGCCGGTGCGGTTCGTTGGTGGAGTTCTTGCTCATCACGCAGAAGAGAATCTGGCCCGGGTCCAGCAGTTTCTGGCCGGATTCCCGGCTGATTAGTTTGGCTCCCGGCGGGAAGATGCTGGTGATGGGCACCAGGTTGAAAGGCGCAATGCCGGCATCCCGCAGTGCCCGTTCCAGGCTGGTCAGTTTCTCCCGGTCCCGGCCAACTCCCTTGGTCAAAAATATCTTCTTTGCAGTCAAGTTAACCATCCCTTTTACCCTCTCATTTTTTCAAAATTGTTGTCAACACCTTTTCCTTGCTGATTTTTTTAGTGCAGAAGAACCAGTCGTAACATTTTATACCTTCTTTTGACTCCATCCGTTCCTTGGCTACTCCGCAGGAACCTGCCGTGGGCACGATGACATCGTCACCGGGCTGCCAATCGGCCGGAGTTGCAACCGAAAACTCATCGGCTGTCTGGAGAGCCAACAGGATGCGGTACAATTCAGCAAAGTTTCTCCCCATGCTTAAAGGATAGTACAGGATGGTCCGGATAATCCCCTTGGGGTCTATAACGAAGACGGCCCGGACCGCCTTGGTGGAACTTTCCCCGGGCTGAATCATCCCGTATTTCTTGGCAACTTCCATCGTAATGTCTTCAATCAGGGGAAACTTGACTTCCACGTCCTTCATGCCGCGGTACTCAATCTTTTCCTTGATGGTGCGTAACCAGGCAATGTGGCTGTAAAGACCGTCCACCGACAGGCCGACCAATTTGCAGTTTGCCTTTAAAAACTGCTCCTCCATTGAAGCGAACGTCATGAACTCAGAAGTGCAGACGGGCGTAAAATCGGCGGGGTGGCTGAAAAGGATAACCCAGCTTCCCGCATATTGTTTCGGAAAATCTATTTCGCCCTGCGTTGTAACCGCCTTAAAAGCAGGGGCTTTTTCGCCGATGCGGGGCATTGCAACAAATCCAACCGTATTTTGATTGTCCATCGTTATTCTCCTCCGCTATTCCCTTGATAAACAGGGGGCAGCCAAAAGACTGCCCCCTGTTCCCGGTACTCACTTCTTTTCCGCTCCCGCCTTTTCCTCGGCGGCAAGCTTCTCCAGTTCCGCAATGTACCGGTGTATCTCCTTTATCTCCTTTTCCATCGCGGAAACCTGCTCTTTAAGCAATACCGCTTCATTCTGCGGGCTTAATTCCGGACCCGCCGGAGGCACCGGATAACCTCCCCAGGCCGGAAGACCCATGCCTGCCCGATACCAACCGGGAAGACCGGTTGCGTAGTAACGGTTGCGCCGTCCTCTGCCTCCGCCGCGGCCAAAAAATCCTCTGCCCCCGCCAAAATAACCCCGGCCGGGGATTGGATTCGCATAGCCGGGCATTCCGTAGCCGGCGCAGTATCCGGCGCCTCTTCCGGTCATCGGCCCCAGACCATTCGGCCCTGTTCCATCTCCAAACGGCATCTTATCTCACCCCCTTTCCGCGGCAATCGTGACATAAACCCAGAAATTGAATCTGGTGTTCGTTAATCTGAAAATTATGCTTTCGGCTCAAGGCTTCTTCAATATTCTTAATCACCTTCTTCTCTTCCTCTAAAAATTCCTGATAATCAATAATCCGGCCGCAATTGGTGCAACAAAGATGGTGGTGGTGATTGCCCCCGGAACCAAAAGAGAGTTCGTAACGACTCTTTCCGTCCCCAAAATCGAGTCGGGAAACCAGGCCCATCTCAACCAGGACTTCCAGGGTCCGGTAAACGGTGGTCAGGCCGATTGAAGGAAAAGTTTTATGAATATTACGGTAAATCTCTTCAACGGGAAGATGGCCGCCGGTTCGCTGTAAAAACTCCATAATCGCCTGCCTGGGAAAGGTCAGCCGGTACCCGCAGTTTCGCAACCGGCCATGCCACCAGCCGGGATGGTTCATCCTGCCCGTGAAACCGGCTTTCCGTCCCATTTTAAACAGACCCTCCCGGATTTGATCAAATTATGACAACAATTAACTATTGACAATTATTTTCAATAGTATTGTACCCTGAAAATTTCGGGTTGTCAAGCAAACGCCGCTTGCGGCTGCAGCTTTTGCTTTTCTCGAAAGGCGGGATAACGCTGCGGGCCAACCCCGGCCGAAATTGACCGCAGGAGCTAAATCAACCGGTCAGCAAGGTTGCAAAAAAAGTGGCGCCGTCTTTTTCAATCATCTTTGGGGCGATGCCAAAGACCGTTTTCAGATTGTTTTCGGTCAAAACTTCGCGGCCGCCGGCGGCGTAAATACGCCCTTCGGAAAAGAGGAGTATTTTTTCGGCAAACTGGAAAGCCAGGTTAATATCGTGGCTGGCAAAAAGAATGGTTAAATTACCCCGTTGCGAACTCTTCTTGAGCAAGCTCAAAATTTCCACCTGGCTCTTGAGGTCAAGGTGAAGGGTTGGTTCATCGCAAAGCAAAATTCCGGGATTTTGATATAGGGCTCGGGCAATGATGATCCGCTGTTTTTCTCCGCCGCTCAACCGGCAGAATGGCCGGTGCGCAAAATCGGTTGTGCCGGTTTCCCGCAAGATATCACGGATCGCCCCGGGGTCGTGTTCGTTCGTCCGGGCGAATCCGCCGCCATGCGCATACCGCCCCATCAGGATTATTTCCAGGCCGGTAAAGGAAGAAGTTGTTTCGCTCTCCTGGGGAACAAAACCGATCTTCCGGGCAATCTCCCGCCGGGAAAAGGTTTCCAGGTTCCGGTCCTCAAGCATTATGCTGCCTTTTGGCTTTAACTTCCGGTTAAGGCACTTAAGAAAGGTTGTTTTGCCGGTTCCGTTGGGCCCTAAGATCGCGAACCGGTCGCCTTCTTCAATTATCAGGCTCACGCCTTTAAGGACCGGGGCGCTCTGGTAAGAAAATTCCAATCCGGCTATCTTCAGGACACAGTTATGATTGCGATTCATCTTTTGAAGAGCAGATAGAGAAAAAAAGGCACGCCTAAAAGCGAGGTGAATATCCCCACCGGAATTTCTCCGGTGAATGATATGCAGCGGGAAAGATTATCGGCCCAGAGCAACAGGACGGCGCCGGCCAGCACCGAACCGGGCAGGAGGAATCGATGGTCGGAACCAAGCCAGATTCGGGCCAAGTGGGGAACCACCAGCCCGATAAAACCGATGGTGCCGCTCACCGAAACAGCGGCCGCGACAAGCAGTGAAGCCGAAACCAGAACTATCTTCTTCACCCGGGATACTTCCACACCCAGGTCCAGGGCGGTCTCTTCACCGGTTGAAACAACATTCAAATCCACCGGGAAGAAAAAAATGGCAAAAAGGGCGGGAATTATCCAGGCGGATGCGTAGATTACTTTTCGCCATTCGGCCGTCCAGAATCCGCCCATGAGCCAGAAGACGATCTGATGCAGTTTTTCGCCTGAAATAAAGATGAGCAGGGAGACCAGCGCCGAAAAAAAAGCGCCGGCGGCGATGCCCAACAAAATCAATCCCTGTCCGGAGGCATGGCTGCTTTTTTCGGCAAAAAAATAGAGCAGGAAAGTGGTTGCCAAGCCGAAGGCAAACGCGCCGGGAATCACCGGTAGTCCAAACAACATGGCCAGGCAGGCGCCAAACGCCGAAGCAGATGAAATTCCCAGAATATAAGGACTGGCCAGCGGATTCCGGAACAGGGCCTGCAGGCCCATGCCGGAAGCGGCCAGGGCCGAACCAACCAGAGATGCTAGAACCAGGCGCGGCAGTCTTATCAAAAATAAGATCTCCCGTTCCCCGGCGGCATCCCGCCAGCTGACCGGACCCAGAAAAAAAGACCCGGCCAGGGAAAGAAGAAGAAAAACACCCAAACCGGCAATCTTTAATCTCTTAACTTTTAAGTCCGCCTGATATCGTTTCAGGGCCATACGATTTTGCTTTGAAAGCGATTATCGGATTTGGCAGGCGAAAAGAGCCTTTCCTTGTCAATAAAAGAACAGGTTACCCGATTCAAATGATTGCGCGCCGCCGCCACGGCCTCTTCCAATTCCTCGCGGGCGGGCGCCCGCCAAGGCCTGCCCGGAACCGGGAAATATCCCTGAACGTGAAAAGGTATGTTCCGGTCAAGACCGGCCAAAAACTTCGCCGCCGATTCAATTTCGTCCAGGTCTACCAGACCCGGTATCAAAATCATGTTTGCCTTTATCCGGATGCCTTCTTGAAAAGCGCGGACCAGGTTATCGAAAACTCTTTTCCGGGAAACCCCGGTAACCCGCATGTGGGTCTCTTCTGAAAATGCCTTGAGCCCGATGTTGGCCGCATCCAGGTTATCAAGGGGCAAAAGAGAACCGTTGGTGTGCCCCAGCACGGTTTCAACCCCCAGGGTATCTTTGCAGAAAGAGAGCAGTTCGGGTAGTTCCCGATCAACGGTAGGTTCGCCGCCCAGAAAATGGACCCGGCTGGTTCTATCCCGGTATTCCAGGAGTATTTTTTGAACCTCTGCCCGTGATAAAAATTTCTCCGGAGCCGACGGCGTCTTCACCTGATAGACGCAGGTAAGGCAACGGAAATTACAACCCCGGTTATAAACGCAAATCCGGCGGAACTGTTCAGAATAAGTAATCTTATGGAATGGCATCCTGACTCCAATCGGAAATTATCCGGCTGATTAATTCAACGCCTTCAACGGCTTTCGGCCCCGGGGTAATCAGTTCGTTGGGAATTCTGAATACCTTTCCGTTGCGCACGGCTTTAATGCCGGTCCAGCCGGGCCGGCCGATGATATCTTCCCTACTCCCGCTTACCCCGGTGAAAATAATAATGTCCGGGTCCGATTTAATAATCTGCTCCGCGGAAATCAGGGGGTAGTCCATTTTAAAAAGAGCGCCCAGATTGCGGCCTCCGGAAATTTTAATAATCTGATCCGTGAAAGTACCCGGGCCCGCCGTTTTGAACGGGGTGTTAAGTTCAAAATAGACCAGGGGCGTCTGTCCGGTCGAAGATACCCGTATCCCGTCCAACCGGTCCTTCAATTCTTCCACCAGCCGTCGAGCCCGGTATTCGCAACCCAGAAAACGGCCGAGCCGCTCCGCAAGCAAAAAAACATCCTCAATCTTTTGGGGATGGTAGGTCAGGTGATTTATGCCGAACCTTTGCAGACTTTCAATCAATTGTTCCTGATACCACCAGACAATCACCAGGTCCGGATCCAGATGAAGTATCTTTTCCAGTGAGAACACCGCGTTTTGGGAGATAACCTCTTTGTTGTGAAACTCCGGCGCGGTTTCCCGGCTGTACCGGTCAATCCCGACCACGGATTTTTCGGCACCGAGCAAATGCAGGATCTGGGAAGAAGGCAAAGTAAGACTGACTATCCACGCAGAACACGCTTCGGAAAAAATGGTTTTTCCCCCGGTCCGGCCGGATCGCGGAGTTTCGCTCCGGCGGTAATGCGCGACCAGCAAAAACGCGGTTAAGGCAATCGCCGCTCCAACCAGAAAAACGCTTTTTTTGATCAGTATTCGGGACATAGTTCCCAATCAAGCCTTTCCGTTTTGGCAAACCAGCTTACGCCTCCGTCATAGCGCAGGCCGTTAAAGCCCCCGAGGTGCCGATAACCGACCCAGGGCACCGGTTCTGAAAATGTGGAACCACTTCCGACATAGTAGGGGGTTCCGGTGGTGTGAATACCGACATCGGCAACAACGATAACCTGGGAATTGCACACATTGGCGTCCGGCACCGAATACCAGAAACAGCGGGTGTTGTCTCCGGAAAAGTTGTAGGTATTCATTCCATAGGAGAGCGTTATATCAGGATCGTGCTGGGAGAGGATGGGAGGTATCTGGGACGGGCAATGGTAGACCGCGTAAGTCTGGAGATAGGGTTTAATGTTGTGCATCCAATATATTCCGGAAGCGACGTAGATGCGCGTATTCCAGCCCTCATAATCCATCCGGTACATTGCCAGGGCAAGGCCTATCTGTTTCAGGTTGTTTATGCACGAAACCTGCCTCGCCTTTTCCCTTGCCCGGCTGAGCGCCGGCAGGAGCAGTGAAGCCAGAATGGCGATAATCGCGATAACTACCAGCAGTTCAATCAGGGTAAATCCGGTCTTCCTGCCTGCGCTCAAACCTGTCTCCTTAAATTTTAAGCGTTTCCGGAATAAAAATTTTTGTATTACTATTATAAAATACGTGCTACGAATTTGTCAAAGCAGTCAGCGCTCCGCAAAAAACAGCTCTGTTGGCTGGCAGCGCGGGGAAATTTATTTTTGACAGAAACGAAAAAGGAATGTTAATATAAATAGAAATGGTTTCTATTTAAAAATGGGGGGACGGTGAAAGAATACCGGAAAAAATTGAAAAAGAACGGCTTTAAGATTACGCCCAAGAGAGAAGCGATTATCGCTTTCTTTTCCCGGAAAAACCGTTACGCCACTCCGGAAACGGTCTGGAAAGAAGTTAAGAAATCTCTGCCGCAACTGGGCCTGCCGACCGTGTACCGCAACTTGGAGCAGATGCGTAAAATCGGCATCCTGACACAGGTTGAAGGAACGGAAAACCGTTTCTATTTCGGACTCTGCCGAGCCGAAAACCCGGGCGAGCATCATCACCATATTAGTTGCCAAAAATGTCACCGGGTCAGCGAAGTGGAAAGTTGTTATTTGGAATCGTTAAGAAAGGAAATAAAGAAAAAAACCGGTTTTCTGATTACCAATCATAAACTTCAATTGACCGGCGTCTGCCGGAATTGCCAGTAAAAAAAGGGGCTGCTGATGAAAACAGGATGGCGGATAATTTTTTTAGTGGTGCTGGTCATCGCCGGGGTCTGGTTGCTTATGACTTTCGTACCGAGAAAATCACAACCAGCCAAAACGGCGCCCGGCGGAGATAGATTAAAAGTAATCGCGACCATCTTCCCGCTGGCCGACATCGCCAAACAGGTCGGCGGCGAAAGGGTAAACGTAATCACCATCCTGCCAATCGGAGCCAGTCCTCATACTTTCGAACCCGCCCCGCAACAAATGAAAGAATTGTCCGATTCCAAACTTTTTTTGAAAGTAGGCGCGGGGCTTGACTTCTGGGCTGACAATATTATTAAATCGGCGAGTCAGCCGGATTTAAAAACCGTAGTCGCTTCCGAAGGCATTCATCTTATTGAGGGTGACGAGCACGGGCACGAACACGAAAACGGCAATCCACATATCTGGCTTGACCCGGTTCTGGTAAAAAGAATTGTAGATAAAATTGAAAAATCCCTGGTAATTCTTGACCCGGAGGGGGCAATTTACTATCAAAAAATGGCAACGGATTATCTTCAGGAACTTGACCGGCTGGATGCAGAAATCAAAAAGAAGGTAGCCGGATTCAGGGTCAGGAAATATATTACTTTTCACCCGGCCTGGGCCTACTTCGGATTGCGTTACGGGATTAAAGAAGCCGGCGTAATTGAAGAAACCCCTGGTCGGGAACCTACCCCAAGACAGGTTAAAGCAATCATTGACAACATCAGGAAATCAGGCATAAAAGCGGTCTTCGCCGAACCTCAATTCTCTTCAAGAACCGCCGAAGCGATTGCCGAAAATACCGGAGCGAAAGTTCTCTTCCTGGACCCGATAGGCAACCCGGAAGTTCCGGACCGAAATACCTACCTGAACTTGATGCGGTATAATTTAAAAGTAATGAAAGAAGCGATGGAATGAGAACGGACGAGATTGCCGCGCCCTGAATACAGACAGGCGGGACGCCTGTTCTACTGAAGGGCTCGCAATGACGGAGTAAAGATGGAAAATATCCTGCAAATCAAGGACCTGCGGGTAGTTCTTAACGGTAATCTTGTTTTGGACGGAATCAGCCTTAAGATGGAAGAAGCCACTTTTCTGTCACTGATCGGTCCCAACGGCGGCGGTAAGACAACTCTCCTTAAAGCCATTTTAGGATTAGTCCAACCTCTTTCCGGCAAAATCAGGGTCTTCGGGTTAAAACCCTCCCAGGTTAATAAAAAGATGGCCGGGATAATCGGTTACGTTTCCCAGTCGCCTCTGTTTGACCCGGATTTTCCGGTATCCGCCTTTGACGTGGTTTTAATGGGTAACTACCGGAAGATCGGCCTGGGTCACCGGGCAAATAAGACCGACCGAAAAAGAGCGTTGGAAAGTTTAGAACTGGTGGGAATGGAGTCGCTGGCCAACCGGCCCATCGGCCAGATGTCAGGCGGCCAGCAACAGCGCGTCTTTATCGCCCGCAGTCTTATCACCCGGCCCAAACTTCTGATTCTGGATGAGCCGACTACCGGAGTAGATGCCCTTTCCCAGGACCAGTTTTACCGACTGCTTAAGGAATTGCAAATAAAACTTTCCCTGTCCGTAATCCTGGTTTCTCACGATATCGGGCTGGTACCCAATTACTGCGACCAGGTTGCCTGTCTTAACCAACGCCTTTTTTTACACGGGAAACCGGCGGAAGTGCTTCACAGCGAGGCTTTACGCGAAGCTTACGGCTGTGAGGTTGACTTCCTCTTTCACGGAAAGATGCCGCACCGGGTAGTTGACCAACACGATGAGTGAAATCCTTTCTTACGGGTTTATGCAGCGGGCTATCCTGGCCGGCGTCATAGTCGGCCTCCTCTGTTCCGTCCTCTCCTTATTTGTCGTGCTGAAGCGCCTCTCGTTCATCGGTGTCGGTATCTCTCATTCCGCCTTTGGCGGCGTAGCGCTCGGTTTTCTGCTGGGCATTGAACCGACCTGGACCGCCGCAATCTTCTGTATTTTAATCGCCCTTTTAATCGGATTGGTCAAACAACGGGGGAAAATTCAGGAAGATACCACCATCGGCATATTTTTTGCGGCCACGATGGCTTTCGGAATACTCCTGGTGGGTTTGAGCAAACGCTACAATATGGACCTCTTCGGGTACCTTTTCGGCAATATCCTGGCAATCAGCGCTTCGGATGTAAAAATGGTCGTTGCGGTAAGTATCGTTGTCCTGTCCGTAATCGCTGTCTTTTTCAAGGAGTTGTTATTTTACAGTTTTGATGAAGCGATGGCAAAAGTTTCCGGCATTCCGACCGGATTTCTGAACTACCTGCTCCTGACGCTTCTGGCGCTGGTCACTGTGGTCTCAATCAAGGTGGTCGGCATTGTACTTGTCTCCGCGCTTCTGGTAATTCCGGGCGCTGCCGGCCGGCAGATTTCTTCCAACTACCGCGGCATGCTGGCGATAGCGATTTTGGCAGGTTTGCTTGCAGTATCCGGCGGCCTGATTCTTTCTTACTTTCTTAATATACCTTCCGGTTCCACCATCGTACTTCTGGCAACCCTATTCTTTTTCCTCTCTCTTCTAAAAAGATAAAACCGCGGGCGGGGATGTAACCCCGCCCCTACAATTTATTGATGTAAATTTACTTAATACATTTGGAGCGAAAATTACATCAGGGATTTCTGGAATTCCTTCGCTTCATCCAAGGCCTTCAGAACGTACTCCCGGTCTCCTGCCTGCAGCGCGCTCTTCCATTCCGCCAACATCTTCTCTAGGACCGACAGATTCTGCAGCAAATATTCCCGGTTGGTCAGGAAGACGTCCTGCCAGACTGAGGGCTCGCCTGCGGCGATACGGGTAACGTCGCGAAAACCGGTGCCGAGGAACCTCTCCGGCTTTGCAACCGCCAGCCGCTTGACCGTCAGAGCAGCCAGAACCGCCAGGAGGTGGGGAATATGGCTGGTCGTTGCCAAAATCCGGTCGTGTTCTTCCGGAGAAAGCAGAAACACCCTGCTTCCCAAGCCTTCCCAGAACAATTGAACCTTCTTTAAATCCGACGGTCCAGTCTTGGATGTAGGCGTTAAAACCGTAACGCGGTTCTCAAAAAGGTTGGGGTCCGCGGCTTCCGGACCGTTTTGCTCAGACCCGGCAATCGGATGACCGCCGACAAAAGAGAAGTTGCCGGGCAGCGCATCCCCGGCAACTTTCAAGACCGCAGCCTTGGTACTGCAGGCATCCGTAATCAAACAACGTCTGCTTCCCAAAAAAGGAAGACCGGACTTCAAAAGTTCCAAAACCGCATTGATTGGCGCCGCCAGAATAATCAGGTCGGCGCCAACAAGGCCTTCACCCGGGTTAACGGTATAAGAATCAATTGCGTCAACAGCAGCGGCTTTTTTCAGCGATTCCAAGCGTCGGCCCACCCCAACCACTTCCTGCGCCATTTTCCGCGTTTTCAAACCGGCGCCGATAGACCCGCCGATTAGACCAACTCCGAATATCGCCACTTTTTTAAAAACCATGCGAGATTTTCGTAGGGGAGGGGTTATATCCCCGCCCGCGGGCTGAAAGTCCGCCTCAGGCGGGAGGGGACACAGTCCTTCCCCTACATTAAAAAATGGATTCCCGTTAACCATATACGGGAATGACAACGTTTTTGTACTACTCCTTGGCCGGCGCTATCTTCTTCAAGAATGCGCTGAATAATTCCATCGGCAAGGGGAAGACCAGCGTTGAATTCTTCTCCGAAGCAATTTCGGTGGCAACCTGAAGGTAACGCAATTGGATGCCCAGCGGAGACTGTTCCAGGATTTTGGAAGCGGCCACCAGTTTTTCACTCGCCTGGAATTCACCCTCGGCCGCGATAATCTTCGCCCGCCGGTTCCGTTCCGCCTCGGCCTGACTGGCCATCGCCCGTTTCATCGTATCCGGCAATTCCACTTCCTTAACCTCTACGATGCTGACCTTAACGCCCCAGGGGTCGGTCTGCTCGTCAATAATCTGCTGCAGCCGCTGATTAATCTTCTCCCGTTCCGAAAGCAGTTCGTCCAGTTCCGACTGGCCCAGGACGCCGCGCAGGGTCGTCTGGGCAATCTGCATCGTCGCCAATTGATAGTTTTCCACGTCAACCACCGCCTTGGACGGGTCCAGCACCCGGAAATAGATTACCGCATTGACCTTCACCGGAACGTTATCCTTGGTGATAATCTCCTGCGGGGTAACGTCAAAAGTAACGGTGCGCAAACTGATCTTGACCATCCGGTCCACAATCGGAACCAGGAAAAAAAGGCCCGGCCCCTTGGCGCCGATGAGACGTCCCAGCCGAAAAATTACGCCTCTTTCGTACTCATTGACAACCCGAATCGTGTTGGCAAGAATAATCAAAACAACTACCCCCAAAAATACCCATGCACCCATTTTACCTCCTATTTTGACATTCTTTGACCATCCCCCCCACCTTGCCTCCCCCACCAGGGGGGAAAAGTTCAGGATGGCAAGTTCTACTGCCGGGTTTTACCAGCGGAATCTGCTGCCGGCAGAACAAGCAGTCGTCCGGCGGAAAAGTGGTTAAAGGAAGCTGTAGGAGAACTTCCTTCCGCACCCCGAAATCCTTTGGTTGGCTGCTCCGCTCGGCAACCGCGGCCACTCCGCAGATTTCCGCCTGAAAAGATTTAACCAGCGTTATCACCTCCCGGATAGAACCACCGGTAGTGATTACATCTTCTACCACCAGGACCTTTTCTCCTTTCCGAATTTCAAAACCGCGGCGCAAGGTAAAAACGCCTTCCTGCCGCTCGGCGAAGATTGCCCGGCTGCCTTTCAAACCTCCGGCCACCGCAAAAGCGATAACCACTCCGCCCAGGGCCGGGCCGATAACAACTGAAATGCGCTCACCCCGAAACCGGCTTGCCAATTCCCCGCCGAGTAAAAGAGCTGTGGCCGGCTCCTGCAAAACAAGGGCGGCCTGCAAATACCGATCGCTGTGGAGGCCGGAAGAAAGAAGAAAGTGGCCGGTCAGAAGAGCATTACTTTGCTCAAAAATTTTCAGAATTTCTGCTTGTTCCACCCTCCCCCTTCCCTCGCCCCCTCCCGCCTACGCCAAAGATTCGGCGGGCACAGCCCGCCAGCCAGGAGAGGAGAATTGGTTATTCATGTTTATAAATCACCAGGCCGCTGGGAATTTTGGGATAAAAACAGGTGCTCTTGCGCGGCAGAATCACTTCCTTTTCCCAGACCTCGTGGAGCCGATTGGGCAAAAGAGGCGGCAGGAAAAAAGCGACCCCGCCTTCCCGGTGCACCATGTCCAAAAGCGATTGCGCGTCCGGGTCAAAAGAGACCTCGTCATCGCTCCGAGTAAGAATCTGATTGATAATTGTCCGTTGTAAAAAAGAAACCTCTAATTCCGCTCCTTTTTCTTCGGGAACGGCAAACCGGAAAAATTTACCGGCAACCGTTGCCCCGAGCCAGCCGGAAGAAAGGTTGCCCACCAAACTCCTCAAGTCCGGTTCCGGCTGGAATTGAAACCGTTCCCAAACCGGGGCGAGGTCCTGTTCCTTCAATCCGGGAAGATACCGGTGGAAAGGCAAAACCGTGGTGTCGTCCGAAAAGGAATTCAGAAAGTAAGTCAGAACAAATCCGCAGGATCTGTTCCCCTGCTGCATAAAATGCTGATAAGCGCTGCTGTAACGGTGGTGTCCGTCCGCGATAAAAACCTTCTGGCCGGCAAAAATTTCCGGCAACTCCGGAACCGGCCCTATCTTCCAGAGAGAAAATTTGACTCCGCGGTCGTCCTCATAAGCAATAAACGGCGGTTTCTTTTCCGCTTCGGCGGCAATCGTTTCCGCCGTCATTTTCCGGTCGCGGTAAAGGATGATAATCGGACAGAAATTAGCTTCCACTTCGCCGAGCAGTTGAAACTGTTCCTGCCGGATGCCGGGGATGGTCTCTTCGTGCGGATAGACAGAACCCTTTTTCAGTTCTTCCAGCCCGAGCAGCGCAACCAGTCCCCGGCCGACGCGCGGGAAACCGTTAAATTGGTAGTCCTGCCGGCACCAGTAAAACGCGGGTTTCTCATCCTGAAAAAAGACCGGCTGCTCCAGCCAGCTCCGAAAATCCCGTTTCGCCGCCGCAAAACTCTCCGGCAGGATAAGCCGCACAACGTTGTGGGAGCTGCGTTCCAGCAGACAATTTTTTTCTTCGGGTGAAATCACATCATACGGCGGCGCCAACAACCCCCAGTACGAATTCCGTTCGGGCCGGTAAAAGAATCCTTGAAAGGGGACAATTTTAGCCATAAGTTAACGGGATGCAGATTTACATAAATAAAAAATTCTGTCATACCCGCGTGTAGTAAACGGGGATACAGGAAAAAGTTACGAGTAGTTTAGATTCCCGCTTACGACGTGCGGGAATGATAATCTTTTACTAACTGTCAGTGCCAAGAATTATCACCAGAAACCTTCTTCGTAACCTTCTCCCGGAACAATCAGCTTTAAACTTCCCTGCTGAGGGAACCTTTTCAGGATATGGCTATTCCGCAGGATTTCAAGATAAAATTCAAACCCGGAACCGGAAATTAGATTCAGCGCTTTCCAGGGAAAAGCAACTTCAATAATATCATCCTGCGCAATCGGGAAAGGATAACTTTGTGGAACTATTTTACCATTTTTCGCCTTAAAACTCCATTGCCCGGCGAAACCGAAATTAAGAGCGAAGATAAAACCGTCCTCTTCGGCGGCGGCCGGGTCTAAATCTATCCTGAGATAAAGGTTCTCCCGGTCCCAGCCGAAATAAAAATCATCAATTAACGCTCCCTGCTGCTGGTGCATCGCGCCGGAAAGAAGCCCCTCAACCAGGTGACCAGCGCCCAGCCATTCATAATAACTGGTTACCCGGCCATCAATCTCCGGCTGAATCGGGTTTTTGGGAAGATGAACCTCCTCTTTCCGGGATTCTTTGATGAACTTCTGTAGCTCTTCCGGTCCCTTTTCACCCTGGAACCGGTAAAAATTAAGCAGAAACAGCCGGAATAAAGCATCGAATTCCTGGTCCCGGCCGGAATAATGTTCCGGGGAGAACCACCAGAACCAGTCGCTCCCCTCTGCGGCCAAAATAGAGTTCCGGGCCGGTTCTTTAATCTCCTCCATTTTACGGCTCTGCCGCGCCTTCGCCACCGCAGCCCAGGCAAAATCGGCCGCCGGATAACCGGACCAGATGTGTAAATCCTGGTTAATCCAGGAACCGGTGTGGATGCGGTTCAGGGGCAAGGTTCTGGCCTCGGACAGAGATTGACTCACTGTGCAGGTTTTAAATTCTTTCCGCTCGCTGAACATTGCGTACAGGTTCGTCAGAAACGGCACGCCGTTTTCCGGATAAGATTCCCAGGCATTTTCACCATCCAAGATGAT
The DNA here is from genome assembly GCA_043826355.1 of Candidatus Omnitrophota bacterium. Lineage (GTDB taxonomy): Bacteria > Ratteibacteria > UBA8468 > MWAK01 > MWAK01 > JAHJUB01. The sequence goes on from JBDRQI010000005.1 coordinate 84,046, forward strand.
GCTGGCCGCACCCGGGCCACCCCCAATCAGGTCCTTGATGCGCAAAAGGTCCTCACAAAGATCGTCCGAGGCCGCTTTTGCTTCCTGAAAATGATAGGCAAAACCGATCTTATCGGAAATACGCCGGTCGCGAAAGAGCACTTTAATCTTCCCGGCATCGCTTTGATAGGTGTACGGTTGGTAAATACCTTCGGCCGGTAGTCCGCCGCCACCCAAAGAACGTCTTAGAATCCCTTCATCGGTGGCAGTCCAGGAAAACCCTTCCCGCGTTAAGAGGTTAAGCGTTTCATTGCTCACCGCACCTTCCGAAGGCCAGCAACCGGCCGGGTCGCTCCCGAAGATCTCCCGATGGAATTCCCGCGCCATCCGAACCTGCAAAACGGCGTCTTCGGGCAGGGGCTGGGGACCGGAAAGAAGCAGCGGCAGGATGGGGTGGTAATAAGGAGAGGTTGAAATCTCAACCTGGCCTTCCTCCGACATCTTCTTCCATAAAGGAATGACCCTGGCTATAATTTCATACTGAAAATCAAGCAGGACCGTCTTCTCCTCTTCAGTGTAATCGCGGCCTTTCCGGACGAGTTCCTTCAGTATGCCTTCTTCCTGCCGCAGGGTTGGATGAAACCAGGCCAGATTAAAAAGGACCTGGAGGTCGCGCCATTCCGGCATCGAAAAATCACCCACCCTTTCTTCCAATTCTTCGCTGGAAGCGGTACGGCCCCGTTTGCCTAAGAGTTGCCGGTAGCGCGGAAACAACGTGACCATCGTCTCCCAATTCAGGGAAAAGAAGTTGCTCAGAAGAAATAACTGTTCTTCGGAATTCAGGGCGTCGGCCGGCCGGTAGCTTAAATCCAGGAACTTGTCGGATGGACGACGTTTCAGGATGTCAAGAATCTGGCTGGCTAAAACCGGCGTGACATTGAACGTTGCCTTTATCTCCGGAAAACGGTTTAAGGTAAGAGCGAAACCGTAATAGTCCTTGATGGCGTGCAGCCGCACCCAGGGCATCCGGTAAACACCGGCAGCATAATCCAGATAACAGGGTTGGTGGAAGTGCCACACGAAAACAACCGGCAGAGGTTTAGACATTGTAGTATCCCCTTACCTTGCATCCTCTCCCCGATGGGAAAAGGTAGGGTGAGGGGAAATCATGGAACGGTATAACGCCAGATATTTTTGGGCGGAACTTGACCAGGAAAAATCAGAAGCAAAAGCGCTGGAAACCAATTTTGTCCAATCCTTTTTATTGCGGTAAACAACGGCAGCCTTTTGAAGAATGTCAAGCAGGTTCGCGGCTTTAGGCGGAACAAAACTGAATCCGTTTCCACTGGTACCGTCAAAATTAACAACCGAATCGGCCAATCCGCCGGTCTTGCGCACAACCGGAACGGTGCCGTAGCGGAGGGCTATCATCTGGCCCAGGCCGCAGGGTTCAAAGAGGGAAGGCATCAGGAAAAAGTCGACGCCGCCGTAAATCAGGTGGGCCAACTCTTCGTTATAACCGGTCCTGAACCCAAAAACACCTTCGTATTTTTGGGCGGCTGATTCAAAAAATTTTTCATAATCCGGACTCCCGCTGCCCAGGATAACCAGTTTAAATCCCTGTTTCAAAATTTGCGGCAATGCCTCCATTATCATATCAAAACCTTTGGGCGGCACCAGGCGGCTCACCACGCCCAAAAGCGGATTATCCGATTGTTTCAAAGAAAATCGGCGGAACAATTCCGCCTTGTTTTCGGATTTCCCGAATAACCTCTCTTTTCCATAATTATATTTAAGCAACGGGTCGGTTTCCGGATTCCAATACCGGTAATCAATTCCGTTCAAGATGCCGATAAGGTCCTTTGCCCGTTTGTTTAAAACTCCTTCCAGTTTCTGCCCGAACTCTTCGGTTTTAATCTCCTCGCTGTACGTGGGGCTGACCGTGGTAATCCGGTCCGCCCAGAGAAGTCCGGCTTTAAGCAGGTTGATTTTACCGTAGAATTCCAGTCCTTCCGGGTTAAAAAGCCGGTCCGGGAGAGAGAGTATCGACCATTCATCTTTCGGGAAGATACCCTGGTAACCCAGATTGTGAATAGTCATAATGCTTTTCATCTTCCGGTAAAACGGGTCCGCCAAAAACAGCTCCTTCAAATACACCGGCACCAGGCCGGTGTGCCAATCGTGGCAGTGCACGATATCCGGTTGAAAGTTGAGACCGGCCATAGACCAAATAGCGGCGTAGGAGAAAAAACCGAACCGCAAAAGATTATCCGGGTAATCTTTGCCGGCCAGTCCGTAAATGGCGTCCCGGCCGAATAGTTCCGGCTGGTCGCAAAAAAGATACTCCACCCTCTGCTTTTGCAGGGAAAGAATCCGGAAGGCCCGGTCTTTGCCGGCAAAATTGAGCGTCGCTTCCAGGACCACCGAACATTCCTTTTCAAAATTAACGAGCCGGCGGTAAAAGGGCAGGATAATCTTGACTTCTACATCCAGGCCGGTTTTCGGCGAAGGGGACCCGGCCAGGAATTCCGGCAGGGAACCGATTACATCCGCCAGTCCGCCGGTCTTGAAGAACGGTACCGATTCTGCCGCCGTAAAAAGTATTTTTGTTTTCATCATAATATTTAGTTTATCATATTGATTGTAGATTTGACGAGTAATTAACAATAACTTTGACAAAAAACCATCGTGCGGTATGGTATAATAAATATTTAACAACAGGGAGGCGTGAAATGGTCAAATTGGGTGAACGGATACAGGAAGCGGATTGGAAGACGGAGAAACACGTTCCGGCGATTGACGGCCCGGACAAGGTGAAAGCGGGTGAATTCTTTGAAGTGAAAGTGGCCGTGGGAAAGGAGATTGCGCACCCGAACACCACCGAACATCACATCCGGTGGATTACGCTCTTCTTCCACCCGGAGGGTGAAAAGTTTTCCTTCCAGGTCGGCCACTATGAATTCACCGGTCACGGCGAATCAATCCAGGGGCCGAACACGGGCCCGGTTTACACCCACCCCGGAATCACCACTTCGTTGAAAATCGATAAGCCGGGCGCGCTCTACGCTCTGGCCCTGTGCAACATTCACGGATTGTGGCAATCCGCCAGGGAAATTGCGGTGAACAGTTAATCATGAACGGTGAACGGTAACTGCTGACTACGGTGAGGAGAAAAATGGCTAACGTTAAGAATGCGGGCGAGGTCTATAAATGCGAAGTCTGCGGCAATACCGTCCAGGTGCTGGCGGTGGGCGGCGGTGAACTGGTCTGCTGCGGACAGCCGATGACGCTGACTGAAGAAAAGAAATAAAAAAGATGCGCATACTGGCCCTCCGTCGCAATACGGACGCCTCGCGAACGGGCGGCTTCGCCGCCACTCGACGTCCATGCTATGGCGGGCAAAGGAGACTAAATGGATAAATGGCGCTGTCTGGTCTGCGGATATATTTATGACCCGTCACTCGGGGACCCGGAAAACGGAATCAACCCGGGAACCTCTTTCGAACAACTCCCGGAAACCTGGGTCTGTCCGGAGTGCGGCGTGGGAAAGGACCAGTTTGAAAAGATCTGATGGAACAAAATGAGATTGCTTTCAAGATTGCCGGCGAGGCGGGCCAAGGGCTGAACGTTTCCACCCTGAATCTGGCCAGAACGTTCACCCGGAAAGGTTTCCACGCTTTTCTGCTGACCGATAACCCCAACTCCATAAAACTGGAGCCCGCCTGGTGTTCCCTGAGGATAAGCACCCACTTGATAGCCAGCCAGACCGAACGGGTTGACATTCTGGTGGCCTTAAAACCTGACGCCCTCCTGCATCACCAGGCAGAGATGTCGGACAACGGCTTCATTATCTACGACAAAGAGGCTGCAAACCCGGAAGGCGAAAAAGGGAGCGCGAAGATTAAATACCTGCCGGTACCGCTTTCCGGAATAGCCAAAGAGATGAAAGCCCCGGATTTAATACGCAACACTATCGCCCTGGGCGCTTTTCTGTCTTTGATTGACTGCCGACCGGACGGGATGGAAGAGATTATAACCGAGGGCTTCGCGCGTAAAGGCGAAGCGGTCATCAAGCAAAATATCTCGGCGCTGAAAGCCGGTTTCAATTTTGTGCAAAGCAATTACGGAAATTTTATCCGGAAACGTTTACCCGAGGAGAACGGGCCGGCCCGTTTATTTCTAACCGGGAACGAGGCGCTTTCGCTCGGGGCCGTTAAAGCCGGCTGTAAACTGCTGGCCGCCTACCCGATGACACCTTCCTCACCCATTCTCCATTACATCGCTTCCAAGGAGCAGGAATATAATATCGTGGTCAAGCATACCGAAGATGAGATTGCCGCCATCAATATGGCCATCGGCGCCAATTTTGCCGGAGTGCGAGCGATGACCTGCACTTCAGGCGGCGGTTTCTCCCTGATGGTGGAAGCGTTGGGCATGGCGGCGCAAAGCGAAACGCCGGTCGTGGTGGTGGTCGGCCAGCGTCCTGGACCAAGCACCGGCCAGCCGACCCACACCGGCCAGGGAGAATTGCAGTTTTTAATCTCCGCTTCGCAGGGTGAATTTCCCAGAATCATTATTGCGCCCGGCGACGCGGCCGAGACCTTCCGGGAGACTTTTAACGCCTTCAATCTGGCGGAAAAGTTCCAGGTCCCGGTTCTCATCCTGACCGACAAATACCTGGCGGAAAGTTACGCCGACTGGCCGGAACTTAAAGATGATGACTTGAAGATTGACCGCGGTAAGTTATTAACCGAAGCGCAATTATCCGCGGAAAAAGATTACCGGCGCTATCGGATTACGCCCGACGGAATTTCTCCCCGGTCCACCCCTTCCCAAAAGAACGGCATTCACGTCGCCACCAGTTATGAACACGATGAATCCGGCTGGTACCAGGAAAACCCGGTTGGAGTTAAAACGATGTACGACAAGCGGTTCGCCAAAATGCCCTTTATTCTGAAGGAGATGAAAGAACCAAAACTTTACGGACCGGATGAGGCGCAAATAACGCTCCTGGCCTGGGGTTCCACCAAAGGCCCGGCTCTGGAAGCCCTGGAACGCCTGGCGAACAAAGGCATAACAGCCAACCTGATTCACCTAACCTACCTGTGGCCGCTGCCTGTTGAAACGCTGTCCGGATTGATTGAAAGCGCGCAGCAAACGCTGATGGTTGAGGGCAACCATAACGGACAATTAGCGCAGGTCATCCGCCAGGAGACCGGTTTAAAAATTAACCATATTTTGACAAAATATGACGGACAGCCTTTCTACCCGGCTGACATTTGCGCAAAAGTCAAGGAGATTATTTAATGGCTACACTGCCGGAATTGAAGACCGGACATAATCCATCCTGGTGCCTGGGCTGCGGTAATTACGGAATCCTCAACGGACTGAAAGCGGCCATCAGCCAGGCCGGACTTGAGCCGCACCTCACGGTGCTGGTCTCCGGCATCGGCTGTTCCGGAAAAGACCCTCACTTTGTCAAAACATACGGTTTTGAAGGCATCCACGGCCGGGTCCTGCCGGTGGCCACCGCCGTCCGGCTGGCCAACCACAAACTGAAAGTAATCGGTTGCGCCGGAGACGGCGACGCCTACGGAATCGGCGGCAACCATTTTCTGCATACGATGCGCCGCAACGTTGAGATAACCTACCTGGTCCACGACAACCAGATTTACGGTTTGACCACCGGGCAAACCTCGCCGACCAGCGTCAAGGGATTCGCCACCAAATCCACGCCCTTCGGTGTCATTGAAGAACCGGCTAATCCCGTCAGTCTGGCGATTGCGGCCGGCGCCACCTTCGTGGCTCGCGCTTTCGTGGGTGAGTTCAATCACTTCAAACAGGTCCTGGTACAGGCCCTGAAACACAAAGGGTTCGCCCTAATTGACATCCTTCAACCCTGCGTCACCTTCAACTACCTGAATACCTACCAGTGGTTCAGCCAGCGCGTTTACAAATTGGAAGACGAGCCCGGCTATGAACCGCGCGACCGAATGTATGCGTTTACCCGGGCGCAGGAATTAGGAGAACGGATTCCAATCGGGGTTTTCTTTCAGGAGACCAAACCAACCTACGAGGAACAGCTGCCGCAGATAAAAGATAAACCGCTCGCCGAGCAGGACATCTCTTCCGTTGATATTAAAAAGTCGCTCGCGGAATTTATTTAATCCAAAATTTACCGCCGGCGGCGGTCTCCCTTATTTTCTCTTGGCCTTCAAGGAACCGATCTTGCCTTGAAGGGTCCCCATCGGACAAACTACGCACCAGGCCCTTTCCCGGGTAAATATGCCCAGGACGATGGCAACTAAAGTGGATAACAAGCACATCTGAACAAAAACAAATCCGATTTTAGGAAAAGTTTTTTCCACGGTTGCTAGCCGGAACATAAAAAACCCGATAAAAAACGCAAAAACAACCCACCGGAACCACTTTTTTAAAAACAAGCGGGGAACCTGTCTCTTTAAACTTGCCTGGCTCAAAACAAGGTCCAGAAAAGAACCGCGCGGGCAAAACCGGCTGCACCAGAGCCGTCCCTTAAAATAGGAAAGGACCAGAAAAAAGAGCATCATTAAGAAAACCAGGTAACCCATAAGCGGGTAAAACAACCCCCCGAAAATTATCAGGGGCAGAAACCAAACCATGATTTTTTGAACGCTCTTTTTCCCCGGCGCCATACCTACTCTTTTCTTCTGGCCAGCTTCCGATTCATCGCAGCAACCGCATCGGGCCCGGATTTCTGTTTCAACTCCGCTGCAATCCGGGAAGCGTTCTCTTCCTCTTCAACCTGTTCCCTGACAAACCATTGAAGAAAATCGGAGGCGTCCTTGTCACCGGATTCCTTGGAAATAGCGCAGAGCCGCTTAATCAAACCGGTTACTTTCTGTTCGTGCCGGTAAACCCGTTCAAACAGGCCCGGAGATGAAGTGAACTTTACCGTCGGCTGGTTAATCGCCTTTAAAACAACCCTTTCTCCCCGGCTGACCAAAAAATCATATAGCTTCATCCCATGCGCCCACTCTTCCTTAAACTGGATTTTCAACCAGTGCGCAAACCCCGCAAGCGAAACTGAATCACTGTAAGCGGCCATGGATAAGTAGAGATACGCCGAATAAAATTCTTTGTTAATCTGGTCGTTCAGAGCATCCCGTAATTTTTTGTTCACAAACCCTCCCCTTTCTGCATCTGGTTTTGTCTGACTAAATAAGCGACCTTGGCACCCAACTCAAAAACTTTTTCCAGGCAATCCGGGCGCTGCAACACTTTGCCTTTTTCATCAATACCCCGACACAAAATTTCTTCCCGGTAGTTAGCGTCAATAACCGCAAAAAAGTTCTTGATGATAGAACGGGCATTTACAAAAAAATCTTCACGGTTTGAGGCCTCCACTGAGATAAATGCGCCTACTTTTTCTTTTTTAACCGTGCTCTTTTTCAAAATAAACTTAGCCCGCCAGAGGCACTGGAAACGATCAATCATAATCTTCACCTGGGCGGTAATGCTTCCGAAAAATACCGGTGAAGCCATAATGACGGCGTCCGCTTCCAAAATCTTCCGGTACACCCCCTGCATATCATCCTCAATTATGCAGGAGCCGTCGTCCTTGAGGTTTGCGCATTCCTGGCAGGGAGCAATCTTCAGGGTGTTCAGTATTACTTTTTCGGTCTCCGCGCCGATACTCCGGGCGCCTTCCAGCGCCTTGTCAAGCAGAATATCCGTATTTCCGCCAATCCTGGGGCTTCCGTTTATCCCGATTATTTTCACTCTATTGTCTTCCTTTTCTCGTAAGATAAATAATTGTTCCGGCGTGCACGGTCGCCAGGATAACGGTCAGCAACGCCGGCAATTTGTGGTGCCTGAGTTTGAGTTTAAATTTGACCCGGAATAAACCGCTTAAAATGGTTGCCACCAACAGGGTATAAGCCAAGACGCCTAAAGGTACAACGAATAGGTCCAGGTCCATATTTGGAAAATAAGTATATCACTTTTTCCGGTGCCGGTCAATTTGCCGCTTGATTCTATTTTTTTCTTGCATTACAATAATAAGCGGGTCCGCCTGCGTCCGCCTCTGGCGGACTATGACGGGCGAAGGAGGTGCGCTATGGAAGAAAAGGAAATTGGGCAGGTTGCGGATTTTTTTACGCACGTCAACGTAATCGCGGTAAAGCTTTCCGGAGAACTGTCGGTCGGCGACCGTATCCATATCAAAGGTCATACCACCGACTTCATCCAGGAAGTAGCTTCAATGCAGATTGAGCACCAGGCCGTGCTTAAAGCGAAGGCCGGCGACGATGTGGGAATTAAAGTCACGGAAAAGGTCCGTCACGGGGACAAGATATTCAAGGTTATCGCCGACTAAAATCGAGCCACACGATTCGTTTCTCTTTACGGAACCAGGTCAATTGCCGCTTAGCGTAATTCCTGGTCTTCTGTTTGATAATCTTTTTTGCCTCCGGCAGGGATATTTTTCCGGAAAGATAGGCTGCCGTCTCCCGATAGCCGATCGCTTCAAAAGCCGGCAGAGTGAAATCATAACGTTTGCGAAGCGCTTCTACTTCCGCCGGAAATCCGGCCGTAAAAATCTCCTCAACCCGCCGGTCAATCCGGCCATAAAGTTCCTCCCGGTTCCGGTGAACGCCGAGCAGACGGAACGGGTAGACAAACCGCGTGGTCTGACGTTGCAGTGCCGAAATGGGCTTGCCGGTCGCCAGGTAAATCTCCAGCGCCCGGCCCAGGCGGTAAGTATCGTTAGGGTGAATCCGGACGGCTGCCTCCGGATCCACCCGTTTTAATCGAAACAGGAGTTCTGCCGGGCCAACACCGAGGAGCCCCTTTCTTGCTTCCAGGACCGCTGCCTGGTTTGGAACTTCAAAAAATCCATCCAGAACCGCTCTCAGATAAAGTCCACTTCCGCCCACCAGAATCGGAACCCTCTTGCGGCCGATAATCTCCGGAACTAACGAACAAACTTTTTCGGCATACCAGTAAGCGTTCGCATTTTCTTCCGGAGAGAGGCAATCAATAAGGTGGTGGGAAACTTTTTCTCTTTCCGAAACGGTTGGTTTGGCAGTGCCCAGGTCAAGGCCGCGGTAGAACTGAAAAGCGTCGGCGGAGATTATCTCTCCGCCTATCTTTTCGGCCAGAATCAGGCCCGCTTCGCTCTTGCCGGAGCCGGTAGGCCCGCAGATAAACAGAACGACTGATGCGGGAAATACAAATCCCTCACTTTTTTTCTGCTTCCAGAAGTTCTTTTCCGTATTCAATTCCGGCGATAACCGCAGAATCGTCACTGCGCAAAGTTCTTCCTTTACCGCTTTCCGGGCTGAAAAAAACCCTTTCCCGGTAAAGCTTCAAAAAACGTTTCTTAAAATCTTCAAAACTGGAACCGTAGATATGATAGGAATCGGTAATGTCAACGTAAGACCCGACCGATACCGGCTGTTTCAACCTTTCCTGAATTTGAGCCGCCAAGACCTTTTGAAGGTCGGTCAATCCGTAAATATTCATATAGGCGGCCCGGTAAGCGTCCCGGCTGCGCCAATGGGTATGCATCTGAAGGTTATACCCTTCCCCTTCCGAAAAAAGCCGGCACCAAACCCGCTGCAGACAGGGCGGGTCGTCTGTTTCCGGATCAACCAGGGGCATCCAGGTAATACCCTGGGCGCGGCGGCTGTAAGGCTGTTCCGAAAGTTTCCGAACGATATAGTCCAACTGGTTGACGCTTTTAAAAGGAAGCTTCTTCGGGTTGCGGCAGGAAAGGTCATCGGTAACCAGATAATCGGTCAGACGCTGGTGATAGGTGTAAGTCCACTTCCCCTCTTCCGGGGCAATCCAGTGGTCGTGAACACCGTCAACCACTTCCTGACGATACTTTTCCAAATCTTCAATCCCGCCGCAGAAACCCAGGTGTATCCTGGGTTCGGCAAACGGTTGGCGAATCACCATTACCATTCCTGCGTCCTTGGCCGGCGGGTCAGTTGGTTTGTCATATTCGGTCTTAATCTGAGTTCCCTTTTCCCACAACAGAACCAGACTCTTCTCCCAAACTTCTGCGATCCCGTCGCCTTCCACAAAAAGAACCGGCGCTCCTCCCATCTCATCACCCCGTTAATATGCCCTTACCGATTCAACGGTACGGGTACTCATGTTGCAAATGCAGTTTGCAACAATCCCGTCCTTTATGATACCACAGAACACTTGCCGCAAGAAAGGCGCTAACATCTAAAATATGGTAAAATATTTGGTCGGTCGCACTGTTTTGCTGTTCACTTTAAATTTATCAGGGCGCAGCGCAGTCTGCCAGAGGCGAAGCTGAAGGGATATGAGAAGGGGCAAAACCTTTCTTAAATATTGGTTTCGGGGCGTAGCTCAGCTTGGCTAGAGCGCTTGGTTTGGGACCAAGAGGTCGCTGGTTCGAATCCAGTCGCCCCGACTCTTCCTAAAGCTTATATATAAGAATTAAATCTTTTCCTGCCTGCATCCCCGCCGGTTCGAACCTTAGAAATTCCTTTTTGAAGGGATAATGTACGGTTCCACTTGGTTGAAGTTGCTTAATGACGTCAATACTGCCGACTTCTTCATTTCGTTTTTCAGGTAATCGATTATGAATCCGTCGATTCGTTTCCAAATGTAAGAAACAAATTTAACGGGCTTGAGGTTTCCCTGCTTGTCCCGATAATAAGGGTCGTAACTTTCAATCTTCTTGTAAACAACCGGAATGATTTCTGCGAGCAAGTCCTCCCCGAACCGCCTAATTAACTCGGGGAATACTCTCCGGTGGATTCTAAAGATTAAGAAATCGATATGACGAAGAACAATCTCATCCTTGCTTTTCTTCGAACCTTTTTGGGCTTTTGAGATTAAACGTCGTTCTTCAGATAGGGTAACTTTTGGATGGTCCTGAATAATGTTGCGGTATAATTCCCACATATTTAGGTAGCAAAATGGGGGATAATTTTTAAATTATTACGACTAAAAAATTAGGTTAGGCAAGGTAGTTATCCAAAAAGCCTAATGGCTATGACGAGAATCGCAAAATGAAGTGAACCCCTATCCTTGGACAGACAGGTTAGAATAACATGGCTGGACCGGCGAATTATTTTGTTCTTTGAAAAGTAACCGATTTTCAAACTCCTCCGGGGCAAGTACCCCAGGGAAGAATGCAACCTTTTTTTATTATACACCGCTTCCAGGAAATAGGGAATCCGTCCCTGAACATCCGCGAGGTTTCGTTATTTCCAGAGGTAAACTTCTTCCGCTTTCAGAGTTTTAAAGAAACTTTCGGCGGTGGCGTTATCGTAAGGGTTGTCTTTTCGGGACATACTGATTTGAAAACCGCAGGTTTTAAGCCGGTTTGTATAATCGCCGGACGCATACTGCACCCCGCGATCGGAATGGTGGATTGTTCCCGGAGCGGGATTTCTCCGGCAGATAGCCATATCCAGGGCGGTAAGCGCCAACTGGGTATCCAAACTCCTGGAGACGCAGTAACCGACGACCCGGCGGGAGAAGGCGTCCAGGATAACCGCCAGATAAACAAAGCCCGATTCTATCCGATATAGGTAATGTCGGATACCCAAACCTGATTTGTCGCTGTTGGCGGGCGCTCTTTTGTCAGGTTCGGATAGATTGGATAAGCATGGTTGGAGTCGGTGGTGGTTACCCAGCGTTTCTTAACGGATACCAAGAGGGAACTTTCCCGCATGATGCGGAGGACCCGCTTGTGGTTTACGCAAGATCCGTCTATCTTTAAGTTGATGGGTTATATGCCGGTATCCGTATTTGGAAAATTCCAGGGCGACCTCTTCTATCCGGTCCCGAAGATCGTTGTCCGTTTTCATCTTTACCCGGTTTTCCGGCCGGTAGTAATAGGTGCTGCGGGGAATCTTTAACATTTGGCACCGCCTTTTGACGCAGCCGTGGTATCGGGGGGAAAAGCCGGTAACAAGCCTTCTCTTTTCCGGGTTTGTTCGATCGTGGCGGAAATGGCGTTTTTTAAAAAGCTCTTGATTTCTGCTGTAATTATACTGGAATCGCCACTCTTCCGACCACAAAGCCGGAATCCTTGGGAACTTTCAGGTGTTCCTCCTTCATTCCCTCAAGATGAAGTTCTATTGCCTCCTCAACATTCTTCATCGATTCTTCAATCGTTTCACCTTGTGAGTAGCAACCGGGAAGAGCCGGAACGTCAACCCAATATCCACCTTCTTCCGCTTCGTGAAAAATCACTGTGTATTCCATTTTGCTCCTTATAGAAGTTCTAAAAACTGAGATTCGGTAAGGCCTGCTTTTCGCAGGGCGTCCTTTAGCAACCCAATTTTCAACTCTTTTGTTACCGGAATTGTTATCAGTTGTCCGTTTGTCATCTTGATGTTAACGTGGCTTCCTTTAGTGGACTTTTTTACGCCTCCTGCCCGTAGAAAGGCTTTTACGGCCGCCTCTCCTTGGATGCTTCTAAGTTGCTTGCCGCCCATGTCAATATTTTACTCTGATTATGACTTTTTGTAAAACACGGGGGTGTTTGATCTCTTCCCTTAAAACTATGTTGTACCACCCACAAGTCTAATCTTTGGCTTTTTTAAAATTCTTATTAATTCGTCCAGCGTATACACGCCCCCTTGGGTCAGCGGTCAACTGTTTCCACCGGATAATTAATAACCCTTCGTATGTTATAATATTTCTGCGGGGTTTGGCTGTATGTCTGTTTTCTTTAAGAACAAACCTTACGGGTCTTCTACCTTTACTTATTAAAGTGCTTCATTCTGGGTGCAAAGATCATGCAAAAGGTCAAGCTGGATTTCCAGTTCGGTGGGGTTGAATAAGGACTGAAAAGAGGTTCGAATTGCGTCCAGTCGCCCCGACAATAAAATAACATTTGAGGAGGAAAAATTATGACAGCAAAAGGCCTGCCGCTTACGACCCGAATGGAAAAGAGCGTACCGGCCATCGGAGTATTTGCCACCTGCGACCCGCGGGTGGATAACCCTTCGCGGGAACGGGCCGCAAACATCATCCGGATGACCGCGGAAATAATCGCCAAATCAGTAAAGACGCCGGACGGCGAACTTGTGCCTGTGGTCTGGACCCCGGTGTTGATAGACGGAGAAAAAGAGGCCGACATCGTCGCCAGGCAGTTTAAAGACGAAGGGGTGCAGGCCCTGGTCTGCCTGCCGGACACCTGGGCGTTCCCGCAACTGAGCCTGCTCTCCCTGCTCAGCCACTTCCCCGTCAACACTCCGATTAACCTGACCTGCGGCAACAGCGGGCCGAAACCAGGCGTGGTCTTTGCGCACGCGGCCAGCGGGGCCCTGGCCCAATCCGGACGTCTTTCGCACCTGAACGTCGGTTCCTGGCCGGATACCGGACTGGAACCGAAGATGACCGGCGAGACCGCGGAAGCGCTGATTGACTGGTGCTACGCCGCCTTCACCACGGTAAATCTAAGGGGCAGGCGCCTGGTAAACTTCGGACACGACTCCATGGGCATGGAGACCGCCCTGGCCCACATTTTCCCCACCCGGAAGACCTTCGGCATCGAGATTACCCGGCTGGACATGAAGATGCTGGCGGATATGCTCCGAAAAGGTTCTTACGACAAAAGGGAACTTAAGGAACTGCGAGGCTGGATCGACAAATGCGTCGGCAAACGCCTGGAACTGAAGACCGGGGACGACAGCGAACTTTTCAACCAGAGCTTGGCGATGTATTTGATAACCCGGGATTTGATGCATGACCTGAATGCGGTCGGCGGCGGTTTCATGAGTCAGCTGGAATGGGGTTCGGATAAACGCGGCCTGCCTTTGCCGGTGGCGGACGTGATGGAGTCGCTCTTCAACTCAACCTTCGACCACAACGGCAAAAAACCGCCCCTTCCTTACGCCACCGAAGCGGATGTCCAGGGGCTATTAACCATGCTCTTCTTCACCGGCCTCTCCGGCGGCAACCCTCCGCTCTTCATGGACTTCCGCAAGGTCTGGGAACCGTGGGAGATAAAAAACCTGGCCGGAAAAATTGGCGTCAAATTGAATAATTCCACGCTCTGGGAAAGGAAGGGTTTTGTGGACGGCGACAATTCCGGAAGTGCGTCTTTTGACTGGGCGGCTTTGCCCGGAGAGAACGTAAGGGAAATTATGAGCCGGATAAAACTGCCGCTGGCGGACCAGTTCTATTTCCCGGGCGGCGGCAATTCGGTCACCTTCGTGACTCCGGAAGGTATTTCCGGCATAGCGGGCAGGATGGCTTACAGTTCTCTCAACAACCTCTTCTCCATGGTTTGGGACGAGGCAACTACCGTGGAACTTCCGGAAAAACTATCCCGGGCCGTCTGCCAGACGTCCACCGCCACCTGGCCGCACACTTTCGTCGTGCCGAAATACGCCAGCATGCTGGAATACAAACAGTTCGCGCCGGCAAACCACTTCCACATGACCTGGAATTTAAAGCCGGCCCGACTTCAGTACTGGATGGATTTGACCAACGTGCTCTCCGTAACGCCCTGGAATGGACGGCCGGCGTTCGTGGAGAAGGTTGACCGGCCCACGCCCCTGCTTTACCTGATAAACGGGGGCGAACTGGAAACAAAAAAACTCCTCAGTCCGAGATAATTAAAAATAGCGGTGCGATACATCGCGGCCCTACGCCACGGAGAAATTTATGGTAAAAATAATTGCCCACCAAGGATTTTCCGGAAGGTATCCCGGAAATACGGAGATTGCGTTTCAGAAAGCCCTTGCCCTCAACGTCGATGCCGTTGAATTTGACGTTCACCTCTCCGCAGATGCAGCGTTAATCATATGCCACGACGGGGACGTGGACAGAACATCCGATGGTTCCGGTAAAATCAGTCAACTGACGCTGCCGGAAATTAAAAACTTGGACGCCGGCGGCTGGTTCGGAAAGGAATTTGAGAAACAGCGTTTTTTAACGCTTCAAGAAGCGCTTGATGTCCTCGGCACCAAAATCAGGCTTAACATCCACGTCAAGACCTATGAATTTGACCGGGAAAAAATAACGCCGCTAATCGTTAAGGAACTGGAACGCAGAAATCTCCTGCGCCAGGTGTTCATCGCCTCTGGCGAAGAAACGATTAAACTGGTCAAAAAGATTCAGCCGAAACTGGAAATCTGCAACCTTTCCAGGAAACCCGAAAACACTTACATTAAGCGTTCTCTCTCGGTCGGGTGCTACATCCTGCAGCCGGAAAATATACAAGTAAATCAATCATTCGTTGAAGAAGCCCACCGCCACGGTATGGAGGTCAACCCGTTTTACGCCGATGATATTGCCGAGATGCGCCGGCTGATTCAATGCGGGGTAGACGGAATATTAACGAATTACCCGGATGTGTTGTTAAGAGTCCGAAAGGCAATCTCCTCATAAAAATTGCGTTTTTGATTAAATAAACTTAAAAAACGAACTTTCTTGGTACTCAATTTTGAGGAACCGGATCGGGTGCCAAGTTTCGACCGCCAGAGCGACGGCGGCATATCAGGACTACGGACACTATGCCAGGAAAAATGTTGTCGGAACAGATTAAAAAAATCAACGAATCCACACACCTCAGTGAAACAGATAAGAACCGCCTCATTTCGGAACTGCTCAAACATGCTGCGCCGCAACCCGACAGCCCGGAATTCAATCCGGCAGGCGGATATATCCTCAGTTTCCTCTTTCCCCCGCTGGGCTTATTCATCGGCGGCCATTACCTGTTCCGCTATGGGGAAGACGGGGTTAAACCCGGCATAATCTGTATCACGCTCACTTCTATTTCACTGGTAATCGAACTCCTGCTCTTCAAAAACATGCTCCGGGCTCTCCTGTCCGGCCTTTCCTCCTTGAAAATCCCGGGCATGTAATTACAATAAAAACTCAAGCAAGCTTGGCAACTACAACAGCAATTCTTATGAAATTCTATATCAGGACGTTCGGGTGCCAGATGAACCAGGCCGACAGCGCCTACCTGTTCGGTCGCCTCATTGAGGCCGGGTACCGGAAGACGGAAGACCCGGAAGAGGCACAGGTCATCATCTTCAATACCTGCAGCGTCCGGCAACACGCAGAGGAGCGGCTCTTCCAAAACCTGAAAACGTTGCAGCCTCTGAAAAAGAAGAGGCCGGAGTTGATTATCGGCCTGATCGGTTGCATTCCGGCCCTGCGCCGGGAGATGCTGTTCCGCTCTTTCCCTTACCTTAATTTTCTGGCCGGTCCAGAAAGTCTGGCCATGATTCCGGACTTGATTTCCCGCAGTAAAAATGGCGCGCAGATTGCGGTCTTTGACTCCAAATTAGATTCCTATGCCTGCCCTCAAGCGCAAAGGAATATCAGCGCTTTTCTACCGATAATCATTGGCTGCGACAACTTCTGCAGTTACTGCGTGGTACCACTTACCCGGGGCAGGGAAAAGAGCCGACCGGCCGAAGATATTCTGACAGAGGCGAAAAAAATGGTTTTCGGCGGCGTCAAAGAGATAATCCTCCTGGGTCAGAACGTCAATTCCTACCGGGAAACGACAGGGACGAGATTCCCGCTTACAACATGCGGGAATGACATCGTTTCGGGTCGGATAAATCCGCCCCCCGGAAATAAAGGGATCGAAATCGATTTTCCGGAACTCCTGTCCCGGATAGCCGGGCTATTCGGCATCTTGCGACTGGGTTTTATGACCTCCCACCCCAAGGACGTCTCCCCGAAACTTTTTAAAGTAATCGCCGAACATTCAAGCATCTATCGCCACCTGCACCTCCCCTTGCAGAGCGGTTCCGACTCCATCCTGCAGACAATGAACCGCGGCTACACCGCCGCCCATTACCGGCAGAGAATGGGAGAAGCCAGGGAAATTGTTCCCGGGTTGTCGCTCACTTCGGATGTCATCGCGGGATTTCCGGGCGAAACGGAAGATGACTTTAATAAAACCTTATCGTTAATTGAGGAAATACAATTTGATGACTTGTTTGCCTTTAAATATTCGGACCGCCCCAAAACTAAAGCCGAAAGACTGGGCGGCAAGATTCCGGAAAAGACGAAAGAGGAACGCTTGGCCAAACTCTGGAAACTGCAGGACGGAATCTCCCTGAAAAAAAACCTGGAGATGAAAGGTAAAACTTGCGAAGTTCTCTTGCTGAGCGAGAGCTGGAAAAGACCGGGTTTCCTGATTGGCAAGACGGAAAATGGAAAGAAAATTCTCGTTTCGGAAAACGCAAAATCAGTCGGTTCTTTAGTTCGGGTTCAAATTACTTCGGTTGACCGCCGCCTGCTCTACGGGGTTGCCGAAAAATAAACAGGACACGCGCCATGAAAAATTTTACGGTTAAAGCCAAAATGATATGTACGCTCGGTCCGGCTTCATCAAGTGAAACTGTTATAAGAAAAATGATGCGCGCCGGCATGGATGTTGCGCGTCTTAACTTTTCGCACGGAAAACCCCAGGAATTGCTTCACAGAATAAAACTCGTCCGGCTTTTAAACACGAAACACCGCAGACGCATCAAACTTCTCGGCGACCTTCAGGGCCATCGGATAAGGATAGGCCAATTCGTTGCTCCGTTAGAGCTTAAAAAGCGCCGGATAGTTTGGCTTTCCCGCCAAAAGACAAAAAGCGAAAACGCAAAAATACCATTCGATTACCAGGGACCGTTAAGCGGCATTAAAAACGGCTGCCAAATATTTATAGACGACGGTAATATCGCTTTGGAAGTAATCGGCCGGTCTAAAAACAGCCTGAAGGCCCGGGTAATAGCCGGCGGGCTATTAAAGGAGCGCAAAGGCGTAAATATTCCGGGGGCACAGCTTGAGTTCGGCGGTATAAGCAAAAAAGACGCCCGGGATATACTTTTTTGCGAAAAAACCGGTGTTGAATATATTGCGCAGTCATTCGTGCGTACAAAAAAAGATATTTTAGAGGTAAGAAAACTTCTCCAGCCGGGTTCGTCCTGTCAGGTTATCGCTAAAATTGAATGCCGGGAAGGCATAAAAAATATTGACGATATAATCAAAGTTTCAGACGGCATTATGATTGCGCGCGGAGACATGGGCGTATCGCTCCCTGTTTACGAAATTCCTATTATTCAAAAGATGATTATCAAAAAATGCAATCGCGCCGGGAAATTTGTCATTACCGCCACCCAGATGCTTGAGAGTATGACGGATAACCTTCGCCCTACCCGCGCAGAGGTAACAGACGTGGCAAACGCCATAATAGACGGCACTGATTTTGTGATGCTCTCGGCAGAGACGGCAGCGGGTAAATACCCCGCCGAAGCGGTTACGATGATGAATAATATAATAAAATTTACGGAAATAAATTCGAGTAAATTGTTTTTATAAGCACCCGGTTCAACGCCAACAAACACGGAGAAAATATGAAAGAATTAAAATGGTATCAGCATTCAATAACGGAAGTTCTTTCGCATCTCCAGGTTACGGAAACGGGGCTTGCCGAACAGGAGGCGCAGGCAAGGCTGGCTGAACACGGGCCAAACCAGTTGGAAGCAAAAAAGAAGGAAAGCCGGCTTTTAATCTTCATCAAGCAATTCAAAAGTCCGCTTATATACATTCTGTTATTTGCCGCCTTGATATCGTTTTTTGTCGGTAAAACCGTCAACGCGCTGGTTATCCTTTTCGTTCTATTTTCCAACGCAATAATCGGTTTCATACAGGAATCAAAAGCCCGGAGCACCATGGATTCCCTCAAGGAACTCTCTTCGCCAAAAGCCAGAGTAATGCGCGCGGGTGAAGAAACGGAGATACCCACCAAAGACATCGTGCCGGGAGATATCATCCTGGTGGAATCGGGAAGCAGGGTTCCTGCGGACGCGCGGATTATTGAGTCGGTAAGGCTCCAGATCGATGAAGCGGCGCTTACCGGAGAATCCCAGCCGGTCTATAAAATCATTGATTCCATCAAACTGGAAACCACGGTTGCCGACCGGCTGAACATGCTCTTTGCCGGAACGGTTGTCGCCTCGGGCCGGGGCAAGGCGGTGGTCATCTCCACGGGCATGAATACGGAAATCGGCAAAATTGCCGGCATTATTCAATCGGAACCGGAGACCAGAACTCCGCTCCAGCGCCGCATGGAGGCTTTCGGCAAGGTTATCATCTTTATCGTCCTAGCGCAGGTAACCTTTGCATTTATCGTCGGATGGGTTCTGCGGGGTCTGCCGTTTTACGAGATATTCCTGGTTGTCTTAAGCCAGACGGTCTCTTCCATACCGGAAGGCCTGCCGGTGGCGGTAACGGTGGCCCTGGCGGTAGGCATGCAGAGAATGGCAAAAAAGAAGGCTTTTATCAGGAAACTGGCGGCGGTGGAAGGGTTGGGCAGCGCCACTATTATTTGCAGCGATAAAACCGGAACCCTTACGAAGAACGAGATGACTTCGCGGCGTCTGGCCACCATGAAGCAAACAATAGAAATAACCGGAGCCGGATACCGGCCTCAGGGTAAATTCTTATTAGACGGCAACGAAATAAACCCGCTTGAAAATAAAGAAATAAACCTGCTTCTCAAAACAGCTTCTCTCTGCAATAATGCCCAGTGGAAGGAGAGGCCGGATGATGACGGCGGGGTAAAAAGTTCGGGAGACCCGACGGAAATCGCTTATCTGGTAACGGCCGTTAAAGCCGGAATTAGCCCGGATAAACTTAATGAAGAATTTCCCAGAATCGATGAAATTCCTTTTGAGTCCCATATTCAGATGATGGCAACCAGGAATAGGTCGGGTGATAATAAAAATATGATCTCGGTCAAGGGCGCTCCGGAAAAGATTGCGGACCTTTGCGGGTATTATCTTCAAGACGATAAAACAACGGAATTAACCGATTCTCTGCGCAAGGAAATATTATTACGTTCGGAGAAAATGGCCAAGGATGCGCTCCGGGTTTTAGCTTTCGGTTTCAGCGAAGAAGACAACGCGCCGGGCGGCGCATTTGACTGGGATTCTTTAAAAAGAAAAATTGTTTTCGCGGGCTTAATCGGCAATATTGACCCGCCGCGGCCGGAAGCCAGAGAAGCGATAAAAATATGCAAAAACGCAGGTATTAAAATAGCGATGATTACCGGAGACCATCTCTCCACGGCCGAAGCGGTGGCGGTTGAATTGGGCATAATGGAAAAGGGCGACGAAGGCATTGCCGGTGACCTATTAGACAATATGACCGAAAAAGAATTAGAAGAGGTGGTGACAAATTTCACGGTCTTCGCCCGAATCGAGCCGAAACACAAATACCTGATAGTCAAGGCCCTGCAGAAACACGAAGTGGTGGCCATGACCGGCGACGGGGTAAACGACGCGCCGGCTTTGGCGGCGGCCGATATCGGGGTGGCCATGGGGATAACCGGCACCGACGTGGCCAAGGAATCGAGCAGTATGGTTATCGCCGACGATAATTTTGCCACTATCGTGGATGCGGTTGAAGAAGGCCGGGGCATAACCGCCAACATGCGCAAAACCATCCTGTATCTTCTCTGTTCCAGCAGCACCGAAATTTTAGTCCTGCTGACCACCCTGGCCATCGGGGTGCCTTTACCGTTATTTGCCCTGCAGATTTTATGGATAAACCTCGTTACCGACGGCGCCCTTACGGTTAACTTGATTATGGAGCCGAAAGAGGAGGTAATGAACCATCCGCCGGATAAGAAAAATGAACTTTTGCTGAACAAGAGGTTGATGGGGCTGCTGATTTTCCGCGCTTCCATTATGGCGGCGGGAATAATCGGACTCTTTATTTACGAGTTGACCAGGGGTATGCCTTTAATCTATTGCCGCAGCGTTGCCTTTACGACGCTGGCGGTTACCCAATGGCTGAACGGAATCAACTGCCGTTCCACTACAAAATCTATCTTTAAAATGCCGTTTTTAGGCAATAAGTACTTGATTGCCGGCCTGACGGCGGCAATAATCTTACAGATATCGGTTATTTATATTCCTTTTCTGCAGAATATCTTTTCTACGGTTACGCTTGATTCAACGGACTGGATTAAAATCTTACTGGTGGGCAGCGGCGTATTCTGGCTGGAAGAGGTGCGGAAATTCATCGCCGGCCGCCGCCTTTCCGGCGCAAACGAAAATTTAAGATAAACCGAATAACATAATTATCGTTTCGGTTGACCGCCGCTTGCTCTACGGAAAAACTGCCTGAGTGCAAAAGCAAGTATCGCTAAAAGGGCTAATTCCGACGAAAGTTTTAATCTGCTCCGGTCAAGAATTTCGTCAACGGCATTACCGGACCTGATAATCTCTATGCGGGAGGCGTGAATTCCGGTCTGCCCGTAATGGACAGGGCAGGCGTCGTAAAAGGTCCCAGTTACCCTCACCCTGTCTCCGACAATCTTGTAACGGCCCAGGTGTTTAATCTGGTCTAAATATTCGCTGGGGGCGTAAACGCCGATGGCGCTATTGCCGTCGTTCAGGTTAACCCAGCCGTATTCCCCCCTCAACATTAAATCGCCAATCGCTTCCCCTTCGGTCACTATTACCCTGCCGTCATAAAAACGGCTCTGGGTAATAAGGTCGGAGATGGAGACGGGCGCAGGCGCAATAATGTTACCGCCGAGCGTTAAAAACCAAAGTATCAACATAGTTTTGTAAAACGGGATCCTTCACTTAGTTCAGGATGACAAACTCAACAAGGTGTCATTCTGAGTGTAAGCGAAGAATCTCGTCTCTTTTAATCGCATTACCTGCCTTTAGCCCAGGAAAAGAGAAATCCGAAAAGTCCGAAGAGGGCCATAAATTCAAAGCGGCCTATCCACATCTGTATCATATAAGTTATCTTTAAAGCGGCCGGCATCGTCGTGGCGGTAATGCCGACGCTCTGGCCGACGTTGGCGGCCGCTGAGACCGATTCAAAGAGTGCGGGCAAAAACTGGTATCCGCAGAAAACGCCGACCAGGGAACCCAGCAAGTAGAGAAAAAGATAGGCCAGGAATACCAGGCCGGCGGCCGCAATCTGGTTATCTTCCAGGACCGTATCCCGGAAGTGATGAATCTTTTCAATCACTATCCCCTGTTCCGGCATCAGGAGCATCTTCATCTGGCGCCAGAAACCTTTAAAAATAATTCCGATACGCAGGGCCTTGATGGCGCCGGCCGTGGAACAGGCACAGCCGCCGATTGCCATCGCCATAATGATACCCAGCAGCGCCAACTCGTTCCAACGGGATAATTGGCTGGAAGTCACGGTCATAAAACCGACGCCGGCGTGGCCGGAAATCACCTGGTAGAACCCGACCCGCAAAACAGACGGCAGGCTTGCAAAGAACGGCAGCCGGACCAGACCCAGCAGGGTTATGAATAAAGTAATAATGATGGTGGAAACGTAGGTCCGGGTCTCAATGTCCCGCCACAACTCGCGGCGCCGGCCGTTCCAGACAAGATAGTGCAGGCCAAAGTTGATGGAACCCAGGAAGAAGATTATGAAGGTCGTTATTTCGTAAAATACGCTGTGGTAATAGAGAATGGATTGACTCTGCGGGGTGAAACCGCCGGTATCCCAGCCGGCCATAAAGATGCATACCGCGTGAAAAATAGAGCGGCCCGGACCGATGCCCAGTCGTAAGCCGATGATTGTCAAGATCGCGCCTCCCAATAAAAAATAGACCAGGGTAACTAACCAGATGAACCGGGCGGTGGAAATGACGTTGGGAAGTATCTTCTCTTCCCTGGCTTCGCCCAAATACAGGGAAAAAGCGCCGCTGACCCCCCTGATGAAAAAGGCGAGCGCGATGATGACCACGCCCTGCCCGCCGATAAATTGGGTAACGTGGCGCCAGAGGTTGTAACTGTGGGCAAGATGGTCAAGGTCCTGGGTCAAAGAGAGGCCGGTAGTGGTAAACCCGCTCATCATTTCAAAAAGGCTGTCCAGGAACGAGACATAGTGGCCGGAAAGGAAGAGCGGAATCGCCGAGAGCGCCATTGCCAAAAACCAGGAGATGCCGGCGATTAAAACCCCGTTAACCAGAGAAAGGTCTGTCTTCTTTGGCCGGAAAAAGGTTAGCAGGCAGCCCAGGGACAGAGAAATGCTGATGCCGGATATAAAATCGAGCGCCGGGTTCAATTCCCAAAAGAGAAACGCGGTGAATAAGGGCGCCAGCATCGTAATCCCCAGACCCGCGGAAATTTTGCCCAGGTAATAACCGATTACCTTAAAATCTTCTTTTTGCGGTTTCAAAAACATAAAGTCATTTAAATTTTATCCAGTTTCCAAAAAGGGTGGCTAAAGCGATAATCAGGATAAATCCCAGGAGAAGAGCAATCGGCAGCAGCAGAGAATAACCGATGCCCAGAAGTCCGTTTCGAAAAGAAAGAATGAAGTTGCGAATATGACGCGGAAATGCAACCAGAGGTTTCATAAATTTTAAATTTCAGGCAGGAAAATCTGCAAAACCGCGTTCTCCTCACCGATTCGCGTCAAAGCCACGATTTCGTCCTGGGGTTTGAAAACGGTGTCTCCGTGCGGAATGAAAACACCGTCTCCCCGCACAATGGCCACCAACACCGACTCTACCGGCAGGATAACTTCGGAAACCTTTTTGGAAATTATCGGAGACTCGGCCGGAAGGTCAAACCGGACCAGCGCTAATTTTCCCTTGCGAAAGGTCACCAGGTTTACGAAATCGGAAAGAGATACTTCTTCTTCAATGACGCGCGCCAGGATGCCGGTGCTGTCAATCGGCACATCCACGCCTAATTCATTGAAGATGTGCTCATTGCGGCTGTCGTTCACCCGGGCTACGGTCCGGTCAATATGGAAAACCTCCTTGGCTAACTGACAGATAACCAGGTTATCCTCGTCGCTGCCGGTAACCGCGGCCAGAACATCGGCGCGCTCAATGCCGGCCGCTTGCAGGGTGGAAATTTCACATCCGTCGCCGTTCACAACCAGGATATCAAGCTCCTGGCCGATACGGTCGCACACGGCGCGGTCTTTCTCCACCAGGGCAATCATGTGCTTATCCCCGAAGAGGCGGTGCGCAAGATAATGCCCTACGTTTCCGGCGCCGACAATAATTACGTACATATTTTATCCTTTCGTAAAGACCTTTTTTTTGAGAGCATCCACCACCAATTGGGTTTCGCTGATGATATCCACGCCCATCTTCTGGTAAGTTGCCGCCCGGGCCGGGTCGTAAATCCGGGCAAAGACCTTCTCCAGATTAAATAACTTCCTGGCAACCTGGGCGCAGACAATATTGGCGTTATCGCTGTCGGTAACCGCCAGGAGGACGTCAGCGCGGCCAATACCGGCCTCTTTAAGAACCTCCGGTGCAAAACCGTTTCCGACTATCGTAATACCGGAAAAAGACCGGCCCAGTTCTTTCAGATTTTCCCGGCTCCGGTCAACCACCACTACGTTGTGACCTTCGCTTTCCAGCAATTGAGCGATTGTAACTCCCACCCGGCTGCATCCCACGACAATAATATACATAATTATTTTCTGTCATTCCCGCATGCATTAAGCGGGAATCTCTAATTTAGGCTATTTTATCATTAAATACCTTTTCATCCCTTCCAGTTTCTTCGAACCGACCCCCTTAACTTTCAACAGGTCTTCCACCTGCAAAAATTGCTCGCCGGCCCTGTATTCTATTATTCTCCCGGCCAGTTCCGGACCGATGCCCGGTAAAACATCCAGCTCTTCCGGGGAGGCGGTGTTCGGGTCAATCCGGGCCCGAACTAAACGTGTTTTTAAATCATTTCTTTCTGCCGCTGCTGCTACCCGATGAGCCTGCTCCAGGGTCTGGCTATCTGAAGCGCGATAATGATAACTCACCTCCGCGGTTTTTTTGTATAGAGCCACCGCCTGACTGAGCAAAACACTTCCCACTACAAAAAGAATACCGAACCGTTCCGTCTTTGTCAGCGATATCACGTTTTTTTGTTTTTGACTAAAGCGAAGGTGTTTGGTTAAGCAAAACTTCACGGAGTGACAAAAATAAAACAAGCAAAACGAGGGAATGAGTATCCGGGGCGCGCCTTGTTTTACAGGCAAGGACACGGAGAACCTCGTTCCCGAGTTGCGTAGTTTTATCTGTCACGTAGGGCGTTTTGCGAACCAAACACCCGAGCGCGCCTGGGGCGACTCGAACGCCCAACCCCCTGCTTAGAAGGCAGGTGCTCTATCCGGCTGAGCTACAGGCGCAACCTCCTGCTTTCTAAAATCTTTCCCAGTGCAAAACTTCGGAAAGCGGCCTCTTGGCCGGGTTGGGTAAATCCCCTTTCGGATAACCAATGGCAATCAGGCTGATTAATTTATAACCGCTGGGCACGCTCAGGAAACTTAAAACCTTATCCGCGTATGGTTTTTTATCCCCGGCAACCCAACAGGAGCCCAGACCCAGTTCCGTGGCGGCCAGCAGGATATTTTCGGTTGCAGCCGAACCATCCTCCAAGTAATATTTGGTCTCTTTGGCGACCACCGCAATACAGGCGCCGGCATCCTTGATAAACTTTCCGTGGTCGGTAATATCAGCCAGTTCTTTCCTTCTTGCCGGGTCAACAATGACGATAAATTCCCAGGGTTGGATATTGATGGCCGTTGCCGCCAGCCTCCCGGCATCAACAATCTTTTCCAGCAGATTCCTGGCTACCGGGTCCGGACGATAGTTCCGTACGCTTCTCCGTTTTTCGATTAACTCCAACCCGTTCATTTTTTGCCTTTAAGAGTTTAAAATAATAATTTTATCCTTTTTCGGGTGATTTGGCAAGAAACAACACCGTGTTGTATAATTTAAAGTTAAAGATACGGAGGAACTTATGGTTTTAAAAGGAAGGGCGCATATTCTTGGCGATGACATCAACACCGATTATATCATATCCGGAAGATACAAGTTTAAGACACTGGATAAGAAAGAACTGGCCAGCCATCTTCTTGAAGATTTAGACCCGGAATTCGTAAAAAAAATTGCCCCGGGAGATATCATTATAGCCGGTAAAAATTTTGGGTGCGGAAGCAGCCGAGAACAGGCACCGCTAGCAATCCAATATGCCGGTGTCGCCGCCGTCTGCGCGCAAACTTTTGCCCGGATCTTTTTCCGGAACAGCATTAACGTTGGCCTACCACTAATTGAATGCGATACTTCCGGAATCGAGGAAGGCGACAAAATCGAACTCAATTTCGGCGGAGGTAAACTGGTCAACATCACCCAAAAAACAACCATTTGCTTTAAACCTCTCCCGAAAATAATGCTTTCCATACTTTCCGAGGGAGGCCTGGTTCCCTATTTCCAGAAAAACCGTCAATTTCAACTCTAGAATATTTCCGGCGTAGCGCAACGGTAGCGCGGCTGGCTGTTAACCAGTAGGTTGTAGGTTCGAATCCTACCGCCGGAGCCACGTAAAATCCGCCTTCGGCGGATCACGTGGTCCCGTGATGATTCGCAGAATCATTTTACGGGACAATATATCAATTACAAGTATGTATTATGTTTATATTCTGCGTAGCCTGAAAGATAACCGGTTTTACACCGGTTACACGGAAAACATCCAAAGAAGATTCAAGGAACACAATGCAGGTCAAGAAAAATCCACCAAATATCGCCTGCCTTTTGTCTTGGTCTATTTTGAAGCCTACACAGATAAACGGGATGCTCTCGGTAGAGAGGAATTCCTGAAAAGCGGTTCAGGTAAGAGATATTTGAAAAAACAACTCAAGAATTATCTGACTGAAAACGATGGGCTGAATTTAATATAGTGAAAACCGAGCGGTACCGAATCCTACCTCCGGAGCAAGCCCAATAACCGCACTATTCCTACGTTTATGATTGTACCCTGGTAGGACGTTCGAACCTTTTTCTAAAAACCCAAACTAAAATAGACCTATCCCAATTTTAAAATTGACTTTTCTTTGCGTAAGTAATAGAGTATCTATTATAAATAGAGGTGTAAAATGTTTAAAAAAACAGGATTCACCCTTATCGAACTCCTCGTCGTAATGGCAATTATATCAATTCTTGCCGCAATGCTACTGCCGGCTTTAAGTAGCGCCAGGGAAAGTGCAAGACGAGTAAATTGTATTTTGGTAATTTGAAACAAATCGGCTTGGCGGTAGCGATGCGCGGACAAGATGGCGTGGACTCACCTTCAAACCCTTTTGATTTTGCGACACCGTTTATAAGAATCGGCGCAGACCAATATACAGGACTTGGCCGTTTATATCCAAACCGTACCAGCAATATAAGAATATTCAGCTGTCCTGGAAGTACCAAAGCAAAACCCGATGATGTTCAAAAAGCGCTTGATGGAACCGGAGATGTGGTTGGAAACTATAATTATCGAATAAAAACCGGTGGAACTACGCCACTTCCTACATTAGTTATTGCGATGAGTTATAATTGTAAAAGCCAAAACAGATATGACCATACGGGAAAATGGGTATCCCTGTTATATTATGACGGAAGCGCGAGAGGCGTAAATAATTCTGACGGAAAATTGACAAACTTATCCGATACAGATGAGGAGTTTGAAAGAACTTTTTTAGAGGCGGGTACAAAGTAAAATGTCAATATTATGCGTTCAATCTATATTCCCTGTGTCGCCGAAACTATCAAAAACAGAGATACAGTGAGTGGCACGGTAGGATAAACTTTTACAATTAAGCCAAGCTGGCTTGCAGCGCCAAATCTGGTATGTAAATCGCCTCGTTTGACCGTTGAAGTATGGTTCTAACGTTGTCCACGATGCGGAGCTTTTAAGCCCAAGAACCGCACTATTACTACGTTTCTTATTGTACCCCAGGTAAGATGTTCGAACCTTTCTGCCTTTCTGTTAAAAATTACCTTATGGCGGTTAAACCGGGTCAAGTTCTACCCTCAAACAGTACGGTTTTCGGAGAGAAGATCAAAAATACTCCCATAAATTACTTTGGCGAGACTTTTAAAAAAAATAAAAATAATTTATAATTAACATACACAACTATATGGAAAAAACATGTAAAAATTGTCAGAGTTGCGGAATACCGACAAAAAAGACCCGGAAGGCGGCGGAACAAATACCGAAGGAACAAAATCGGAAATGTATTGCAGTTATTGTTATCAAAAAAGAGCTTTTACAAGGAATTGCACGGTAGAACAAATGCAGTAACCCGGTGGGTAATTAGAATTGTCGCCGTTGGGTAAATAATTGACGTTAATCATAAATCACTATGAACACATACAACTGGTACTCACAAATTATCAGACCTTCATGGTCGCCACCGTCTTGGCTCTTTGGGCCAGTTTGGACGCTCCTATATATATTGATTGCTGTTTCGTTTGGCAAGGTTTTTTTGATGGTGTGGAAAAAAGAGATTGCGTTTCTGGTTGCTTTGCCATTTATTCTTAATCTCGTTTTCAACCTTTCTTTTACGCCTTTGCAATTCGGGCTGAGAAACAATCTCCTTGCGGCGATTGATATTTTATTGGTGCTGGGCACGCTCATCTGGGCAATGGTAGCTATTTATCCTCACGCGCGCTGGATTGCATACATCCAAATTCCGTATTTGCTTTGGGTATCGTTTGCGACAGTTTTACAATTAACCATTACATATCTTAATCGTTAGCTTTATGCGCATATGGGATATTCATCCAAAACATTTGTGCCGAAAGCATTTGCTGGCAGAACATAGAGAGCTCCACGGTCTTTGGAACATCTTAACCAAACACAAAAGTAAAGGTGGATATTCACGACACCCGGAAACCCTGCGCTGGGTAGATAAACAGAAGGCGCTTTATTTAAGGCACGAAAAGCTAATAGAAGAGTTTAAACAACGTGGATACAAACACTATTCTCCGCTCAATAAACGCTTTGCCACAGGATCGGGAAGTCAAAAGATTTTCATCAATATGATAAAAGAACAAAAAATCATATTGAAAAATAAGCCATGCGAGTGTTTTTCGCATCTTTAAAAAGCAGCGCACCAACTTTGCCGGTACGAAATTCAGCTTCTGTATTTTCGCTAAAAAAGTCCGGACCGGCCAGAAGAAATACCAAAGC
Organism: Candidatus Omnitrophota bacterium; assembly: GCA_043826355.1. Taxonomy (GTDB): domain Bacteria; phylum Ratteibacteria; class UBA8468; order MWAK01; family MWAK01; genus JAHJUB01. Next base: position 112,989 of record JBDRQI010000005.1, read on the forward strand.
CACCCCCGGACTCATGCCTTTTGCAATTAAAGCCGCTGCTATGGGAGTTGATGCGCTTGCGCAGATATAAATTGGATACGCCGGTGCTCTACCGGGACGAACCGGTGGAAAAGGCGATTGAGACCTTCCGGGGGAGCAGTTATCACGCTTTCCCGATCCTGGAAGCAACTGAGGAGGGCGATCTTTACGTTGGCCTGGTTCTCCTGAAAGACATCCTGCCGGACCTGCCGGTCCGGTCAAAAGCCTGATACCCGACAAAACAAAAATCCTACCAGTCTGTATCGGTTGAAGTTAACATATGGTTTGCGTTCGGGTGATCGTAGAAATGGTTTAAAATCGCTTCCGGCGTTTCCACCAGACCAGGAAGGCGGAGATGCCGGCGGCCAGGGGACCGACCGGAAGAGAACCATAATCGCCGGTCATAATGTCTGCCGCCACCACGGCATGATTAGAGTAAATGTAGCTGGGAGAACTGCCGGCAACATTCTGCCGCCAAACCGCCACGACGTTATCCCCTGAAATTGCGATTTGGGGATAATCGCTGCCCCCGTCGCCATTTGAAACCGTATCAACGGTTGTCGTATCCCAGATAATCGCCCCGTCATCATCTATGGTTGCGTAGTTGGAATAGATACGGTCATAACTATTGCCGTCGTTTTTAACCCAGACCACCGCAACGTTATCCCCGGAAATTGACACCCGGGGCAAAGACGCGTATTGTTCAGTATCATACTCAACCAACTGGTCTGAACTCCAGACGGGAATACCCTCCGATGAAATGGTGGCGTAATTGAAGTAGACGCGGTCGTAGCTGCCGTCAGATTGCTGCCAGACCGCCGCAACCGTATTCCCGGAAACTGCGATTTGGGGATCAAAAAACGCACCGTAATAATTATTCTCAATTATACTGGTATTTGCCGGGTCCCAGGCAACAGCTCCGGCACCATCTATTGTTGCATAATTGGAATAGATGTTTATAGCGCTACCGTCATATTGCCGCCAGACCGCCACGGCCGTGTCGCCGGAAATCGCGATTTGCGGACCGCCATACGCGGGATTTGACTGATTATCAACCGTTTGGATACTCGACCAACTCTCTCCTCCATCTGTGGAATAGTTGGAATAAATATTGGCATTGCCGCCGGTGCTTCCCCGCCAGACCGCCACAACCGTATCACCGGAAATCGCGATTTGCGGTTCATACCAAGACCCTTCGACCGAACTAATCTGCTGGGCCGTTTTCCAGTCCGGAACTCCCCCGGTAATCGTGGCGTAATTGGAGTAGATGAAGTTAGGCCAACTCGAATTTTCGTCTTCTTTCTCCCAGACCGCCACGACCGTATCACCATCGGCGTCACCGAATATCGCGATTCGGGGGTTGGACGCATTGTAATCATTACTCTCAATCGGACCGGCATTTGCCGAATCCCAGACAACAGCCCCATCCCCGTCTATCGTTCCGTAGTTAGAGTAAATGCTGTAATAGTCGCCGTCATATTGCTGCCAGACCGCTACAACCATATCCCCGGAAATTGCGATTCGGGGGTTAAATGCATCTCCGGCAGCCGCTTCAATCAACTGGGTATCGCTCCAGGTTTCTCCTCCGTCTGTGGAATAGTTGGAATAGAGATGGGAATAACCCGCTCCAATCTGTTGTACCCAGACCGCCGCAACCGTATTCCCGGAAGTTACGATTTGAGGAGTATACACATCGCCGATATTCTGCTCAATCCTGGCCGCATTTGTTTCGTCCCAGGTAAGAGTCTGGGCTCCGATAAAATTCGGAAACAAAACTAACGCCGCAAGTGCTGCCGTCGTATAGACAAAAAGTTTTTTCACGTTACCCCCTATTTTAGTCGGAAAATTATAGTATTTGACATACTCCATTTGCCCATCAAAAAGAAATATTTTAACCTGATTCCCTACTTTACTTACCATCATTTTACTCCGGTACATCTATCGTGTCAATTAAAAAATTAAAAAGCTCCAAATTCTTATTCCTAAACACCCTAAAACTCCTGTTTTTAGATCTTACAGTCTTGGATAATTTTGCAAATGCGCCCCATTACCGTGTTGATTTTTAATTGGCGGGGATATTTGTTCTTTATCATCCAGGCGCCGGACAAAGACCGCGTATCTTTTGCATGATGCTTTTCCAGAGATGTTCATTGATCGTTGCTTCCGCTAAAAGCAGATAGTAATACCGGGCATGCCTGATAAGCCTGCCGCCCATCTTTATCAGTTTTAACTGTATCGTCCTTAAGGACCAACTCCTTATCTTTTCCGGCAAGGCCAGCGTCCGGAAAATATTCCCCAGATTATATGCCATGATGAATAGTTTCAGCCGGATTTCGTTCTCCTTAAATCCCTGGCAACTAAGCCTGGTCCAGTTTAAGGCATATTTTCCTTCTTTTATCTCCGCCGGAGGCGGATCTGCCTCTGGCATGACACTGCTCGCAGGTGCCCCGGTGGTTGTAGAATTTTATTACCGCCTTATTATTCCATTTGAGACTGGTTACGATGTATCCTATCCTGGGAAACAGTTCTCCCTGATGGTGCTCCATCTTCGCTACTATTCTCCGCTCTTTTTCCCAGGCGGCAGCACGATACTGGAAACTGACATATTTTACCACCGGTTGCTTTCCGGGTCTGCCCACCGACCGCTTTGCATATGGCGCCACCAACTCTCGTAACTTCTCATTCTCTTTTATCCGCACCGTATAGTCTATTCCCAGTTCTTCGCATAATTTATACAGACCCGGTATGGCAAAGGCGGCATCTCCCCGTACCTTTATGTTGATTCCTTTTTCGGCGTAAGACCTCAATATCGGCTCCAGGAATTCCTGCCATCCATCTGCGCTATGCACATTACCCGGCCTTAGTTTTACCTTGAGACAGTCACCGTACTGGTTGAATACCAATAATGGGTGGTAACACCTTGAAAGAAAATGTCCGTTATAACTTGACCCTTCCTGTTCCCCGTACACCGGGCTCTCGGAACTGTCTATGTACAAGATTATTTCCTTCATACCTCGTACTGAATCTACCTTTTTTTGTCCATTGCTTCAGTATCTCGTCCAGATTGTTCGGATTATCTCCCTCCAGCAATATCTCTTTCTCAAACCTGCCTACGGTTGTTTCTCCGGCGCCGGTCTTTGCCAGGGCGCGATTTCCGATTACCGCTCTCATGCCAGGGTCTTTCCTCAAGCCTTCAGCATCGTTGGTGTCTTCGTATCCTCCCAGGCGTGAATAGACACTCTGCCGCAGTAATCCCTCCATCTCACGCTGGATGTTTTTGCCGTGCCGCTTGTCTTCCAGATATTCCCCGGCGATTTTTGTTAATCCTAATTGTTCGTCCATCTCTCTTATCGCTACCAATCCTCCATCAGATGTTACCTGGGTTCCTCTGAATCCGATCTTCAGTTTTTGATTAAAGCCTACCCGGAAATAGCTGTTTTTACTTTCACCCATTAGGTATCTCCTTTTTTTCGTCTGTTTCCAGCTATATTATAGACGCAAGAAAGGTCAAATTGTCCAGAGGAAATTCTGTCTTTATATGGGGAATGCGGGATAATTACTTCTCACTTTTGGATGCTTATTGAACATTGCGGAAACCCGGAAGAATTTTTAAAAACAGCGAAAAATTAGTTTATGCAAAAAAATAGTGTCCGATAAAATTTTTTCTTTTTAAAATGAACTTATTTCACAGCAAGGATCTCGTGACCGCCTCGTTTTTTGAAACTGACAATAAATAATATTTTGGTATAGTGAAAAAAATGTACGACCCGCCTTTAATCTTTATTTTACGGCTTGGTTTCGCGGCAAACTATCTTCAACATTAAGGGAAGGGTCTACGCTCTTCTTCAGGCTGTCTAACCCAATCTTATCCCCGACCCTGAACCCCTTGCGCCGCATGACGTTCGCATTGGTTTCGATCACATATTTTGTCCCTTTCGGCATCTTTATCATCTCAGTTTCCGGAGGCGCATCAACAATTTGCAGGACCTTGCCGTCCTTGTCAAGCGCGGTCATCTCTATCGTAAAGAGACAGTTACGGCAGTGGAACGTGTCAACACGCCCCAGGTCTCTGAATAAAACCCCAACGCTCTCCGGCATCTCCGTAACGTATTGAAGACCTAACGATAAGTCGTTCCGGTTTCTCGTAGCAATTAAAGTTACTCCATCAAGTTGCCTGGTTTGGGGTGATGCGCTTTCCGGCAAAACTATAGTGGCAGGAAAGAAAAATGGAAAGAGAATGGTAATCAGGGGAATCGCCATTTTAAAAAATCCAATTTTATTTTCCATTTTGCAGAATTGAAAATTTAATTTGTAATCATTCGTTTGCCCGGCAAAAAATTTTTAGCCTGAGATGCTTCTTGTTTATTATACTGTACCACGATATGACAATTTATCAAATGAAGAAGTGAACCCCTGTTCTCGGACAGACAGGTGGCATAGCCATAAATAATGGCGGATTACTTAAGGCTGACGGTGCCGGTAGCCGGGTCGTATGAAATTTCCTGATTAGCCGGAGGTTTCGGCAGTTCTTTGATATAACCCTTGCCTACCAGTTCCTGAAGAGAGGTCGGATATCGGTCTTCCTGAACATAAAAAGAGTCCACCAGTTGCTTGAGAGGGAGAACCACGTCCATCGCCTTGGCTTTCCGGTAGGTCTTCCCCATTACACCGCCGTACTGCTGAATCGCATTGCCCGGAGTGAGCGGTGGAGACTCAGGGGTGGGTTCTTGTTTCTTTCCGCAAGAAACAAGACCGATAGTGAATAAAATAACGGCCAAAAATAGAACCAATCTTTTCATATCATTTCTTTTAGATTTTGACGACCTTCCCATCGTAGGCGACTTCAATACCCTCTTTACCCAGAATCTTTTCCAACTCAGCATGAAGCAAGCCGCCGTTATGAGAAAAATGAGTGGCAACACACCGGCAGCTTTTTTTCAGATTTCCGTTCCCTGCTAATCTTTTTTTTACTTTCATTACCCCTTTAATTCCGAGATGGTACCGTTCTTCGTCTATCTTGCCGTTGGTACAATCCAGAACTATCAAATCAAATTTAAAATCCTGGAGCGCTTTCCAGGTTTCCTCGGGATACCAGCCCGTATCATGGCCGTGAAGCAGGGTACGGCCTTTGTACCGGAAGACAAAGTTAAAACAGAGTTTTTTAGGGTCATGGTCGGCTTTAACGGGTAGGACTTTCATCTCTCCGGCCGTAAATTCTTTATACGGTTCGATAATATGAAAAGAAATACCCGTCGATTTTTCATAATCTCCCCGGTGCTGTGCTTTTAGAGTAGAATCACAAACGGATTTACTGGTGTAGATGTTAAGGATATCTTCTTTCCCGAGATGAGCAAATGGCGCAGCGCGAAGGCGTAAATCTAACGGGCAGTAATGGTCGCTGTGGTCATGGGTTACAAAAAGATGTTTCACTTTAGCCAACCTGATGTTGTATCTATTCATCTGCCAGTAAGTATCCGGAGGAAAATCAACCTTGTAGCGGCCGTCTATTAAAAGGGAAGAACGGGACCGGATGTCTTTTCCTTTTAACCGCCGCGCTCGTTGACAATAACGGCATTCACAAAACAGTCCCGGCCAACCTTCGGCCGCCGCCGTGCCTAAAAAAAGTATTTCCATAATTATTCCTTTAATTTAATCCATCAGGTAATTTACGGGAGAAGTATATATCTTCAGACTTTTTTGAATAAATTTACCTGGTTTGAAATTTGCGGTTTGATGTTGTTCTTAGTTGCTGTTTTGGGTGATTTTTTTGCTTTCAGATTATACTTCTTCCTGCGTTTCGGAGTCAACCGCCTGGAGCCAAAATTCTGTTTTTCGGTCAAATCCAATAACTTTGGCTGTCGCTGACAAAAAATACAGGAAAATATATTTTTTTACAAAAACGCCCGATATGTTATAAAATTAAACACATTACAACCGGGAGGAATACGATGAACCCAAAAGAACTTGACGTAAGAGGAACAGACAACACCGCAAATCCGGCCCCGCTTGGACTGGCTGGTTTTGGAATGACCACCGTACTTCTCAACCTTCACAACGCCGGATTGTTTGAACTTGGCACCATGATTCTGGCAATGGGTATATTTTATGGTGGATTGGCGCAAATAATCGCCGGAATAATGGAGTGGAAAAAAGGCAATACATTTGGAACAACTGCTTTCACTTCATACGGTCTGTTCTGGTTGTCTCTCGCAGCTCTTCTTGTTATGCCAAAAATGGGGCTCGGTGAAATCAACTCTCTGGTTGCCATGTCATTCTACCTTTTAATGTGGGGAATCTTCACGTTTTGCCTATTTCTGGCAACTCTTAAAATGAACCGGGCGATGCAGTTTATTTTTGGATCTCTTACGCTACTGTTTTTGCTCCTGGCTCTCAGCGATATTACGGGAAATACGGCATTGAAAAAAATAGCAGGGATAGAAGGTATAATCTGCGGGGCATCTGCCATATATACGGGCATGGCGCAGATATTGAATGAAGTATACGGCAGAACGATTCTGCCGCTCGGGGCTTCAAGTAAAAATAACTGACAATGCACGTACTTGATAAGACAGATTACCGAATTTATCCAATAAAATAGGCTCTAACGTCTTCCAGCCGCAAAAAAATTAGCCGGTATTAATCCACTGCCTATACCCCTTAAGGAGAGTAATAATTCCAGTTCTGTTTCTGTCTCCGGTAGTGCTGCAGGGTCCAATAACGGTCCGGACTTTTTAATCCGGGTCTGGCATTATTCCAAAAGACTTTAATGATCCCTTCCTCGCCAAGAACGAGGACCTCTTCGCGATAGTCCCCCAACACGTCGGCGGCATAAATTCGCACCGCCTTTCCAGAAAAAATGGTTTTGAATTCGCCCGTGAGAGCATCAACAATGGCTCCGGTACCGTGCTTATGTCTCTCCATACCTATAAGATAATCCTTTCCATCCCCATACCAGTCTATCCTACAAATTTCCTCTAAACCGTGCCCGGTCCACCAATCAGGTTTATGGTCGTTGAGGTAGTACTTGGTAATGAGATTTCCCGCAGCATCAAGAACCCAAGGGGCCAATTCGTACCGATAAGGTTCCTCCCTGCCCCTGGGAGTGGTTCCATCACCGCCGGAAGAACGGTTGAAGATCTCCAGGCCGGGGCGACCAGGGTCGAAATCGCCCACAGCCAGCTTATCCGGATCCTCCCAATTCCAGGGATTTAAAGTTCGAAAAATAATCCTATCTGGATTTACAACAACAGTATGAGAATTGGCTCCTCTTTGTTCCGCAAGAGCAACTTCTAAAGGATACCCCGGAACAATATCAGCAATTACAATGCTGTCCATACTTTTCCAGGTCCCGCCAAGGTCCCAACGGTTCATTTTCGTCCCGTCATGGTCAATAATAACCGCACCGGCAACTTCGTCCAAACCGTCACCATCTAAGTCTGCTTGACGTAAAGAACTGTGTTCGATTCCGCGGTACTCATGAGTTTCCCATAGTAAAGAACCACCTTCGGCACAGATTGCTTTAAGGTGGGTCTGGCTGTATTGAAGGACAATATCTCTATCCCCCAGACCTCTCAGATTGACAATGGCCATCGCGATAGGTTTACCTACACCGGAAAGAACTTTTTTCTCGGCACCGGTCTTTCCGTCAAGAAAAACGATTTCATCATTAGCGGTCAGGTAGGCAATTTCTTCTTTTCCGTCGCCATCCAGGTCACCTGCAATTGCGCTGGGGTGGTGATAAAAATCAAAAAGACGAATATCGGTCTTGCGGACCCAAAGAGTTTTTCCGCGTAAGTCATAGGCGCCAATGTGCCCATCGCTGGTAACGAGAATATCCATACGGCCGTTGTTGTCTAAATCATGGACGAACAGACCGCCGCCTTCGCCGGGAACTGGCTGGGCCAGGTGAATGATGACTGAAAATACATTCCGCTGTTCCTTAATTTGTACCGGTTGGCCTACCTCGACGGTAGCGCACCCCGCCAGCAATAATAAATCAAGAACAAATAATCCCTTTTGCCAAAAAACACTTTTCAATCCTCCTCCGTGATTGTTAATATCCCTCACAGAACCAAATTTGAGGATTTCCCACAGCCGGCTCTTAAGGAAAGCGCCCTGCCGGAACACCGGATAAGAGTGCTCCGACATCTTTCTTTTGCCCATTAAAAAGAAATATTTTGGTCGAATACTCTGACCTTATATTTAAAACATACCGGGATCTTTTCAACGAAATGTCATATTTCCTTCAATTATAACGTTTCCCCTGTTTTAGAATCAATTTCTGAGAATCGCCTTATAAATAAAATAATTACGCCTGGATGATGGGGTGAATTTCGAAAGTAGGATCATTGCGAGGAACAAAGTGACGCGGCAATTCCCTGTTACTGTTTTTAACCAGGGTCTGGATTGCTCCTATTCGTTGCGCAACGCGGCTATCGGGTCCAGTTCGGCCGCGGAACGGGCCGGGTACAGACCGAAGATAACTCCGATGGCCGCGGAGATGGCAAAAGCCAGGATTGGCGACCAAAAGGTAACTATGGTCTTCATACCGGTAGCGCGCGTAACCAGTACCGGGATGAAAATGCCCAGAATAACGCCGATGGCGCCTCCGATGCCGGAGAGGATTACCGCTTCGGACAGGAACTGGGTTATGATGTCCCGCTTGCGGGCGCCCAAAGCCCGGCGCAGGCCGATCTCCCGAATCCGTTCCATAACGCTGGCCAGCATAATATTCATAATGCCGATGCCGCCCACTAACAGCGAAATAGCCGCAATAGACCCTAACACAATATTAAAGATACGTTTGGTCTGTTCGGCTTGTTTCAGCAGTTCCAGGGGCACCATAATTTCGTAATCGGCTGCTTTATGGCTTCGCTTCATCTCGGCGGAAATCAGGCTCACGGTTGCCGGAATGTCAGATTCCCGGCCGGCCTTCAACACTATTTCGTGCAGTTCCACCCATTCCCGCACCTGGCTTCCCCCCTCGTTCTTAAAGATGAACTCGCCGAATTGACTCAGTCCGGTTGAGAGCGGGACGTACATCTCATAATTGACGTTTTCCGTCGCCACCGTGGACCCGCCTCCGGAGATACTCCGGTCCGATAAAATTCCGATTACCCGGTAATAATTATTTTTAACCCGGACGGTCCCGCCAAGACCGCCGCCCAGCGGAAAAAGTTTTTGGGCAAGTCCGGCGCCTAAGACCGCCACGTTGGAACGGTAAAAATAGTCGTTTTCATTAAATAACCGTCCGGCTGACAGAGACAAATTGACCAGGTGAAAATAACTGGGGTTGGTTGATACCAGGTGTGCGGGGAAACTCCACTCTCCCTGCCAGACCGTCTCCCTTATCCGGCGCAACTGGGCCGACTGGTTTAACGAAGGAATGGCCTTAAGCCGGGCAAAATCGCTCTTCAGCAACCCATACTTATCCATTCTTCCCGTAGTTTGGGAACCACTACCGGCTTCAGCCGGCGGTTTGACGCTGCGCACGATAATATTCAAACTGCCCATCTGCTTAATCCGCTGCTGGGCCTCATAACTGGCGCCCTCGCCGATAGCCAGCATCGCGATGACGGAAGCAACGCCGAAGACGATACCCAGGACCGTCAGCAGGGAACGGAGCCGCCGGTGCCAGAGACTTTTTAAACCGACGGTCAGATTTCGCTGAAAAAATAAAGGAAGCGCCATTAGTTTTACGAAAACACTATTCAGGGTACGCAGGCTAAAGCCTGCGGCTACCCTTTTATGTGCCCGTCCACAATCTGAATCGTCCGGGAAGAGTGTTGCGCCACGCTGACATCATGGGTAATAACCACCAGCGTCTTACCCTGGCTGTGCATTTCATTCAGAACAGAAAGTATCTCCTGCCCGGTTTTAGAATCAAGGTTGCCGGTCGGCTCATCCGCCAGGATGATAAGCGGTTCATTTACCAAACTGCGGGCGATAGCCACCCTTTGCTGCTGTCCGCCGGAGAGTTGGGCCGGCCGGTGGTCCAAACGGTTACCGAGGCCAACCATTTCCGCCAGGCGGACGGCGCGCTTAAGCCCGTCGGGGTCACGGGGGTTCCGGTAGAAGAGAGGAATCTCAATATTTTCCAGCACGGTCAGTTCCGGAATCAGGTTATACGATTGGAAAATAAAACCTATTTTTCGGTTGCGAATCTCCGAGAGTTGGTCGTCGGGAAGCGCCGAAACGTCTTCTCCGCCGAGATAATACCGGCCGCCGGTGGGCTGGTCCAGGCAACCCAACAGGTTGAGCAGGGTTGTTTTGCCGGAACCGGAAGGACCCATCACCGCCAGGTATTCGCCCTCTTCCACCGTCAGGTTAATTTTCGCCAGGGCCGCCACTTCGCCGGCCGCCATCCGGTAAATCCGGCTGATCTCTTCCAATTGAATTGCCGGTGTTATTTTATTCTGGGCAACCATTTAATACAAACACAATTAGCGACCTTAAAAGGATCGCACTACGTTAAAACATGGATTCCTGATTAAAACATTCGGGAACGACAAAGTTATCAGTTTGATTTTTCTTCCCGGATAATCGGTCTTTGCCTGACCGGCCGCGAGGCGCCGCCGGCGTTTTCACCACCCGGATTTCCCGGATTTCCGGCCGCCGGTTCCGCCGTTTTTGCTGGGGCAGACGGTTGCGGCTGACCGGCGTCGGTTCCGGCATCTTCCGGTCCCACCTTTTCCATTTTCGGCGTTTCCGATACCAGCGTAGGCAGGGTAGCGGCTCCGGATATAAGCACTACGTCTCCGCTCTTCAAGCCGTTTTGCACTTCAACAAAACTGTCGTTGCTCAACCCGATTACCACCGGCGCCTCAATTGGCCGGCGCCGGACCAGTTTGACACAATAATAATTTCCGGCCGAACCACGAAGGGCCGAAAGCGGAATTGAGAGCACGTTTTTACGTTCAGCCACCAGTATCTCCACCTGGGTTGACATTCCCGGACGCAAATCCGGCATTCCCTTGTCCAGCACCACATCCACCGCGTACACATTAATATCAGGGTTCATCCAGCGCATGGTGGCGTCCGGCAAAAGCGCCATCTTGCTTACCTTGCCGGTAACGGACATCCCCGGAAAAGCATCCACCGTAACCCGGGCCGTCTGACCTTCCCGAATCTTATCAATGGAGGACTCCGGCACCTTCAGTTCCACCGACATCTGGGAAATATCCGGCAGGGTGATAATAACCTGACGCTGATTGACGGAGGCGCCGGCCTGAATAGGACCCTGTCGTGATTGAAAAGGATTGGCGCTGCTGGCGTAAACCACGATACCCGGCTGGGTGGCAACGATAACGCTTTGTTCCACCTGGGTCTGGTAGCGCTTGACCCGGTTCTGAATAAGCTGGTAAGAAGCCTGCCGGGTTGCCAGGCGATTCTGGGCCTGGGCTGATTGAGCCCGGGCGTTGGCCTTAACGCGGGTCAATTCTTCTCCGGCTTCCCGGAAATCGGAAAGACGCTTGGTCAACTCTTTGGGAAAATCGTAATTTTGAAAAAGGAGATAAGCGATCTGGGCCTGCTCGGTCTCCACCTGCCGCTGCTGGACCGCCAGGTTATCCGCCTCCTGTTCTCCCCGGGTTGCGTAGCCCTTTTCCACTAATTTTTGGGTCCAGTCCAGCCGGTCCTGGGCGCGGGAAAGTTGTTCTCTGGAAAGGTCAATCGCATTCTTAAACTGTTTCAGCTGGCGCTGGGCTTCGCCTTCCAGGTCCGGGCTGGCAAAAAGTTCCCCGGGCTTGATTCCGTCCTTCTGCTTCAACACCGCTTCAGTCAAACGGCTGCCCAGGTACTTTTCCAGTTCCATGCGGGTAAAAGTCAGGCTCAATTCACTTTTTCGGATGTTGGTGTCATTCTGGTTAATCTGAATCTGATAACCTTCCCGGGCGTCGGTCAGCGCCGTCTCCGCGTTCTGCAGGTTAATCTCTTCCTGGGCCAACTGCTCTCCCACCCGGTCCGAATCCAAACGCACCAGTACCTTACGGTTCGCAACATCCTCTTCAGTCACCACGGTCCCTTCCGGCACTATAGCCAGAATCGTATTCTGCCCTGCAATCTCGGAAATAATATCCTGACTCCTCATCGCTTTCAGGGTCCCGCCTGTCAGTACCGTCACCCTGAAATCTCCTGGTTTCACCTGCCAGGTCAACCCGGTGGTCTTTTCTTTCCGGCTGCCCGACATCAGGATAAGCAAAAAAATAAGCGCTAAGAGAAGAAACCCTAAGAATAGGCGTTTTCTCTTTTTGGGGGGTATTTTAGCCCAAAAAACCGGTTTAGTTGTTAACCGCTGCATTAATTTGCGCATCCCAATCTCCCGTCCAAACACCGTTGCTGCCAATCTCCAGCATCTCTGCGTCCCGCAGAAAAGACAGATTGGCGGAAAGATAATCTACCGTTGCCGCCAACAGGCTGTTGCGTGCCTGCAGACTGGCGCTCTGCGCTTCCAGAAGGTCCCGCTGGGATGCCCGGCCCGCATCTAACAGCATGTTGATACTCTCCACCCGCCTCCGGGCTAATTCCAGGCTCACCTTTTGATTTTCGTAACTCTGTCGGGCCTGCTCCAAATTACGCCAGGCGGTGCGTATCCCCAGCGAAACGCTGTCCTGCACAAAAGAGAGGTTGCGCCGGCTGCGTTCCAGATAGATTAAACTCTGGCGATAGCTGTTCCTTTCCGTCAGCCGGTCAACCGGCAAATCCAGCTGCAGGCCGGCGCTGTAATCTGTTTTATCCGAGTCAAAGTTCAGAGCCGTATTTTCATCTTCCGGTGTTGCCATACCGACAGAACCGGCAAACAAAAGGCCGGCCCGGAGGTTGTCCCGGGAAACCGCTACTTTACGGCTCGCATCCTCAACCGCATCCAGGGCGCTCATCAGGTCCAGCCGGTTTTGCAGGGATATCTCCAGCGCCTGCGCCAGACTCAATTGAAGAACCGGCAGGGTCCGGATGGTCAATTCCTCGGCCTCTTTGTCGCTGAAACGGATGGCGGCGTCAGCCGGCAGGCCCAGCAGAACCTTAAACTGGTCAATCTCCTCCTGGTAGATTGTGCGAGCCGTAATCATCCGCTCGTAAGCCCGCAGTTCATCCTGACGGGCCTGGTCCACCTGAAAAAGGGGCAAACGTCCGGCTTCACCCAGCATTTCGCTGCGCTGGCGGTTTGTAACCAACTGCTGATAGTTATTCTCTTCGTTGGACAACACCATCTTCCGTTCCAGGAGCTGATAGTAGTTGGTGGTGATTTGAACCGAAAAGGTGCGCTGATAGTGTAAAAAAGAGCGAATGGCGTAAACGACGTCACGTTCGGACTGGGTAAGGTTTTCCCGGGCAACCCGGCGTCCGGCTCCCCGGAAAAGAGGCTGCAGGAGATTAAGGCGAAGCAGCGAACCGAGCGACTCCTGCGGGTCGCCGGTCAGGTACCGCAAAAAATCCGTCCTCAGGTTCAAGGTAGCCTGGGCGCCGTCGGCCAGCCACTGAATAAGCGAAAAATCTCCGGAGAGGTTTACCCGTTCCGTGCCGTCGGTAGAGGTCCAGCCGGCGCTGAGGCCGGCGCCGAACCTGGGACGGTAGAGGTGGCGCTGGGCCGTAAGACTTAGCGCCTGGAGGTAAAGATTTTCCTTACGGGTCTGGTAATCCCGGCTGTGCAGAGCCGCCAACTGCAGCACTTCCTGAAGGCCGACTTCTGTTATCTCGTCCGGCGGAAATGCCGGAGGGCTCTTCGGTTCAATATCAAAAGAGCCCGCCGAACTCGGCCCCTTCTCCGCCAGGATGCGGTAAACTTCACGGTCCGCGCTCTCCCGGTAATGCTGAGTCGAACACCCGGCCAGGCAGGATAAAAATCCAACTATTAAACAGTATCGCCACCAATGACTTATTTTCATCACGATATTTTATTAGATAAGATTCTCCCGCATTTTGTTTAATTGATTTTTACGCTGATTCGCAAAAAAAGTCTGGCTTCTGTTTTGCATAACGCCACTGAATTTGGTACAGATTGTGATAAACTCCGCCGCGTGACAGAAGTTCCGCATGGTTGCCGGACTCCACTACTTTTCCGTCCTGAATAACCAGAATTTTGTTGGCATGCATCACGGTGGAGAGCCGATGGGCAATAACAAATGAGGTCCGGTTGCGCAGCAGGTGTTCGATTGCTTCCTGAATCAGAACTTCGGTCTTGTTGTCCACGGAAGAAGTGGCCTCATCAAGAATCAGGATGGGCGGGTTTTTCAAAAGGGCCCGGGCGATAGCAATGCGTTGTTTCTCGCCTACCGAAAGTCTGACACCGCGCTCGCCAATCTGATGTTCATACCCATCCGGCAGCTTAATGATGAAATCATGAGCGTTGGCCAGTTTGGAAATAGCCACTATTTCATCCACTGTCGCATCCAGTCGTCCGTAAGCAATGTTTTCGATAATGGAGCCATCAAAAAGAAAGGGCTCCTGCATCACAATCCCGATATTTTCACGCAGATTTTTCAATTTTAATTTGCGCACATCGACACCGTCAATAAAAATTGCGCCGTTTTCGGTCTCGTAAAACCGGGGTATCAGATTGACGATGGAGGTTTTGCCGGCGCCGGTGGGTCCCACCAGCGCGATAATCTCCCCGGGCCGGGCCTCAAAACTGACCCCGCGCAAAATTTCCTTGCCCGGCCTATAGGAAAAATGAACATCGTGAAAGACGACTTCACCTTTTACGGGATGAGACAAACTGATGGCGTTCCGCACTTCCCGAATCTGGGGTACCGTATCAATCACTTCAAAGATGCGTTCGCTCGCGGCCCGTCCGTGCTGAAGCATATGGTTCACCATATTCAACTGATGGATTGGCTGGTAGAAAAGCCCGATGTAAAAGAGGAATGAAACGATGTCGCCGGCCGTCAGTTTACCGGTTAAAATTGCCAGCTTGCCGCCGAACAAAAGCACGAGAAAGGTACCGACGGAGGTGGTAACAAAAATCGCCGGGGAGAAAATTGACCAGAGCTTTATCGCCTGGAGGTTGGTGCCCATATAGTCGGTGCTTTTTTCTGAAAACCGGTCCACTTCATAATCTTCGCGGCTGAAACTCTTTATTTCCCGTATACCGGAGATACTGTCTTGAAGCAGCGCACTGATTTCACCCATTTTTCGGCGCACCTGCCGGTAAATCCGGTGCGCGCGCCGGGTAAAAAACCAGGTCAGAATTAAGAGAATCGGGATGGGAATCATGGTTACCAGGGCAAGTTTCCAGTTCATCCGGAAAAGGACAAAGGCAACGCCTATCAAGGTAAGTGAAGCAACGATTACCGCATCAACCCCATCCACGACTACCCGTTCTACCGCGTTAACATCGTTGGTAATGCGGGACATGATGTTTCCGGTCTGGTTGTCGTCATAAAAATTAAAGGAGAGCCGCTGGAGGTTCTGGTATACTTCCTGCCACATATCATAGATAACCTTCAGACCAAGCCTTCCCAGTAAAAAACCTTTCAAACCGCCCAGCGCATGGGAGGCAAGATACGTTAGCAGCAAAAAGAACGAAATGATATAGAGTTGGTGAAGTTCTCTTTTACCTACGGCCTGGTCTATAATCTTCCCGATAAGGCGGGGTGGAATTAAACTGAGCAGAATCCCGGACACTGAAATAAGCAGAGCAAGCGCTACCTGCCAGCGATAAGGTTTCAGGTAACCGAATAATCTGATAAGATTAAGTTTCGCGCCGGGTTTATCATCTTCCGGCACTATCCGCTTGTCAAACCCGGGAAAATGTCTGCCCATTCCTCTCAATTAGTACCTCCGGATAAAATCAATTGCTTGATGCAAATTTATTTGATGCCCCGGGTAATCAACCGCTCAACTTTACCATCTTATTAAGCCCTGGTCAAGGTTTTGGAGTTAAAACTGATTGCGGCGGAAGGAGCAAAACAATGCCCGGTTACCGGAAATTAAAGCTCAAAATCCAATTCCGGCGGCTCTTGCAGGTCAATAGATAAAACTTGATTTTTTGCAAACCTAAAATTTCAACCTTCTTGTGATCTCTTTAATTATTTCCTTTGCAAGCGCGCGGCTGCCCGCCTTGCATTTTCTTTCTTAATTCCAAGGTGCTCTCCGGTAAGACGAACTCCTTCCACGGTAACCTCGTGAAAATAGTATCCGATTATCGTCCCCTCTGTGCTTGATTCCTCCAATTCAAGTATATCCGGAACATATTCCCAGGTCCGGCCGGTTTTCGTATCAATCAGGAGCGTGTTCTCGTTTGGATACTGCACTTCAAAAATCTGATACTGCCCAACCTCTTTTTTCCTGCATTGGTGCGGCAGTAAAATAAAACAGACACTCAATAAAAAACCTGATGCCACCAGAACAACTTTTTTAAACCACTCCTTCTTAAACATCCGCACTCCCTTATTCAATAGGGGCTGCGAAAGGATAAAACCGCATAAATCAGCTCTATCCTTTCGCAGCCCCTAAACTTGTCCGGCTGTCTTCTTTATCTTTTAGCCTTTTTCTTCGCTTTCTTCTTCGTTCCACCGCGAGCCATCTGTGCTTCGCAGACGTTACCCTTGCCGTCGATATAATAAAGAAAACCCTTCTTTCTGTCAACCGCGTCCTTGATCAGGATTCTTCCCATTTTTCCCACCTCCTTCTTAAGTGCTCTGGTGAAATTGTACCATGAATATAAAACAAAAGCAACTCCAAGGCGTCGCCAGTTACCGCGGAAACCGGATGAAGAATACACTCAACCTGAAAAATTAAAAAGAAACATTTGCGCTAAACCTGTTTTTTTGCTAAAATTATATAATATTGCAAGCGTAATCTGCGCAACAATCCCCGCATACTGCCTGCGGGAATGACATCTTTTTCCCGGGATTGCCGCACCCGCCTCTGGCGGAATCGCAATAACCGCTTTTTATGAAGGGGGACATTGAAAATTAAAACAATCGCGGGGCTCGCCCTGGAGCAAGGCAAGGGCATTCTCCGGCTGGCACCCAACTGGGTACCAAGGGTTTTCTGCATACCCGGTCGGAGAATAAAACTGCACCCGAACGATTATTACGCCTTAGGCGGGAACCGGGGCGGTATTGACGAACGCTGGCTTGCGTCCACCACGCCGGCGGATAACGGTCCGAAGACCGCACCGAACGAAGGCCTGAGTTTTATCGTCTTCCAGGATAGCGCGAAAGCAGAACAAATCCTCCTGCGGAATGCGATCAACGAATTGAAAGGAATGCTCCTGGGCGAACAGCTCTGGAAGAGTTATGGCCGATGGCCGATGTATTCCAAATTTTTCGACAATAAAAGCGCCCTGCCCCACCACGTGCACCACCGGGCAGAACATGCCAGATTGGTGGATCAAAAACCGAAACACGAGGCCTATTACTTCCCGACCCAGTTAAACAACCACGGCGGGGATTTTCCCTATACCTTTTTCGGCGTAGAACCGGGCACAACCAAAGACCAAATCCGAAAATGCCTGATGGACTTTACCAAAGGGGATAATAAAATAACCAACTTTTCCCGCGCCTACCGTCTGGAGCCGGGTACCGGCTGGGACGTCCCGCCTGGAGTGCTCCACGCGCCCGGCAGTCTCTGCACCTACGAGCCGCAGGAGGCCTCGGACGTCTTTGCCATGTACCAATCTCTGGTTGGCGACCAGATTATGTCGGAGGAGATGTTGTGGAAGAACTCACCGCCGGACAAAGCAGGTAATTATGACTATCTGGTTGAGGTCTTGGACTGGGAAAAGAACGCAGACCCTGATTTCGCCGCCAACCGTTTTATGCGGCCGAAACCGGTCAGACCGGAGAAGGAGATGGAGGCTGAAGGTTATAATGAAAGATGGATTACCTACCGTTGCGATAATTTCAGCGCCAAGGAGCTTGCGGTCCTGCCGGGGCGAACCGTTACCGTCCGCGATAACGCCTGTTACGGCCTGATCCTCCTGCAGGGACACGGCAGAATGGGCATCTGGGACATTGAAGCGCCGGTCCTCATCCGATACGGACAATTAACTAGCGATGAGTTCTTTGTCAGCGAAGAGGCGGCCCGGCAGGGAGTTACCATCACCAACCCTTCGCAAAACGACCCGATAGTAATGCTTAAGCATTTCGGCCCCGGAAACCCGGACCTTATAACCGGTGAATAATGAAGAATCCCGCCCACAGGGCGGGGCTTCTGGCGTTTTTCGCAAACGGCAAACAGTTAATGGTAAAAAAAACGAAATGCCTGTAAAATCAAGGAGCTAAACCAAATGGAAAAAATTACAACCTGGGAAAGTGAGATTAAAAAACTGGAAAACAGCCTGAAGAATTTCTGTGGGTTGGGTGATTTCAAGTTTAAACAGAACGTAACCGGCGCCGAAGACCCGGCCTTTGACGACCGGGACTGGGAAATAAAAAAAGAGCCGAGATGGTCGTTGAAAAACGGTCCGGCTTATTTCCGAAAAGTATTGAGGTTTCCCAAAACCGTGGAGGGTATTCCGCTTTCCGGAAGTATGGCAGAATTAAGTTTTGTCTTTCCCTCCGGCGTGGAAATTTTCTGGGACGGAAAATCATTATACCAGAATAAATTCTGGGCTGATATGATTGCCGCGGAACTGCCTTTGCCGGATAAGATAACGCCCGGAAAAACACACGTGTTGGTATTTAAAACGCCGGGCGGTGACGGCTTAGGAGTATTCGGGGGCTATTTTTCCCTGCCTTCAGTAGAAAAAGCCTTGTTCGAACTCACCACGGCCCTCTATCAGATAAGGTTTGCCGAAAAACTCCTGAAAAAGAGCCCGGGGCTTTCCCTGGAGAAAAGTTTTCAAAGAGCGGTTTCTCTGATAGCTTTGGATGTAATTCAGAAACGCAGATGGCCTGAAATATTCGCCAATCTCAAAGAAATTGAAAATGTCCTGGAGCCGTTTCGTTCCCTGGCCCGAAAATACCGGGTCCACCTAATCGGCCACAGCCACATCGACATGAATTGGCTGTGGAACTACCCGGACACCATCAACACCTGCCTGCGCGACTTTGATACCGTCACCAAATTGATGGATGAATACCCGGATTTGACCTTTTCCCAGGACCAAACGCATATCTACCGGATTGTGGAGGAGCACAACCCAAAACTTTTTGCCCGAGTTAAAGAAAAGATTAAGGAGGGCCGCTGGGAGGTTACCGCCAACGCCTGGACGGAAGGGGACCTCAATATGGCTGACGGCGAAGCGCTCTGCCGCCACATCACTTACTCCCGAAAATACGTCGGCGAACATTTCGGGGTAAAACCGGAAATAATGTGGTGTCCGGACACGTTCGGACATCCGGTTACCATCCCGGCAATTCTTTCACACGCCGGGATTACGAATTATTTTTTCACAAGGGCAGGAGGCGGTTACCCCAGCGGTGAGTTTGCTTTCCCGCTTTTTACCTGGCAAAGCCCAAATGGCAACAAGGTATTGGCTTTTAACAGCGCTTACAGTAATTGCATCAACCCGGAAAACGCCATTTCCTGCGCGCTCAAATTCCAAAAAAAATACAACCTTTTTGAGAGCATGTTTGTTTACGGCGTGGGCGACCACGGCGGCGGACCGACCCGGAAAGACATTGAACGAAAAAAACGGATGGACCGAAAACCGGTAATGCCGAACCTGGTCTTTTCCACCACGCACCGGTTCTTTGATTTAGTGAGAAACAAAAAGAACTACCCAGTGGTTAAGAAAGAACTCAATTCCATCTTTGAGGGATGCTACACCACCCACTCCGATATCAAACAGGAAAACCGGGAATGCGAAAACAGCCTCCTGACCCTGGAGACAATTGTAGCTCTCGCCGGCCTCCTGGGCAAAGAATACCCGGCCAAAAAATTGGAAAGTTGGTGGCAAGACACTCTTTTCAACCAGTTCCACGATATCTTTGACGGTTCGGCCATATCGGAATCGTACCAATATTCCAAAGGACTGGCGGATAAGGTTATCGCCGGCAATAAAGCATTGCTTGCAGAAAACCTTACCTTCATTTCCAAACAGGTGAATACTACCAAAGAAGGCATTCCTTTGGTAGTATTTAATTCTCTGGGCTGGAAAAGAAGCGGGGTGGTTGAGTTTGAATTACCGGAGGGAACGGCCGGAAAAGAACTGCACGTCATTGACGGAAAAGGCAAACAAATGCCGGTTCAGGCTGCAGGTAAGAAATCCGCCCTCTTTTTGGCCGAAAGCATTCCTTCTTTCGGCTATAAAACATACTGGTTAAAAATCGGTTCCTGCAACCCTGCCCCCCCACCTGCACCTCTCCCCACAGGGGAAAGGGAGAAGGAAGGAATGTTCGAGACTTCACATTACCGGATTGAAATTGCCCCAGACAGCGGCGTCATCAGGCGGCTCTACGACAAAAAGAATGAGAGAGAGGTTTTGAGCGTCGGGCGTTCCGTCGGTGAAGACCGTTCTTCCTACTGGGCAGAAACCTGCGGCAACCTTCTGCAGGTCCTGCAGGAAAAACCTCACGGCATGTCTGCCTGGATTATCGGAAATATCGCGAGGATCGAAAACCTCCTTGACTTAGAGGAGTTCAAGGTAGTTGAATCCGGCCCGGTAAGAACTACCCTCTCCATTAAAAGGCGGTACCGGGAATCAATGATTGAACAAAAAATCACCCTTTATGCCGCACTGCCCTGGATAGATTTCGAAGTCATCGCAGACTGGCAGGAAAAAGGGTCTGACAAAGACGGCGTACCAATGCTCCGGGTGAATTTCCAGGCGGATTTTGACCGGCCCCTCGCGGAATTTGAAATCCCTTTCGGCTGGCAGGAACGACGTACCGAAGGAAAAGAGTTGCCGGCCCTTAAAGCCGTCTCTCTGGCCGAAAAAGGCTACCGGCTGGGTCTTTTAAACCGGGAGAAACACGGTTACCTCGTAAACGGAAAAAACCTCGGCCTGACACTTCTGCGCAACCCCTATGAACCGGATTCCCTGCCGGACAGCGGAACCCATTGCATCGGATACCGGCTCATTTTCGGCAAAATCAGCAAAGCGGAGATGAGCCGTCAGGCGGCTTCCTATAACCGGCTGTTGTCGGTTTGCCTGACGGACAATCACGGTGGTAAACTACCTCCGGAACTCTCCTTACTGGACTTCCGTTCCGGAGACTGCGTACCCAGTTCCCTGCAAAAATCACTGGATGGAAAAAATCTAACGTTAAGATTTTATAACGTTTCGGACAAGAAAACCACAACGGAATTAAAATTCGGTTTTTCGCCGAAAGGTCTCTTCCGGACAGGCCTGCCGGAAGAGAAGGGTGACCCGATTTCAATAAGAAAAAACAAGGCGCTGGTGCCGGCAAAACCGCGCAGTCTCAATACATTAAAAATAAAAATATGATGCGCATTGTCAGCGTTTCGGAATTATTGAAGATACTGGAAGAACGCCGCACCAAACTTGCCGGCGTGGAGAATCGGGTCAGGGAAATCATCCGGCGGGTCAAGGAAGACGGTGAACCGGCCTTACGGGAATTAACCAGGATTTACGACGGCTGTGAGGTTGACGATTTCCGGGTATCCGAAACCGAAATAAAAGAAGCGAAAGGAGAGTTTTTTAATCCGGAATGGCGCAAACGAATTAAAAAAGTCGCCGGACGCATAAGAAATTTCGCAAAAAAGGAGTTACCGGGAAACTTCAAGATTACGGAACCGGAAGGAACCCTGGAGAAGATTTACGTTCCGGTGGAGCCGGTCGGTGTCTATATTCCGGCCGGAACCGCTCCGCTGGTCTCCACGGTGCTGATGGCCGTCATTCCGGCGCAAACCGCCGGCGTAAAAAGGATAGTCGCAGCCACTCCGCCGGGCAAAGATAAAAAAGCAAACAAGGCCGTGGTGGCAACCTGCGCCTTCCTGGGCGTTTCGGAAATTTACAAGGTCGGCGGCAGTCAGGCGATCGCCGCCCTCGCTTTCGGGGTCGGCAAAATCCCCAGAGTGGCTAAGATTGTCGGCCCGGGCAACGAATATGTAGCGGCGGCTAAAAAATTGCTATACGGAATCGTGGATGTAGATTGTCCGGCCGGGCCCAGCGAAGTGGTGGTCTTTGCCGACAAGACCGCCCCGCTCTCTTTCGTTTCCGCGGAACTGGCCAGCCAAGCTGAACACCACCATGGCCTGGCCGTCCTGATTACGTCGGACAAAAGAGTGGCGGAAGCCGCCTTAAAGTTCCCGGCTAACGGCATAATCGTAGTTTCCGAAAGAGAGAAAGCGGTTGGTTTAATTGAAACAATCGCGCTGGAACATCTGGTCGTAATGGCAGCCAACGCTAAAAATTTTGCGGTAAAAATAAAAAAATCCGGCGCAATCTTCATCGGAAACTATTCGCCGGTCGCGCTCGGCGATTACCTGGCTGGACCAAGTCACATCCTGCCTACCGGCGGCGCAGCTGCCTCTTTCTCCGGACTTTCCGCCCCAACCTTCCTGCGTTCCTATGCCCGAATTTCCTGGAACAAAAAAGGGTTGAAAAAGTGGGCGGGTGATATTGCGGAACTGGCGGAACTGGAAGGACTGCCAAACCACAAAAAGAGCATTACGACGCGGATTAATTGCGGCAAAAGGTAGCCGGCCGCATCCTTTAGAGCCTGCCATTGCATCTTTTAGCGCGCAAACCCCTAACGATAACGCAGGCTAAAGTTGTACCTCGCCGTAGCTTTAGCACAGGCGGGCCTGCGGCTACCCATTCCTGAACCTTCATCGTTCACCGTTCTTAAACGCGTTGGTGATGGGCAGGCGCCAATCCTTGCCAAAAGCACGACTGGTTATCTTGACACCGGGCGGCGCCTGGCGTCTTTTATATTCGTTCCGATCAACCAGCGCAATTGCCTTTCGCACCGTACCCATCTTGAAACCGCTGCCGGTTATCTCCGCCGGTGAAAGATTTTCCTCAATATAAGCGGCCAGAATCGGGTCCAGAATTTCATAATCCGGAAGCGTATCTACGTCTTTCTGGTTTGGCCGCAGTTCTGCGGAAGGCGGCCGTTTTATGGTCCGTTCCGGTATAACCGGCTTCAGTTGGTTCCGGTATGCGGCCAACCGGTAGACCAGGGTTTTGGGAATATCCTTAAGGACCGCAAACCCGCCGGCCATATCTCCGTAAAGGGTACAGTAACCGGTGGCGATTTCACTCTTGTTTCCCGTAGTGAGGACCAGGTAGCCGAACTTGTTGGAAAAAGCCATAATGATATTGCCCCGAATACGCGCCTGGATATTTTCTTCGGTTATATCCGGTTTTACGCCGGTAAAACTATTCTTGAGAGTCTTCAGGTAGGCGTTAAAAACTTCCTTTATGGAAATTACGTGAAATTCAATCTCTAAATTGTTTGCCAGTTTTTGGGCGTCTATCCGGCTCATCTCCGCGGAAAACCGGCTGGGCATAAAGAGGCCGACCACCCGTTCTTTGCCCAGACTATCAACCGCGATAGCCGCAGTAAGAGCTGAGTCAATCCCGCCGGAGAGCCCGATAATTGCCTTTTTAAATCCGTTTTTATCCACGTAATCCCTGGTTCCAACAATCAGGGCCTGATATATCTCGGCCTCATCCGAAAGCCGCGGTTCAATTCGCGGTTTAATTACCGGAGGTTTGGACTCCCGCTTACTGCGCGCGGGAATGACATACGTTTTTGCAACGAAAGAATCGCAGGGGGCGGATTCATCCGCCCCGCGGGCCCCGTATAGGCGGCTGTTGCCTTTTACGGGGCGGGCGCGCCATGTCATGCCTGAGGCAGACCCGCCTCTCTCGCCTGAGGCGAGTGCGCCTCCGGTGCAAGCGGGAACGGCGCCCCGACAAACGCTCTCCGGGTTAATATCTACAATAAGCAGGTCTTCGTCAAAAGATTTCGCCCTCGCCAAAACTTTACCTTCCGGGTTAAAGACCACGCTTTGACCGTCAAAGACCAGTTCGTCCTGGCCGCCGACCAGATTAACATAAACCAGAAATGCTTTATACTCTACGGCCCGGTTGGATAGCATCTGCTCCCTGTATTCCACCTTGCCGAGCTGGTACGGCGAAGCCGAAATATTGATAACACATTGACTACCAGCCGCAACCTGCTGAAACGCCGGTCCGGCCGGATGCCAGATATCTTCGCAGATATTAACTCCAAAACAAAAACTTCCCAGGGAAAAAACCTTGTTTTCACGTCCGGATTCAAAATAACGCTTTTCGTCAAAAACACTGTAATTGGGGAGAAGATGTTTATGGTAAACCGCCCGGACCTTTCCGCCGGCAATGATTGCAGCCGCATTATAAAGGTTATTTTTAGACCCCTTAAGGTCAATGAACCCCAGAATCGCAGTTATTCCGACTGTTTTTTTCTCAATCTCCGCAAGACCTTTAAGATTAGCCTTTATAAAACTGGTCTTAAAGAGAAGGTCTTCCGGCGGGTAGCCGGTCAGGGCCATTTCCGGAAAAACAACCGTATCCACTCCGAATTTCCGGGCACGCTTTATACAATCGAAAATGCGAACCGCATTACCGGGGATGTCTCCCACCGTAACGTTTATCTGGGCCAGGCCGATTCTTACCATTGAATAGATTTTACCTTAACCGCCGGTTGCCTGACAACTGGTTAACTGCCGTTATGGTATGTTATAATAATAAAAAATGGGATTATCTCTTTTGGGGTTAATTCTCCTTCTCGTTCTGTCGGCTTTTTTTTCCGCGGCCGAAACCTCACTTACTTCCTTAGGCAAGTTAAAAGTCAAAGCCCTTATTGATTTAGAAGGTCGCCGGGCTGAGGTCCTGAACCTCTGGTTGAAAAACCCGGCTCGTTTACTCACCACTATCCTGATCGGCAACAACATCGTCAATGTTTCCGCCTCAGTTTTAGCCGCATATCTGGCCATTAAAGCCTGGGGGAACAAGGGTGTCGGTATCGCCACCGGCTTAATGACCTTCTTGATTCTGGTCTTTGCGGAGATTATTCCCAAGACCTTCGCCCGGCATCACTACGAAAAAGTAGCCCTAGTTATCATCTGGCCCTTGCTTTCTATTTCCTACCTTTTAAACCCGGTTGTCCGTTTTTTTGTACTCATATCTGAAGGCATTATTCGTCTCTTCGGCGGTCACCTTACTCCGGAGACCAGCCACATCAGCACGGAAGAGATCCGCACCTTGATTGATATCGGCGGAGAAGAAGGAGCCCTGGCCGAAGAAGAACGCGAAATGTTAAGCAGTGTAATCGAAATCCGGGACACGGCGGTGGGCAGTCTGATGACGCCCCGGATGGAAATAGCCGCCCTTCCGGAAGACGCTTCCGTAGCCGAGGCCTTTACCCTGATGACCAAAGAGGGACACTCCCGGCTGCCGGTTTACCGGAACGATATGGACGATATCGTGGGCATCGTAGATTCCCGACAGATACTTTCCCACATCGCTGAAGGTGAAAAAACGGTTCTCCTGCGCCAGATAATGAGGCCGGCTTTCTTTGTGCCGGAAATGATGAATGTTTCCAGCCTTTTAAAAGAGTTGCGGCGCCACAAATCACACATGGCAATCGTAATGGATGAATACGGCGGGACCGAAGGACTGGTTACGCTGCACGACCTCATTGAGGAGATTATCGGCGAACTCCCAACTGAATACGAGGAGACCGCAGATTACCAGAAGGTCAACGAAAAAACTTACCGCATCAAAGCCGAGATGGAGATTGAAAAAGTCAACGAATTATTAAACATCAATCTTGAGGAAGACGACGATAACGCGGAAACCCTGGCCGGATTTGTCCTGAAACATCTGGGGCACTTCCCGGTTTCCGGCGAGCAGTTTCGCTACCAGAACTACCTTTTCACGGTGGAAAAAGCGGACGAACGCAGCATTTCCCTCCTTTTAGTGCAAAATTTGACCCCCCGGACGCCGCCACATGGAAATACCTGAGAAAAACCTTGAAAAAACCGATGCCGGACAGGTCTATACCTGCCGAAAAGCGGCTTCGGCCTGCAGGCAAGCCGCCGAAGAAATTGCCTCTTTTTTGAATGCCCGCATTACAAAAACCGGCATCGTTTACCGTGTGCTCTTTTTCAACCGGCGTCACCTTTTTTTTGACGATGCCGGGCGTACCTATACCGTCCACTTTTATCAAAAAGCAAAGGGTTGCTTTGTGTTGGTAGAACCGACCAAAAAAATCAAACAAGACGGGCCGGTCTTGCTGGCTCAGAAATTTCTGGTGAGGCAAAGAAGTATAATTATTTATACCGATTTTAACCTTATCGCCGAATACTTATCCCACTTCCTGCGAAAAAGGGGCTACCCGGCCGGAAAAGTAGTCTGGAAAGAAGTAATTACCGTTTTTCGAATTAAGGCTGGCAGGGGAACCGTAACCGCCGGTCCCTTTTCGGCCCTGGTTCAAACCAGTTTCATCCGCAACCGTTTCTCGGCCCGGCTGCAGGATAAAGATGAAAAAAACCCACATTTCTGCAGTCCCCACAACCAGTACGTTTTTACTTTCCGGAACAGGTTGCTGGTCAAAAGAAACGCCGTAAAACTGGATAACCTTCTTCTTTCCTACGCCGAAAAAGAAATAAAAAGCGCCAGCATCAACCCGGTCGTTCTTCTCAAAAAAACCATCTATGGTTTAAGGAGTCCAAACCTGCGCGCCTTCTATTCCGATGACGGCCTGATACCGGAAGCAAAACACCTCATGAACTTTGTTGTCTTAATCTACCTGGCTATCGGCACCATTAACGCCAGCGTCTTTGTCCGGGTGGCGGAACGCCTGAAAGGAAACACCTGGTACACCCTGGCGGCCGGCGCCCTGGTATTCTTAAGGGTGCCGGCGGAAATATTCAACATGCGTCGTTCCCTCAAGATTACCCGGAACCTGCCGGGTTCCCGGATTCAAAAAAACGAAGATTCGGAAGGGTTCCGCGTCGCTTACGAAACAAAACCCTTTCGTTCCTGGCGTAATTTTGAACGCGGTTACACCGAACTATTCCGCGGCACCGAATACCTGCCGGAAAAGATTGAAAAATACCGGCTGGCCAAACCGAACCTTTACCGGCTGGTTACGGAAGGCAAAAAAGAAACGGTTGCTGCGTTTTTAAAGAACGGACTGGATTTGAATGAAGAAGCAATCAGCTCTTTGCTTCCCCTTGCCAAACAACTGCAACCCCTGGACCGGGATAAAATCAAAACGGTTTTCCGCAACCGGATTGAACGGTTAAAAGAAGAAGGTCTTCTGCTGGAAAGTGAATGGCCCGGCCTGCTGGAATTTGTCAGTCGGACCTTTCCGGACCTGCTGGAAAGAGATACCGTAGCCGGTGCCTATAAATCTCTGAAAAACACCTTAAAACGCGCGGAACGTCCGCCGAAACGCGCGGAACTTTTTTCCCTGGTTGACAAGTGCTATCGGGAACTGATTCCGTTCCGAAGAGCTGAATTTATGTTGCACATTTCCCTCTTTATGATCGGCTACGGCGCTACCTATTCACCGGACATCCCGACTTTCGCCTTCGCCATCTATTACCTATTTAGCGGAGTGATGGTTCAACTTATCGCCTCCGGATACGAGCGCTTAAGCATGCCGGTCTGGATGCAGTATGTTTTCCGGGAAATGGAAAACGACCCGGCCATCGCTTCTGCTTCGGATACCTGGAATGAATTCAGCAGCCAGCAAACCCGCCTGTTGACCATCTTTTCTTCGCTGGGCCTGATTTTGGGCATTTCCGGCCGGCTCCTGGCAAAAGTCACTCACAATATTTCCTGGTTCGGGGTGGATACCATGGCAATACTCCTTTTCCTGGTCGCCATCCGGGAATGGTTCCGGTTCTACCAGGGATTGCAAAAGAGATTACGGTCGGAGGGATAGAGAATTCTAAAAAGGAGACCGGGATGAATTTATACTCCAGGTTGCGGCAAGGATTAAAGGAGAAGGAAAAGAACGGCCTGTTGAAATCGGAAAGGATGCTGACCTCGTCACAGGGCACGGAGATAAAAGTCAGCGGAATATCCGAACCGGTGGTCAATTTCTGTTCCAATAATTACCTCGGCCTGGCAAACCACCCTTTGGTTCTTTCCGCAGCGCGTAAAGCGCTGGAGATTTACGGATTCGGCCTCTCTTCGGTGCGTTTTATTTGCGGCACCCAGACCATTCATAAACAATTGGAGGAACGTCTGGCCGATTTTTTGGGTATGGAGGATTGCCTGCTCTATACCTCCTGTTTCGACGCCAACGGTGGTCTGTTTGAAAACATGCTGTCCGAAAACGACGCGATTATCAGCGCCCGGCTTAACCACGCCAGTTTAATTGATGGCATACGCCTTACTAAAACGACGCGCTTTACCTACCGGGAAGACAGCCCGGAAGACCTCAAGCGAATCCTTTCCAGTGTAAAAACGGACGGCGTAATCCTGGTGGTGACCGATGGCGTTTTCAGTATGGAAGGAACCCTGGCGCCGCTGGATAAAATTGTTCCGCTATGCCGCAGCTACGGTGCTCTGCTGGTAGTCGACGATTCCCACGCTACCGGCTTTATCGGCAACCACGGCCGCGGAACCCCGGAACACTTCGGGATACAGGCGGATATCCTCACCGGAACATTTGGAAAGACGCTGGGCGGCGGCAGCGGCGGTTATACCGCCGGCAAGCGGAAATTAGTCGCCTGGCTGCGCAATACCTCCCGTCCCTACCTTTTCTCCAACTCCCTGCCGCCGGCGCTGGCGGCCGGAGCGATTGCGGCGCTGGATATCATCTCTTCCGAAGAAGGCGCCGAACTGCGCCGTAAACTGAGAGAAAACACCGCGTACTTCCGTTCATCAATGCGGCAGGCCGGATTTTCCATCCCGGACGGCAATCATCCGATCGTCCCGGTGATGGTGGGCGACGCCGATGCGGCTTCCCGGATGGCAAACCGGATATTGGAACTCGGCATTTACGTGATTGGGTTCAGTTACCCGGTGGTACCGAAAGATAAGGCCCGCATCCGGGTCCAGATTTCCGCGCTCCACACCCGGCCGCAGATTGACCGGGCGGTCAGCGCTTTCGCCAAAACCGGTAAAGAGGCCGGCTTAATCGCAAAGGGAACTGCGCCGGTTTTGGTGAAAACGGACCGCGGTCTGCCGAAAGCGATGCGCGCTTGGGTTTATTATAACAAGGTCCAGCCGGACGGCGGCCACGTCCGCCTGGAACGGGTACCGGTACCCAAACTCAGCCCCGGCGAACTGCTGCTGAAGGTTGTCGGCGTCTCTGTTTGCGGCACCGACGAAGATCTGTTCCACGGCAAATTTTCCGAAGTGTACGATGGCATCATACCCGGCCACGAGATATTCGGAGAAATTGTGGGCCGGGGATCAAACATCCGCGGCTTCGACATAGGACAGAAGATTGTAGCAGAATCACACTATCAGATTCCCGGTTATATTGAGGAAGGCGTTATCGGCCTCTGGGGCCCCAAAATTCTTACCGGGGGATACCTGCGGCCGTTGAATGGCGGTTACGCGGAATATGTAGCCATAACCAACTACTGCGCTCATCTTGTTCCGAAAACCCTGGACTCATCAGACTTTTTTCCATCCTTGCTGGAAGGTATCGGCAACGACTGCCTGATCGCCAAGTACCTTTTTGACCAGGGATTGCTGGGCACGGTCGCGGTCGTCGGTTGCGGCCCCCACGGGCTCTTTACCCAGATGTTCCTGAAGCATTTCGGCGTCAAGCGCCTGGCCGCATTTGAAATTGACCGGAAACGAATGGAACTGGCCAAAGAATTCGGCGCCAACATAGTTTTTGATTCACTGGCAAAAGACCTTGATAAACAAGTGAGCGATTTTACCGCAGGCAAAGGATTTGATGCGGTTATTGATATCGCCGGCGGCCATGAGACAGTACTGAAGACGTGTTTCAAATACGTAATGGACCGCGGCACCCTGGTTCTCTTCGGACTTTACGGCAACGAAAAGGTCAAATTGGAGGGAGTGCCGATTAACGATATAATCTTCGGCATGCGCGACCTGGAAGTAAAATACGAAAACAAATACATTCACGTGAAAGGCATCACGGGCCGGGAAGGAATCTGGGATTATTTAATTGATACCGTTGCGGTTTCCCGGAAACTCCGTCAAAAGATAATGAAGCCGGTTACCGTTATGGGGCCCTTAGATAATCTGGGCCGGGACACCCTGAAAATAAACCGGAAAAAGGTTATGAAACGGGCCTACACCGCCTTCGGAACTCATTAAAATGTTTCAAATTTTCAATCTCATCGGGTTGATATCATTCGCCTTTTCGGGAGCCGTCAAAGGAATCCAGAAAAGGATGGACGTTTTCGGAATAGCCGTTCTCGGTATTGCAACCGCCCTGGGCGGCGGTGCTGTCAGAGATATACTGGCCGGTGGAATTCCACAAATGTTGAAAGACATTTCCTATGTGGTCTTTTCGCTGGTCGGCGTATTGCTGGCAATGGCTACCCGGAAATTTTACCGGCGGGTCAGAAACAGGTGGACCTTCCTGCTTCCGGATGCCCTGGGTCTGGCAACTTTTACGGTAAGCGGGTGTCTGGTTGCCGGCCGGAATAATTTCGGTTTGGTTGGATTTATAATTCTCGGGCTGTCAACTGCGGTTGGAGGCGGTATGCTAAGGGATGTGCTGGCCGGCGAAGAACCTCTTATCCTGAACCGGGAGTTTTACGCCAGTTGCGCTTTTGCCGGCAGCCTTTTATTCTGGACGCTAACCGAATTACAGGTCTCCCTCTCCTTAGCCAGTTGGATAAGCATGCTTACCGTCTTTTTGCTGAGGATAGCCGCCATCAAATATAACTGGCGCCTCCCGAAATTTTCGTACGATTCTGAAAAATAGGAAATGGGTGGGTTCTTGTCAAGAAGTGGAGCAGGCGGGAGTTGGCGGTCTCACTTCAACACGTTCGACTCGGCCCCCCGCTGGTATTGCTCCCTAATCGGTCGCAACACCTTACTTCGCTCCTTTCAACTCCCCTTTTCAGGAAGTGGAGCAGGCGGGAGTTGAACCCGCGGTCTCTGGAGTGCGATTCCAGCGTTTTCCCACTAAACTACTGCCCCAAACCCCTCACCTTCATACTTTCATAATAGTTAGAGGAAAATTATTATACCAGAAAAATCAGGTCCGGGTAAAGGAGCGGAGCAGGTTTGCGGTCTCCTCCGGAACCGGTCCGAAACGATCGGCCATCTCCTGCGCCATCTTTTCCGCATCCGGGGAAAGACCGAAAAGCCGGCGGTACAGGGAGAGCCGTACCGTCTCCGACGAAACATAGTTTTCCGGAATGAAACCCTTAATTTTGGCGGCTGCAATCTCGCGCTTTACTTTCCGGCCGGTCAGTTCCGCCACCGCCTCCCGGAATAACTGGTTGTAAAGGAAGAAGCCGACCGCTTCAATAAACCCGTGCTGTTCCTTGCCCAGGATGTTTCCGGCCCCCCGTATCTCCAGGTCAGCCAGGGCAAGGCGCAGACCGCTGCCCAATTTGGTAAACTCCTCTATCGCCTTCAAACGCTTCTGGGCGTCGTCGGTCAGGACCTTTCTTGGCTCGTAAAGAAGATAGCAATAAGCCTGGGTCTTGTACCGGCCTACCCGGCCCCGCAACTGGTAAAGGTCAGCCAGGCCGAAGTTCTGACTGTCGTTAATGATGATGGTGTTGGCGTTGGGAATATCCAGCCCCGATTCCACGATTGAAGTGGCCACCAAAATATCTATCTTCTGGTCCAGAAAACGGTCCATCACGCCAAAGAGTTCCCCTTCGTCCATCTGGCCGTGGCTTATCCCGACCTCCGCTTCCGGCAGGAGGCGTCTCAGGCGTTCGGCGGCCCCGGCGATATTTTCCACCCGGTTGTGGATAAAGAAGACCTGGCCGGACCGCTCCATCTCGCGGCGGCAGGCGGTCGCAATCAGGTCTTCCCGGTACGGCGTCAGGAGGGTAAGCACCGCCTGCCTTCCGGCCGGCGGCGTTTCAATCACGGAAAGGTCGCGGATTCCGGTAATGGATAGTTGCAGCGTCCGGGGAATGGGCGTGGCGGAAAGGGTCAGGATGTCGACGTCCGGCCAGCGCGCCCTCAGCCGCTCCTTGTGGGTTACGCCGAAACGCTGCTCTTCGTCAACAATCCACATCCCCAAATTTTTAAAACGGATATCGGCGCTCAGGAGGCGGTGGGTACCGACAACGATATCGACCCTGCCTTCGGCCATCTCCGCAATCACCGCCTTCTGCTCCGGCTTGCTGCGGAACCGGGAAAGGTTCTCAATCCGCACCGGGAAATCAGCGAATCGTTCGCCGAAGGTCCGCAAATGCTGTTCCGCCAGAATGGTTGTGGGACAAAGCAAAGCAACCTGCCGGCCCGCTTCCACCGCCTTAAAAGCAGCCCGCATCGCCACCTCGGTCTTTCCGTAACCCACGTCCCCGCAGACCAGCCGGTCCATCGGTTTCGATGATTGGAGGTCTTTCTTAACCTCCTTGATTGCGGTTAACTGGTCGGGTGTTTCCTCGTAGATAAACTCGGCTTCAAACTCAGATTGCCAGGGGGAGTCCGCCGGATAAACAAAACCCTGCACCCCTTTCCGCTGCCGGTAAATCTTCAGAAGGTCGCTGGCCAGGTCCCGCACTCCTTCGGTAACCCGCTCCCGGGTCTTTATCCAGGCCCGGCTGCCCAACCGGGAAAGTGTTGGCGGCTTCTCCACTCCGGCGTAACGGTGCACCAGGTTAATCTGGCTGACCGGCACAAAGAGCAGGATGCCGTCCGCATATTCAATCTTGATTACCTCCGCTTCCTTCTTTTCAAAAAGGACTTTGCCGATGCCCAGAAACTTTCCGATGCCTTCGTTCAGATGGACCACGTAGTCCCCGGGTGAAATCTCCTCCGGGCCGGAAATGGCTGCGGACTGGAAGAACGGTTTTACGCCGGGCCGGAAGGAACGGTAGCGTCCGAATATTTCCGAATCGGCGAGAAAGGTAACATCAATCTCCGGAAAGGAAAAACCCTCTGAAAGGTACCCGATTTCAATCCGGCTGTCCGGATGCAGGGTCAACCCCCTTTCGACGATAACTTCCTTAAACCGTTTTGCCTGGCTCTCGTTCCGGCAGAATATATGCAGCGGCTTCCGGTTCCAAGCGTCG
Source organism: Candidatus Omnitrophota bacterium (assembly GCA_043826355.1). Taxonomy (GTDB): domain Bacteria; phylum Ratteibacteria; class UBA8468; order MWAK01; family MWAK01; genus JAHJUB01. Next base: position 146,064 of record JBDRQI010000005.1, read on the forward strand.
GTCACAAGAGGTCCTTTGAGGGTAAACCGGGTTACGGGTTCGGCGCGGAAAAAAAAATACCCCCCCTCCCCTCCCCCTCGAGGGGGTAGGAAGGGTAGGGGCGACGGTAGAAAAGAGAAGTTGATTTTGGGAAAGGGAACTTCCCGTAGTTTTTGCAGGGTAAGAAAATTACCTTTTTCCGCAGGGAGATATTGCTGAAACTTAATCTCTTCCTTCTCTATTTCTAATGGATGGTAAAAGATCAGGATGGTGCCGGCCGGAAAATATTCCAGAAACGAAGCGGGCTTCCCCCGGGCAAACAACTCTTTTTCGGATATCGGCAGGATAGACGCAACGGAGACCGGTTTCCGGCTCAACTGGCTGACCGGGTCAAAATACCGCAGGGAAATAACTTCTGCGCCGGAGAATTCAACCCGCAGCGGCTCCGGCCGGCCTGACGAGAAAATGTCTACAATCCCGCCCCTGACCGCGAACTGACCCGGTTCCACCACCAGTTCCGACCGCTGATATCCTGCGTCGGAAATTTGCGCCAGGAATTCCCGGCGGTCCAGGAATTGCTTGAGTTTAAGGCTGAAAACATATTTTTTCAGGAAAGAAGGTGAGACGGTCGGCGGAATAATCGCCTGAATCGGGGTTACCACTAAAAACGGTTCTGCCCGGTTGGTCAGGCTGTTAAGAACCACCAGCCGCTGGCTCTCCACCTCTGCCGACGGATTCAGTTCTTCGTTAGGCAAAACTTCCGTGAAGGGAAAAAGACCGACCCCGGCGGAAGGAAGAAAAGTCTGCAGGTCACCAAAGGCGCGGCTGGCGCTTTCCACTCCGGCGGTAATAAACAGTAATCTTTTCACGCCGGGCAACAGGGAAAAGAAGGCAGCCGCTATCAGATTTGCAGAAGAACCGACCAGGCCGGAAAGCGAAATTTCCTTTTCCCCGCCCTGAAGTGATCTCTCTGCTTTCCGGAAGGAATCTAACTTATGGAGGTTTCGGAAAACTTTTTCCAGGTACACGCGAAAAGTGGTGTCATTCTGAGCCGTTCTTGCGAAGAATCTAAATTAAAATATGAGATCCTTCGCTATCGCTCAGGATGACAGACAATTACGAGAATCCAACGGAAATTTTCGGCAGAGGCCTTTTACCCGCTTCTTGACGTCCGAAATCTTAACCGGGTCTGCCCGGAAAGTAATCGCGTCCGAAATCAGCCCGGCGATCGTCTCCATCTGGCCTTCCTTCATTCCACGGCTGGTTATTGCCGGAGTTCCCAAACGCAGGCCGCTTGTCCTGGTAGCATCCAGCGGGTCAAAGGGAACCATGTTCTTGTTGGTGGAAATACCGATGCCTTCCAGTAATTTTTCCGCTTCCGCGCCGGTAATATTCTTATTAGCCAGGTTAACCAGAAGCAGGTGGTTATCGGTGCCCCCGGTTACCAACCTGAAACCCTTTTTCTTCAAACTTTCAGCCAACGAACGGCTGTTTTTGATAACCTGAGCCTGGTAATCCCGGAACTCCGGCTTTTGCGCTTCTTTGAAAGCAACCGCCTTTGCGGCAATGACGTGCATCAGCGGACCGCCCTGGATACCGGGAAATATCATCCGGTTCAAAAGATGTCCGTGCTCCTTGCCTGCCAGAATAAGACCGCCCCTTGGTCCGCGCAGGGTCTTATGAGTCGTAGAAGTAATAAAATGAGCGAAGCCGACCGGGCTGGGGTGAAGACCGGTGACCACCAGACCGGCAATGTGCGCGATGTCAGCCATCAGGTATGCATTCACACTGTCGGCAATCTTCCGGAAAACCGCAAAGTCAATTACCCGGGGGTAGGAACTCGCCCCGCAAATAATCATCCCGGGCTTAACTTTTTTTACCTGTCCGGCAATTTCGTCGTAATCCAGAAGTTCTGTTTTGCGATTAACCGTGTATGGGTGGTTTTCAAAAAGGCAACCGGAGAAACTTACGGGAGCGCCGTGGCTCAAATGGCCGCCGGAATCAAGACTCATTCCCATAATCCGGTCGCCGGTCTTAAGAATGGAAAGAAGAACCGCCATATTGGCCTGAGTGCCGGAATGGGGTTGAACATTGGCGTAATCGACCTTAAATAACCGCTTGGCGCGTTCCACCGCCAGTCTCTCGATTTCGTCCACAAACTCACAGCCGCCGTAGTAGCGTTTACCCGGATAACCTTCCGCATATTTGTTGGTCAGGACCGAACCGGTCGCCTCCAGGACCGCTTCACTGACCACATTCTCCGAAGCAATTAGTTCCAGGGTAAAGGCGAGCCGCTCCTCTTCCTTTTCAATCCAACCGGAAACTTCCGGGTCTGTTTGTTTAATTTTCATATTTAAATTTGTATTTTACTTAAATCCCCTATCTTCCGCAAGACACAGGCTATCTGCTCCAGGAGTCCCAGCCGATTATTGCGCAGAGTCTCATTCGGCGTCATCACCATCACCTTGTCAAAAAAACGGTTAATGTAAGGGTTTAACTCCGAAATTTTCACCAGGGCTGCGCCATAATTCTCCTCAGTCAGAAAATCGCCAATCTCCTCTGCCTTAGAAATCCAGAAGGAAAAGAGTTCTTTTTCCGCCTCTTCAAAGAGAAGCTTTGGTTGAAACCATCCGAAAGAGAACTTTTTTTCTTTTGCCTGGAGAAGAATATTGGTTACCCGGCTGAAGGTGATAATCTCTTCCGGACCGCCGGGTTTTTTAACAAGGCCCGTCAGGGCCGAGGCCCGGGCCGGAAAGGCGGTAATGCTGTCTCCTTCTCCGGAAAGGGCCGCGGCTACAACGTCCGGGCGGAAACCGCGGGCTTGAAGCCCGTTTTC